>CAMZDG010000022.1 GCA_947305245.1 uncultured Lachnospiraceae bacterium
GCGACTGCTGCGACAAGTCTTGCTGATTGTCCTTTTGCTTTCCAAAAGCGCATTTACCATTCCCCCTTGGCCGTACCTATGAGAATAGCTTATCATATTTTAGTTCTCGAGTAAATACAGTCGCACGCGTTGATCGATCACGTTGATCACCTGGTCGATGCTCTTTTGCCTTGCAAAATATGTGCTCAGCTCCTCATAGACAATGACGTTTATCTTGTTAAGCCTCGGATCCTTTACCCTCGCCGTCTTTACCAGATCCTCTAACACGCGCTTCTCCCCGTCCGTGAGAGGATGGAACGTATAGGAGGTTCCATCCGGAAAAATCTCCGTCACGGCATATTCTTTATTTATCTTGGAGAGCTCTTCGATCACCCGCTTTAAGACCGCCTTGTGCGCAGGGATCCCATCATAATCATTCACGTATCTCGTGCGATTACTTGGCATATACGTAGCCCGGATCGTATCATCCAATTCCATCGTCTGCACGAACTCGATGAAATCCCATGCGCCCTCCTTTTCCGCACCGCGCGAACAGATGGAAAAGGCTCTTCCGTCTGATGCCAGCCTCAGAAAATTCAGCGGCGTTCCGTCAACGGACGGATATCCGATATATTGCATTTTCCCGTCGAAATGAATGTTCAGCTTCTTTTGTACGTCTGCGACTCCCTCCAAATATTCAAGCCGCACCAGGCGCTCCGGCGCATTAAAGTAAATGATGTCATCTCCGGACGGGTAGCTTAGCGCATACTCCAGAATCTCCCGAAATTCCGGACTGTCAAAGCTTGTCGTCTTCTGATCGAAATCCACGAAATACTCCAGATTGGGCGCGATGCAAAAGGAATAAAAATGCTGTGAGGTGCATCCGTCGATCAGTCCCATTTCCGGATGCGATTTGTCATACGCGATCATGTCCGAGATCGACCAGCCGTTTTTCTTTCCCAGATCCGCAGTGCTGACGGACATCGTCTGAATGCTGTAAGCAGTGGGAAGCGCAGCGATCTTGCCCTGCCAGGAACAAAGCTCCAACGCTTTTTCCTCAAAATCCTCTTTTGAGAGCTTGGTGCTTCTCTCCAGATACGGAGCCAGATCCTCCAGATACCCCTTCTCCATGAAATCCTGCACGGAAGGCTCCAGGTTCACCTTAATGAAGGGAGACAGGTCAAAAATGTCAGGCGGCGTATCTCCGAGCATGTCCATGACCATGCGATCCGCGGGTTCTTGCCACTCCTGGCTCGAGGTTGCATTCCTGCCATATTCCACAACCTTCACCTGATATTTGTCCTGCGAACCATTATAGGCAGCCACGATCGAATCTAAAGAGTACTTTTGAAGCGTAGCAAGAAGCACTGTCTTTCTGGGGCCTTCCCCATCCTGCGGCGAGAACACCAGGAGCTCCTTCTGAGTTCTCGGCACGGCGATCACAAGACTCCCAAAGAGTCCGGCGCGGATCAGATTCATTCCCTGTGCGCCCGCCGTGGCCCATTCCAGCAGGGAAGTCATTTCCTTCTTCTCCTCGTCATAAAGGAACAGCTTATCGTTTGTCAAAAAGAGCAGATCCGCCGAAATGTCCTGCGCATCCGCATCCGCCGTCACGGTGCCAACACTGTTTATGAACTCTTTCGTTCCATCAAACGGGTCCAAAGTGCCTTCCTTAAAATCTGCCTTCGCGGTGACTAACCCCTCCTCCCGAGTGGAATAGCAGATCCAAAGATCCCCCGAAAGAGACCTTGCAATGCCATTCGCGCTCATCCATACTTCTTCGTCGCCGATCTTGCTTGCAAGAAGCCTGCCTTCTGCGGAATAAAGATAATAGCCATTCTGCCAGACAAGGATGTTCCCCTTGCCATCGACACCCATATCCATAAAGGTGCCCCAGATGTCAGACTGCCCGAAGTTTTCCCGCAGTGCCATGCTCCCAAGCTCTTTCCCATCCTGGTCAAAGGTGAGAAGGCGGTATTCCTTCACCTCCATTGGGTGATATTCCTCGAGGCCTTCATCCAGGACACCCTCGGTCTCACCCTTCCCAGCATCCTCCTTTTCAAAGGGCTCAAAGACGACTGCCAAAACCTTCCACTGCCCGTCCGCCGTCTGGTCAAAGCAGCAGACGCTTCGAAGCTCCGCCGGCTCCTCGCCTGGGTCATTGAGACGAAGGAACTCTGCCATCTTTCCGTCCGTGACATTAATCCTGTCGATCCCCCAAGTACCCGTTTCCTCATCATAGTTTTTTACGTAAATCTGACCCCCGTCAAATTTCGCATGCGCAAAGTCCGCACTGCTTCCCTCAAAGGAATACTTTTTTAGTGTATACGTCGCCTCTGACTTTGCGATCAGCGTCTGACTTTCCGTCCCCGGCGCCGGTGTCTGTGTCTGCGCCTGCGCGCTGCCCGGCTGCGTCTCGCCAATCGTCACCGCATTGCTGCACCCCGTCAGGCAAAGACATAAGGCCACGCTAAGCCACCGTAAAACCTGCTTTCTGCCATGCCACCTCATAGAATGTTTCATATGGTCATCTCCCTCTCCATAGTTTTTTAAATCTTTCCTTTTGAATCGTAGTTTTATTTTACATGATGCCTTTTTTGTTGGCTCACCCTGATATTCTAGCTTACAAGGTTTTAGATGATGGATATATCCAAAATCATTGCTCGCTGAGATAGATCTGCACGCGGTTATTTATTACGTCTGCCACGGATTTTGCGTCCTTTTCCTTTGCGTAAAAAGATTGTAACTCTTCTGCTATAATCGTGCGAATCTCGTAATATGCCTTAGGGGCGGGTAGGCAATCGTTAAGAAAGGCGTCTGCTAGAAGAATCGGATTGGATTGTTCGTCCATCTCGTCAATCTTATCTACCAAAAAGGTATTAAAGTAATACCGGTTTCCGTCATGATCCGTTGTTATGTAATCCTTCGGTTCAAATTTGAGTATACTGATTTGAGGATTATCTTCGTGTTGGTTCTGAATTTCTTTACTTAATATTTTTTCAATGAACCACCGAACGGCATCCTTGTCTTTAACGTTTTTATTTACGACCAAAACCCCCTGATCTGCCACCAAAAATCCTCCGTTTTTATACTGTCCCGGAAATCCTACGATTTCGCCCTCATCCGAAGCTCTTGCCATAAAATCTATAAGATTTAGGTACGAATTTAAGTATACCCAAGTCAAGTCGTTCTTTGCGTCTTCTGAATGTACTTGCTTGCTTCCGTCCGTTTTGGTTGTTTCCAACAGCTGAACAAAACGATCATCATCAAAATGACAGGTTTTTGTTCCCCAATCAATCAAGAAAGAGTTATTCATGGAATAATTTATCAGCAGTTGTACTGTCGATGCAGGCTCTAAATACGAATTCATGACGTAAGGCGACCAAATGGACGTATTTAGTAATCCTCTTTTCATTAAATCTGTCACAACCTCAAGATTCCATTGTGATACCTTACCGACTCCCTTTCCAACCATCATGGTTTCCACGTGTAATCCAATGGGAATCCCCATCAATCCATTACCTGTTCTTCCAATTTCGGGAACGCCCGGTAACAGATTGTCTAATGTTTTACGACTAACCATATCCTTCAAATCAAGCAAAAGGCCTTTTTCATCCAAATTATAAAAATCCTTCATGGAAACAAACATTATGTCCGGTCCTTCATTTTTGGACAATTCCGCATTTATAATGTTTTTTTTGCCATCCGAAGAGACGTCTTCATACCTGTAAGTAATTCCGGGATTATTCATTGACGCGGATGAAGCGCACTTTTTTAATTTTTCCGAACTGCCGGTAAGATCTGCAATTCGTATGTCTCCTTCTCCTGAATCTTGTTTGTCCGTGACTGACACGATCCAATCATCCGTATTTCTGTACTCTTCCCACATTAAAAATCCAGAGACTATTTTGCCTTCTGAAAGGAGCCACCAAGTTTTATATTGCAAATAATTGCTAACATCCAATCCCAACATCCAATTTCTGTCACCAGTGCCAACGTTCCATTGAACAATTCCCATCCTTGTCCCCGCTTCTGGATCTGCCGCTTCATAATATATGGTATTTTGATCCATTCCGCAAAATCTTACTATGTCATATTTCTCATCGTTAACATGACCCAATTCCTTCATGTTTTTTGTATCAGGATCAAGCCATAATAAACAAATATCATTACTTTCCGTATTGCGAACTGGCAGTATCAGGCATTCATCCTGATCCAAGAAAGGCTGCATAAAGTATTGACTACCCGTTGCCACCTTTTCAAGTATTCTTTCTCCATTTTGTTCATAGATGCATATCTTTTGACTTCCGGCAACGCTGCTGCTCAAAACCCAGATTTCATCTTTCCCAAAAGTATGACATTTAACGTGTGGCATCATTGGTAATTCGCGCTCCGTGTATTCCTCCAACTGATCTTCCGTAAACTGGCGCTTAAAATCTACTACCGAATTATTTCCGTTAAGATCCGTAACAATAATATCGTCTTCACTCTGGCAGTATAAACCCTCATCATTCTGCTCATATTTTGCCCATCGGAACATGTATTTCCCGTCATCAATAAAATCCATTCCCACAAGATAACCTAAGTCACCCTCAGCACCCGTGTCACGTGCTTTGAAAACCTTTTCGTCAATTTTACCCTGATTAACTCGATACGTTTCGAGGAGATATGTTCCTTCACTCCCAGTCGGCCGTTTTCCCGCAGAATCTTTATAAGCAGCAAGATACCAGAAAAAATCACCCCTTACGCCAGAATCTATATAATGTATTCCGTCCCAATTCTCCAGATTGTGATCCCATTTATTGTATTTTCCCAAAAATAATGATTCGTTTACGTTCACTTTTTCGCTTACGAAGAATCCTCTTTCTTTCCAGTCATACGAAGTTATAGCGTTATTTTCTTCCTGCTCCTCGACTTGTCGTGATTTCACGCATCCGCAAAACAGCATCGTCAAAATCAGTCCTATCATAAGTGTTAGGATTCTTCCAAATTTTTTCATATTTTATCCTCCAGATTATCTTTTTATGCCCTTTTCCCGCAGCACTTTTTGCTTCGCCCCGCGGGTTTCTGCTCCCCGTAAACCTTCCTTTCTTTTATTATATCTTCCCCCCTTCCCCATGTCCTTTAAGGATCGTTTAATCTTCTTTAAGATTCGTTTAAGATGGCCCGCGGGCATGAGAAAACAAACAAAAAAGAAGCAGTAGCCGAGAGGCCACTGCTCCTTTGTCAGCGCTTAGCGCCAGATTCTCTTTACTTGTAAGGCTCGATGGTAATGATGCTGCCATCCTCGCGATAGTTCAGCTCCGTGTACTTCACGTTACGTCTGTGATTGATGCCGTTTGACAGCTCGCAGTCATGATAGAACAGATACCACTTGCCGTGATATTCCACGATGGAGTGATGGGTCGTCCAACCAAGCACGGGCTCCAGGATCCTTCCCTGATAGGTGAAGGGACCAACGGGGCTGTCGCCTACGGCATATACCAGATAATGGGTCGTGCCGGTGGAATAAGAGAAGTAATACTTCCCGTTGTACTTGTGCATCCAGGGATCCTCGAAATATCTGCGATCCTCGTCGCCTGCGCGAAGCTCTACGCCGTTCTCGTCCACGATCTTTATGTGCTCATAGCTGCCCTTCAGCTCAAGCATATCATCGCGAAGCTCGCCAACCATGGGACCAACCTCGGGCTCGTCAGGTGCGTTCTCGCCGCCGTTCGGATCAAAGCTGCCGGTCTTCCACTTCTCAAGCTGGCCGCCCCAAAGACCGCCGTTGTACATGTAAGCTCTGCCGTCATCATCGATGAACACTGCGGGGTCAATGCTGAAGGTTCCCTGCATGTAATTCTCCTGCGCCTTGAAGGGACCAACGGGGCTGTCGCTCGTTGCCACGCCAATACGGAAGATCCCGTCCTTGTCGCGTGCGGGGAAATACAGATAATAGGTGCCGTTCTTATATGCCACGTCGGGAGCCCACATCTGCTTGCTCACCCAAGGCACGTCCTTCATGTGAAGGGCCTCGCCGTTGTCAACGCACTCAGCTTCCAGATTATCCAAGGAGAGAACGTGATAATCCTCCATCAGATACTCGTCGCCGTTATCATTGTCCTCGCCTTCATGCGCAAGGTCATGAGAGGGATACACGTAAATCTTGTCATTGAATACGTGTGCGGAAGGATCCGCCGTGAAAATATGGGATACTAAGGGTCTTCTCTGCTCAGCCATGTAATTTCTCCTTATCTCTTTCATTTTGATCCACCCATCCGAAACCCCACTCGCTCCGGATAGACTTCTAGACCCATTGTATAACGTTTTGACCAAAAACACAACATCAAATAAAGACGCCTCTAGCCGTTTCCTCTCCTAAGAATCACTCCGTGACAAATGCCTCTTTCCACTCGCCCCGACCCTCAAACAGCTCCTTTAGATCACAGGAAAACACCTTCATGCGACGATACATATATTCCGTCGCATAGAAATCGTCCGAAGCATCGCTAAACATCAGATAGAGCTTCCCGTCATTGACCTTATATTCCATGGAATAGTCATTTCTCTCCCAGGGGTTCACCTGTAACCGGGTTCCGGCAAGCTCCTCGGGGAATGCGATCTCCGCCACCTTCGCCCCCTGCCTGTCATACCAGCAGCCATGCGTGTCATCGGCCAAAAAAAGCTTATTGTCATACAGGAACGCCGCCCGTAACGTATAAGGCGAATACTCCATCTCCGTTTGGATCCGCTCCTCGGGAAGAAACTCTCCCGTCGCAGCATCCATCGTCACCACTTCCAGGAATTCTTTCTCCCCTTCCCTTCGAGTCTGAAATCCATAGATCCGATCTGCCCCAAATACATAAGCATTCAGATTGATCTTATCGTCCGGCATGCCCGGATTCGTTCCATAAACGTCCTCCACCTGATCCGTAGAGATGACGTAGCGCTTTACGCTGCTTCCGGAATAATTCCCATATACTCTAAAATAAACATAATCCCCCACCCCGGAAAGCCTTCCAGGCACGCCCTCCGCAAGGTACTTGATGGAATAGAGCTCCTGCGTCTCCCCCGTCTTCAGATCCATTTTTACAAGGCCGCCGCCCTTCAGTCCCATACTGCCCTTTCCGAATCGGAGCAGATAAGGAATGTAGGCATAACCCTTATGGATAATAAAGCTATAATCCGGCTTGTCATGAAAGCCCATGTCGATCATTTCCGTCTGCCGGATGGTGATCTCTTCCTTTTTCGCGTTCTCTGCCAATATGACGCATCCCACCTTGTCAATGGCGGACCCATCCAAGGCCGCCTTATACAGGTTGATGCTAACCTCGCTTTGATTTTCGTCCATTCCAAGCACATAGATGGAACCCTTATACATCAAGGAATTAATGGTCTTGATCCCGCGATAGGTCGCCTCACAGGTGTCGCCCCCCTTATGTTCGCATTCCGGCTTATTACATAGTAAAATGCTCTGACCCGAAGCCTTGTCATAATACCGCAGGCACATGGTGGACTGATTGGTGTAATATCCCGCCTCCGTCTCCATGATCGCATGGTACCCGTGATTCCACGGCGTATCCTCCGGCAGCTCTCTCACGGTTTTTCCCTGCCCCTCGGGCTCTTCCCCGGTCACCTCATAGATGTCACTGCATCCAACCAAAAGCAGGAGACAAAGCAGCGCCATCGCATATAACAACCCTCTCCTTTTCTGTCCTTTCACGTGTCCCACCTCCTATTTTCCCGCACCGTCAATCCCTTCGATCCGGTAAACCTCTTTCCATGCGCCCGCTCCCTGAAAAATGTCCTCGATCTCACAGGAAAAGACGCGAAACCACTGGTGCGAAGGCCATACATAACGGTTGATCAGATATACCCTGCCGTCATGAAACTTATAATCCAAAATGGTGAGCCCAAAGGCATTCTCGTGGGTCTTTACGTCCTCCGGAATGGCAAGCTCTCCCAAAAACTCCCCCGAAAGGTTATAAAAAAAGGCCCGCTCCGCGTTCGCGATCAAAAGAGTGTCCTCATATAGTCTCACCTTTTGCTCCTGTATGTTGCCCATGCTGTTTCGGGTGATGGAAGCCTTCGGCAATTCCATGGAAATCGGCTCCCCCAGACTCTCCATGGTTACCGCGTCATAGGTCGTCAGCGTCCCTGCCGCGTATGCATATACTTTTTCCTTTGTATAACATCTGCTCAGACCAGTTCCGGAGCGCGAAATCTGCGGAATAATAATCTCCTGCACCGTGGTCACCTGCGCCATGTCCTCCTGCTTTGGCATTCCCCAGGTGCAATCCTCGATCCGATCCTCCGAGATCACGTATCTATGGTTTTCGAACCCAAGATCAAAATAGACATAATCCCCCGCGCCTACCAGATTCCTCGGCGTGTCCGAGTTCGCATGCTCATTTGCGTACAGCTCCTTCATCTCCCCGGTGCGAACGTCCATCTTGACAAGGCCGCCTCCCATAAATCCCTTCATACCCTGTCCAAACCGAAGATAATAGGGAATATAGGCATAGCCCTTATGAATGATAAATGCGGAATTGTCATTACAAAACGAAGTCGTCTCCTGCGAGCGGGGATTAAAGATCATGTATTCCTGATCCTTCGTATTCTCCTTAGAGATCACGGTTCCGATCTTATCCATGGAAGAGCCGTCCAGCGCCCCCCGGTAAAGACTGATGCTCACCACGTGATCTTCCTCCTCCACGCCAAGAAGGTAGAGATACCCGTCATAAAGGAGCGTGTTGATGGTCCGCATGTTATGATAGGTCGCCTCGCACTCGTCGCCGCCCTCATGCTGGCATTCCGGCTTATTACAGAGCAGGATGGCGTTGCCCGTCGCCTTATCATAATAACAGAGATGCATTTCATCCATCAAATTGGAATAATACCCCGCGTCCGTCTCCATAATGGCGTTAAACCCGTGATTCCACGGCGTATCCTCGGGAAGATCTTTCTCCTCTTTCCCGCATCCGCAAAGGGCGATCGTCAACAATGTCAGGGCAAGTCCTGCAAGTATTTCTCTTGGAGACCATTTCTTTCTTTTCATAAAGCTTTTTACCTCATTCTACAAAATATAACGCTTTTTGTATGTCATCGCAAATAGGTTCCGTCCAGGAGCCTCAGAGGACTAAGCCACCATGCGGCAGGCAGGATTGTTCCCAATAATACGAATACAATGACAACAAAGCAGGAGATTCCCATCGCCGTCACCACGTCGCCGGAACGACTGCTGATCACCGAAATCACAAGGCCTAAGAGGCAGGCCATGCCCATTCTTACAAGAAACAAAAGAACCAAATATCCCCAGATCGGCACGTAAAGCGCGAAGCTACGCAGGAACTGAATGCCCTGTACCGGACTTCCCAGCTCCGGAAGCCCCAGATCCACCTTGGAGACGCGCCACAGCTGGATCAAATGGATCAATCCGCAGGAAACCGCCGAATAAAGCAGTACCAGAAGGATCTTCAGCGTTGTCGTGAGCTTCCTTCCCCGATAAGTACTGTGCATGACCTGCTCGACATGATTCTGCCGATCAAAGGCGAAGATTCCCGCGAGCGTTGCAAGTAGCGCAATGATTTCAAGGAAGGATGCCCTTGTTCTCGTCTTTTCATCCCGGTTTAGGAGAAGATCATAATAAAACGGCGCAACCAGCGTGATCGTATGGCCCGTTCTCTGTTCATATTCCAGCCCGGAGCGCAGATCATCGATGATCGGCTGGAGGCTTTTTTGCTTCCACCGAATGGTGTCCAAGCTCTCTTGCATGGCACGGACCTTATTGCCATCATATGGGACGGCGTTTTGATACTTTTCTATCTTTTCCGTGAGACCTTGAGCCGCCGTCTCCAGAATTTCCATGGAAGTCTCCGCACTGCGAACGCGGTCCTCCGTGATCTCCCCCTGATATTCAATGTAATACATTCTCACAAAAATATCTACGGGATAATAATATTCATACTGCATGGACAAGGCCAGATGGATCAGGAACACTGCCGCAAAGATCAGGATCCCTTTCTGCTTCAGCAAGAGCTTATACCCCTCCCAGCCAAAGAGCGTATGCTGCATGGAAAACCTTTCTTTGAGCCTTGCCACGGCATCAAAGATCTTCTCTCCGCGATGGCTGACAACCACATACTTCCTTCCGTGGATGGCATACCCGGCGAGCAGCACCAAAAGGAATAAGATCCCAAAGATCGCCAGCGTCACGGGCAATGCTTCCAGCGCCTTCCCAAAGAAATTGATAAAGATGGCGTCCTCATAGTATTCCTCACAGCGGATCAGCGTGAACAGATTGATAAACCGCAGTCCATTCCAGGAAGAGATCGGCGGAATGAAAAGCCCTGCCAAAACCTCCCCCGCGATCAAAACCGCAGAAAGAGCATACGCAACTCCCGCATTCAAACACCCAACCAAAGCATAAAACAGCACGGCAACACCAAAGCATCCCGTCATCTTTAGGAGTAGCGATCGGAAAAGATACATACCGATGGTGATCCCGTAGGGACATTTCATGAACTCCGGCAGGGACTGCAGGCTCCTGGAAAGATCCCCCAGGCCATATCCCAGCGCGATTCCGATCAGGTTCCCGCCGTAGAAAAAGATCGCGCCCACTGCCGTTGCGAACGCAAGGATCCCCATGCGCTGCAGATAAAGCCTCGATCGCCCTCCCACGGTACTGCGTACCAGATAGACCAGCCCCTTTTTTCGCTCCGCCTGAAACTCCATGACGATCAAAAACAGAAACGCCACCAGGAAAAGATCCGTGAGCTGATACTGCACAAAGAGCACGACGCCGCGGTTTTCCCCCATGCTAACCTGCGTCCCCTCCAGTGCGCGATAAAGCTCCGTCGTCTTCTTTAAGCTCTCGGAGCCAAACCCCTTCTTATACATGGAGAGCATGCCCATCTTCGATCCATTCTCCACCGTATTCTTCAGGAAAACGGGATAGCGGTTCAAATATGCCTCCAATTCCTCTCCGCCAAGGGTGATCGACTTCTCCGGATCAATACAGAGCAGAAAGAGGATCAGATTCATGACGCAGAGAACCGCAAGGATCAAAAAAGTTTTTCGATGAAATACTCGTCCCAGTTCCCTCATTCGCTCTCACCCTTCCCTGTTTCGACTTCCTCCGCCTGGCTGCCTGCCTTCTCTTCTTTCCGATCTTCTTGGCTGCCTGCCTTCTCTTCTTCCCGTTCTTCCTGGCTGCCTGCCTTCCCTGTTTCCTCCCGTCCTTCCGCGTAGAACAGATAGACGTCCTCCAGCGTGACGTCGTCCACGGGCACGAACTCCTCCGGAAGCTCCTCCTCGGCCGCGCGAAATACGAACCCGGCGCGTCGCCGCATGATCTGCCCCTTGCCATAGATTTCCTTATAACGGCTGACCTCCTCAAAGTTTCCGGTATATTCTCGTACCTTTCCCTGAATCTCCTCCATCAGCTCCGTCGGAGAACTAAATCGAAGGATCTCCCCTTTTTTCATCAGGATCACCTTCTCTGCGATGCACTCAATGTCGCTCACTACGTGCGTTGCAAGCAGCACGGTCCTATTCTTCGCAAGCTCCGCGACATGATTTCGAAGCCGGATCCTCTCCTCCGGATCCAGTCCTGCCGTCGGCTCATCCAAGATCAAGATCTCCGGATCATCTAACATGGCTGCTGCCAGAAGCACCCTTTGCCGCATGCCGCCGGAGAAGGAACCAAGCTTTTTATGTGCCACCTGCCGAAGCCCCACCAGCTCCAAAAGCTCCATCGCCTGCTCCTTGCACCTTTTATGCTTCATGCCCTTGAGCGATCCGATATAACGCAGGAACTGCCCGGCGCTGAACTCCTCATACATGCCCTGAAGCTGCGGCGTGTAACCCACCTTCTTTCGAAAGGCGGATCCCATGTTCAGGATCTCCTTGCCGTTATAAAGGATCTCCCCCTCCGTCCGCGGAATGTTGTCCGTGATGAGATTTAAAAAAGTCGACTTTCCTGCGCCGTTCGCGCCAAGGATCCCAAAGACGCCCTTATCCAGCGACAAATTGACATCCTTAAGCGCCGTGAACTCCCCGTATTTCTTTGTCAGATGCCTGATCTCCAGCATGTCTTTTCCCTCTTTCTTTTTCTGATGATTCCTATTCCATGTCCAAAAGAAATTGATCCAATTCCTCTTGTTGGCGTTCTAAGCGCTGCTCCCAATCCGGAGGCACGTCTCCCTGCTCCTTTATCTGTAAAAGCTCCTTTAAGGTTTGTTCATACTTGTCCTTCGCTTCCTGTATGTACTCCTCCCAGGGCAACGTTCCCTGCAACCGATAGACCAAGGACCATTCTCCCTGACCGTTCAAAAGCTCCTCCCACGAACAAGACAAAACGCGATGATAATACCATAAGCCATTCAAACCATAGCTATTAAAATCATTGCCATAGATCAAATACAGCCTGCCGTTACAGATCTTAAAGTCCAGGCGCATGTTTCCCTGATCTGAAATCTTTAGCCTCTCTTTGACGTCAATTTCCGCCAAGTGATTTCCCTGTAGGTCATATACGTAAGCTTTTTCTAAATCTGCGATCAAAAACTTTCCGTCATATAGTGTCAGGGAATAATACCCATTCCACCTTCGATTTTGTCTATACTCGTTTTTATTAAACGCAATCTGCGTCTCAAAGGATTCTCCGGGAAGTATCTCCTTCGTATTTGCATCCACCGCCAAAATTGCAAGCACGCCGGCCTCCCTTTCTTTTAGGCTCCTTACGAGAAAGTACTCTCTTTCTGCCGTAAATGCGGGCGCCTGAGAGACCACCACAAAGTGCTTTTCGAAAGCTTCGTTTTTCGAAGACTCCTCGCTGAATGCCGGATCGACGTCCTCGATCCGGTCTTCGGAAATTACATAGCGATACCAGAGAGACTTTCTTTTCCCGCTGTCATACCGGTAGTAATAAACATAATCTCCAACGCCGCAAAGTAGGGCTGGGATACTCGACTGCAACGAGTCATAGGTTTCAATCTCTTTGATCGCTCCCGTGGACAAGTCCACCTTGTAGAGTCCGGCCGCGCGAAGTCCGATGCTTCCTTCTCCTAACTGCAAACGAACCGGAATATAGGCCACTCCCTTATGAATGATAAAGCTTCCGTCCTCGTTATTGTCACCGAATTCATAATCTCCCGTAACTCGTCTGAACGGATTTACTTCTTGATGCTGCGAGTTGTCCGTCTCAACGACCGTTGCCACCTTGTCGATGGCACTTCCGTCCAGTGCCGCGCGGTACAGGCTATAGGTGACCGTGTCCAAAATCTCCCCGGATGCCACGTTTTTATCACTACTGTCGTAAACCCCCTCCCAACCCAAGAGATAAATATAGCCCTCATAGAGGCAGGCGTTCACCACCTTCAAATGTCGGTAGGTCGCTTCACAAGTGTCATCGCCCTGATGCTCACACTCAGGTTTGTTACAAAGAAGAATTGTGTTCTTCGTCCCCTTCTCGTAATAGCGAAGACCGATATCCTCCCCTAGTCCGGTTGTATACCATCCCTGCTCCGTCTCCATAATGGCACTGATCCCATGATTCCAGGGCGTGTCCTCCGGGAGATTGTCCTTATTCCCAAAACTGCCTTTTCCAAAACCACTTTCCTTTTTCCCGTTCTGATTACTGCACGCGGCCAAGAAGCAAAACATTCCCAGCAGTAAAATGCAAATCATTTTTTTACAGAAATCCATTTGCTTCTTCCTCATTGAAAGCTCTCTCCTTTCTGAGAAGACTCAATCGTAAAAGTTTCCGTCCAATCTCCGTTTCCCTGATAAAAATCCTCCAGGGGACAGGCAAAGACCCGTTTGCGATAGCTGCCCGTGCTCGTTATGGCATTGCTTTCATACGCCCGATACCTTGCGTCCTTTATGTCCCAAAATAGAAGATAAAGCTTTCCATTGTTAAGCTTATATCTCACGTTTTTTCCGTATGTTTCCGCCCACCTGTCATAAAGCCGGATCCCGACCTGTTCTTCTGGGAAAGAAAGCTTCCATGTTTTCTTTGTCTTGGTATCTGTCGCATACAATCCGTAAAGATCACCCCAAAAGATCTTGTCCTCATAGACAAAGGCATCCGCAATCGCTTGAAATGCCTGCTGCGTCTCTATGGTTTCCTCTGGCAGATAGGTTCCCGTTTCCATGTCATATGCCAGGAATAAGACATTCCCTGGCTCCTTTTTCTCCGTCAAGGAATAGGTGACGTCATAAACAATCTGATTTCCCAAAATAGGTTCCAAAAGGTCTTTTTTCTTTTGGGGGTTCTCTGCATCAGCTCCGATGCCATAAAAATCTTCGATCTCGTCCTTTGAAATACAGTAACGCTTCGTGCTGCTCCCCTTGTATCTTTGGTGAAGCGTAAACCATACGTAATCTCCTTGTGCCGAAAGATTGGACGGAACTCCCTGATTCGCATTTTCCAGGGAATAAAGCTCCTTCATCTCCCCTGTCCTTAGATCCATTCTGATCAGGCCACCGCCCCGAAAACCAGCCATGCCTTGTCCATATCTTAAATAATAAGGAATGTATGCAAACCCTTTGTGAAGAATAAACCCATACTCCGGATCTCCCTTTATGTTTCCATAAATTTCTGCTGGTTTCAGCCGGATTGCCGTAGACCTGAAAGCGATGTTTTCCGGCAACGGAGCAGACAGCACTGTTCCGACCACGTCCATGGCCGAACCATCCAGTGCCGCCTTATACAGCTGAATTTTCGTGGCATCCTTTTCACAGTCTGCCCCCAAAACATAGATGTCTCCCTCATACAGCGCCGTATGGATCACTCGAATTTCCTTATAGGTAGCCACGCAATTCTCATCATGCTCATGGACGCACTCCGGCTTGTTGCATAGCAGAATGTTCATTCCCGACGCCTTGTCATAATACCGAAGACATAAAACCGAAGCGTAACCTTGCTTCTCCATCATGCTGGTGTAATAACCATCCTCCGTCTCCATAATGGCGTCCATCCCATGATTCCAAGGCGTGTCCTCCGCAGGCTCCTTCTTTCCCAAAACATTTTCACTTTTCCCGTTTTGCTTACTACACGCGGCCCAAAAACAAAGAATGCCCAAAAACACAAAGCCAAGAATTCTTTTTCCGATCATCATTGGTTTTTTCATCCCTTGTCTCCTTTCCGGGCACCTTTTGGAAGATTTCCGCATCACTTCGCATATTGTTGCATGACTTCCATGTATTTTTCATAAGTCATATAGCCTTGGATCCGATACGCATCTTGATAAGCTCCCACGCCTTGATAAATCTCCTCTATAGGGCAGGACAGTACCCGGCTATATCCACCGTCATCCTGACATTCATAGATCAGATAGAGCTTCTCGTTGCAGATCTTATATACCAGGTACAGATAATTATCATGTTCCTTGATCCCCAACATCTCCCTCGGAACTTCGATCTCTCCCAGCTTCTTTCCGGAAAGATCATAGAAATAGGCGACCTTGTCGTCGGCCAGGAAAAGCCCGTCCGGACTTGGCATGAGCGACAAATAATAAGGGGCCCTGGCAGACCTTCTTTGCGCTTTTTTGGAATAAGGAAGGTCTAAGTCCAGACATTCCTCTTTGATCAGCTCCCCCGTCATGCCGTCAAAGGCAAGGATTGAGAGATTGCCGTCCTCTTCCTCCTCAAAGGCATGGCCCAAAGCATAAATGCGATCCTTCGTGAATGTGGCAACTGAGCTGCTGAGAAAGGCATGCTTTTTTCCGCCGAATGCCATATCAACGTCTCCGCTCCATAGCGTCAGCTCCTGTATCGTCTTTTCGGAAATGGAATAGCGGTATAAGGGGAACGCTTTTCCGCCGCTCTTTGGCGGCTGATAATAATAGAGCGTGTCTCCGAATGCGGACAAATAACAGGGAACCCCGTTGGCCGGGTATTCCATGGTAACCACCTCTTCCGTCTTTCCCGTGGCAAGCTCCATCTTCATGATCCCGCCGCCCTGAAAGCCTATCATGCCTGTTCCAAATTGCAGATAATAAGGAATATAGGCATAGCCCTGATGAATGATAAAGCACTGATCCTGGTTGTAGCCGGTGAATAATCCCGAAGGAGTCTTTACCGTCTGATCTTGCGTATTCTCCGCCTCGAGCACGGTTCCAACCTTATCGATCACGCTTCCGTCCGGTGCTGCACGCCAAATGCAAAGGCTGACCGTCTTCGAGCTTGTCGGTGCTCCCGACTGCAGATTGCCTTCCGCGCCATAAACGTAAAGAAATCCATCATACAAAAGGGCGTTGATTATCCGTATGTTTCGATAGGTAGCCACGCACTCATCGTTCCCCTCGTGCTGGCATTCGGGTTTATTACATAAAAGAATGGTATTTCCCGACGCCTTGTCATAATATCGCAGGCACATGCCCGTACCCATCATGGTACCTCCGGTATACCAACCTGTTTCCGTCTCCATAATGGCTGCGGCCCCGTGATTCCACGGCGCATCCTCCGGGAGGTCCTGTTGCTTTCCCTGCTTTTGTCCAAAGATACTGCCCCCATTCTCCTTGTTTTCGCCGCAGGCCGACATCAGACAAAGCATTCCCAAAAGAATTATACATATTGTTTTTTTATAAAAATTCATTTGCTTTCTCATCACATTACCTCCCCTGCGTCACATAGGCTTCCGTCCATGTTCCCTTGACCTGGAAAATATCCTCCAGAAGGCAGCTGAAAACATGGTGCTTGCTATATACCTGCATTGCCTTAAAACTGTCTCCCTCTAGCGAATCTTCGCGGGCGACCGTCCCCTCCGGCCACACCCACTCTACGTCTGAATTGGAGTCAAAAAAGAGATAATATAATTTCCCGTCACTGATCTTATAATCGATAAAATAGGAGCTCGCCGTCGGTCCGTTCAAGTCCTTTCCTATCAAATCCTGAGGCGCGTCCACCTGGGCGAGTAAATTACCATCCATGTCGAAAAACCATGCCTTTGACTGATCTCCGATCACTAACTTTCCATCATAGAAAAAGGCTGTCTTCAGGCTTTCGCCCTCCGCCGTTTTTACATGGATACCGTCCTCCTTCACGAGCTCCTTCGTCTCTGCGTCATACGCAGTCAGGCCAACTGTACCATCATTTATATTTTTGCTGATGGTATAATATCGATCCTTCGAATATAGTGCACATGCATACTCCATTTCCTTAATGTTTCCCTTCGAATCCGCGAAATGAAATAGAATGCTGTCCACTTCCTTGGTCGTTAAGTGATACTGCCTGGTCTTGCCATTTCCCCGCGAGTTATTTAGCAGGAAATAGACATAGTCACCGACAGCCATGACATTACATGGCGTTCCCTCCGTCAGGCTCCCCACCTGATAAATCTGCTCCGTCTCTCCCGTCTTTAGATCCATCCCAAGAAGCCCTGCGCCGCAAAGCCCCATCATCCCCTTGCCAAACTGCAGATAATAGGGAATATAGGCAACGCCCCGATGAATGATAAAACTATAATCCGGCCTTTGATTTAATCCATTATAGACATTCGCCGTCGCCGGTTTGACATAAACTTCCGCATCATTTATGTTATCCGCGGAAATGACGCAGCCCACCTTATCGATCGCACTGCCGTCCAGCGCCGCCCGGTAAAGGTTGATGGAAACACGGATGCCATTCGTCTCGATGCCAAGCTCATAAATGCTTCCCTCATACAACAAACAATTGACCGGTAAAATATTCAGGTATGTTGCTTCGCAGGTATCCCCTCCGTCATGAGAACATTCCGGCTTATTACAAAGTAGAATCGTCTCTCCGGAAGCCTTGTCATGATACCGAAGCGCCTGTGTGGGGTGATAATTTCCACTTTCATACATGCAACTCTGATTCGAATAGTACGCGTTCTCCGTCTCCATGATGGCCATATATCCATGATTCCACGGCGCATCCTCCGGAAGATCCTTTCCCTTTGAACTAACCTTCCATCCGCCCTGTCCTTCCGATCCGCTCTGCCCTTCTTCACCCTTTCTTTCGCACCCGCTCATGCACATGACGAAGAATGTCAGCAGGCATATCATCATAAACAAGACTTGCTTCCCTCTTTTCATACAATCATCCCTCCTTATTATCGTGCGAGATCCTTACTTTGATTGTAGTAAAAGGAGCGGTCTGGTTCTATTAAGAACGGATTAATCTTGTTTAAGATTTGTTTAAGATGGAAGGATCGATCGTTTACAGAGTGTTTCCGCCCAGTCTTCTGACTTTAGTATATCAGTCTGCAAAATAAAAAAAACCGCCTCCGTAGAAGCGGTCGTTTTTTACGTAGAAGTGGTAAGTTTTCTATCTAAAATGCTCAGGGTTTCCCTGCTTAAGCCTTGTTTCCTGCCTCCGGCAGCAGGATGGAAACGGAGAAAACATGATTTTCCGTCTCAATTTCCATGGTGCCTCCGTGCTTTTTTATCAACCGTTCCATCTGCTGAAGGCCAAGGCCGTGGCTCTTTGGATCCGCCTTTCTGGTCACGATCTTGCCGCCCTCCCTCTTCACCTCGTCATAGGGATTTTCGCAGAGCACGCATACCATGTCCATCTGCCGGCTCACCTTGAGCTTCGCCCATCTCTCTCCCTCCGGCAGGCGCTCGCAGGCTTCCACGCTGTTGTCCAGAAGATTTCCAAACAGGGAACAAAGCTCATGATCCGGCACCTGGCAGCTTTGCATGCCGCCGTCGAATTCCATGGTCATGCGGATCCCTTTTTCCCTGGCCGCCGTCTCCTTTGCCATCAGTACGCCGTCCAGCACCCCGATGCCCGTGCGCACCGGAGGTTTTGTGGCCTCTAATCCTTCCATCACCTGTTGCAGGTATGTCTTTGCTTCCTCCGTCTTTTTCTCCTGAAGAAGCATCGCAACTGCTGCCAGATGATTGTTCATGTCATGCCGAAGCATTCTTGCCTCTGCATTCTTCTCATCCACCGCCTCAAAATACCGTTGCTCCGCCTGCTCCCTGGCGATCAAAAGCGCCGTCTTTAATCCGGACGTCGCAAGGACAACCGCCGCAAGGAAGAACGCCATTGTCACCAGACAAAGGATCCAACACCGAAAGACCGGTTTTTCAAAAATCAGTGCAACGCTATAAATTCCCCAAAGCTTTTCCGCGTGGAAGAGTCCATACAGGGAATAGGGAATGCCCTTGAAATCTACGAAAAGCTCGGCTGCGAAAAGTCCGCCGCCCAAAAGGAGGGACACCCATTTTTTCTCCAAGGTGCAAAGGCCAATGATCAATAAAAAGAGGATCAAATCCGCAAAGCACTGAAACAAGATCCGGATCCCAAGAAGAATCCCCATGGAGATCAGGAACGGGCAGCTTCGGAACTGCTGCATGGATTGTATCGGACGATTCAGATCCTCCAGGCCGAACGAAAGCTCCGCCGCCAGCGCCTCCGCCGCGAAAATGCCAATGCAGCCAAGGAATAAAAGAAAACCATACAGACCGATCCCGCTTCCCCCGCGCAGGGAAAGCTTCAGATCCCGCGCGCTGCGGCGATACCTGGAAAGAAAGATGCCGCTGCAGGCGAACACGCAAAGAAGGCTAAAGATCATGCCGAAGGAAGAGCGGAAGAGCTGCTCTACGCCGATGTTCGTCGTCGCATCGATCTTCACGTTTTCCAGTCCATAGAAATCCTTGACGGACCGAATGATCTTATTTCTTATCCCGGCGGAAAAAAGCTCAACCCGCATCATTTCTTCCGCGTGATCTTTGATCTGCTTCACGTAGCTTTCATAATTCCTTGCATAGGTCAGTCGCTCAATGCAAAGACGGATCACCTTCAGCTGACGGTCTGCCTGTTGCACGCCGTACTGATACCGTCCAAGTACCCTCTGCGCTTCTTCCTCGAGATAGAGATGCCTGTTATAAATGAGCAGATCTCCCTCCTGCGATTTGTTAAGGAGCTCCCGGTATTCCTGAAGACGGTCATGCTCCTCCGTCAGCTCCTTGATCTGATTCTCATACTGCTCCACGGAATAGGAACAAAGCATGTCCTTTGCCTGCCTTGCTTCTTCTTTGGTGAGCGCAACGGGCTCGCCGCTTTGCAGCGTCGTTACGTAAGATTGGGATTGCTGGTACACATAGGAAAAGACGCCGCAAAGCAATATGGAGATGAAAATGGTAAGCAGAAAATATCCGGCTCTCTGTTTCATGACATTTTTCCCTTCATGGTCTTTAAGACCTTTCCCATAACCTCTTTTCGCTTCCTTCTGCTCAGGGGAAGGGAAGCGTTGTTACTCATGACCACGGCATCCGTACCGATCCTTCGGATCTCCTCCGTCCGCACAAAGACGGACTTATGGATCTCTGCAAAGCTATCCGCGGGAAGCTTTTCCACGACCTTCCCCACGGGCAGGGAGGCATTGTGATACTCCCTCTCCGCCGTCACGACCTTTACGCCGCGACCTTCCGATTCCACCCAGAGAATGCTTTGAAATGGCAGGATCACGGTCTCTCCCTGCGAAGTTTCGAAAAGAAGCGCCGTCTCGCGCCGTTTCTTCCAAAAACGCTCCAGCGCCCTATCCAGCCGCTCCTCCAGGTGAGACTTTACCACATAGTCCAGGGCGGCCACGCCATATCCCTCCACGGCCCGCTCTTCCATTCCCGTCACGAAAATGATCGGCACCTCCCGGTCCATTTCGCGAACCTTCTCGGCAATCTCCATTCCGTCGCTGCGCTCCAGCTGAAGATCCAAAAGAAGCAGCTGATATTGCGCTCCGCCCTGAATGGCTTGAAGAAAAGGCGCACCGTCAGAAAAGACGTCCAGCGCCGGCGCCTCTCCCTGCTTTTGAAAGAAAGCAGCCACCTTTTCAGATACCAGCTTTACGTAGATTTCCTCATCCTCACAAATACCGATCCGCATTTTATCCCTTCCCCGTCTGCCGTACTCCTGCCCCACGAACTTTGCCTCGTGCGACCCTTCGTCTGCCTTACTCCCGCCTCGTTCTACCAGTCCTCTGGTTTGTTCCTGACTCGCGCGTTCTGCCGCTTGTTCACTTGAACTACGCTTTCCCCTGCGCGTCCGAGAGCTCGTCCATGATCGCAACCACCTTGTTCATCTTCTTTACGAGGCTCTTCGACTCGTCCTTGCCAAGTCGCCCGCAGAGCTGCTCTACGATGGAGAGCACGCGCGCATGCTCCTCGAGATAAACCCTCTGGTTCTCCTCGCGGATGCGAAGAAAGACTCTGCGCCGATCCTCCTGGTCGCGATCGCGGTAGATCAGCCCTCGCTTTTCCAGATCATCCAATACTTTATTCACTTGAGATTTTAGGAGGCGCGTCCGGCGGCAAAGGTCCGTCGCCGTGATCCTTTGTCCCTCCTGCTCGGCCTGATACAGGATCCTGCAGATCACCATCTCATTAAACGATAATTCCTTGAGGATCCGATTTCCCTTAATGCCGATGGACATGTCCATCCATGCCTTGAGCAGCTCTTCCGTCAGTTTTTTTGACTCTTTTTTCGCCATGTTCACGCACTCCGTTTTCTACGTTGTTATGATTTTGCGAAGAAGGCAACACCGATGGCCCCGGGTCCCACGTGAGTTCCGATCGTCGCCCCGATGCAGGCATAGGGGAGTTCCTCTTCGCTGACATATTCTTCAAACAGACTCTTACTGTCTGAAATATATTTTTTTAACAGTGCCACGCTGATCCCGCTGTAAGCCAGGGAAAACGGCAGGGAAAAATCAATCCCGCCCGACTGTCTTACAAGCTCCGTCAGCTTATTGTTTGCATTCTTCGATCCGCGCGCCTTCCCAAGCACGACCACTTCTCCGTCCTGCACGGCGATGACGGGTTTGATGGAAAGCATTTCCGCAACAAACCCTGCGCCCTTGGAAAGACGCCCGCCCCTGATCAAATACTCTAGAGTGTCGATCAGCGCGATCAGCCGGATCCTCTTTTTCATCACTTCCAACTGACTGGAAATTTCCTCAAAGGATTTTCCTTCCTCCTGAAGCCGGATTGCCAGCTCCACGAGTACTCTTTGTCCCAGGCAGGCATTCTCGCTGTCGATGACGCAGATCCTTGCCCCTGGCTGTTCTTCTAATATTTCCTCCCGCGCGATCATGGCACTTTGATAACATCCGGAGAGCTTTTTGGAAAGGGTGATGCAAATGATCTCCCTTCCTTCCAATAGCGCCGCGCGAAAAGCTTCTTCAAATTCCGCCGGCGGCACCTGACTGGTGGTTGGCGAAACATCCGTCTCGATGAGCTTTTCATAAAACTCTTGATGCGTGATCGTCCTTCCGTCCAAGTATTCCGTCCCCGCAAAGTTCACCTTGAGCGGCAATACGATCAAGTCCTTCTCTTCCGCCTCCTGCGCCAAAATGTCCGATCCCGAATCCGTGATCAACTGAATCATTTTCTTTTTCCTCCAAACTAGCTTTTCTTTTTTGATTAGTTCATAAAGTAAACGGTTTACTTTATGAACTATATAGGAAAAGTCTTCGTTTGTCAATTCTTTTTCTCGGAACGATTCTATGAAATGACGTCAGCTGTCAGTTTATGAATTCTAGAAAAGCCGAGGCTTTCCTAGGACAAAAGGAAGGTCTCGGCTTTTTCACGCACGGTTTTTTACTCTTATTTCTGACTCGGCAGGATCTTCTCCTTACCACCCATATAAGGCTGCAGCGCCTTGGGAACGTTGATGCTGCCATCCTCATTCAGGTTGTTTTCCAAGAAGGCGATCAATCCTCTGGGAGTTGCCAGCACCGTATTGTTCAATGTGTGAACAAAGTAGGTTCCCTTCTCGCCCTTGGTGCGGATGTTCAGTCTTCTCGCCTGCGCGTCGCCCAGCGTGGAGCAGGAACCAACCTCGAAGTACTTCTGCTGACGGGGGCTCCATGCTTCCACGTCGCAGCTCTTCACCTTCAGGTCTGCCAGGTCACCGCTGCAGCACTCCAGCGTACGCACCGGAATGTCAAGGCTTCTAAAGAACTCCACGGTGTAGCTCCACATCTTGTTATACCAGTCCATGGACTCCTCGGGCTTACAGAGCACTACCATCTCCTGCTTCTCGAACTGATGCACGCGATACAGTCCGCGCTCCTCGATACCGTGGGAACCAACTTCCTTTCTAAAGCAAGGGGAATAAGAGGTCATGGTGATGGGAAGGCTTGCTTCCTTTACGATCTCTCCCTTGAACTTACCGATCATGGAATGCTCGGAGGTTCCGATGAGGAACAGATCCTCGCCCTCGATCTTATACATCATGGCTTCCATCTCTGCAAAGCTCATTACGCCGTTCACCACGTCGCTGCGGATCATGAAAGGAGGAATGCAATAAGTGAAGCCCTTGTCGATCATGAAATCTCTCGCATAGCTGAGCATTGCGGAATGCAGTCTTGCCGCATCGCCCATCAGATAATAGAAGCCGTCGCCGCTGGTGCGTCCTGCGGACTCCTTGTCGAGACCGCTGATGCTCTTTAAGATGTCTGCGTGATGAGGGATCTCATATGCGGGAACCACCGGCTCGCCGAACTTCTCGATCTCCACGTTCTCCTTGTCATCCCGGCCTACGGGAACGGATGCGTCGATGATGTTGGGGATCTTCATCATGATCTCGCGCACTCTTGCTTCCAGCTCCGGTTCCATAGCCTCAAGCTCTGCCAGACGCGCTTCGTTCTTCGCAACCTCTGCCTTAACCTCTTCGACTTCCTTTCTGAGAGCAGCTGCCTCCTGTGCGTTGCCGGCTTCCTCCGCCTTCTTCGCCCTGCCCATCAGACCGCCGATCTGCTTTGCGATCTTATTCTTCTGGCTGCGCAGATCGTCAGCTTCCTGCTGTACCTTTCTGCTCTTTGCGTCTAATTCAATCACTTCATCCACCAGGGGAAGCTTCTCATCCTGGAATTTCTTCTTAATGTTCTCCTTCACAATGTCAGGATTTTCTCTTAAAAACTTTTTGTCGATCATATTTCCTCCTACCGCGCGGCCTTTCAATGTTTGGTTTTCTTTCTTGCCCTACAATTCTTAGGATTTCTGCTTATCATATCACAAACGTGAATACTTCTCAATCCCTTTTTCTTCTTTATTTCTCCTCCAGCGCCATCGCAAGCGCTTCCTTCTCTTCCTTGCTGAGGTCGCCCTCACCCTCGCCGTTCTTTACTTCCTTAGAATAACAATAAGACCCCTCCGTACTGTGCACGGAATTTAGGATGATACCGTTGTTGTCCTGATCTAGCAGCACCAGGCAAAAGCTCAGCTGCCCGCCCATCTGCTGGAACGCGTCATACTTTACCAGTCCCGTTTTCTGATAGGACTTTCGCATGTGATGGAACAGGACCTCCACGTCCTTCTTGTTTAAGTCCACTACCTGCTTTAAGCTGCGATGATCCTTGATCAGATATGCGATCTCCTCCTCCAGACTCTGTGCGTCCTTCCCGCTCATCAGACATTTCATCCGGAACTTCAGGCCATTCACCTCATGGCGCTGTTTGATCACAAGAATGGTCATGACGATGGTCAGGATCATAAGAAGGATGGTAAGGATCAATAAATATCCCAGATCAAAGCCTCCCAGCCCGATCCGATTTAAAAATGCACTGCCCACTGCGCTCAAAAGATCGCCCCTTCTTCTCTTCTTATGCTTTATTCAATTAGTTTGTTAGCCTAACTAACAAATTATAAGATCCTCGGATTTCCGATCAGATCCAGGATTCTCTCGAAATCATCATGACTGTAAAACTCGATCTCGATCTTTCCGGTGCCTTCCCCCTTGGAGATCACGGAAACCTTCGTGCCAAGCTTCTTCTTCATCTTCTCCTCTTCCTCGTGATAGATGGCGAGAAGCGTCTTATCATCTAATTTCTTCTTTCTCTTCGCGGGCTTATGAAGGTTCTTAACGAGCTTTTCCACGTCGCGCACGCTGAGCTTTTCATCAAAGATCCTCTGCGCTAGATTATATTGCTCCTGGGGATTCTCGATCCCGATCAGCGCCCTGGCATGACCGGGCGTGATCATCTCATCGATCAGCATCTGTTGCACGTCATCCGCAAGCTTAAGGAGCCGGATGGAGTTCGCCACGGCAACGCGGCTCTTGGAGACTCTGTCTGCCAGCTCATCCTGCTTTAAGTGGAATTCCTCCAGAAGACGCTTATAAGCCTGCGCTTCTTCAATCGGATTTAAGTCCTCACGCTGAATATTCTCGATCAGGGAGATCTCAACGATTTCCTGCTCGGTATAATCCCGGATGATCACCGGAACTTCCTTCAGTCCGGCCATCTTTGCCGCACGCCATCTGCGCTCACCGGCGATGATCTCATAATGATCCTTGCGATCCTGCACTAAAATGGGCTGGATCACGCCGAACTGCTTGATGGAATCGGAGAGTTCCTGCAACGCATCCTCATCAAAATTCTTTCTGGGCTGGCTACGGTTCGGCTCTACCTTTGTGATCTTTACTAAGGTTTCTACCCCTTTTTCTTCCTTCTTATCGGTTGCAGGGGCTACCTTCTTTTCTTCTTTCTTGTTGGGAATCAGGGTATCCAGTCCCTTTCCAAGTCCTCCGCGTGTTGCCATGATAATGTCTCCTTTATGTTATTTCTTCTTTTTCCCATGTGCAATGACTTCTTCCGCCAGCTTCATATACGCCTCGGCGCCTGCTGACTTCGGATCATACAGCGTGATCGGCATGCCAAAGCTGGGTGCTTCCGCAAGACGAACGTTCCTGGGGATCAGCGTCTGATAGATATGATGCCGCAGATTTTCCTTTACGTTCTCCACCACCTGCGCGGAGAGATTCGTTCTCGCATCATACATGGTAAATACCACGCCTTCGATATCAAGCCTGGGATTTAATCTGTCCCGAACGAGATTGATGGTATGGATCAGCTGGCTCAAGCCTTCCAATGCATAGAACTCACACTGGATCGGTACCAGAACACTGTCCGCCGTCGTCATGGCATTGATCGTCAGCATATTTAAGGAAGGAGGGCAGTCGATCACAATATAATCGAAGTCATCCTTCACGTAGTCTACTTCATTTTTTAAGATATATTCCTTTTCATTCACACCGATCAGTTCGATCTCGGCTGCCGCCAGATTGACATTGGCGGGAATGATGGAGACATTCTTTACGACTTCCTTTAACAGACAATCCCGGATGGAACATTCCCCAAGCATCAATTCATAGATCGTATTATTCAGATCGTTCTTATCTACGCCGAATCCACTGGTGGCATTTCCCTGAGGATCCGTATCTATGATCAAAACTTTCTTTCCTTTCACCGCAAGACCGGCTGCTAGATTGATGGTGGTAGTGGTTTTTCCAACGCCACCCTTCTGGTTTGCAACTGCAATTATCTTGCCCATATATGGATCACCTTTCTTTATATTTATGTTCAAACTGTTCTGCGGCCTTCGGCCTTCGGCCGTCCTCGCTGTCCAGATGCATGGAATGCATCTTGAACTATTATATCATAATCCTTTTTTTGTGACTACCATATTATTATACAGAAATCTTTTCTTTTTTTAGTGTTTTTGTAGCGTTCTATGGTGTCTAAATCACGACCACTATATCTTGTGGTAGGTCTTTCGATTTTTCTCCTTGTTTCACGATTAGTACGATTTTTGTTTCACCGACCCTTTACTATATCTTGGTATCATGTTTCACGTGAAACGTGATATTGTGTTTTGGTCCACCTGACCACCAAGTTCTATTCATGAAAAAAGGAATGTTTCACGTGAAACATTCCTTGAGTGATACTATATCTAGGGATTGGGTAAACTATTAGTTCGTTGCAGGGATCAAGACTTTAATCTGAGTACCGGCATTAGGAGCGGAGGTGATGGTTACGGTGCCTCCGAGAAGAGCAACTCTTTCTTTCAAAATGGAAAGGCCAAACTGTAATTTATTATTGATGAAGACTTTGTCCAGCTCGAATCCCTTACCATCATCCTCAACATAAATGTAATACGAACCGATCTGCTCCTGAACAATTACGTGGATCTTATAAGCTTCCGCATGTTGCCGAATATTGGATAAGCATTCTTCAATGATCCTGTAGATTGTGATCATGACAATCTGATCATCACATGCCAGCTCCTCAATATCATAGGTCACTTCGAATTTCTGATCTTCATTAAAGAGCTCGATCATATCGATCAAGGACTGATGGAAACCTTCGGCATCCATCACCATGGGACGAAGATCATAGATCACTCCGCGGATCTCATCGATGGATTCGTTCAAGGTATGTCTCGCCATGGAAAGTTCCATTTTCGCCTTAAGAGGATTCTCGTCAATAGAATCCTTGCAGGAATCCAACTTTTCAACAATATTGGCGAGATGCTGCAGAGCGGTGTCATGTAAATCTCTTGCAATGCGATGACGGTCCTGTTCCTGATATACCAATCCATTCTTCGTAGCATCGATATCGCTGTCACAGGAAAGTACTTCAACGATCAGATCAATGTTCTGATTAAGTTGCTCATACCTTTCCTGCAGCTTGGAACACTTTTTCTTTACTTCTTCCAAATTATTCAGCTTTTGCTTTAATTCTTCCCCTTGCTTGCTGGATCTGGGAGAGAAGACAAGGTCAGCTTCGGAGCATCTCTCCTTCATGGCCTCCGTCAATTTCTCCAATCTTGCAATTTCATTATGATACTCTTCTAATTTTACGGCAATGGGATCAGCTTCCGTCTCTAAAGTATTTAATACAGACTGTAATTTAAATCTGGACGCATCATTCATGTATCTATCCTCAAACAGAACATATGTTCTGTATTCATTTTATCAACTACTTGAATTATACAGCAAATCAAATAATCTGTAAACTCCATAAAATTACTGAAAAATCAAGTGATATCATAACACGTGATCGTGACCTGGTGAGAGAACATCGGTTATTTCAATGGTTCTTTGGAAGGAAGTCCGGCCTTTCTGGGATACTTCTTTGGTGTCGCTTTCGTCTTTTCAATCACAACTAAATTTCGATAGATGTCAGAGGATGGAAGAGTGAACTCTACCTGCTTCTTGACTACACCGCCTAAAATGGAAATGGCCTTTGCAGCATCCGTGATCTCCTCCGAAATCTTTTCGGATTTATAAGAAATGAACTGACCGCCCACCTTCACAAAGGGAAGACAATATTCGGAAAGTGTTGTCAGATTCGCTACGGCCCGAGAGACGCAAAGAGAGAAGCTCTCTCGATATTCCGGCTTTCCGGCGAAATCCTCCGCACGTCCGTGAACTGCTTCCACTTCAGTTAGTCCAATCTCACTGATCACTTCATTTAAGAAATGGATCCTTTTATTTAAGGAATCCAAGAGAACGACCTTTAAGTTTGGAAAAGCAATCTTTAAGACGAGACCAGGAAATCCCGCACCGGTTCCTACGTCCATCACGCGGCAATCGTTACTTAGATCATATGCCTTACAAAGCGAGAGACTGTCGATGAAATGCTTCTTTAAGACGTCCTCATATTCCGTAATGGCAGTGAGATTGATCTTTTCATTCCATTCCACCAGCAGCTCATAATATCTCAAAAACTTAAGGATCTGTTCTTTGGAAAGAGAAATCCCAAGTTCCTTTAAGTCCTGTTCAAAAGCAGAAGTATCATATGAGATCACTGACATGATTCGCTCCTTTGTTTTCTCTCCAGATAAATGTGCAGAACGGATACGTCGGCGGGAGAGACGCCAGAGATCCTCGATGCCTGTCCAAGGGAAACAGGACGAAACTCCTTCAGCTTTTGCCTTGCCTCAAGACGAAGAGAAGGAACCTCATCATAATTGAGATCCGCGGGAATGCTTTTCTTTTCCAGCTTTTTATATTGCTCCACCTGGCGCTTCTGCCTTATAATATAACCTTCATACTTGATCTCGATCTCAACCTGATCCAAGATTTCCGAAGAAAGCCTTCCGTCCGAAGTGAAATAACGGCTGCGCGCCTGCTCCATGGATCGATAGGCTGCATAGGCCTCCGTTCGTCCTTCATCGATCTCCTCCAAAGCGGCATAGCTTAACTCCGGTCTGCAGATCAGCTCCGCGAAAGAAGCAGCGGTCTTTAACGCCATGCTGCCATGCCTTTCCAGGAATTCCTGGATCCTTTGGTTCGCGCCGACCTTTGTCTCTTTCATACGCGCGATCTCAGCTTCGATCAAAGCTTCCTTACAAAGGAGATCCTGATATTCTTCTTCCGTGATCAGTCCGATCTTATATCCCTTCCCTCGAAGCCTGCGGTCTGCATTGTCCTGGCGGAGCAGGAGACGATACTCTGCCCGCGAAGTCATCATGCGATAGGGCTCCCGGTTATCCTTTGTCACAAGATCATCGATCAAAACGCCAATATAACTTTCCGAGCGATCCATGACAAGGAACTCCCTGCCCTGGATCTCCATTGCAGCATTGATCCCGGCCACCAACCCCTGGCAGGCAGCCTCCTCATATCCACTGCTTCCATTGAACTGACCGCCGGCGAACAGACCCTTGATCTTCTTAAATTCCAAAGTGTTATAAAGCTGCTTTGCATTGATGCAATCATATTCAATTGCATAAGCGTTCCTGACAATCTTGCAATGCTCCAGTCCCGGAACGGTGCGATACATGGCAAGCTGTACGTCCTCTGGAAGAGAAGAGGACATACCGCCCACGTACATCTCATGCGTATGCAAGCCTTCCGGCTCTAAGAACACCTGATGTCTTTCCTTCTCCGAAAACTTCACTACCTTATCTTCAATGGAAGGGCAGTACCTCGGGCCCGTTCCTTCAATGATCCCGGCATAGATGGGAGAGCGGTCAAGATTGGCGCGAATGATGTCATGCGTCGCCTGGTTAGTATAAGTTAACCAGCAGGATGCCTGCTCTTTTTGAATGCT
The DNA here is from genome assembly GCA_947305245.1 of uncultured Lachnospiraceae bacterium. Classification (GTDB taxonomy): domain Bacteria; phylum Bacillota; class Clostridia; order Lachnospirales; family Lachnospiraceae; genus Acetatifactor. Next base: position 29,768 of record CAMZDG010000022.1, read on the forward strand.
TTCCGGATCCGTGGAGAAGGAGAAGGGCACGATCCTTTCATCACCGAACTGCTCCTCCATCTTGGAATAGTCGATGGTCCTTCCGTCCATGCGCGCCGGCGTTCCCGTCTTGAACCTGCGAAGCTCGATCCCCATTGCCTTCAGGGAATCCGTCAGATGCGTCGCCGCCTGCAGCCCATTGGGACCCGTGTAGGTAATGGCCTCACCGCAAAGGCATCTGGCGCGCAGATAGGTACCGGTACAAAGAACAACTGCCTTACATTCATAAATGGCACCCGTGAAGGTCTTGACACCGGTAACTCTCTTTTCGAAAATCCCGGATTCCTTCGATCCTGACAAATTCAGCTTCGCCTCTGCCGATCCACTCGTTTCCTCACTTTGTTCTTCCGTCTTTATGTTGTCCCATAATAGCTCGCAGACCTCTGCCTGCTTGATGGTAAGGTGCTCCTGGCTCTCTAAGACCTTTCGCATGGCACGGGAATACTCCGCCTTGTCCGCCTGCGCCCGCAGGGAGTGCACGGCAGGTCCCTTGGAAACATTCAGCATCTTTGACTGAATGAAGGTCTTATCGATATTCTTTCCCATTTCACCGCCGAGCGCATCCAATTCCCGCACAAGATGTCCCTTGGAAGAGCCACCCACGTTGGGATTGCAAGGCATCAAGGCAATGCTGTCAACGCTCACCGTAAAGATCACCGTCTCCAGCCCAAGCCTTGCGCAGGCAAGCGCAGCCTCACATCCCGCGTGCCCTGCGCCCACCACGCAAACGTCAACTTTTTCCCTTATCTCACTCACGAATCTTACCTCATATCATAAACATAAAATCTTTATTTTAAAACACATTTATAAAATGCTCTTTGATAAAAATCCTTTTGATAAAAAGCTCTTTGATAAAAAGCTCTTTGATAAAAATCCCTTTGATAAAATGCTCTTTGATAAAAATCCCTTTGATAAAAAGCTCTTTGATATAAATCCTTTTAATAAAAAGCTCTTTTATAAAATTGTACTTAAAAATATCTTCCGACTTATTTTCCCATACAGAATTTCGAGAAGATTTCTTCCACGAGATCATCGCCGACTTCTTCCCCGAGAATGTTCCCGAGGGAAGCGTAGGCCTGCATCAGATCGATGGAATAGAAGTCCTCCGGCATTTGATCCTCCAGACTTTGCTGCACGAGCAGAAGAGCAGTCAATGCATTTTGCAATGCTTCCTTATGACGGAGATTTGTGATCATAACCTGATCATTTTGCATGACTTCGCCATGGAAAAATAACTTTTCAATTTCAGTCTCCAATTCCTCCAAGCCCTTTCCAAAGGCAGCAGAAGTGGAGATCATGGAAATCTGATCCTTTGGATCACTCCCAATTTCCGGGCGCAAACCATCCAGCAAGGAAAGAATTTCTTTCTCGCTTACCTTTTGTTCCAGATCAGATTTATTCAACAAAAAGATCGTCTTTTTATCACCGATCAGAGACAGGATTTCTTTGTCATTCTCATCCAAGGCAACGGAGGTGTCCACCACGTAAAGGATCAAATCCGCATCCGCAGCATATTTCCTCGCCCTTTCCACGCCAATCCTTTCCACCACGTCCTGTGTGTCACGGATCCCGGCCGTATCAATGACGTTCAGATGGATTCCGCGAAGATTCACATATTCCTCTAAGGCATCCCTCGTTGTTCCCGCTATGTCAGTCACGATCGCACGCTCCTGACCAAGGATCATGTTAAGAAGAGAAGACTTTCCGGCATTCGGCTTTCCAAGAATGACGGTGGAAATGCCTTCCTTGATCATCTTTCCGTTTTCAGCAGTCTGAAGCAATCCCTGGATCTCTTTGATCAGAAGATCACTCGTACCTTTAAGCCTCTCCGGATAACCCTCCAGACTGATATGCTCCGGATCATCCAAAGCCGATTCAATAAACGCGATCTCATATAGAATCTTTTCCCGCAAGGATTTCAGCTTTGCAGAAAGATCCCCTCGAAGCTGCGTCGTGGAAGCCTTCATAGCTAATTCATTTTTCGAATGGATCAAATCCATCACGGCCTCTGCCTCAGCGAGATCGATCCTGCCATTCAAGAAAGCTCGCTTCGTAAATTCCCCTGGCGTCGCCAGCCTGGCACCGGCGCGAAGAACTAACTCCAAAACCTTCTTCGTCACAAGAACGCCGCCGTGACAATTGATCTCCACCACGTCTTCCTTCGTATAACTTTTCGGCGCGCGAAAGACCGAAACCATCACCTCATCGACAATGTTCCCGCCTTCCTTACCATTTCCCCCTTTGGCCAAAGAACCTTCCGTCTCGGCGCCAGCACTTCCTTCTTCCTTACCATTTCCATCCAAAGAATCATCCGACACATTGCCATCTTCCACCACAAATCCATAGCGGATCGTATGACTCTCCATACCCTTTACAAATGAAGCACCTTTTTTGGATCTGATCAGAGAATCCGCAATTTCCACCGCCTTCTCCCCACTGATCCTTACAATCCCAATCCCAGAATCCGAGAGAGCAGTAGCTATGGCCGCAATCGTATCAAAATTCATCTCCATACAATCCCTCCCCCCTCATTATCCAAACACACCAAATAAAACCACATTTTACAAAATCCATACAACACAAAAAACTATCCCTTTTTTACAAAAGTGTTTCTACCCGACAAACCAGAAGTTGTTGCTTATCTTGGTGGCCCGCAGGGACGGGGTTAATGGGTCAAAAAATGGCCTGCTAACCCCGTCCCCATGGTCCACTTTAGCTCTACAAACAGCGATTTGTTTTCACAGACACTTGAATCTAAATAAGGATAAAACTATTTCCACAAAATCTTTACAACATAGCAAAGAAAACCAATTGTCACTTTTCATCCTACCTAATGCTAAGCAACCATTGGTTTTCCGTAATAATACTTATGTGTGTGGCTAAGAACTTGAGGGGATGGCTTGGCATATTAAAGCCTACTGGAAATACATAGCAAGCGTCAGCCCCGAGTCCTTCCATAATAAATTACTTCTTAAGTGACACAATCACTCGACGGAAGGGGTCTTCTCCTTCGCTGTGGGTTGTAACATACTTATCATTCTGAAGGGCAGAGTGAATGATCCTTCTCTCATAAGGATTCATGGGCTCAAGGGAAACAGGACGCTTCGTTCTCTTTACCTTGTAAGCAATGTTCTTTGCGAGATTCTCCAGGGTTTCCTTTCTTCTCTCGCGATAGTTCTCGGTATCCACCTTTACGCGAATATAGTCCTCAGAATTCTTATTGACAACAAGAGATACCAGATACTGAAGGGAATCCAGGGTAGCGCCTCTCTTTCCGATCAGCATTCCCATGTCATCACCGCTTAAGTTGACGTCGAGATTCTTTTCTACTTCGTCATACTTTACGTCAATGGCAACTTCCATCTTCATTGCCTCGAATACGTCTCTTAAAAAGTTCTTAGCACTGTCTTCGAAAGAAACGGGAACAACTTCCTTTACTTCTTCCTTGATGGCAGCCTTGATGGTAGCGGGCTTGGAACCAATGCCAAGAAATCCTGCGCTTCCTTCCTCGATCACTTCATACTCCAGACGGTCACTGGTAACGCCAAGCGCCTGGCAAGCATCCGTAATGGCTTCGCTAACTGTTTTTGCAGTAAACTCCTGATATTCCATTTGATTTATCCTCCAATCAGTGACTTAACTCCTTATTTGTTGTTCTTGTCGTTATACTTTTTCACCATGCCAGCCTTTTCGAACATGCTTCCGGAGCCTGTCTTCATCTTGCTGTCTGCATTCTTCATGGCATCGTCAATTTCCCTCTCGGAAACGCCGGAGGAAAGGTTTGCCTTATTCTGCATGGTCTTTCTTTGCTGCGAAGGCTGAATGTTCTTGGTATTCATCTGCGCATATGCATTCAGGCGCTCCTGCTGGATCTTCATCTTCTCCAGCTTCTTTGCGCTCTTTTCCTTGTTCTGACTGATGATCTGGTCGAAATCCATCTTATCAATGTGCTTATTGATGATGATCTGCTGGATGGTACGAACTACGTTACCTGCTACCCAGTAAAGGCCCATGCCGGCTGCAAAGGAGTAACAGAAAAATGCAGACATAAGAGGCATGAACATGTTCATCATCTTCATGGACTCTGCCATGGAATCCGCCTGCTCATTTCCGCTCTTTGGCTGCTGAGGCATCAGCTTAATGCTGATGAACTGCGTAAGGGCGGAGAGGATGGGGATCATAAGGGCACCGATCAAAAGACCCCAGGCACCTGCTTCAAATGCTTCCTTTACAATGCTGCTGGGAGCATTTCCAATGTTGAGTCCAAGGAAATTGTTGTAGGTTTCAAGAAGTCCACCTTTTCCAAGGATCAGCTGTCCGTTATAGGTCAGGGAATTCAGTTCATATTCCTTCGCGATCGTTGCAAAATCCGTGGAAGACAGTCTGTTCAATACGTCAACTACACCCTTTGAAAGATCGGCATTCAAATTTTTCGTAAACTGGCCTACCGTAGTTTCAATGGTCTTGATCCCGGAATTCATTAAATAATGAGCATTATCCTTGTTGATGATCTTTTCCGCAAGAACTGCATAGGTATTCCCAATCTTGGTAACATAAGCGGGAATGGAATAGATCACGCGGTACAGGGCGAACAGGATCGGCATCTGGATCAGCAGATATAAGCAGCTGCCCGTAGGGGAAGTGCCATACTTGGCATAAACCATCTGAATTTCCTGGTTCATGGCCATCTGGGAATCCGAGTCTTTCTTGTTCTTATACTTTGCCTGGACTGCCTGAATTTCCGGCTGCATCTTTGCAGATAATTTAGAAAATTTTTGTTGCTTGATGGTAATGGGGAGCATTAAGAGGTTTACGACAATTGTGAAGAGAATGATTGCCAGACCAATGTTGGGAATTCCGACCATTTCGAGCAGGGTAAAGATTCCCTCCATGATATAACCTAAAATCTTAGACACCCATCCGATGATAAAGGTAGAATTTTGTGTCAAAATGATAACGTCCATTTATCCTCCTGGCGTCGCTTTCTTCCAAAGAAAAATCAAAAGGATCGAAATCTATCTCTATTTCTTCCTAATAGAAATATATCTGATTTTCTTAAAATTGAATTCTTCTGGAACCGGATCATATCCTCCTTTGGAAAAAGGGTTACATCTGAGAATTCTCCAAGAAGCCAAAAGGCTTCCCTTGAAGGCGCCATGTCTCTTAATTGCCTCTAATCCATAATTGGAACAGCTCGGCACGTAAGGACATTTCGTACTCTTCATGGGAGAAAGATATTTTTGATATAATCTTATGACAGCGATCAAAATTTTTTTCATAAACAGGCTTAATAAAGATAAACTTTAAGTATCTTATGGAGCTTTGCAAGATGGAGCAGGGCACTTTCCACTTCATAATAACTTGCTCCTGCGGCATTACTTCTTGCAACGACTACAATATCCAAACCACTATTGAATACGCTCTCATGCAGTCGATAGCTTTCTCGGACCAGTCTGGTAATGCGATGTCTTACCACACTGTTTCCTACTTTTTTACTCACGCTGATCCCAATCCTGTTCTTTTCAAGGCCATTTTCCTTTATGATCATTACAAAATACTTGTTGGCATAAGATCTGCCATTCTTGTAGACGAATTGGAATTGGTGATTCTTTTTTAAGGATTCTGAAAATTGCATACTGGATTTCCTAGTTAAATTGTTAGAGAAAAAAAGGTCACATTGCTGTGACCTATAGCAGTTTATATCCTTTGCGATCCCATCTGGCACAAAAATTAAGCAGAAATCTTTTTTCTACCCTTTGCACGTCTGGCTGCTAATACTTTTCTTCCGCCGGGAGTACTCATTCTTGCTCTGAAGCCATGTACTCTTGCATGTGAACGCTTTTTAGGCTGAAACGTCATCTTCATGATTCGGGCACCTCCTTTACTTTTACAGGAAAATAGCATATTGATTGTATAAAAAATAAGGGTGCATGTCAAGAAAAAAATTATAAAAATCCCTAAAAATAAAGAAAAATGACAATCTTCAAAAATTTAAAAATTTCTTTTTCAGACTTATCCACGTACATATACACGTATTTTTCCATGATTTAGATATCCACTTTTCATTCACTTTATGTGGATAATTCTACTTATCCTTCCACTATTTTCCATAAAAAAACGTGAATTTCCTTCGAAATTGCTCACAATTACAAATTTTTATCGAAATTCTTATTATCCACTTTTTGGGACAAATATCCACGTATAAAAAATTTATAACACTTATAACCATAATTATAAACATCATGTGGATAACTTTTTCAACAGGCACGTTCAAAACTACCATTTGAAAATTTTCTTAATTTATTATAGAATTAGTACGATGGTTTATTGTCGGCAAGTATGGCTTTTTCCATCATTTCGGCATGCTTTTATGACTACTTTTTTTGGGAAGGTTTGGGTGTTTTTTATGGAAAACGTGAAGGAAAAATGGAACGATATCAAGGAGACCGTCAGGAGAGAATATAATCTTTCTGATATTTCTTATCGTACCTGGATCGAGTCGCTGGAATTCTATGGCGTAGAAAATGACGTGGTCAATATTTTGATCCCGTCTGATCAGGCGAATGCGCTGGATTATATTTCAAAGAAATATACGAATTTCTTTAAGGTGACCATTTCTGAAATCTTAGAGCATGATTATGAGGTTCATTTTCTGTTGGAAAATGAAATTCATTCCAATAGTTCTTCCTCCCTTCAGGAAAAAGGAGCAGAAAAGGCTTCCATTAACCAGATCTCTCATGAAAATGCCAATTTAAACCCGAAATATCGTTTTGATACTTTCGTGGTAGGAAGCAACAATAAATTTGCACATGCTTCTTCCCTGGCCGTGGCGGAATCTTATCCCGTGATCACTTATAATCCTTTGTATCTCTATGGCGGTCCCGGACTTGGAAAGACGCACTTAATGCATTCCATTGGTCACATGATCTTAGACAATCATCCAAACATGAAGGTTCTTTACGTCACTAGTGAGGAATTTACGAATGAAGTGATCGAATCCATCCGTAGCGGTAATGCAGCTTCCATGACAAAGCTTCGTGACAAGTATCGCACCGTGGACGTGCTCATGGTAGACGACGTACAATTTATTATAGGAAAGGAAAGTACGCAGGAGGAATTCTTTAACACCTTCAATGCGCTGCACGCTGCCGGAAAGCAGATCATTCTTTCTTCCGATAAGCCTCCGAAACAGATGAGTGCTCTGGATGAAAGATTCCGTTCCAGATTTGAATGGGGACTTACTGCAGACATCCAGCCGCCTGATTATGAAACGAAGGTTGCCATTCTTCGAAAGAAGGCGGAAACCTGTGAAAAGAATATTTCCGAAGAAGTGATCCAATACATTGCGAACAATATTAAATCCAACATTCGTGAGCTGGAAGGCGCATTCAATAAGATTGTCTTCTTTGCAAAATTAAACAATCTGGATCAGGACATTACCTTAAACGTGGCAGAAGAGGCCTTAAAGGATGTGATCGATCCGAATAAGATCAACGAAATCACGCCGAATCTCATCATTGAAGTGGTTTCTGAGCATTTTGGCGTGAAATCCGAGGATATTACTTCTAAGAAAAGGAATGCGGAATTTGTCGTTCCCAGGCAGATCATCATGTATCTTTGCCGGAAACTGACAGACACTTCTTACACGAATATTGCGAAGCTTCTTAATAAAAAAGATCATACAACCATTATCCACGGTTGTTCCAAGATTGAAGCCGAGATCAGTACAAACAAGGATCTTCAAAATAAGCTGGAGATCATTGAAAAGAAGATAAACCCATCGTAACGTGGGTAAGACTTCCATAGGACGTGGATGAACGTGAGTAATTATTTTTCAGGAAAAATGACTCTAAAAATGCACGTGAATAACTTTCAAAAAAAATAGACTTATTCTTGAATTATTCACGAGTTTTCCATTCCATTTTTCCTCGAAAAATGGTATAATAATAGTGGTTTTGCACATATCAACTCCCTTTATTATGATGAATACGATCTTTCTTTTTTATTCATTCATATCAGGGAGCAAACAGACAGGTACAATGACGCGAAGGGAGATATGCACGTTATGAAATTTGTATGTTCCAAATCTAATCTTTTATCCGGTTTACAGATTGTATCAAAGGCTGTTCCTAATAAAACAACAATGTCCATTCTTGAGTGCATCCTGGTAGATGCTACGAAGAATTATATTAAGTTAACCGCCAATGACATGGAGCTCGGCATGGAAACTGTCATTGAAGGTGAAGTAATTGAAAAGGGGATCATCGCCCTGGATGCGAAAATGTTTTTGGATATTATAAGAAAGCTTCCTGACAGCGACGTGACCATCGAATCTGATTCTTCTTTTAAGACTTTGATCAAATGTGAAAAGTCTAATTTCGCCATCATTGGAAAATCAGGAGAGGATTTCTCTTATTTACCCATCGTTGAAAAGAATGATCAAATCTTGATCAGCCAGTTCACCTTAAAGGAAGTGATCCGTCAGACGATCTTTTCCATTTCTGACAATGAAAACAACAAGCTGATGACCGGCGAATTGTTTGACATTAACGGTAATGAGTTAAAGGTTGTTTCTTTGGACGGACACAGAATTTCCATTCGTAAGATTGAATTAAAGGATCATTATGAGAAGCATCGCATGATCGTTCCCGGAAAGACCTTGAATGAAATTTCAAAGATCATTCCCGGAGATGCGGATAAGGACGTGACCATTTCCTTTACGAATAATCATATTTTGTTTGAGTTCGATGATACCTTAGTGGTTTCCAGACTGATCGAGGGGGAATATTTCAAGGTAGAGCAGATGCTTTCCAGCGATTATGAGACAAAGGTAAGGATCAATAAGAAGGAATTTTTGAGCTGTATCGACAGAGCAACCCTTCTGGTAAAGGAAGGGGATAAGAAGCCCATCATCATTAACATTACCGACGGAAGCATTGAATTAAAGATCAATTCCACCCTCGGCAGCATGAATGAAGAGATTGACGTGGAAAAGCAGGGGAAGGATCTGATGATAGGATTTAATCCAAAGTTCCTGATCGATGCCTTGAGAGTCATTGATGATGAAGAAGTGGACCTTTATATGGTGAACTCTAAGGCGCCTTGCTTCATCAAGAATGAGGAAGAGTCGTATATTTATCTTGTGCTTCCTGTTAACTTTACGACGGTATCTTAATCATTTTTGGGTTGTTTGATTATTGCTCTCAGGCACTAATATTTTATAAAAGGTGTAAGTATGGAAGTTGTTAGGATAAAGGATGAGTTTATTAAGCTTGGGCAGGTTTTGAAGCTGGCGGGGCTTGTGGATTCCGGCGTGGATGCAAAGTTTGTGATCCAGGACGGACTTGTAAAAGTGAATGGTGAAGTAGATACCAGAAGGGGCAGGAAGATTGTCGCCGGAGATATTGTGGAATATCAGGGCAACAAGATCAAAGTGGAGTAATTGATATGATCATAAAATCCATCGAGTTGTCTGATTATCGAAATTATGACCATCTTTCCATGGAATTTAGCCCCGGAACCAATATTCTATATGGGGACAATGCCCAGGGAAAGACAAATGTCTTAGAGGCGATCTATGTTTCTGCCACGACGAAATCTCATAAGGGCAGCAAGGACCGGGACATCATCAATTTTGAAAAAGAAGAAGCTCATATCAGAACGATACTTGAAAAAGAAAACGTAGAGACCCGCATTGACATGCATCTTCGGAAAAATAAGTCAAAGGGACTTGCCATTGACGGACAAAGAGTGAAGAAGGCAGCGGATCTGATCGGACTTTGCAACGTGGTTTTCTTTTCTCCGGAAGATCTTGGGATCATTAAAAATGGTCCTTCCGAGAGAAGAAGATTTGTTGACATGGAGCTTTGCCAGTTAGACAGCTTTTATTTTTATAATCTGAGTAATTATAACAAGATCGTGGATCAAAGAAATACCCTGTTAAAGGACATGTTTTTTAATCCACAGCTCAAGGAAACCTTGAATATCTGGGACATGCAGCTGGTGTCCTATGGAAGCAAGATCATTGAGAGAAGAAAGCTTTTTGTGCAACAACTCAATGAGATCATCGAGGGCATTCACTACAGTCTTTCCGGCGGCAGGGAAAAAATCAAGATCGTTTATGAGCCTGACGTGGAAATTGAAGAGTTTGAAAAAAAGCTTCAGGATAACCAGGAGAGAGACGTTCGTTCAAAGATGACGACGGTTGGCCCCCACAGGGATGACTTTAGTTTTGTCATTGGAGACGTGGACATCAGAAAGTTCGGATCTCAGGGACAGCAAAGGACAGCGGCATTATCCTTAAAGCTTTCTGAGATTGAATTGGTAAAGAAGCTGACGAAGGATACGCCGATCCTGTTATTGGACGACGTGCTTTCAGAGCTTGACAGCAACAGGCAGAATTATTTATTAAACAGCATTGGAAATATTCAGACCATTATCACCTGCACGGGTTTGGAAGAATTTGTCAACAATCGTTTTGAGATTGACAGAGTCTTCAAAGTGACGAACGGATCCGTGGAAAAGATGAGTGTGGAGAAGGAATAAAAGACGAGGAGCATAGGGACTTCATGAGTGAGGAAAATCTTAGCAGTACCATGGTCGATCACGAATATGGCGCGGATCAGATCCAGATTTTGGAAGGTTTGGAGGCCGTTCGTAAGAGACCTGGCATGTACATTGGAACCACCTCCAGCAGAGGACTTCATCATTTGGTTTACGAGATCGTAGACAACGCAGTGGATGAGGCCTTGGCTGGTTTTTGTGATACCATTGACGTCACCATCAACGAGGATAATTCCGTTACCGTCATTGACAACGGTAGAGGTATTCCCGTAGGCATCAATCATAAGGCAGGAATTCCCGCGGTGGAAGTTGTATTTACCATTTTGCATGCCGGCGGTAAATTCGGCGGTGGAGGATATAAGGTATCCGGTGGTCTTCACGGCGTGGGTGCTTCCGTCGTAAATGCGCTTTCCAACTGGCTGGAGGTAGAGATTTGCCAGGACGGAAAGATTTATAAGCAGCGTTATGAAAGAGGTCACGTATGTTACCCCTTAAAGGAGATCGGAACCTGTCCCGTGGAAAAAACGGGTACGACGGTTACCTTCCTTCCGGATGATACAATCTTTACCGAGACGACGGAATATGATTTCGACGTGCTAAAGAGAAGACTTCGTGAAATGGCCTTTTTGACCAAGGGTCTTCGCATTATCCTTCGCGACGACCGTCAGGATAAGGATCAGGAAGAAACATTCTTAAGTGCCACGGACAGCGCACAGCTCGGCGATCTGATCGAGCGGGCCGAGGAAGACGTAAAGCTTCAGAAGCAGGAAGCGGCCAAGGCAGCTGAGGAAGAAGATCCTGAGAGCGAAGAGATCAAGTTAGAGAATCTTGAGATCGAGGAGAATGTTCCGGAAAGTAAGACGAAAACCGGTGGCAAGATCGGAAAGTCTCACGTGATCACCTTAGAAGACGGCAGAAAGCAGAGAGTCATTGAATTCTTCTATGAAGGCGGCATCAAGGAATTCGTGGAATATCTCAACAAGAGTAAGACGCCCCTGTATGATAATATCCTTTACTTCGAGGGAGAAAAGAACGGCGTTTACGTGGAGGTTGCCTTCCAGCATAACGATTCCTATAACGAGAGCGTCTTCAGTTTTGTAAATAATATTAACACGCCAGAGGGCGGAACGCATCTGCAGGGCTTCCGCAATTCCATCACGAAGACCTTTAATGATTATGCGAGAACGGCAAAGCTCTTAAAGGACAACGAGCCCAACCTTTCCGGCGAGGACATTCGTGAAGGTCTGACTGCGATCATCAGCGTAAAGATCGAGGATCCTCAGTTTGAGGGCCAAACAAAGCAAAAGCTCGGTAACAGTGAGGCAAGAGGCGCCGTTGACAACATCGTCAGCGAGCAGCTCACTTACTTCCTGGAGTTAAATCCCACCGTGGCGAAGTCCATCTGCGAAAAGTCCATTCTCGCGCAGCGCGCAAGAGAGGCAGCCAGAAAGGCAAGAGACTTGACCAGAAGAAAAACTGCGCTTGACGGCATGACGCTTCCCGGAAAGCTGGCAGACTGCTCCGACAAGGATCCCGCAAACTGCGAGATCTACATCGTAGAGGGAGATTCCGCAGGCGGCAGCGCAAAGACTGCAAGAAGCCGTGCGACCCAGGCGATCCTTCCGCTCCGCGGTAAGATCCTGAACGTGGAGAAGGCAAGACTGGACAAGATTTATGCCAATGCAGAAATTAAAGCCATGATCACGGCCTTCGGCACGGGCATTCATGAAGATTTTGACATCACGAAGCTCCGTTATAACAAGATCATTCTCATGACCGATGCGGACGTGGACGGCGCGCACATCAGCACCCTGCTCCTTACGTTCATCTATCGTTTCATGCCGGAGCTGATCAAGCAGGGCCACGTCTTCCTTGCAAAGCCGCCCCTGTATAAGCTGGAGAAGAATAAGAAGATCTGGTATGCCTACAGTGATGAGGAATTGGATGCAATCCTGAAGGAAGTGGGCCGCGATCAGAACAATAAGATCCAGCGTTATAAGGGACTTGGAGAGATGGATGCGGAGCAGCTTTGGGAGACCACCATGGATCCCGAGCGCAGGATCCTGCTTCGCGTGAACTATGACGAGGAGATGGAGTCCGAGCTGGATCTCACCTTCACGACCCTGATGGGAGATAAGGTGGAGCCCCGCCGCGAGTTCATCGAGGAGAATGCGAAGTTCGTTAAGAACTTAGATATTACATAATAACCATAGTCTGTGCGACAGAAAGAGGAATCATGAACGACGACATTTTTGATCAGAAGCCAAATGAATTTGATAAGATTCATGAGGTCGATCTGAAAGAGAGAATGGAAACATTTTACATCGATTATGCCATGAGCGTGATCGCGGCCCGTGCCCTTCCGGACGTGCGGGACGGCTTAAAGCCCGTGCAGAGGCGTGTGCTCTATTCCATGATCGAGCTAAATAACGGACCCGACAAGCCGCATCGTAAGAGCGCGCGTATCGTCGGTGATACCATGGGTAAGTACCATCCCCATGGCGACAGCTCCATCTACGGCGCTTTGGTAAACATGGCGCAGGATTGGAACACCAGATATCCCCTTGTGGACGGCCACGGAAACTTTGGATCCATGGACGGCGACGGCGCGGCTGCCATGCGTTATACGGAGGCGAGACTCTCCAAGATCAGCATGGAGCTTCTGGCAGACATCGGGAAGGATACCGTGGACTTTGTCCCCAACTTTGACGATACGGAGAAAGAGCCCGTCGTGCTTCCGAGCCGCTATCCCAATCTCTTGGTGAACGGTACCACGGGTATTGCCGTCGGCATGGCGACCAACATCCCGCCGCACAACCTTCGCGAGGTCGTGCAGGCCGTAGTCAAGATCATCGACAATAAGATTTTGGAAAACCGCGAGACCTCCATCGATGAGATCTTAGAGATCGTAAAGGCACCGGATTTCCCGACTGGCGGACTGATCCTTGGCACTAAGGGGTGCGAAGAAGCTTATCGCACCGGCCGCGGAAAGATCCGTGTCCGCGCCGTGACTAACATCGAGACTCTTCCGAACGGAAAGAACCAGATCATCGCCACAGAGCTTCCCTACATGGTGAACAAGGCGAATCTGATCATTAAGATCGCGGAGCTGGTAAAGCTGAAGAAGATCGACGGCATCACGGACATCCGCGATGAGTCCAACCGTGAAGGCGTGAGAGTCGTGATCGAGCTTCGCCGCGACGCCAACGCGAACGTGGTTTTGAATCAGCTTTATAAGCATACGCAGCTGCAGGATACCTTCGGCGTGATCATGCTGGCGCTCGTCAACAATGAGCCCAAGGTCATGAGCCTTCTGGACATGCTGAATTACTACATAAAGCATCAGGAGGACGTAGTTACCCGCCGCACCAAGTACGACCTGAACAAGGCAGAAGAGAGAGATCACATTTTGCAGGGTCTCTTGAAGGCGCTGGATTATATCGATGAAGTAATCTCCATCATCCGGAGCAGCCAGAACACGCAGGAGGCGAAGGATCGCCTGATCGCGCGCTTTGAGCTTTCTGATGCACAGGCGCAGGCCATCGTGGACATGAGACTGCGTGCCCTGACCGGCTTGGAAAGAGCGAAGCTGGAGGACGAGCACAAGGAGCTCGTTGCAAGGATCGCGGAGCTTAAGGCCATTCTCGCGGATGAAAAGCTTCTGCTCGGCGTCATCAAGGAAGAGATCCAGATCATCGCCATCAAGTACGGCGACGACAGAAGAAGTAAGATCGGCTTTGATGAGTTCGACATCTCCATCGAGGACATGATCCCTCATGAAAATACCGTGATCGCCATGACGAAGCTTGGCTACATCAAGCGTATGACGGTGGATAATTTCAAGGCCCAGAACCGCGG
>CAMZDG010000023.1 GCA_947305245.1 uncultured Lachnospiraceae bacterium
GTGGACTAGACGGGAGTCGAACCCGTGTCCAAAAGCCCATTCCCTGTCCTTCTACTATCATAGTTCGTTATTTTGGAAGCCTGAAAGCTTCCTGTTCCCTCCCCCGCAAGACAACGAACAAGCTTACGGGATCAGTAGCTTCATGGTACGCCCACGCACGCAAAGCTTAATGCGCGTCGTTTCTCACAATCATGATGCCCCGACCCCACTGTGTGAGTGCAGTGGGCGAGACAAGCCGCCCTGGGGCGACGTCACTCACAGCTTACGCTGCGAATGCTAACTGAGTTTTATTATCAGCGTTTATATTTAGGTTGTCATTTAACGCATGACGTGCGGATAGCTTCTCCAGCTGCAAGACCCCTGTCGAAACCTTTACTAGCCCTTAGAGAAATATATGAACGGGACAAATGCCCATATTCATCATAAGTATATCGTTTTTTTGACTTTTCGTCAATAACCCTCTCGGGATTGTCCGAAGCAACATTAACCCGCTTGGGCTTTTTACGCGGCTTCCTGCGGAAATGGCTAAGGCAGGCCTAGAATTGGTTCTTCACCTTGAATTCCTTCTCGGCTTCCCTCTGCTGGTCCTTCTTTGCGATGCTCTCTCGCTTGTCATAGAGCTTTTTGCCCCTTGCGAGACCGATCTCCAGCTTGACCTTCCCTTCATTGAAATACACCTCAAGCGGAACCAGAGTATATCCCTTTTCCTTGATGCGCCCCTGCAGCTTATTGATCTCCGCGCGGTGCAAGAGGAGCTTTCTGACGCGAAGCGGATCCTTATTGAAGAGGTTCCCCTTTTCATAAGGACTCACGTGCATTCCATAGACGTAAACCTCTCCGTTCTCGATCCGGATAAAGCTCTCCTTGATGCTGCACTTTCCGAGCCGCATGGACTTCACCTCCGTGCCGTGAAGCGCGATCCCCGCCTCATAGGTCTCGTCGATGAAATAATCATGATATGCCTTTTTATTGTTTGCAACCAGCTTTCTTGGTTCTTTCTTACTCATCTTCCTCGTCCTCCGCCAAAGAAAAATCGATGGTTCTCGCGATCTCGTCGCATTCATCCACGCGGATCTTCACCGGCATGCCCAGCCGAAATCTTCTGCCCGTGGCTTCACCCACCATTTCACCGGACTTTTCCTCCAGGAAATAATAATCTCCCGGAAGCTTGGACACGTGGATCATGCCTTCCACGGTATTTAACAGCTCCACGTAAAGTCCCCAGCCGGTCACGCCGGAGATCACGCCGTCAAAGGTTTCCCCGATCCGCTCCTCCATGTACTGGATCTTCTTGAGCTTGTCCGTCTCCCGCTCCGCATCGTCCGCGCGGCGCTCCATCTTAGAGGAATGCTCCGCAACCTCCGGGAGGATCTCCCGATAATGCTGTTCGCGCTCCTCGGTCATTCTCCCGCGCAGATGATCCCGTATGATCCTGTGGATCTGCAGGTCCGGATAACGCCGGATGGGAGACGTAAAGTGACAATAATATTTGCACGCAAGGCCAAAGTGTCCGGTGCAGACGTCCGCGTACTTCGCCTGCTTCATGCTGCGAAGCACCATGCGGCTGATCATGGCCTCCTCCGGTGTCCCCTCGATCTTATCGAGGAGCTTTTGGATCTCCTTCGGATGGATCTCACCGCTTCCCACCTTATTTCCATGCTTGTCCGTGGTTTTTAAGGAATAGCCCATGTTGCTGATCATGGCGGAGAGCATTCGAAATTTCTCTTCCTCCGGCGCGCCGTGCACGCGGTAGACAAAGGGGCTTTCCATCCAGTAAAAATGCTCTGCCACCGTCTCATTCGCCGCCAGCATAAAGTCCTCAATGATCCTCGTTGCCTCATTTCGGTCATAGGGCCCCACATAGGTCGGCATCCCCGTCTCATCCAATAGGATCTGGCACTCCGGCAGGTCAAAGTCAATCCCGCCCCTCTCCCTTCGCCTTGCTCGAAGAAGCCCCGCGAGCTGCTCCATCAGCCGAAAATCCTCCAGAAGGTATTCATACTTTCGATATTCTTCCCTCTTTACCGCCTCAGGGTCCTTCAGAAGATCCCTGACGGCCGTGTAGCTCATGCGTTCATCCACCCTGATCACGGACTCCGTGATCTCATGATCCACGATCTCTCCCTTGCCATTAATGGTCATCAGGCAGCTCATGGCAAGTCTGTCCGCCCCGGCATTCAGCGAGCAGATCCCATTACATAGCGCATGCGGCAGCATGGGGATCACGCGGTCCACCAGGTATACGCTCGTGCCGCGCCGCCTTGCTTCCCAGTCGAGGGCGGAATTCTCCTGCACGTAGTTCGTTACGTCCGCTATGTGCACGCCGAGATGATAATTATTTCCGTCAAAGGAGACGCTGACTGCGTCGTCTAAGTCCTTTGCGTCCTCGCCGTCAATGGTGACCATTCGCACGCCGCGAAGATCGCGCCTTCCATGGCAGTCCGCCTCTGACACGGGCTTTGCCACCCGCGCCGCCTGATTTAAGACAGCCTCTCCAAACTCCATGGGAAGGTCAAAACCCTTGACAATGGATAAAATATCCACGCCGGGATCCTTCTCATGTCCCAGGATCTCCACGATTTTTCCTTCCGGGCTTCGATAGCCCGAGACGGGGTTACGGCTGCCATAGCTGGTCAGCTCCACCACAACCTTATGTCCATTCACCGCTCCCATGGACTGCTCCCCGGGCACGAATATGTCCTGTCCGAGCTTTGCATTGTCCGGGATCACAAATCCAAAGTGACAATTCTTTGCCTGATCGAAGGTTCCGATCAGCCTTGTAATTCCATGTCCCACGATGGAGACCACTCTCGCCCTGCGCCTTTGCCCATGCCTTGGCCCCTCCTCCGGGAGGATCTGCACCCGGTCCAGATGAAAGGCGTCCATGGTCTGCTCCGCAGGAATATAAAAATCCTCAGGCCATCCCTCGACTTCCACAAAGCCAAAGCCTTTGGAATGGCTGGTAAATATTCCTTCCAACACTTCCTTCATTTTATCTTTCTAACTCCATATTCTACAAAAAACGCGCGAAAAAAAACACCCTTTTGCAAGAGTGTTTCTCTTTTCTAGATGATGTTCAGGTTTAACACAATCGTCAATGCCAGGAAGAAGAACGCCAAAACCTTGGTGATCTTTACTAACATTCCTTCCATGGAACGGCCCTTATTCTTACCCCAGTAAGTTTCAGCCGCGCCGCTGATGGAACCAAGGCCCTGTGCCTTGCCCTCCTGCATCAAAACCAGAATCACTAAAGCAACACTCACGATAATATATAAGATGGATGCGATCAATCTAATTACACTCATTTTCTTACCTCCTAAATTGTAAGCGAATGTTATTGTATCACATTGTTCTTGCGATTTCAACAGTTTTTTGATATGATGAATACAATAATTTCCAGTCAGCGAGGATCCATCCATGTTTTTCGAGCGTTTTTATCCCCATCACGAAGCGGAAAGTGCTTATTCCATAGAGTATCCCCTTCTTTATGAGCAGGGGAAGCGCGCCGTGATCTTCGACGTCGACAACACCTTAGTCCCCCACGGCGCTCCCGCCGATGACCGGGCGAAGGCCCTGTTTGCTTCCCTTCATGAGCTAGGCTATCAAACCCTCATTCTCTCGAACAACAAGGAACCTCGCGTGAAATCCTTTAGTGATGCCGTGGAAAGCCTTTATATCTTCAAGGCAGGGAAGCCCGCGCGCAAGGGCTATGAGCTTGCCATGAAAAAGCTTGGCAGCACGCCCGAGACCACGATCTTCGTCGGCGACCAGCTCTTCACTGACGTCTGGGGCGCCAAGAAGGCCGGCATCACCACGTATTTAGTAAAGCCCATCCATCCCAAGGAAGAGATCCAGATCGTGCTAAAGCGTCAGCTCGAGCGCATCGTCCTTCACTTCTATCATAAGGGCCATTGATCGCTATTGCCTGTCATAATATTTCTTCCCGCCGCTCGGGAGGAAATAGGTTCGAATATACCCATCCTTCGAGACGATCACGAACTCATTCGTCTCCTCGAGATAATAGACGTCGTCCCCGTCTTCCTTCTCCGTCTTATGAAGCGCGCTCGGATTCGCAACGACTGCAGCAGCCGCTGCTTCATATTCCTGCGCGGAAGCAAATCCCATTTCCTCACCATGCTTCTCATAATGCTCATTTAAGAGCTTCTTACTCCGGAATTTTAAGTTCGAAGCGGCCGGCGTCGGCGTCGCCGTCTTTTCTGGTTTTGGCGTTGCGGTCGGCTTTGCTGTCTTTTCTGGCTTCGACGTTGCGGTCGGCTTTGCAGTCTTTTCCGGCTTTGGCGTTGCGGTCGGCTTTGCTGTCTTTTCCGGCTTCGGCGTTGCAGTAGGCTTTGCTGTCTTTTCCGGCTTCGGTGTTGCCGTTGGCTTCACCGTCGCCTCCGGTTTGGCCGTTTTCTCGGGCTTTGGCGTCTTTTCCGCCTCCGTCGTCTCTAACTCTACCAGCGTCTGTCCGCTCTCCTCCGGCGTCTGCATTCCAAACAGCCGATCAAACAGCGAAGACCTGACAAAGAGGACGAATGCCATAAGCAAAACGGCTGCGACCACGCTCAGCACCGTCTTATTTCGTTTATTCATCTTCCATCTCCTCCAGGAACGGATCCCTTACGTGCTTTCGGTACCGCTCTTCGCAGGCGCCAAACTCCTTGAAATTCCTTCTGCACTCCGTCAGGGACAGCTCATTCGCGCCGCCTTCCAGCTCCGGGTCGCTCTCCTGCACGGGATCATCCTCCCAAAAGCACACCGGACAGATCTCATACACTCCGACCTCCGTCAGCGTATGATACCCGCAACAGGGGCACTTGAATTTTGGAAAACACTTCTCGGCCATACTCCCTCCAAAGCGAAACGCTCCTTTGCGAAACCAAGGGCTCGTACGCTATTTCGCCGCTTGCTGCTGCTTGGGCTTTTGCGTCTTTTCGGTCTTGCTGTAAAGGAAATTATCCTCACGCCGTCCCAGCTTTACGGAATTCTGATTCATGTATGCCTTTGCCGTCGTCTTCTTATGCACTGTGTTCATGGCAGCTTTTAAGCTGGAGACGCGGATCGCGGCAATGATCAGTGCTGCGATGATCGTACCAATAATGTTTCCAACGGAGAATGCGCCCATCGCAAGTCTCAGGATCAATCCTACGGCCACTAAGGAAATCCCGCCAGTCACGGCGAATTCCTTCGTCGCCTTGCCCTTGTCAATGGGAAGGGAGCCTACCATCTGCCCCGTCTGTCCGTTGATGCCGAACACATAGCTATTCCCCTCATACTGGGTCGTCATCATCCAAACGGGAAGCATTGCATACTCCGCCTTAGCATCCGACAGTCTGATCTGTTCCGAGGTGGCCTTCACCTCTTCATATTCCTTGACTTCCTCGCGCAGTCTGTCGCGGAAGCTATTCTCCACGCGCTCATTCGCCCTGGGCCTTGCATCGGGCTCCTGCACGTCATAACGGTCCGCAAGATAGCCGCTAAAGTAAGCCGCATCATATTCCACTGCCTTCGTTAAGTCAAAGGGCTCTAAGGAATCCATAATGGCATCATCCATCTTCGTGGAAGCATCCACGGGGATGCGCTGGAAATCCATGTTGCCGCTTCGGATCATGCGATAATGATCCTTCTTTACGTAACGATAGTCATTGTCTTCCCATCTCTGCGACTTCACGCCTTCGTAGAAGATCGTGCCGTCCGCATGGCAGCTGTACAGCCAGAAAGGTACGTACAGGCCCGTGATGGAATCGATCCTGTTCTTATTGGCAAAGGCATCCGGAAGGAGCTTCTTGCCCTTTGTAAAGCCATTCAGCGCGTCCTGCGCCTTCTCCTTCGTCACCATGAAGGGAAGCACCACGTCAGGCTTATACATGCCGTCAAAGGATGCCTTCACGATCGTAAAGTTACCGCAGTAAGGGCATTCCGTTGCCGCCGTGTTCTCATCTGCGACCATCTCCGCGCCGCAGGCGCTGCAGCTATATCCCTGCACCTTGCCGTCAGGTCCGGTGATTACGGAGGAGGAAGAGGTTTTCCAGTTCATCTCAGAGCCCGCAGCCATCTCTTCCTTTGCCTGCTGCTCTGCGCGGATCTGTTCCACGGAAAAGGTGGAATCACAATACTGACAAGTCATCTGCTGCGTCTCGCCGTCATATCCAAGTCTTGCCCCGCAGCACGGACACTGAAACTGACTAATGTCTTTCATCCTTCGTACCCCCAAATTATATTTTGCCACAGCCCATTGCCGTTTGCGCCGCCCTAATGTTATCTGCCCAGGCAACGCCCACTTAATTATTTTATCATATTTTTCCCGGGATGGAAACCTTTTTATTCCAGCCCATCCCTGAAGGCATTTTCCTTTTATTCTTCCAGCCCTAGCGTTCTTCTCAGCTCTGCCTTGGTGCTCTCGGACGTAAACGCTGCATCCACGGCATTGCTCAAAGCCTTCCGCTCCTGCTCCGGAGTCATCCCGAACTTTTGCTCCATATAGGCATATTCCTTCGCGAGCGTCGTCCCCTCGATCCCCATGTCATCCGTGTTCAGCGTGACCTTGATCCCGTCCTCCAGGAAGGAAAGGAGCGGATACTCATCCATGTTCTCCACGGCTTTCGTCTGCCTATTGCTGGTCGGACACATCTCCAGTGTCACGCCCTTCTCCTTCACAAGCTGCATGACCTCCGGATCCTCCATGATCCGAACGCCATGCCCGATCCGCTTTGCGCCATACTCTATGGCGAGCCTGACGCTCTCCGCTCCGTCCGCCTCGCCCGCATGGATCGTAAAGGGAACGCCATACTCGGCCGCGCGCGCAAAGAGCACCCGGTAATTCTTTGTCGGGAACAGCGCCTCCGCGCCTGCCAGATCTATGGCAACGACTCCGCCGTCCTTCACCAGGTATTTCTTGGCGAGCTCCAGCGTCTCGTCATTTTGCGCTTCATTTCCCTCGCCGCGCATGCAGCAAAGGATCAGATTCGCCTTCAGCGTCGTCTCCTTCAATCCCTCCAGCGCCGCGCAGATCGCATCCTCCTGCGTCATGCCCTGATCGGTATGAAGCTGCGGTGCAAACCGGATCTCCGCATAGATGACGCCCTGCGACTGTATGTTGTCGGCAATGAGATGCACGGCTTCTCGAAGCCCTTCCGGCGTCTGCATCAGTGACAGCGGCAGGTCAAAGCATTCCAAAAAGTCATTTAAGCTCTCACAGTCCTCCGGAACCGAAAGAAGCCGTTCCAATTCCTGATCGTCCTTCGCAGGCAACTCGATCCCCTGAAGCTTTGCCAATTCCTTCGCAATGGACACCGTAACCGCGCCGTCCAGATGAAGATGTAGATCGATATATTGCTTTGCGTACCCCATGCCCTGCTCCTTTCCTTTGCAACCCGCCATCCCTAAAGCCGCAAACAAAACAAAAACTATCGTGACCATCCGTGCCATAATTCTATTATTTTTCATGACTGTTCCTCGTTCCTCTCCCCTCTTTTTGAGATCAGCACGATGGTCTCGATCCCCGTCGTCCAGGGGAACTGATCCACTGCCGTCGCGCGGACAACCTCATATCCTCTCTCCCGGAAGGTCTTTAAGTCCGTGACAAGGCTGGACAACTTACAGGACACGTAGACCAGATTTTCCACGCCATACTCCAGAATCTTTGGAAGCGCCTTAGGATGAATGCCCTCCCGCGGCGGATCCAATATAATGAAATCCGGCTTTTCTTCAATGTCATCCAGGACCTTTAGCACGTCGCCCGCAAGGAATTCGCAGTTTTCCAGGTGATTCTCCTTTGCGCTCCTCTTGGCTGCCTCCACAGCTTCCTCAACGATCTCCACGCCGATCACCTTTCTTGCCACTGGCGCCATCAGCTGCGTGATTGTCCCGGTCCCGGAATAAAGGTCAAACACCACGGGCTTTTCCTTGGCTTCCTTCCCCAGATCCGTCGATTCCACGTACCTTTGCACCGTGCGATAGATCACCTCGGCGCCTGCGGAATTCGTCTGAAAGAAAGAAAAGGTACTCACCTGAAAATCCAGTCCCAGCAGCTTTTCCCCAAAGACATCCTTCCCGTAGAGCACTTCCGTCCGATCGCTCTTTACCACGTCCGCCGCGGAATCATTATAGACATGCAGGATGCCTGCAAATCTTAAATGATCCAAAGCCAAGAGATGTTGCAGGAACCCTTGGATCAGCTCGTCGTCATCCGCCAGCTGCGTCGTCGTCACCAGCGCCACGAGAATGGACCCCTCCGCCCGACTCTTTCGCACCAACAGATGCCTTAAATACCCTTCATGCGTCATGCGATGAAAGAACGATGTCCCCTTTGCCTCAAAGTATTCCCGCACCGTCTTTAGGATCAGCCTGTAATCCCCGTCGATCAAAAGACAGTCCTCCACGGGAACCACGTCGAAAAAGCTTCCCCGCTTATGCATTCCAAGCGTCAGCGGTCCGTCCTTATATGCATTGCCAAAGGTGAATTCCATCTTATTGCGATACTCATAGAGCAGTGGGCTTGACTGCACGCCTTCCCATACATAAGGCTCCAACTGTCCCTCCAGGGCATGATCCAGATTGCTCCTAACCTGCTCCTCCTTGATGGCCTTCTGCGCCTCATACTCCAGCGAGAGATAGGTGCATCCCCCGCAGATGCCAAACTGTTCGCAGACCTTTCCGGTCTCCTTCGGCGCTTTCTCCAGCACCTCGAGAAGTCGCCCCTCCAACCGATCCCTTCCGGACTTTGTAACGCTTCCGCGGATCCTCTGCCCAGGAAGGACATTTTTTACGATGATAACGGCATCTTCCGTTCGCACAACCCCTTTGTTGGGAAATTTGACCGATTCCACAATTCCTTCAAAAATAGTACCCTTTTTCAAGCAACACTCCTCCGACTGCCATTCAAAAAAGCCTGATTCCGGCCATTTGGTCAAAACCAGGCTTTTCCTTCATTTTTTATCATGCGACGCGCCTCTCCGCGAGATCTTCTCCTCGAAAAGACTCATCCAGGATCACTTATTCCTCTTCTTCATACAGGGAATCGTCATCCTCTTCTTCGCCGTCCTCTTCCTCGTCTTCTTCGAGTTCATCAAACTCGTCATCGAAATCATCGTCGAAATCATCCAGATAATCGGGAGTGAAGTAACGATATACGCAATAGCAGATACCTGCAACCGCCGCGATCACGCCAATGATGGCAAGGATCCAAAGCAAAACGTTAAATTTCTTCTCCTCTTTTTCCTCCTGCACGGCTTCTTTCTTTCCAAGGAGCTTATACAGCTTTGCAAGTTCCACGTCCTTCTTGCTCAGGAGGTCATTCAACTTCTTCATGTCAATGATGTTTTCAAATTTGCTCATAGTCCGTCAGTCCTTTCTTATATCATTTTCAAACAAAGTCTTGCTTCCTTGTCATCAGAAGGAATCTCGAAAACCCTTCCCTATGATCATACCACAGATCAGCAAAAAATTCCACAGAAATTTATACCAACTTTAGTTTTGCAAAGGAAGCATACATCACGCGCTCCCCCGCAGTGTCAAATTGCACGGTCACCTTATAATCCCTTGGCTCCTTCACAATGGCCTTCACCGTGCCCTCACCGTATTTCACGTGAGCGACCCGGTCTCCAACGCTATATTCGGGCGGCGTGCCGGGTGTCATGTCCCCGCCCTTTTGCAGCCCAGAAAGGCCGCTTAGCTTCGAAGTTTGCTGTACGATAAAGGGCTTCGGGGCCGTTCGTTTTTCATATCCGCCGCCAATCCTGTCATTCCCGCCGAATCCACTGCCAATCGCGAATTTTCCGTCGTAACTGCCACCGACCCTGCTTTTTCCATCATACCCTCCGCCGATCTTTAGCCCGAAGCTCTCGGGAGATACGCGCCTTGCAGGGCTTGGCGCCTCCTCATCGAGCAACTCTCTCGGGATCTCTAAAACGAAACGGCTCACGGGGTTATATTGCATCTCTCCGCGGATCATGCGGGACTTCGCGCAGGTCAGCGTCAGCTCCCGCATGGCGCGCGTGATCCCGACGTAGGCGAGCCTTCGCTCCTCCTCTAAGTCCGTATTGTCATCCGAGGTAATGGTCATGTAGCTCGGGAAGAGCCCCTCCTCCATGCCCGCGAGATAAACATACGGGAATTCCAGGCCCTTCGCCCCATGGAGCGTCATCAGGAGTACGCGGTTCTCTGCATCCTCCACATTGTCAAGGTCCGTGACGAGTGCGATCTCCTCCAGGAATTCCGAGAGAAGGATCTCATCATGCGTCTCCTCATAGCCCGTCGCCTTGGTGATCAGTTCATCAATGTTTGCCAGTCTGTCCTCCGCGCTCTCCTCATCCAGATCCATCAAATACTCCGCGTAATTCGTCCGCTCGAGAATGGTCTTGATGAGGTCCACGATCCCGTAGGATGAAAGACCCGAGCGCAGCACCAGGATCAGATTCACGAATTCCCTGATCTTTGCGGCCGCTTTCCCAAGTCCCGGGATCCGATCCGCCTCGCAAAGCGCGTCAAACAAGGTGATGTCCCTCGTCGCCGCATAGGTTGCCACCTTCTCCAGACTGGCCGCGCCAATGCTCCGCTTCGGCACGTTGATGATGCGGCGGAGCGCCAACTCATCGCGTCCGTTGTCAATGGTCTTAAGGTAGGCCAGCACGTCCTTGATCTCGGCTCTCGAATAGAAGTTGACGCCGCCGACCACGTTATACGGGATCCCCTCCACGACCATTCGCTCCTCGAGAAGTCTCGACTGCGCGTTCGTGCGATATAAAATGGCAAAGTCGCCATAGGATGCGCCGTCCCGCCGAATATGCCTGCAGATGTCATCCGCAAGGAATTCCGCCTCTTCATAAGCGTTCTCCAGCTGTCTGAAATGCACGGGAGCTCCCCCGCCCTGACTCGTCCAAAGCGCCTTGTCCTTCCTTCCGACGTTATGATGGATCACCGCGTTCGCGGCATCGAGGATATTCTGCGTGGAGCGGTAATTCTGCTCCAGCTTGACCACTGTCGCCTCGGGATAATGGAACTCAAAGTCGAGAATGTTTCTAATATTCGCTCCGCGGAATTTATAAATGCTCTGATCGTCATCTCCCACCACGCAAAGGTTCCTGTTTCTGTCTGCCAGGAGCCTGACCAGCTCAAACTGCGCCGTATTGGTGTCCTGATATTCATCCACGAGAATGTACAAAAAGCGGTTTTGATAATAGGAAAGCACCTCCGGTTGCGTCTTGAAAAGCTCCACCGTCTTTACGATAATGTCGTCGAAGTCCAGCGCGTTGCTCTCCTTCAATGTCTCCTGATACTCCCGATAGACCTTTGCGACCGTGCTCTTTCGATAGTCTCCTGCCGCGCTGATCTCATACTCCCGCACCGAGATCAGCTCATCCTTTGCGGAAGAGATATAATTCATCAGCGTCCGCTCCGAAAGCTGCTTCGTGTCGATATTCAGGCGCTTGCAGATCCCCTTCATGACCGTCTTTTGGTCATCGGTGTCATAGATGGTAAAGTTCGTTCCAAAGCCCAGGCGGTCAATATATCTGCGAAGGATCCTGACGCAGGTCGAATGGAAGGTGCTGACCCAGATCTGGTCCGCGCCAAAGCCCACCAGATTGTCCACGCGTTCGCGCATCTCGCCTGCGGCCTTATTCGTAAAGGTGATCGCCAGGATGTTCCATGGATTGACGCCCATCTCCTCGATGAGATAGACAATGCGGTGCGTGAGAACCCTGGTCTTCCCGGAGCCCGCACCCGCAAGAATTAAAAGAGGGCCATCCACGGTCTGGGTGGCCTCTCTTTGTTCTGGATTTAAGCTATCATAAATACTCATTCCAATTCTTCCTTCACTGATGCATTAGCGGGTCAGGCCCTGGAACCAGTTTTTCAGGTCAAAGCACCTGACGTTGGTCCACATGCGATTGATCCGCTCATTTCCTTCCTTGTCGAAGCATGCCATGACGGCGCTGCGATCCACCACGTCCTGGCTGGGATACTGCGCATAGAGCTGGCGCCTCGTCTGATCCTCCGTGGTCAGGATCACGGCATCCTTGTCTTCGCCAAAGAAATAGGTGACGTCATATTCCACAAGGTCCTCTTCGTCTTCCTCTTCCGGGTCAGCGCCGTAGGTGTCCTCCACGAACTCTAACACCTTGTCGCTCTCACCGCCTGAAATGACGGAGGTATAGCCGATGTAAGTCATGTTGCGCACGGCGTTCTCCGGCATGGAGACAAAGTTCACAAAGGCCTCTGCCGCCTGCTGCTTCCTGGGATCCTCGCTGATCCCCTTGGAAAGGAGCACCCATCCGTCGAACCAAAGGTTGGTGCACTCTTCGGGTACGGCATAGCAAAGCTCCACGTCATCCTCATCCGCCTGATCCATGGTATATACGGCATCGCCGGACCACTGCTGGTTGGCAACAACCTTCCCCGTCACCATGTCCGCCTTTCCGCTGTCCGTCTCAAAGGAGTAGACGTTCTGCTTGATGGCACTCAGGATCTCCTCCGCGCCGTCCACGGTGTCCTTATCCGTCCGATTCAGGCACTGGAAGAGCGCATCCGAATAATCCTCCCGGGAAAGGAATTCCGGAGAAGTGATCTCATCATAATACTGGATGCTCACGGCCGCAAAGAGCGCGTCACGCACGCTGTCCTTGATGGTAATGCGGCGCTTTAAGCTATCGTCCAGTAAAATGCTCCACGAAGAAGCCTGCTCCTCGCTCACTTCCTCCGGGTTATAGACGATGCCAAGGGTTCCCCACATATAGCCTGCCGCATATCGATTCAGCTTTTGTCCGTCGATCTCCAGTCCGTCATAGACCTCCGCGATAAAGGGAGACACGCCGTTCACGTAATAATTTAGCTCATTTTCCTTGTCATGGAATGCCTCCGAATAGGGCATGAGCATCCCCTCGCGGAGCATCTTCATGATCATGTATTCCGAAGGACATACCAGGTCATAAACGTCGCCGATGGTGATCTGATTATAAAGCTCCTCGTTGGTGCCGAAGGTGGAATACTCCACTCTCACCTTCTGCCCATAGGTCTCATAATACCACGCCTCAAAATCTTCCACCATACTGAGCTCCGGGCAAAGGATCGTCCCGTCAGAGAATTCGAATCCGTCCTCCTCGTCCCAGTCGCCCTCATCAATATATTCCTCCCAGTTTGCCACGCGGAGGACGATCTCCTCCTCTTCATCCGCATCGCATCCTGCAAGGCCCAGGATCATGCCAAGCGCCAAGGCAGCGGCGATCCACTTTAATCTCATTTGTCTTTTCACTTCTCTTCCTCCCAGAAGTAACTATTTCTCGACTTCCTTCTTTGCGCCGATCCGGTTCATGCCGATGACAAACAGCACGACGACGACAAAGATGATGGTGGACAAGGCCCAAAGCGCCGTCTTGATCGAGGTCTGCGAGCCCTTCGTGGCATTTACCACGTAGGTGCTGATGGTGTCAAAGGTGGCAGGCTTTGTATATGTTGCAATGAAATAATCATCCAGAGATAACGTGATCGCCGTCATAAATCCTGAGGTAATGCCGGGAACGATCTGCGGGATCGTCACGCGAAGGATGGCCTTGCCCTGCGTGCAGCCGAGATCCATGGCCGCATCATAAAGGCTTTGATCCATCTTTTTCAGCCTCGGGATCACGGAGAGATACACAAAGGGAACGCACAGCGCCGTCTGCCCGATCACCAGGGGGATAAAGGTATCCTTCCTGATATGGAAGATCACGATCATCAGAATGCAGACGGAAAAGCCCGTCACGACGTCGGCGTTGACCACCGGGATCTGATTGCTCATCTCGATCGCCCCGCGCACCCGCTTATGAGAATAAAAGCTACCGATGGCGCCCACGGTTCCAAGGATCGTGGAAAGTAGCGCAACGCCGATCGCAAGGAGCAGCGTTCCAAGGATCATGTCCATGAGCTCCGGCGTGGTAAAGAGCGTTTTATAATTCTCGAGGGAGAACTCCCTCACGGTGCCGATCATGGTGGCACTGGTAAAGCTGTAAAATGCAAGGATCAGGATCGGCGCGTAAAGAAACGCCAGCGCCAGGCAGATCCACAGATTTCGAATCACTTTGTTCATTCGTTTTTCCTCCAAAGCCTTCCCTTTGTCAACGCCGTTATTTCAGCGCGCCCACTCTCCTGTCCGCCTTGTCATTCTCCGTGTACCGGTTGGAGATCGCGGTGATCACGCAGATGATGAGGAGCAGGATAATGGAGATGACGGAGCCGTTATGCCAGTCATAGGCACTGAAATAGCTTCCGATCAGACTTCCCATGATGAAGGTGCTGTTGTAGACCATGTCGAGCACCACGTAGTTCGTCATGGAAGGCAGAAATACCATCGTCACGCCGCTGACAATGCCCGGCACGGACAAGGGCAAGATCACCTTCAGGAAGACGTGGGACTTCTTCGCTCCGAGGTCCTGCGCCGCTTCGACATAGCTGTCATCGAGCTTGGTCAGCGTATTATACAAGGGCATGATCATAAAGGGCAGGAAATCGTAGACCATGCAGATGATGGTGTTCGCAAAGGGATGGAACGCAAGATTCCCCTCGAGAAGCGTCAGGATTTCCTTGAGCGCCGTGATCCTCAGCGTGAAGTTGATCCACATCGGAAGCACGAAAAGAAGGAGCAGCGCGTCTCCGGACTTCATGCCCGTCTTCGACAGGATATACGCCGTGGGATAAGCGATCAAAAGACAGATCGCCGTGGTCACGAGGGCAATGACAATGCTGTAAAGCAGGGTTCCCACCGTCTTCCCGCTCTGGAAGAACGCCACGAAATTATGGAAGGAGACATGGCCCTCCTCATTTGTGAACGCATAAAAGATCACCACGAGAAGCGGCAAGATCACAAACAAGAGCAGGAATATGGCATAGGGAATTGCCAATTGTTTTCTGTGAAAGGTGTATTTCAATTTCGTATCCTCCGCCTTAGGCTTTCTTCACTTCAAATACAAACTTCTCCATGGGAACGTTGACGCTGACGTGGTCCTCGTTATTCCACAGATAAGCATCGTTCACAATGTAATCCTCTTCCGACTCGCTCCTTACGCGGTAGCGATAATAGTCATCCATGAAGATGAAGTTGAAGATGTTGCCGGAGACAAAGCCTGCCTCAGCATCATCGCTGAGGGTCGCATCCTCAGGCCGGAACGACATGGTAACGCTCGTCCCTTCCCATGCGATCTCCTCTCCGCCTTCCGTCTGCAGGACGCCATTTGCCTCCTTGCAGCCGGGGAAGATGCGATCCGCAGGCACCGTGAGCGTAAAGTCCTCGAAGGCGATCTCGAAGCCCGTCTCCGCCTCGTAGGACTTGATCTCTCCTTCATAATGGTTGATCGAGGTATCATAAGGAATGATGTGGATGCTGTCGGGAGCCAGGTCCAGTCCGACCTTGTCACCGATCTGATAGGATTTCAGGTTGTGGATCTCGACCTCCGCCTTGTCCGTCTTCACGTTCGTCACGTAGAAGATCCCCTTAAAGTCGCAGGAAAGCACCTCTCCCTGGATCCTGCCCTTGCCGGCCTCGGTGATCTCCACGTCCTCGGGGCGCACCACGGCGTCGATCACGGTATCCACCGCATAATCATCCACGCACTCAAATACCGCTCCGCCAAATTCCACCTGCTTCTTTCCAACCATCTTACCGTTGAAAATATTGCTCTCTCCGATGAAATCGGCAACGAACAGATTCTTCGGCTCATTATAGATGTCCTCGGGCGTTCCGATCTGCTGAATGTCACCGTCCGACATGACCACGACCTTGTCGGACATGGTCAGGGCTTCCTCCTGGTCATGGGTCACGAAAATAAAGGTGATGCCGAGCTTTTTGTGCATCTCCTTCAGCTCGATCTGCATCTCCTTACGCATCTTTGCATCCAATGCGCTCAGGGACTCATCGAGAAGCAGCACCTCGGGCTCATTGACGATGGCACGGGCGATGGCAATTCTCTGCTGCTGACCGCCGGAGAGCGTACTGATGCTTCTCTTCTCAAAGCCCTCGAGGTCCACCATCTCCAGAACCTTCTTCACCTTCTCGTCCTGGGTCTTCTTGTCCACGCCCTTGATCTTCAGGCCAAAGGCGATATTATCATATACGTTCAGATGCGGGAACAGGGCATACTTTTGAAAGACCGTGTTGATCGGTCTCTCGTTTGGGGGCAGGTTACTAATGTCCTTCCCGTTTAAGAGCAGCTCTCCCGAGGTCGGTTTTTCAAAGCCGCCGATCATGCGCAGGATCGTCGTTTTCCCGCAGCCCGAAGGGCCCAGTAGCGTCACGAACTCTCCCTTTTTGATCTCAAGGCTCAGATCCTCTATGACCGTCACGCCATCCTCGAACACCTTCTTGACGTGTTTTAATTCAATCAACGTATCCTTCTGATTTTCCAAGGCTTTTTCCTCCCCGTTTTCTCCTGCTTGATCGCTTAGTGATGAAATTACAATCACGGAATATTTTATCATGAATTTTTTTGTTACACAATCCTTATTTCTAAGAATTCCTTATTTACAAGCTAACAATTTCAAGGTACAATAGTATTGCTGTTTGAATCATTCAATTTGGGAAAAAACAACTGGGGAGGATACGACGGAGAATGGGAAAGAAAGCTACGAAAGCCGCTGACAACATGTATTATCAGGCCCGCTGTGAGGCAGCGGAAACGAAGGAGGAATTCTCAAGCCGCGAGAAAGCCGCAGAGCTGATCGGCATTGACAGGACTAGACTTGCAAGGATCGAACTGGATGCCATTATGCCCTATCCCGAGGAAGTGAAGGCCATGGCGGATGCTTATAACACGCCGGAGCTTTGCAACGCATATTGTGCCCGCGAATGTCCCTTAGGCAAGGGAACCGTTCAGGAGGTAGAGATCGACGACTTTGATCGTCTCACCTTAAAGGTTCTTGGTTCCTTAAAGAATATCGAGGCCATCCGCTCCACCCTGATCTCCATCTCGGAGGACGGCGTCGTACAGGAATGGGAGAAGGACGATTTCCAGGGGATCCTGAATGCCTTCGACAAGATCAGCGCCAACGCGAACGCCTTAAAGATCTGGGCCATGAAAAACGTGAAAATAAAAGAGTGATCGCATCTGCGGTCACTCTCTTTTTCTGCTCTTTTAAGCATTCTCTTCCTTTTTCTTCTTGGCCGGCTCTTTCTTTTCCGGTTCCTTCTTTTGTGGTTCTTTCTTTTGCGGTTCCTTCTTCGGCGCTTCCTTCTTTCCGCTCTCCCCGTTTACCATCTCATCGATCATCTTTTCGATCATGAGCCTTTTCACGTACACGTCATAACTCAGCAGGCAGATGAACGCGAACTTCCGCAGGAATTCCTTCCCGCTCTCCGGCGCGTCGCCAAAGGTATCTTCCGCCTCATGGAATTTCTTGATCACGTCCTCCTTCAGGCCCTCGAGCTGCCCCTTCTCTAAAGTGATCACTTCCCGATAGATGCTCTCTAAGTTGAAATCCTTGCCGCAGTCAAAGTATTCCTTGGTCACGGGACCTAAGAGCCTTTGAATGTCGTTGATGGAAAGGATCCCCTTGTAATAATAAATAAAGATCAGGAGCAAAATGTGCTCCTTGGAATACTTCTTCTTAATGGGAGGCGGGATCAGATCATTCTTGGCATAGTTATTGATCATGGTCTTCGTCAGGATGCGATCGTCCCCGGGATTGCGGACGGTGGAACGAAGACGCCTGTCCATAAAGCTAGTCACCTGATCCATGTAAAGATCTATGCCCGGAATGTCTTCCGGCTCAATATATTGTATTCTCTCCAGGCTGGCAAGAATGCTGCCCAGAAGGTCGTCATCGTTGATCGTCATTTTTGGGCTCCTCCCATAACGATAAGTTCAACACCTATTATATAGTATTCGAAACGACGTGGCAAGAATTTGTTTTTCTTTTTTCTCATGACGGGGGCTTTACTTTCAGACTTTAGTATGCTAAAATACAGTTATGTAAAACTTTACAGTATCAAAGTAAAGCTTTGGAGGTGCACAAAATGAATAAAAAGATCAAAACGGAAGCCGTTGATTCATTGTTTGATGCCATCTTGACCTTAAAGGACCGGAATGAATGCTATGCATTCTTCGAGGATCTCTGCACGGTAAATGAGCTCCTCTCCCTCTCCCAGCGCTTTGAGGTTGCTTCCATGCTTCGCGATAAGAAGACCTATCTGGACATTGCCGAGAAGACCGGTGCTTCCACCGCGACCATCAGCCGCGTGAACCGCTCCCTGAATTACGGCAATGACGGTTATGAGCTCGTGTTCAATCGTCTTCCTAACCCTTGATCTCGATCAGGTCCAAGGGATTTAAGTAGTTGCCGTCCAGCATGATCTGATATCCGACGACGGATCCGCTTCCTCCGATGAGAAAAAGCGCCGTTCCCTGATAGACCAGGTCTCCCTTCTTTACCAGCGGATCATTTGTGTTGCGATAGACGGTAACATATCCATTTCCGTGATCCACCCAGATATTATGCCCATATTCCAGGTCATCATTGACGTCAATGACCGTACCCTTCGCCGTGGCCACGACCATGGTCCCTTCCGTGGCACTGATCTTGGCAACCGGCCTGTCATCCCCCTCCGTCTCAATGGCGGAGGCGGATCCATTGATGGGGAAGCCCGTCGGATAACTCATCTTATCTATCTCTTCGATCAGATTCTTTTCACTCTCCACCTTTTGATTCAGCGTCGTAGACAGAACCTGCACTTCATCCTGCAAGGACTGGATCTTTTGCGTCAGTTCCAGCTCTCTGGCCTCCAGTTCCGACTTCACCTGGTCATTCTCCTGCGCCAGCGCTTCCATCGCATGAAGCTGCTGATTGCTCTTGTCGATGGCGGCTTGCCAGATCCTCTCCTCATAGAACAGATATCCGAGGAGCGCGCCAAAAACTGCGAACAAAAAGACCACGATCACGCCCAGGACCCAAGTGCGGATCTTAAACTGTCTCACGTTTGCGTCCACGGCATCCGAAGTCACGATGATCACGTGGTTGGTCGTTCGTTTTCGTTGCTTTTCTCCCATTGATTACCCTCCTGCTGCTTCCTACATTCTCTCAGGATCTTCTTCCAAGAAAGCTTTCCCCCAAACAGATCCAGGGCACTCCCAACCGTAACGTTCAGTCGTCCCCTGCCCAGCTTCCCAAGAAGGCGCACGTCCTCATAGGAGTGCACGCCTCCGGCATAGGTCACCGGTATGCCTTCATATCTTCCAAGCATCTCTGCCAAATCTCTCTCAATCCCGGAATTCTTCCCTTCCACGTCCACGGCGTGGATCAAGAACTCGTCGCAGTAGGTTGCCAGCCGGCTAAGGAGCTCATCCGTCACGACCTCTTGCGTAAGCTTCTGCCAGCGATCCGTCACCACAAGGTATTCCTCTCCCACCCTGCGGCAACTGACGTCGAGCACCAAGTGCTCACTGCCAACGGCCTTTTTTAATTCCTCTAATCTGTCATACAAGATCCTGCCGTCCTGAAACACGTAGGACGTCACGATCACGTGAGAAGCGCCCGCCTCAAGGAACTCCGCCGCGTTATCACTCCGTATGCCGCCTCCGACCTGTAGCCCGCCGGGGTAGGCCGCCAGGGCCTTTTTCGCCTGCGCCTTGGTCGCTTCATAATATTCGCTTCCCTGCGCATTCAGAAGGATCACGTGCCCACCCTTGATGCCTGCCTCACGGTAGAGCTTTGCATAATGATCCGCGCCATGCGTCGCCACGAAATTCTCCGTGGCCTCATCTCCCTGATCCCTGAGACTGGCGCCGACGATCTGCTTGACTCTTCCGTTATGTATGTCAATGCAAGGCCTAAATTCCACGGCATATGCTCCTCCCGTTCCTAATTCATTTTATTATAACAAATATCTTTCATTTTGAAAAGAAATTTATGTCGCGCATACTTTTGAGGAAATGGTGCACACTAGCTTAAAAGCCAGCGTCCGCATCACTTTCGTCGGCTTTTTCTTCGAATCCATCATTCTTTGAAACAGTGATGCAGAAATGAGGAAAAGATATTATGAAAAAGAATCCGTTACCTAAGCGCCTTTCGAAGGCATTTCTTCTGGGACTTGTCCTTTGTGTTCTCGCCTTTACCGCGGCCTGTACGGATGCGGAGGATCACCCCGATCCGAATGCAAGCGACTTGGTAAACACCGCCTCGCCGCGCCCAGGCGAGAGCGTCCTTGACAAGGGCGGCGCAGATCCCACGGACAATCTCTCGATCATCAACCCGGACGGTACCATTGTAAGCGAAACGACGGATCCCCTTGCCACTTTGGAGCCTTACGAGCATACGCTCACCGAGGACTTCCTGCCGGAGGATGACGTCACCCTTGAAGTACCCGAAGGCTCTGGCCTAGCCGGTGAGATCGGCGAGGATCTCCGTGGCACTTCCAGATAGTCAAAAAGGAGGTCTGCGAACGTCGCGACCTCCTTTTTCTTAAATTCTACCGTCTTTCAAAAGCAGGGCTTTGACAGATCAGGTTAAGCTTCCCTCGATCACGTCGCCCATGTTGTAATACCCGGGGCCCTTTCCTGCAAGGAACTTCGCCGCCTGAACGGCGCCCTTTCCGAAGACAGCCTTGGAATAAGCTGAATGAGAGAACGTGATGACCTCATCCTCTCCGGCAAAGATCACGTCATGATCTCCAACGATCGTGCCGCCGCGAACGGCGCTGATGCCGATCTCCTTTGCGGGACGTCTTTGCCTTCTGCTGCTTCTGTCATAGACATATTCATATTCATTATTGAACTCTTCGTTGATGGAATCTGCCAGGGCAAGTGCCGTGCCGCTGGGCGCATCCAGCTTTAAGTTGTGATGCTTCTCAACGATCTCCATGTCAAAGCCCGCGGGTGCAAGCACGCCTGCTGCCTCCTTGAGCATCTTCAGGAGCAGGTTGATCCCCAGGGACATATTCGCGGATTTGAGGATCGCAACCTTCTTTGACGCTTCCTCCACCTTCGCGAGCTGATCCTGAGAAAGTCCCGTGGTGCAAAGCACGCAGGGGAGATTCTTCTCCACACAGTAATCCAACATGTCCTCCAGCCCGATCACGCTGGAGAAATCGATCAGGCAGTCTGCCTCTACGTTACAATCCCGAATGTCCTTGAACACGGGATAAGGATTCCTTCCTTCATCTCTTACGTCAATTCCGGCCACCATTTCGGTCTCAGGGTCCGCCGCAACAATGTTGCTGATGCTCTGACCCATCTTGCCGTTACAGCCGCGCATTATGATCCGTACCATACGCATTCCCTCTCTCTCGTATACTCTCTCTTTAGATCAGACCATACTTCTCCATGGAAGCACGAAGTCTCTCCTCATTCTTCGGCTCGATCTCGGACAGGGGCATGCGAAGAGGTCCTGCCTCGAATCCGATCATGGATACGGCCTTCTTTACGGGGATCGGATTTACTTCACAGAATAAGGATCCACAAAGATCGATCGCTTCGAGCTGCAGTCTGCAGGCTTCCTTTACGTCGCCCTCAAGATACTTTGCGCAAATGTCATGCGTCTGTCTGGGTGCCACGTTGGAAAGCACGGAGATCACGCCGAGTCCGCCCAGTGCCATGATGGGAACGATCTGATCGTCATTTCCGGAGTAGATGTCAACGCAGCCCTGCGCCTTAGCGGCGAGCGTTGCGATCTGGCTGATGTTTCCGCTGGCTTCCTTCACGCCGACAATGTTCTCCACGTCAGTGCAAAGTCTCACGATGGTATCAGGCATCAGATTACAGCCGGTTCTGCCGGGTACGTTGTAAAGAATGATGGGCAGCTTTACGGAGTCTGCCACTGCCTTAAAATGTGCATATAATCCGTTCTGGGTCGCCTTGTTATAATACGGGGTCACAAGAAGCAGACCGTCAACGCCGTACTTCTCCGCCTCCGTGGAAAGATAGATCGCGGTCTCCGTGCTGTTGGATCCGGTTCCTGCGATCACGGGGATCCTCTTGTTAACCACCTCTGCGCAATACTTGATCACGTCGAGATGCTCCTCGTGGGACAGCGTGGACGCCTCACCGGTTGTTCCGCATACCACGATCGCGTCCGTACCGTTTTCGATCTGGAACTCGATCAACTTCCGAAACTCATCGTAATTCACGCTTCCGTCCTGATACATGGGTGTTACGATTGCTACTGCTGCTCCTTTGAAAATAGCCATTTCTTCCTCCTTCTTGCCTGCCGCGCAGGCCTGTCTTACCGATCATTTACAAGTTTCTTTCTCGTATTATATGATGGCTCGTCATGCTTAGCGCCTGGCCGTTTTTGGGAAACAAAAAACCTGCCAACGCGCAAGCGCCGACAGGTGAAATAAAACAAGACCATTTATTTCTTTCCCGATAGCGCCCCATCCGTTTTGCGGATGACAGTCACGTGGCTCTTAACCACGCGCCCAAGGCCTGAATCCTCAGGGGATCCACCCTTTCGGCACTCTTTCCTTTCCCCCTTCCTCACCTGCGCCTGCCGCATCAGAAGGGATACTGATAAAGAATGCAACCTCTATCATCAATACAGTCGTATCATAGCATTGTCTTTTTAGAATGTCAACCCATTATTTTCATATGGGTCTTTCGATCACTCCCAAACCTTGAACTTTATGGTCTCGATCTTGGACACCTCGTCTGCCTTAAAGCAGATCTCGTCCCGCAGGTTGATCCCCGTCAGGATCATGTTCGTCTCCTCCCGCGCGTCGATCAGCGAGATCAGCTCCTCGGAAGAGATGATCTCATTCTCCACAAGTCCAAGCACCTCATCTAAGATCAGCAGGTCACATTCTCCCGTTGCGAGCACCTTTTTCGCATAGCCCAGTCCATTTTTGATGTTACGGATCTCCTCCTGCTGTTGCTCCTCCGTCAGATCCTTGAAGCTCTCATCCGACTTTTCAAAGCAAAACAGCATGATCTCAGGCTCTAAGCGGCGTACAAATTCGGATCCCTTTAGGCCCCTTCCCTTCAGGAACTGAATGATCACCACGCGTTCTCCCGCATCAGCCGCCTGAATGGCCCTGCCGATGGCAGCGGAAGTCTTTCCCCTTCCTTCCCCCGTAAATATCGTTACGATACCCTTACTCATGTGCCCTCACGTTTCTACTGACCCTTTTGTCAGATTCCTTCCTAAGCTTCCTACCGTTTCCGCATGTATTATAACAAAAGACTTGATTTTTTGCAATCATAACCTCATTCGGACGTGATCAGGCGTTCTTCCCGCTCCCGCTCACCAAGCTCCAGTTTTCCTACGGAAACCTCGAATGCGACACGCTTTTCCATGGTCTCCTCATCCAGTTTTTTCACATATTCCCTGCTCTGGATCCTCCCCCAGATCATACAGCGGTCTCCCACCTGAAACCCGCCGGCATATCTGGCATTGCGTCCCCAGCAGATGCAAGGAATGTAGTCTGACTTTCCATATGGCCGGTTCACCGCCAGCAACACGTCCGCGATCTCCCTGCCAAGAGGTGTCTTCCGATAGATGGGCGGCTTACAGATATATCCGTCCAGGAAGATCTGATTACTCTTTGCGCTCTCCTCCACCTCATCCACGAATTCGATCTCCCGCGCAAACACAGAGAGCACCAATCTGTTACGCCGCTCCTCATGCCTGTTATAGGAGCGGAACTGCCCGTTCACGCATACCAATGCCCCCCTGAAATCCGCCGTCACGTCGATCAATCTTTCCGAAGTCATCACCGGGATGACGTCATAACTCTCACTCAGCCTTTGTACCCTCACTTCCATCATGTAGAAGCCCTCTCCAAAAATCTCGTGGCTAAAGGAAAAATCGCTCACGATCTCTCCCATCACCGTCACCTGGTTGTTTTCGATCACCTTATCCGTCACAATTGTTTCTCCCTTCTTCCTCATATTGCCTTGTTCGAAAACGCTGCTTACGTTTCCCGTCCGCAATAACATTTATACACTAGTTCCGCCCCAAAT
Organism: uncultured Lachnospiraceae bacterium; assembly: GCA_947305245.1. GTDB lineage: Bacteria > Bacillota > Clostridia > Lachnospirales > Lachnospiraceae > Acetatifactor. The sequence goes on from CAMZDG010000023.1 coordinate 23,916, forward strand.
AAAACCAAATCCCGTCGCATAATCCCGACGTTATTCGCCAGATTGGCGCATTTTCCCCCGCGAAAATTTCCTTAATTAGTTCTTGAAACAGAAAAAAAATAGTGCTATACTGTAACAGTTTGAGAAAAAAGTGCTGTTTTTAAGGGATTCCGGACTTTTCGGAATGAAAGGATTTGGATTTATGAGACAAAAAAGAGAAGACGTACGTAACATAGCCATCATTGCTCACGTAGACCATGGCAAGACCACCCTCGTGGATGAACTCTTAAAGCAAAGCGGCGTATTTCGCGAAGGACAGGAGGTTGCCGAGCGCGTCATGGACTCCAATGACATTGAGCGCGAGCGCGGCATCACCATTCTTTCCAAGAACACTGCCGTGACCTATAAGGGCACGAAGATCAACATCATCGACACCCCCGGCCATGCGGATTTCGGCGGCGAGGTAGAGCGCGTACTGAAGATGGTAAACGGCGTGATCCTTGTGGTGGACGCGTTCGAAGGCGCAATGCCCCAGACGAAGTTCGTGCTCCGCAAGGCACTGGAATTAAAGCTCCCCGTGATCGTTTGCATCAACAAGATCGACCGTCCTGAGGCCCGTCCTGAGGAGGTTGTGGACGAGGTTCTCGAGCTCTTCCTTGAGCTTGACGCGGACGACTCCCAGCTGGACTGCCCCTTTGTCTATGCATCGGCGAAGGCCGGCATCGCTTCCCTCGAGGCAGAGACGCCCGGCACCAACATGGAGCCTCTCTTTGAGACGATCCTGAATTATATTCCCGCTCCCGAGGGGGACCCCGAGGCAGGAACCCAGGTACTGATCAGTACCATCGATTATAACGAATATGTCGGACGCATCGGCGTCGGCAAGGTCGACAACGGTACCATCAAGGTGAACCAGGAGGTTGTGATCTGCAACCATCATGAGCCAGACAAGCAGGTCAAGGTGAAGGTCAGCAAGCTCTATGAGTTTGACGGCTTAAACAAGGTGGAAGTCAAGGAGGCAGGCATCGGTTCCATCGTGGCCATCTCCGGCATCACCGACATTCACATCGGCGACACCCTCTGCTCTCCGGAAGCCGTGGAGCCCATCCCCTTCCAGAAGATCAGTGAGCCCACCATCGCCATGCATTTCCTGGTAAATGACTCTCCCCTTGCCGGTCAGGAAGGAAAGTACGTGACAAGCCGCCATCTGCGTGAGCGTCTGTTCCGCGAGCTCAACACGGACGTTTCCCTTCGCGTGGAGGAGACGGATGAGACGGATTGCTTTAAGGTGTCTGGACGCGGCGAGCTGCACCTCTCCGTTCTGATCGAAAACATGCGCCGTGAAGGCTTTGAATTTGCCGTAAGTAAGGCAGAAGTCCTTTATCATCATGATGAAAACGGAAAGCTCCTCGAGCCCATGGAGCTCGCTTATATCGACGTGCCCAATGATTATGCTGGCGCCGTCATTGAAAAGCTCGGCCAGAGGAAGGGCGAACTTCGTAACATGGGCGCCATCTCCGGCGGCACCTATACCAGACTTGAGTTTTCCATCCCCGCAAGAGGCCTCATCGGCTACCGCGGCGAATTCCTGACGGATACCAAGGGAAATGGAATTTTGAATACCGTTTATGACGGTTATGCCCCCTACAAGGGAGACATCCAGTACAGAAAGCAGGGCAGCCTGATCGCCTTCGAGCCTGGCGAAGCCATTACCTACGGCCTGTTCAACGCACAGGAGCGCGGCCTGCTCTTCATCGGGCCCGGCGAAAAGGTATACTCCGGCATGGTGGTTGGCCAGACCGGCCGCAGCGAGGACATTGAGATCAACGTGTGCAAGAAAAAGCAGTTGACCAACACCCGTTCCTCTTCCGCTGACGAAGCGCTCCGCCTGGTTCCGCCGAAAATCCTGTCTCTCGAGCAGGCACTGGATTTCATCGATACGGACGAGCTCCTCGAGGTAACGCCAAAGAGCCTTCGCATTCGCAAGAAGATCCTTGATCCCACGCTTAGAAAGCGCGCAAGCTTCAAGAAGTAAACGTATAATTTTGCCAAAGAAAAACGCCACGGGTTCCATCCCATGGCGTTTTGTTTTTATTTCGTCTGCGTATGTTTTTGAAAAAGGACCTTCCGGAATTTTAGGACTCCGTACTCCACGGAAAGGAAGGCGGAGGCCACGAGAAAGCATGGAATGAGTTCTAAGAGCCAGAACAAAAGGTGTGAGTTCACAAGACCAAGCAGCCAGTCCTTCGTAAGCTCATAAGTGAAAAGATGCGTAAGCCACAGGTAAGCGCAAAGACGTCCCACTCCGCCAAGAAGGGAGGCGATGGGCGCCATCCCCCCTAATAGGAGCAAGGTCCCGACGATAAAGACTGGAACAAAGAGGAAATCGAGTCTCGCATAGGCGGGAGAATCGGCAAGAAGCATTCTCACTGCCATGACAAGCGCTACCAGGAAAACGCCAAGGAGCACCCGAACGCCCGTCGCCAGCTTTGACAGCTTTGAAAAAAGCCATTCAAATACCCCTACTTTCGCGAGGAGCCAGCCCACGAAAAAGATCAGCACGAACGCGATCCTGATCAGGTCAAGGAAGGATTTTAGGGCCTCTCGCGGGCCCGGCAGGATTATGGCAAGAAGAAGCCATACAAGTCCTCCCAGGATCAGACAGCCAAAGAAAACTGCCTGCGCTCCCCCGCCTTTTCCAAGCGATGAGACCTTCCATCCCTTGCTCCGAAGGGTCTCAAAAAACCGCAGAAAGCTCTCCCAGAGCGCAAGCATAAGAAGCATCATCACATATTGCTGCACGTACCAGAAGGCCCCGTTATAGCTCGTCTCAATGCAGAAGAAATTGCGCAAAAATTCCTTCCAGACAAAGGTTCTCCTTCCCAAGTCAAAGAACAGTCCCATGAACAAAAGCAGCACGGCCCAATATCGTAAAAGTAGCCCAAGGATCTGCTGCAGACAGGGCCGGATCACGGATCCCTTCTTTTGCTCCAACACCTTGCACATCCCGTACCCGCTCACGAATGCGAAGACGCCGACACAGATCTTCCCAAACCACGCAAATCGGACCACCCACTGCGGATCCCAGAAGGAAAGGCTCTCCCCATAGATGGAGAGATCATTAAAAAAATGATGATGGATCATGAGCAGGATCGCAAGACCCTGCAACTGTGCCGATTGTTCTTTTGTCATTCCTAGTGTTTTTTTCTCCATCTGTGATCGATCTGTCTCTTTCCCAAAATAAATCTAGTTTACACTGCCCTGCCACTGAAAATGTACCCGGCACGTGCGTCACACGCGATAGACTCGCGCCTCATAAGGCCGAAACCATCCCTGCTCTCCCTCCGGCAGTCCGTCCAGTCGTCCGGACGCATGACTCCCCCTGGGGTAATTGCAAAGGAGCAGCTTTCTCTTCCGTCCCACATATTCCTTTGGAAGCTTTACGCGAACAGGCTTATCCGAGAAGGAACAAATGATCAGGCATCGCACGTCGCAAAGCTTTCTCTCATACATATAAATCTGCTTACTATCCGGGAAATACTCCCGATAGCTCCCCCACAGGAGCACGTTGCTGGTCTTCCGAAGCCTTAAGCACTTCCGGCAGAAATTCAGGATGCTGTAGGGATCCTTTTCTTCTTCCTCCACGTTGACCGTGGTATAGTTCGGATTGACGTAGAACCAAGGCTCCTTCTCGGAAAAGCCTGCATGGGGCCCCGCGTTCCACTGCATGGGCGTGCGCGAGCTGTCCCTGCTGGAATGCCAGATCCTCTCAAGCCTTTTTTCAATGGAATCCTTGATATGATACCGGTTGAAATTCGTCAGGGAACTTACGTCCACGTACTGATCGATGGACTTCAGCCTGATGTTTGTCATGCCGATCTCCTGCCCCTGATAGACGAATGGCGTCCCCTGCTGGAAGAGATAACATGCCGCCAGCATGGTGCCGCTGGCACGCCAGTATTTCTCATCGCCATACCTGCTGATCACCCTGGGATGATCATGATTTTCGAGATATAGCGCATTCCAGCCCCTGCCGTTCAAGGCATTCTGCCACTTGGTAAATGCCTTTTTCAGCTTCACCAGAGAAAACGGCCTGTGCACGTACTCCGTATAGATGCAGTCCGCCATCATGTGGTCAAAGGAAAACATCATGTCCAAGGATTTCTTGGGCCCCGTCAGGTATTTCAGCGCCGATTTCACCGTGGTCAGCGGGCCTTCTCCCAACTGAAAACAGTCATAATCCTTGCAGACCTCGCGGAATTCCTCCATATATTCATAAATGTGCGGACCGTCTTTATAATATGGCAGCCCGTTCACGGCCGGCAGAAACGGCAGGCCGTTTGGCAGCTTTTCATGCTTGGAGATGAAATTGATCACGTCCTCGCGGAAGCCGTCCACGCCCATATCCAGCCAGAAGCGCAGGATCCCCTTGACCTCCTCCCGCACCTTCGGATTGTCCATGTTCAGGTCGGGCTGCTTTTTCGCGAATATATGCAGATAATACTGCTTTCTGACCTCGTCATATTCCCAGGCCTTCCCCTCAAAGAGGGAGTCCCAGTTGTTTGGCTTGTCACGCCAGATATAATAATCACTGTAGGGATTGTCCTTCCCTTTTCGGCTCTCCTGAAACCATGGGTGCTCGTCGGAAGTATGATTGACCACCAGGTCCATGATGACCTTTAAACCCAGGGAATGCGCCTTGGCAAGTACCTTTTGAAACTGTTCCAGGTCGCCGTAATCCGGATGAATGTTACGGTAGTCTGAGATGTCATACCCGAAATCCGCGTTTGGAGACGGGTAGATGGGTGAAAACCAGATCCCGTCCACCCCCAGGGACTTAATGTACTCCAGCTTCTCATAGACGCCGTACAGGTCGCCGATGCCGTCCCCGTTGCCATCCTTAAAACTTCTGATCCAAATCTGATAAAAGGACTTCTCCTTATACCAATCGCTCACTGAAAACACCTTCTTCTTATGTTTCTTATTTATCGTTTTGCACCCAGGACTTCACCGTCTCCTTCGTCTCCTGAATGCGCTCTGAAATATTCTCCTTCGTGTCTTGGATGCGCCCCGTGATACTGTCCTTCGTGTCCTGGATGCGCTCCGTGATACTGTCCTTCGTGTCCTGGATCTTCTCCGTGATGTTATCCTTGGTCTTTCTGACGCCCGCCACCAGCGTATCCTTCGCCTCCGTGATGCTCTCCCTGGCTTCGCCGATATTCTCGAGCATACCGTCATAAAACCGCCTGGGCGCGCGGAACACCTTGTCCGTGGCCACCACCAGTCCGGAGGCCATGGTGATAAAGTGATCGGAGGTTTGATACTTTCGTCCGGTCATGGAGCAGCTTTGATGAAGCTCGATCACGTCTCCATAGCGGTCCACTGCCTGATGCACCGCGCTCTCCCAGGAAAGATAGATCTCATCCATGGCATTTTGTCCCACCTGATGCACCCGGTCCATGTCCTTGCATGCCTCCCGAAGGCATCTGGCCATGTCCAGCGGATTCTCGTCGATCAGATACCCGTTGCGCAGGTCCGTGATCCCTTCCGCAGCGCAAGAGCCCCGGATCAACACGCTGGCAATGCCGCAGGCCGCCGCCTCCCGGACCACCAGCCCGTTCGTGTCATAAGTGGACGGAAAAAGGAACAGGTCCGCCCGCGTATTCCAGGCGCGAAGCTCATTCCTGTCATAGATCGCCCCGGTAAAGATCACCTTACCTGAAAGCCCCAGCTCGGTAACCCTTGCCTGCAATTCCTCCGCATCCGGACCGCTTCCCACAAAGATCATCCGAAAGTCCATGCCTTCATCAAAGAGGATCTTTAGGGCGTCCAGGATCAGCGGTAACCCTTTATACTTGATGATTCTTCCGACAAACAAAAAGACCGGCACGCCCTCCGGCAGGTCATATCCCTTGGTCACCTGCGCCACCAATAAATCCTCGACTCTTCCCTTTGCGAAATCCACGCCGTTTGGCATCACGCGGTAGCGCCCCTCATAGCCCAGGGAGCGAAGATTTTCCCCTGCGCCGCCGCTGACCACCCAGACCTCGTCGCAGGCAGAGATGTTGTCCACCAAGGTCTTGATACTCTCCTTTTGCAGGAATTTCGCCTTCATGGCCCTGGCGATGTCCACGTCAAATTTCGTGTGATAGGTAAAGATGATCGGCGCGTCCGTCTCCTTTCGGAGCACCCGCGCCATCAGCGTTGACGACACGGGACAGTGGCTGTGGATCACGTCCGGCCCGAATGCCGCCATCTCCTCGATCGCCTTTACGGCGAAGGGATTGCCCGTGCGATAACCGCTGACGATCGCTGTCGTGTCAAAGCTCTGATACGGAACGACGGGATAGGGATACCCGTCATACTGTTCCTCCGGATAACGGGGCGTGCCCACCATGGGCTGCGCGAGCCCTTCCTCCTGCATGATCCTGGCATAATTCAGGACCACGTTCGCCACGCCGTCGATCACGGGCGGAAACGAATCATTTAACAGCGTCACCTTCATGATCGGTGTCACCTTCCTTTTCTTCCCATACTCCTGGCCCATACCACATGCGAATATTTTCCTCCCCCTTCTCCTTCGCAAGCTCCTCGGCCTCCTTGACCTTTCTGCTGAGCAGATTGATCAGCTTTGAGGTCTCTTCCTTCTTCACGCTTAAGGTGCGAAGCAAAAACAGCTCCGAAATACGCCGTGCGGAAGGCCAGTCAGAATTGATATATGCCATCCAAACAAATTTTATGCCAATCAGTAATACATAGAAAAATACAAAGAGCAGGATCACGCCCAGCGCATACAGGATCGGGTTGGAAGTCGTGGAAAACCCTTTGAAAAGCAGGGCGCAAAACAGCATGCCAAGGATGCATCCCACCGTCATTCCAAAGCCCAGCTGGAACCACTTTTTCATGTCTGCCTGTTCTTTTCGATATCTTTCCAGGAGCTCTCTTTCCCTTTTTAGTTCCTCCTCCATCCGATAGGATCTCCCAAGAAAGATGTCCTTATATCGTTTGGAATCCTCAAAGGGCTTTTCATAAACGACGCGAAATCCTCCAATGGTCGCGAATAACAGGAGTCCCGCGCAGAGTACAATACCGCCGACAAAGGATAAGATCCCGTGGCTTTGCCTCACTTCCTCCTTCGTCACCTGCCAGAAATACGTCTTCCCGTCAATCTTCTCCACCCGCGCGATCATCGAGACCGTATCACCCATGCCCTGCCCATTCCTCCAGGACTCCAGCTTTGTGATCAGGTTCTTATTGCTGACCAGCACGGGAACTTCCTTACTCTCTCCGAGCAGCAGGTAATAAAGCTGATACTCCTGCGCGAACGTCAAAAAAAAGGCAGTGGAATTGCGATCTCCCTGGGGAGCCAGGGCGCCGCTTGTAATGGTCACGTAGCTTCCCTGCCGCATCAGATCTGCGTTAAACTCCGTCAGTTCCTTCGGAAGGTGATACCGCACGATCTCCACCAGATAGAGGAACATTAGCATCAGTCCCGTCGCAACTAAGATCAACGTAAATTGAAAAAATTTCGAAACCTGATAACGCTTCACCGTCATTTCCCCCACATGCCTGACTCTCCCTCTATTTTAGTTTTCTTTCCCCCATACGTCAATCGAAAAGAGGGAAAGTCCCCCCTAGGACGCTCCCTCTTCCAACATGTTCTCGATAAAGATCCCATACCCTCTTTCCGGCGAATTGACAAGCACGTGAGTCACGGCTCCGATGATCTTTCCGTTCTGCAAGATGGGAGAGCCGCTCATCCCCTGGACGATCCCGCCCGTACGCCGGATCAGCTCCGGATCCGTCACCCTAAGTTCGATCCCCCTGTTGACGTTATCCTGTTGCAGATGCACCTTCGTGATCTCCACGGCAAAGCATTCCACCTCATCCTCCAGTGTGCAAAGGACCTGCGCGGGACCAAGCTCGATCTCCTGCTTCAGCCCGATCGGTACTGGCTCCTCCATGGCAAGGCTTCGGCCCGCGTCGTTGCAGATGCCGTAGACGCCGCGATCCGTATTCCGGTCGATCTCTCCGAGCGCAAACTGATCATCGTAGATGATCCTCCCCGTCATTTCTCCCGGACTGCCCCGATGGCCCGGCCTTAGGTTTACGATCTCCGTCTGATACAGCGTTCCGCCGGAGACCTCCATGATCGTTCCCGTGTCCACGTCGGCAATGCCATGTCCCAGCGCGCCAAACTTCCCTTCGCCGTCCAGATAGGTCAGCGTTCCGACTCCCTGCAGATTATCCCGCACCCAGATGCCCGCCTTGTATTTTCCGCAACTGTCCATCATCGGGAGCAGCTCCACCTCCCGCTCCTTTCCGTCCCTTTCCAAGGTGATCCGCACGCGCTCTCCGCCCTTGTCCTGCAGCATTTCCGCCAGCGCTTCCTTCCCCGTGATACTCTCGTCGTTGAGCTTTAGCAAATAATCCCCCTCTTTGATGAGGCCCTGCGCCGGAGAAACCTTCTTTCCGTCTTTTGTCTCGAACTGGGAAAGGCCCACGACCAGGACGCCTCTGCTTTGCATGTACATGCCTATGGGAATGCCCATGGGGATCAGCTCCCTGTCATCGATCACGCGGATGTCGACCTTCTTTAGCGGCAATACGCCGAAGAGCCGCACCTCCATGTCATAGCGCTCCTGCCTGCCCGTACGCATGGTGACGGGCCGCGAGAGATCCACGGTGACGCATTGGCTCTCCCCCTCGGACCTTTCAGCCGCGAAGGCGGCGCGTACCTCTCCCGTTGCAGGGATTCCAAGGTCCATTCTCTGACTTTGCCGGGCGCGAAAATAAAGCGTGGTCGGAATGCGCCTGACAATGCCGTGAAACGTCATGATCATCCATGCTGCCGCCGCCAGAATAATTACCGCGAGAAGCAGTTTTCCCCAAATCGGTTTGATTTTTCTGCGCATCTTATCTCCTCCAAGCATAAAAAGAAGGACACGATCCCGTGTCCTTTGGCCGTTCGCGTCCTTCTTAGTATGTGCGCCCATCTTAAGTTTATCCAAGCTGCCCCGTTTTCGTCTCTTCCTCTTTTTGGGAAAGCGCCTGTTTTCGCATTTCCATGGCGTTTGAGATCGCAGCGTCAGATGCCTTGTCGCTCCCAAGGAGCCTAGCCAGCTCTCCGATGGCCTCCTCTTCTTCAAGCGTTCTGACTCTCGTTATGGTGCTCTTTCCGTCCGTGCTCTTTTCGATCAGGAAATGATGATCCGCCATGGCCGCGATCTGTGGAAGATGCGTGATGCAGATCACCTGATGTACTCCCGCGACCTTGCCGAGCTGTCTTGAAACCTGCCATGCCGTCTTTCCGCTGATGCCGGCATCGATCTCGTCGAAGATCAGGGCATCCACCTCATCCCGCTTGGCGAGCACTGTCTTAATGGCAAGCATGATCCTTGACAATTCGCCGCCGCTGGCCACCATGCCAAGAGGCCTTCTCATCTCTCCGGGGTTCGTGGAAATGAGAAATTCCGCGTCCTCCATGCCTAGTCTCGTCGGTTCCTTTAAGGCTTCCAGATGGATCTCGAAATCCACTTTCAGGAAGTTTAACTGCTCCAACGCCTTGGTCAGCTGTCCGGTCAATATTTCCGCGTTTTTCTTACGGATCTCTCCAAGGACCCCGCAGGCCTCCTCGAGGCGCTTCCTGGCCTTCGACGCCTGCGTCCTTAAGTTCTCCAGATAAGCGTCATAATCCGCCAGCTTTTCCAGATACGCCCTGCGTTTTTCGCCGTAAGCGATTACTTCCTCCAGGGTATTTCCGTATTTCTCTTTTAAGCGATTGAGGAGATTGAGGCGTTCCTCCGTCTCCCTGAGGGCTGCCTCATCATAGGTGGCATCCTCCATGTAATCCGCCAATTCCCGATTGTAATCCGCAAGCAGATTATCTACCTCAGCAAGCTGATCTTCCAGCTCCGCGAGTCGTTTATCATAGCTAGAAACGCTTCCCAAAGCGCGAAGTCCGCGGCTCAGCGCGCCCCCTGCGCCGTCGCTTCCCGTATGGGCATAGCTCTCGCTGAGGGCCTCCATGATCTTTTGTCCATTGACCATGCGGCGATAGTCATCCTCCAGCTCCTCGTCCTCGCCGATCTTCAGGGCCGCCTCTTCGATCTCCCGCACTTCATATTCGGCCAGGGACTGCTCCCTTGCGCGTTCTTTCTCGTCCAGACCTTCCTCGCTCAGCTGCTCCTCTATGCGCTTCCACTCCTGGTAAAGATCTGCGACGGTCTCCAGCGCCTGCGCCGCTTCCTTTCCGCCGAAGGCATCCAGGATCTCCAGATGCTTTTTCTTATGCAGGAGCGATTGATGCTCATGCTGCCCGTGCACGTCGATCAGAACCTCCGCAAGCTCCTTTACCTGCTTTGCGGTCACGACTTCCCCGTTGATCCGAAAGACGCTCTTCCCAAGCTGCATCTTCCGCGTGATCAGAATGCCGCCGTCCTCGAGCGGTTCCAGCTCCATGGCCGTAAGACGCTCTGTCACCTTTTCATTCCCGGAAAAGGTGAGCTCCACCAAAGCCTGCTCTGCGCCGCTCCGCAGCATGTCCTTTTCAAATTTTGCCCCCAAGGCCAGATTCACGGAACCAAGGAGCAGGGATTTTCCTGCGCCGGTCTCACCGGTCAGGACGTTCAGCCCTTCCCCAAAGGTAACCTCCGTCTCTTCCATCAGCGCCAGATTTTTCACTCGTAAACTCTGTAACATGTTTCCTCCTTCTGCCGCCTTCTTTGAATCCTACCACCGTCTTACCCCATGATCTCGTTCATTTGATTCATCAGTTGACGCGTCTCCTCAACCGTCCTGACTGCCACCATGATGGTGTCATCCCCGGCGATGCATCCCACCACCTCCGGGAACTGCAGGGCGTCCACGGCCATGGCAACCGCCATTGCCATGCCGGAAACCGTCTTGATCACTAATATATTCTGTGCCATGTCCATGGAGACGAAACCGTCCCGAAGCACGCGCACCAGCTTTTCATTTCCGCGCTCGCCGCTCTCCTTGTGAAATGCGACGTAGCGCTGCCTTCCGCCCACGATCCCGTCCACGGAAAGCTTGGAGAGCTTCAGCTCGCGAATGTCTCTCGAAAGCGTGGCCTGCGTCACCTGGATCCCTTCGTTTGCAAGGTGATCCCTGAGCTGCTCCTGCGTCTCCACCTCATACTTTTCTATGATTTCAAGAATTCTTCTCTGTCTGATCTTTTTCATTCGAACCTCTTTGTCACTCATTCATTTTCTGATGTAGGGTTTCAAGGAAGCTCACCCTGCTGAGCTGAAGGAACTGCGCGCTCTCCGCGCTCTGACGGATCACGATGCGATCTCCCGTTCTCATGGGGAAGGAATTCGCTCCGTCCAGGCTCGCTCCCACCTCCTGCTCCTTGCCTTCCTTGCCAAGCGGGATCTCAATCTCCACCTCATCCTCCGGCGAGAGAATGATGCTCCTGTGGTTTAAGGAATGCGGGCAGATCGGCGTCAGCATGAGCAGCTTCGCGCCGGGCTCCACCAGGGGCCCTCCCGCGGAAAGATTATATCCCGTGGATCCCGTCGGCGTCGTGATGATAATGCCGTCGGCCTGATATTCATGCAGGAAGGAACCGTTGACGTAAATCCGAAGCAGGATCACCCTGAGTGCGCCGCTCCTGGTGATGACGATGTCATTCAGGGCAAGTCCCTCGCGCGTCTCGCCATTTGCCAGCGTCGCCTTTCCAAGGAGGAGCATGCGGCTTTCCTTTCGATAATCTCCGGCGATCAGACGGTCCAGCGCCGTCTCGACGGCAGACGGTTCGATCTGCGTCATGAAGCCGAGCGACCCAAGATTTACGCCGATCAGGGGCACGTGAGAATGAATGGTCTCTCTGGCTGCCTGCAGGACGGTGCCATCTCCGCCGAGCACCAGCATAATGTCGATATTCTCAGGAAAAACAGGCACTTGCCTCTCCCCCGTCTTCCAATCCTTCTCCACGATCAGAAGGCAGGCTTCCTGCCCGCGGGCCTCCAGATATTCCTTGATGCGATTCGTCACCTTCAGCTCCGGATCCTTGAACTTATTCACGTAGATCAGAAATCGTTTGCCCATTTTCCTCTCCTTATCCGTCCTATAGCGTATGCGAATTCTCCACGATCATGGAGATGTTTTTCTTCCATTCCTCCGTCTTCGAAAGACCGCTCGCCTCCGCCTGGATCTGCAAAAGCGCATCCTCCGCCTCTCTCTCCGAAAGCGCGGCCACTGCCTCCTCGGGTTCTGCATTCTTTTTCAGATACACCAGATATTCTATGTTTCCCTCCGGTCCCTTGATGGGGGAATACTCCAGTCCCATGACCTCAAATCCGATCAGGGACGCATAATCAATGACCTTTTCGATAACTTCCCGATGTGTGGAAAGCTCCCGGACCACGCCGTTTTTTCCCACCTTTTCCCGTCCCGCCTCGAACTGCGGCTTGATCAGACATACCATCTCGCCGCCAAGCTTTAGAAGGTTCCTCGCCGGGATCAAAATCTTTGTCAGGGAGATAAAGCTCACGTCCACGCTGATGAAATCCAAAAGCTCCGGGACGTCCTCCCTGGTCAGATATCGGAAATTCGTCTGCTCCATGCAGACAACCCGTTCATCATTTCGAAGCTTCCAGTCCAGCTGTCCGTGTCCGACGTCCACGGAATATACTCTGCTGGCGCCATTTTGAAGCATGCAGTCCGTAAATCCGCCCGTGGAAGCGCCCACGTCCATGCAAGTCTTCCCTTCCAGAGGAAATGCCCAGGTCTGCATGGCCTTTTCGAGCTTTAAGCCGCCGCGGCTAACATACTTCAGCGTGCTTCCGCGCACCTCCAGCTTACACTTTGTGAGGTCAAAGGTGCTTCCCGCCTTATCCTCTCTTTGTCCATTGACGAAGACGGCGCCGGACATGATGATGGCCTTTGCCTTTTCCCTGGAGGGCGCATAGCCCTGTTCCACCAGGATCACGTCAAGTCGTTCCTTCATTTGCCAAGTGCCTCCAAAATCCTGCGACAGATCCCTTTCGGATCCAGGCCCAATTGCTCTTTCAAGATCTCCACCTTGCCATGCTCCACGTAGGCATCCGGCAATGCGATAGGAAGGATCTGATTCTTTAATCCGTGCGCGTTCGCAGCCTCCAAAATCTTCTCTCCAAAGCCTCCGCAGGCGACGTTCTCCTCCAGCGTGACGATCAGGGAATGGTCCTTCGCCGCATCGAGCAGTGCTTCCTCATCAATGGGCTTGACAAAGCGCACGTTGATCAGGCTCGATGATATGCCCTGCTCCTTTAAGAGCTCCCGCACCTTCACGGCCTCTTCCACCATGCTTCCCACCGCAAAGATGGCAACGCCTCCCTCCCGGCAGATCCATTCCGACTTTCCGAGGACAATGGGCTCACGGTGCTCCTCCAATCCGGAATATGCGATGCCTCTGGGATAACGGATCGCGATGGGCCCGTCAAATTCCGCCGCGAACTGTAACATGTCCGCGAGCTCCCACTTATTCTTGGGCGCGCACAGATGCATGTTGGGTATGCCCGAGAGATATGTCAGGTCAAAGATGCCCTGATGCGTCTCGCCGTCACTTCCCACGAGTCCCGCCCGGTCAATGGCAAAGACGACGGGGAGATTCTGCAGGCAAACGTCGTGCAGGATCTGATCATATGCGCGCTGCAGGAAGGAAGAATAAACCGCCACCACGGGCTTCATTCCGCCGGCCGCCAGTCCTGCCGCAAAGGTCACGGCATGCTCCTCCGCGATCCCCACGTCGAAGAAACGATCCGGGAACTGTGTCCGAAAACGCTTTAAGCCAGTGCCGTCCGGCATGGCCGCCGTCACGGCAACGAGACTTGGATGCTTTTCTGCCAGAGAACAGATCACGGATGAAAATACGTCCGTATAGCATGGCTCCGTCTTGGGATGAAGGAGCTTGCCCGTCTCCACGTCGAAGGGTTCCGTCCCGTGGAATCTGGCCGGATGCTTCTCCGCGGGAAGGAATCCCTTGCCCTTTTTCGTGATGGCATGGATCAGCACGGGGCCTTCCACTCTCTGCGCGGCGTGGATCACGTCCACCATCGCCTGCACGTCATGTCCGTCGACGGGGCCAAGATAAGTAATGCCCATGTCTTCAAAGAACATGCCCGGAATGACCAGCGTCTTCAGGCTGCTCTTCAGTCTCCGGATGCCGCGGATCACCTGATTTCCCTTGGCGCTGCCAAGCAAGGCATTATAAATGCCCTCCTTCAGGTCCAGGTAGCCATCCGCAGTACGGATGTTGTTCAGATATTTATTCACGCCACCCACGTTCTCCGAGATGGACATGTTGTTGTCATTTAATACGACGATGAAATTCGTCTCCAGCTTGGATGCGTTATTTAAGGCCTCATACGCCATGCCGCCGGTCAGGGAACCGTCGCCGATGACGGACACGATGGTCTGCTTTTCTCCCCTGTGATCCCTTGCCATCACAAGGCCCAGGCCTGCCGAGATGGAGGTGGAACTGTGCCCCGTGTCAAAGCAGTCGCAACAGCTCTCCTTTCGTTTCGGGAAGCCGCTCATGCCGTGATACTGGCGCAGTGCGTCAAACCCGTCCTTTCTTCCGGTCAGGATCTTATGCGTATACGCCTGATGTCCCACGTCCCAGATGATCTTATCCTGAGGCAGGTCCAGTGCCAGATGGAGCGCCATGGTCAGCTCCACTGCGCCAAGGTTTGAACCAAGGTGCCCTCCCGTCACGCTGATCTTCTGGATCAGGAAATCACGGATCTCCTGTGCCAGCGCCGGATAATCCTTCGGATCGATCTTCTTTATGTCATTAACTTCTTTGATTGTCTCCAAGTACATGAAAAAACCTCTTTAAGTCACTGCTTATTTTTTTCTGTAGATCAGATGGAGGATCAACTCCTCCAAAAACATATGCTCGCCCGGAAGCTCATGAAGCTCCGCCACCGCTTCCTCGGAAAGCCGCTCGACCTCGCGCTTGGACTCTTCCAGTCCCCGCAGCGTCACAAAGGTTTCCTTCCCACTCTGCGCATCGCTTCCAACGCTCTTTCCAAGCTCCGCACTGTCGCCGATCACGTCGAGCACGTCATCCTGGATCTGGAATGCGATCCCGACTTTCCTTGCGATCTGCACGACCTTCTGATATTCCTCTTCGCCGGCTCCGCCAAGCAAGGCGCCAATGCCCATGGCGGTCTCGATCAGGGCCGCCGTCTTCTTCTCATGAATGAACAGGATTTTTTCCATGTCCATGGGAAGGCACTTCTTCTCTGCTTCCACGTCCGCCACCTGGCCGCCGAGCATGCCCTGGATCCCGGCCTTTGCCGCGAGCACTTCTCCGCACTGCGCGATGCGCTTTACGGTCTCACTGCTTTCTCCGGCCAAAATGCTCTTTCTCAGAGAGGAAAAGGCGATCTCAAGCGCGCTGTTTAGGAGGGCGTCCCCCGTCAGCACGGCCATGCCGTCCCCGTATACCTTCCAGGTCGTCTCTTTCCCGCGCCGATATTCATCATTGTCCATGGCGGGCAAGTCATCATGCACCAGTGAATACGTATGGATCATCTCCAGCGCCGTCATGAACTCATGGAGCGCCTCAGGTTCTTCCTCATTCCCGGCAAAGAGCCTCCAGGTCTCCCGCATGAGCAGGGGCCTAAGACGCTTTCCGCCCGCGAGGAAGCTGTAATCCATGGCGTCCAGGACCACCGTAAGATACGAAAGCTCCCTTTGCCTGTTAAGATATTCTTCAAAACACGCAGAGATGATCTGCGTCGTCTCCTGGGTTTTTTGATTCAGCAAGGGCAAAAACTCCATCTCTCCCATCCCTTATGCCTCCGCGATATCGCCAAGTTCCCCGAGCGTTCCGTCGCCGTTTAATACCATGACCTTTTTCTCGACCCTGTCGATCTGGTCATTGCACTCCTTGAGGAGAGTAACGCCCTCACTATAGGCACGAAAGGCATCCTCGAGAGATACGTCCGCGTCGCCAAGCACCTGGATCAGCTCCTCGAGCTTGCCAAAATTCTCTTCCAGACTGCGCTGTTTCTTTTCTTCCATTACTTTCTCTCCTCCTATTCTCCCTCAAAGGCATCCTGCCCAGTCGCCTCCCGGGAGGAGAAACTGTCTGCAAAACTGACGGGAGAAGTCTCCCTGACTTCCACCTGCATCTGTCCGTCTTTCAGATAGACGCCAAAAAGATCCCCTTCCTTTACCTGTGAAACGGACCTTACGTTCTTTCCCTGAGCGTCCACGACATAGGAATAACCGCTCGAGAGCTTCTCCAAAGGAGACAGGCCGCGGAATTTCTCTAGATAGAGATCCAGCGTATGCCGCCTTGCGAACAGGATCCGCTCCATGTTGTTCTGCAATCTTTCCTGAAGCTGCGAATGATACTGCCTGTGTCCGCGAATCTTCGCCATGGGACTTCCCATGCTGATCTGCCGCTCCAGCCTTAAGACCATCTCGCGCTTCCTCGCGATCACGCGGTTGATATTCCCGCGGAGCGCCTCCTCATAGCGCGCCATGCCGTCAAAAATATCCCGCACTTCCCAGACTGCCAGCTCCGCGGCTGCGGACGGCGTCGGCGCCCTAAGATCCGCTACGAAGTCAATGATCGTCGTGTCCGTCTCATGTCCCACGGCCGAGATGATCGGCACGCTGCAGTTGAAGACGGCTTCCGCCACGGCCCTCTCATTAAAGGCCCAAAGGTCCTCGATGGATCCGCCTCCTCGTCCCACGATCATCACGTCGACGCCCATCTGCTCCAACGCATGAATGCCGTTCACAATGCTTGGAACGGCCTCCGCCCCCTGCACGATGGCGGGATAGAGAATGATCTGTACGAAAGGATTCCGCCGTTTGGCGATCTGGATAATGTCCCTAACGGCCGCACCGGTGCTCGCCGTCACGACGCCAAGCGTCCGAACCTGCCTTGGGATCGGCTGTTTATACTCCGGCGCGAACATTCCAAGGTCTTCGAGCTCACGCTTTAATCTCTCATACTGTTCATACAGCTGCCCGGCGCCATCTAATTCGATCTGCCTGGCATATAGCTGGTATTTTCCGTCCCGTTCATAGACGTCCACGGCGCCGGAAACCACCACCTGCTGCCCATCCTGCATACGAAAAGAAAGACCCTTTCGGTTCCCCGCAAACATGACGCAGCTGATGGTTCCTTTAGGATCCTTCAAAGTGAAATAAATATGTCCCGAAACATGATACTTGCAGTTGCTGACCTCTCCCTTGACGGACACGGACTGTAAGAGGTAATCCTGCGTGAACATGTTTTTGACATAGGCATTGAGCTGCCCGACGGTGTATACGCTACGAATTTTGATCACCCTTTTTTACAAATTTCGCAAGGACGCCGTTGACAAAGGCGCCCGCGCTGTCCTGTCCATATTTCTTGGCAATGGTCACTGCTTCATCGATGGCGACGCCCTCCGGGATCTCATCGTCGAAGAGCATCTCATAGAGAGCAAGGCGCAGCACGGTCAGCTCCACCTTACCGATCCGCTTCGTGTTCCATTTTTCCGTTTTCTCATTCAGGAGAGCGTCCAGCTCAGGAAGCTTCTCCAATACCTTTTCATACCTCTGCGTGATGGACTCTGCAAAATCTGCGGCGTCACTTCTCTCCTCGTCTTCGAAGAAAAGCTTCACCTGCTCCGGCATGTCCTCCGGGGAGTTAAACTCCACGCGGAACAAAAGCATAAATAGCTGTTCTCTTTGCTCGTGTCGTCCCATAGATCCCATCTGCCTTTACTTTATGATAACGCTGGAAAAGCGAACGTTAACGTTGCTGCAGGTCAGGCCCGTCATGTTCTCAACGGCACTCTTTACCTTGCTCTGCAGCTGCTGGCTCACCTCAGGGATGTTATAGCCATACTTCACGTTCACGGCGATCTCCACCTTAACGGAATTGTTCTTGATCTCAACCTTAACGCCCTTGGACGCCTTGGAAGCCGCGCCGCCGGGAAGGGATGCTCCCTCTACCTCCGAGGCTGCGATGGATGCAATGTGCGCAACGACCGTCTCCGCGATGCGAACCGTTCCAATGGATTCTTCCTCTTTCAGCATAACAACTGAATTCTGCTCTTTTTCCACGTCCTCATCCTCCTAATTTCAAATGATACTTTATTTTACCACTCTTATTCTAATTTGTCACCCAAAAAGTCAGACAAAGCAATTCTTCGTTCTGATAATACGAAATCTGCGTCCTCCCGGCGGGATAATATTCAAAGATCTTATTCTTGTCGAGAAGAAGCTTTTTGATATCGTTGAAGCATTCATAACTGGCACATTTGATCGACACCTGATAGGAATCCTCCGGAGAAGCCATCTGGAAAAGCGCTCGCAACCCCGCCTCATCCGCCTTCGTAAAATAAGCGTTCTCCCGCAGGAAATAGCTGTCGTCCATGCTGGTGCAAAAAGGCAGGGGAACCTCCATGTCGATCAGATGCTCCATCTCGATCTCCGCCGTAGTCACCAAAAGATAATCATACAGGATCTCAGGCCCGTTATCACCCGTCTCTCCGGGATGATAGGAATTGTCTCCCCAAGTGACGTCCACGTAGTAATACTCCCCGTCAGACTTGACAAGATTCCATCCGTGGGGCTGGCCCATCGCAACGCCCTGTACCAACGTGCACTCCACGCCCATTCCGTTTAGGAGATACTGCATGGACTTTGCATAGCCCTGACAGACGGACCGCCCTCCCACCAGCGCGGAATAAATGGTCTGATTGTCCGGCGCCTCCAAGTCATATTCCGTCCGTTTGATCAAGGTTTCATAAACATATTTGATCTTCGCATAATCGTCCGCTCCGGAAGAAAGAAATCCTGCCCGGATCTCGGCCGCGACGCTTAGGATCTCACGCTCTCTTCGCAGGGCCTCCTCACGATCCATGCTATAGCTTCCGGAGAACACGTAGCCCACGATCTGATCCCCGAGCATGTGCGTTACGTAGGAATATCCTTCCACGTAAAAGAGCTCCGGATGATCCATGCAGACACAGCTGAACACATAATCAATATCCTTCTCCGTAAGGCCGCGCACGATCCCCTCCGTGGCGAGCTCCCCCTCCTTTGCCATGCTTCCAAGGATATGCTCCACGTCGTCATACCAGAGCTTCTGTTCACTGCTCAAGGTACCATATGCATACTTGGTCCCGCTGACAAGGAAATGATCATCATAGCTTACGGGCGTCTTCTCGCCAAGACCCTGGGAAGACTCCCCCGTGCCTTCCTCCGACTGTGATATGCCGAAATCCTCCCGCACGTTCGACATGACGTCCGCCGGGCCGGCGCAGCCTCCCAGAGAAAGCGCCATGAGCAGTACGATAACAATCAGATACATCCCGTTTCCTCCGCATCCTTAGTTTCTGTTAAACTCCGCCAAAACCAATCCCTTATTGCGATCCAGGGTCATGCCGATGCTCCAGGAATTCACGAACAGAAGCAGCGGATTCCCCTTCATGTCCTTCACCTTCTTCATGTCAGAGGTGCCGATCAGTTTTTCCACGTTCACCTCATCCTTATTCGCGATCCAGCGAATGTGCTCATACGGGAGATTCTCCAGACGGATCTCCACGTTATATTCGTTCTCCAGACGGTATTTCAGCACGTCGAACTGCAGCACGCCGACTACGCCGACGATGACCTCCTCCATGCCCGCCGTCATCTCGGTAAAGATCTGGATGGCACCCTCCTGCGCGATCTGCTCGATGCCCTTGACAAACTGCTTACGCTTCATGGTGTCGAGCTGGCGCACTCTCGCAAAGTGCTCCGGCGCGAAGGTGGGAATGCCTTCATATGCAAACTTTTCCTTCGGCACGCAAAGCGTGTCGCCGATGGAGAAGATGCCGGGATCAAACACGCCGATGATGTCGCCCGCATATGCCTCTGAAAGGATCTTTCTCTCATCCGCCATGATCTGCTGCGGCTGGGAGAGACGAAGCACCTTATTCCCCTGCACGTGGCGGACCTCCATCTGAGCGTCAAACTTCCCGGAGCAGATGCGCATGAACGCGATCCTGTCGCGATGCGCCTTATTCATGTTCGCCTGGATCTTAAACACAAAGGCGGAAAACTCATGTTCCGTCGGACGGATCAGCCCCGCATCAGACATTCTGGGCAGGGGCGGCGTCGTCATGCGCAGGAAATGCTTTAAGAAAATCTCCACGCCAA
>CAMZDG010000024.1 GCA_947305245.1 uncultured Lachnospiraceae bacterium
ACCTGGAAGGAACTCATTGAGATGTTCCCGACCATCCAGGGTAACAACATGAACATTGGTATGCCGAGTGCTGCAGGTACTGCAACGACTGGTAGCGGCGGTGACCTGAACCTGTACTTCACGATGCTGTTCCAGAATGGCGGTGACCTTTATAATGAGAAGGGAACCAAGACCATCGTAAATGATGAGGCCGGCGTGGACGCATTCGACCAGTATGTGAAATTCTACAATGACTATGGTTGCCCGACGGTGTACGACTTTGCGAGCCGTTTCCGTTCCGGTGAGATGCCGATCGCAGTTGCAAACTACGGCATGTACAACACCTTGATGGTATCCGCTCCCGAAATCAGAGGACTTTGGGACTTCACCTTGATCCCTGGTCTGGAGAAGACGGATGAGAATGGAAATACCTACCTTGACCGTTCCGACTGTATCGTAGGAAGTGCATCCATGATCCTTCCTTCGGACGACGAGACGGAGCAGAAGGCTTGGGAGTTCTTTAAGTGGTGGGGTTCCACCAACACGCAGGTGAAGTTCGGTAGAGAGATGGAAGCTCTCCTCGGTGCATCCGCAAGATATGCTACCGCGAACAAGAACGCATTCGCACAGCTGGCTTGGTCTCAGCACGCGATCGACGTTCTGACGGAGCAGTGGGATCAGACGGTAGGTATCCGAGAGGTTCCCGGCGGTTACTACACCGGCCGTCATCTGACCAACGCTTGTCGTAAGTGTATCAATGAGAAGGCGGATCCGAGAGAGACCATTCTGGACTACTCGATCCTCATAAACGAAGAGTTGACCAAGAAGCGTAAAGAATTTGGTCTTCCGCTGGAGTAAGGAGAGTGAAGCATGAGTAGCAAATATTTAGACAAGTACGTCACCTTGCGAAAGCATAACGCAAAGGTGGCATGGAAAAAGGCCAAGATCAGTAAGATGTGTTATCTGTTTTTGGCACCCTATGCATTATTGTTCACCATGTTTTATATCCTTCCGGTGATCAATTCCATTTTCTTCAGTTTTACTTATTACAACATTTTGGAGCCGGCAAGATTCATCGGCATCCACAACTATGTCAGCCTGATCCTGGAGGACGACGTCTTCCTGATCGGCGTGAAGAACACCTTCATGATCGCCATTGTCACGGGTCCTTTGGGTTATGTCCTGAGCTTCCTGTTCGCATGGCTGATCAATGAGCTGCCGAGATGGATCCGCGCGATCACGATCGTAATTTTCTACGCCCCCTCCATTTCGGGTACCCTTTACACGATCTTCACGATCTTGTTCCGAGGCGACTACTACGGCCCCGTCAATTCCTTCCTGATCAACTGGGGAATCATTGATGCGCCGATCCTCTGGTTCAACGATCCGAGATACATGCTTCCGATCTGTATGGTCATCATCCTCTGGATGAGCCTGGGAGCCGGATTCCTTTCCTTCGTTGCAGGTCTTCAGGGTATTGACGGATCCCAGTACGAAGCAGGTTACATGGACGGCGTGAAGAACAGATGGCAAGAGCTTTGGTACATCACCCTTCCGAACATGAAGCCCATGCTGATGTTCGGTGCGGTTATGACCATCACCAGTTCCTTCGGTGTCTGCGACGTGACCATGGCCCTCTGCGGATATCCCAGTACCGACTATGCGGCACGAACCATCGTAACTCACTTGTTCGACTATGGTTTTTCCAGATTTGAAATGGGTTATGCATGTGCGATCGCTACAATGTTGTTCTTGATCATGATCTTATGTAACAAAGCAATCCAAAGTCTGTTGAGAAGAGTAGGAACCTGATATGAGCAAAAAAGAAAAAGAAACCGAAGTAGTAAAACATCATTTGATCCAAAGAAGAAAACCCAATCGTTCCGTTGGCGGAGACATTGGTGTTTACATCTTCCTATTGTTGGTCGGCATTGCGATGGTATATCCTTTGGTGTTTGCCATCAACATGGCATTGAAGCCCATGGACGAGCTGTTTATGTTCCCGCCTAAGCTGTTTGCGCGGAACCCGACACTCGACAACTTCTCGGACTTGTTTGTTAACATGAGTAAGTCCACCGTGGCTTTCAGCCGTTACGTGTTCAATACCGTATTCATTACGGCGGCAGGAACTGCAGGACATCTGCTGATCGCATCCATGGGTGCGTTCGTGCTGGCAAAGTACCAGTTCCCCGGCAACCAGACCTTCTTCAAGCTGGTTACCACCGCAATGATGTTCACGGGTTACGTTACCCAGATCCCGAACTACATCATCATCAGTAAGCTCGGCTGGGTTGACACCTTCTGGGCATGTGTCATTCCCGCGTTCGCATTCCCGATGGGATTCTTCCTCATGAAGCAGTTCATGGAAGGTCTTCCCAGCACGCTGATCGAGGCTGCAAAGATTGACGGCGCAAGTGAGTGGAAAGTGTTCACGAGAATTGTTATGCCGAACGTAAAACCGGCATGGCTGACCATGATCATCTATTCCGTACAGGCTCTGTGGAATAACCAGCAGGCAACCTTCATCTTCTCCGAGGAGAAGAAGACCCTGGTTTACGCACTGAACCAGATCCTGGGCGGTGGCGTTGCGAGAACCGGTCAGGCACAGGCGGTTCTGATCATCGTAATCGCAGTGCCCATTACGATCTTCATGTTCACGGAGAGCCAGATCCTGGAGACCATGGCAAGTTCCGGCCTGAAGGATTGATGGGAGGAGAGAGGTAATATGAAGAAGATTCAAGCAAAGAAATTGGTGAAGAGATTGAGTGCGCTGGTTGCCAGTGCGGTCATTCTGGCAGGCTCTTCCCTCGCATTTCCCCTGACGGCTCAGGCAGAGAGCAAGTACACCTACTGCTATGATTACTGGGGAGACGTTCAGGATTCCCCGGACGCATATGAGGTGGTAGGCGTTTACACCGCTGCTGACATGGGTCTCGAGAAGCCCATCAGCAACACCGCGAGCGGACTTACCGTCGTAGGAAATTACTTTTATATCTGTGATACCGGTAACAACCGTATCGTTCAGTTCGAGAGAATCGACAGAGAGCACATTGCCTTTGTCAAGGAGTATACTGGTTTCAAGGGGAATGTGGAGGTTACGACCTTCAACAAGCCCAATGACTTCCAGATCAATGAGGAAGGTTATATCTTCATCGCTGACACGGATAACAACAGAGTCGTAAAGCTGGATCCTGACTGGAATTACATGATGGAGTTCACGAAGCCCACGGATAATTCCCTGGACGCTGAGCTGGTGTTCCAGCCCACCAAGCTGGTGGCTGACTCCGCAGGCCGCGTATACTGTATCGCAACCGGTATCAACAAGGGCGTGATCAAGTACGAGGCAGACGGCAGCTTCTCCGGTTTCGTTGGAGCAACTCCCGTTGTATACAAGCTTTGGGACTACATTTGGAAGCGTTTCCTCTCTACCGCAGCGCAGAGAGAGAAGATGGTAAGCTTCGTTCCTACCGAGTACAGCAATCTCTATCTGGACCATGACGGATTCATTTATGCATGTTCCTCCGGCCTCGCTGAGGAAGACTTAAAGAGCGGTGCCGCAAAGGCAGTCAGAAGACTGAATCTGATGGGTAGCGACATTCTGATCCAGAACGGTGAGTTCCCTGTCTATGGTGATATCTACATGGGTAACGGCGGTGGTTACACCGGCTGTTCCAAGATCGTTGACGTAACGGCATTTGATAACGACGTATATGTGCTTTGCGATAAGGAAAGAGGGCGTCTGTTCACTTATGACAGCCAGGGTCGTCTGCTCTTCGCCTTCGGCGGCAAGGGTAACATAGACGGCTACTTCATGAAGGATCAGCCCATCGCGCTGGATCACATGGGATACGACCTGATCGCCCTGGATTCCGTAAGTAGAACCATCACGATGTTCACTCCTACCGAGTATGGTAAGCTGATCTATCAGGCGATCGACCAGTTTGACGCAGGTCAGTACGAAGATTCCGGTAAGAGCTGGCAGGCAGTAATGGACCTGAATGGTAACTACGACCTGGCTTACATCGGCGTTGGACGTGCACTGCTTCGTCAGGAGCGTTATAAGGAAGCACTGAATTACTTCGAACTGAAATATGATGATGACAACTACTCCAAGGCCTTCAAACAGTATCGTAAGGAATGGGTGGAAGAGCACATCCTGGTGATCTTCATCGTCGTATTCGCCATTTTGATCATTCCCATGATCATCGGCAGGATTGGCAAGATCAAGTATGAGATTGACACCGCCGACATTTTCAAATTCTAATTTAGGGAGGTTGCTATGTTAACTTCGGCAAGAATAGAAGCTTTTAAGAGATATTGGAAATCTTTCAAGTTTGCATTTTATTGCGCGACCCACCCTATTGATGGATTTTGGGACCTGACGCATGAAAAACGCGGAACTTATGCAGCCGCAAATACGATCTTGTTTCTGACGATCCTCGCCAGGATCATGAAACTGCAGTTTACAAGCTTTGTGGTTGACCCCGTATATTGGGAGGACATCAACATTTTCCTGTACATTGCAAGTATTGTGTTCCCTCTGGCGATCTGGGTTGTCGGTAACTGGGCACTGACAACGCTGTTCGACGGGAAAGGCAGACTGGGTCAGGTTTACATCGCCACCTGCTATTGTATGCTCCCGTATCCTTTGATCCAGTTCCCGCTGATCATCCTCAGCAACATGGTGACAAAGGATGAAATGCAGTTCCATACTACCTTAAGTGCCGTATCGCTGATCTGGGTTCTGGTTTGGATCGTGTTCGCAATGGGACAGATTCACGAGTACTCTTTTGGAAAGAACATTCTGTTTACCATAGCAAGTTTGTTTGCAATGCTGGTTATCGTATTCATCCTGCTCTTGTTCTTTAGCATGATCTCTCAGGGCGTTGCATACTTTATCTCATTTGGCAAAGAAGCTTTGTTCCGAATGTCATAAGTCAGAACAGGAACCGGCGTAAACGGAAGGATAGGAGTAACAAGAATATGGATAACAACGAAATGAACGTGAATAAGGACGAGAACCTGCAGCCTGATGAGGTTACTTCGCCGGAGGCTAAAGTAGCGTCGGAGGTGGCCGGGGAGGCTGTTGAAAAAGCGGAAGAGGTTGCCAAAGAGGAGGCAGCAAAGGAACCCATTCCCGAAGAGAATGGTGCGCCTGCTGATGCGCCGAAACCTGAGAAGGCACCGAAGGCAGAAAAAGCTCCGAAGCCGGAAAAGGCTCCGAAGGCTGCTAAGCCCGCAAAGGCTGCTACGGTCAATACCGTGAAGAAGCCCCTGCTCAGTGATGCCGCAAAGCAAAGACTGAAGGGTCTGATCTTCCCCGTGGTGATGACTGCGATCATTTTAGTAGCTGTGATCTTCATCATCAATCATAAGAACACGGTTGAGGAAGAGCCCGTCATCCGCGTGAACAAGTATGAAGGATCTGAGGATCCCATCATTCTTGAGAACAGCGAGCTGAAGCTGACCATGGATCCTCTCACGACCTTCTTTGAAGTGGAAGTGAAGAGCACCGGTAAGGTTTGGAGGGCAACTCCCGAGGATGGCCTGAATGATACCATCGCAAGAGGTGATGCCAAGGGTAAGGTTAACTCCACCATGGTCATCACTTACACGAAGGATTCCGGTCTTGAGAAAGAGTATAACAACTATACCTACAGTATCGAGAACGGCGTGTATGACATTGAGTCGACCAAGGATTACATCAAGATCAACTACTCCATCGGTGACGTGGAGAAGGAATTCATCATTCCTCCCGTAGCGCTCGCTGATAAGTTTGAAGAATTACTTTCCAAGCTGGACAGAGACGGTAATTACTTCGTGTCTCAGTATTATAAGAAATATGATCCCGCTAAGCCTGGTAAGAAGGATGACGTGGAAGCCCTGAAGACGAATTATCCCGTTTATGCGGAAGGTCAGGCCATCTATGTGATCCGTGAAGGTACCACCGATGCACTGAAGTCAAAGGTGGAGAACTACCTGGAAGAGATCGGATATACCATGGAGGATTACAAGGCGGACTGCGAACTTGACCAATCCGAGGCCACCACGGATAAGGCCGTGTTCAACATCACGGTTTACTATCGTTTGGACGGCAAGGATCTCGTTGTAGAGCTTCCTTATAAGGAGATGCAGTTCAGCATGGCGAACCCCCTGTTCTCCATCTCACCCCTGCCGATGTTCGGTGCAGGCTCCACCGAGGAGGAAGGCTTCCTGTTTGTTCCCGAGGGCGGCGGCGCAAAGATCAACTTCAACAATGGTAAGCTTGCACAGAGCAGCTACGAGACCAAGGTGTACGGACGTGACATGGCTCTGGTAAAGGATGCCGTTGTGCATGACCCCATCGTAAACTACAATGCTTTTGGTATCGCGAAGGATGGCGGCGCTTTCGTATGTATTCTGGAAGACGGCTCATCTTATGCGAACATCCAGGCCGACATTGCCGGCAGATATAACAGCTACAACTTTGTAAATGCTAAGTTCAGCGCGATCCTTCGTGAGAGATATAACTTAGGTGAGCAGGCAAACCAGGCAGTGTACGTATTCACTCCTGAGCTTCCCGATGAATCTCTGGTAGAAAGATTCCGCTTTGTGGATTCCGACAGCTACCTTGACATGGCGAAGGCATATAAGGAGTATCTGCTCCAGAACTTCCCGAACGAGTTCACCCTGAATTCCGACACGGAAGCGCCCATCGTCATCGAAGTGGTTGCAGCAGTGGATAAGGTAAAACAGGTACTCGGCGTTCCTACTTCCAGACCTCTGAAGCTGACGACCTTTAAGGAAGCGAAGGACATGATCACGACGCTCCATTCGGAAGGCCTTCATAACATGTCCGTGAAGCTGACCGGTTGGATGAACGGCGGCGTGAACCAGAAGATCCTGAAGAAGGTGAAGCTGGTAAGTGCCTGCGGAAGCGCCGGCGACTTAAAGAAGCTGACCGCGGAAGCTGCGAACCTTGGCATCGACATGTATCTGGATGGCGTTACCCAGTACGAATATGACAGTGACCTTCTTGACGGATTCAATTCCTTCACGGATTCCGCAAGATTCATCAGTAAGGAGAGAGCGAAGCTGTATCAGTACAGCGCCGTGACCTTCGCACAGAGAGAGGGTGCCGACACTTACTACCTGCTCCATGCAGACCTCGCAACGCAGATGGCTGAGAACCTGTACAAGGCAGTAAAGAAGTATGGCGCGAACATCTCCTTCCGTGAGACTGGTAAGGACCTCTCCGGTGACTATTACAAGAAGAAGAGGGTTTCCCGTGAGACGACCAGAAAGACTCAGATGGAGCAGCTCTCCAAGTTCTCTCAGGACACCAAGATCATGATCAACAGCGGTAACTTATATGCTGCAATGTACAGTGACATGATCACCAACATGGATCTGAGAGGTTCCGAGTACACCATCATTGATGAGTTCATTCCTTTCTATGAGCTGGCAATTCACGGTTACAAGAATTACGTGGGATATCCCATCAACCTGGCAAATGATCCCACGGATGAACTGCTCACTTCTGCTGAGTATGGTGCAGGCCTGTACTTTACTCTGATGCAAGAGTCGCCCTTTGCACTGCAGAAAACCCTTTATACGGAATACTTTGGCGCAAACTACGAGTCCTGGCACGACAGGATGATCGAAATCTATAGCAGATATAACAGAGAAATGGGTCACATTTTCAAGCAAGAGATGACCAATCACGTGACTCTCGAAAATGGCCTGACCTGCACCTCGTATGCGGACGGCACCAAAGTTTACGTAAATTATAATTACATGGACAAGACCGCTGACGGCAAGACCATTCCTGCAAGAGACTATGTGGTAGTTCGGTAACGGTAAAATCTTAGAAAGGGTTTATGATTATGAAGAAACAGAAAAACACATTAGCAGGTCTTCAGAAGCGTAAAGCGATATCGGGATATATCTTTATCTCTCCCTTTCTCATCGGCTTCCTGATCTTTATGGTAAAGCCCCTGTTCCAATCGCTTTACATGAGCTTCTGTAACGTGGAGATCGCGGCCGGAGTTATCAACCCGGTATTTTGTAAGATCGATCAGTACAAGTTTGCACTGACGATCGACCCTAACTACAACAGACTGTTGGTAGAAGAATTCACCAGAATGCTGACCAACTCCCTGGCCATCATGGTATTCAGCTTCTTCGTTTCGCTGATCCTGAACCAGGAGTTCAAGGGCAGAGCGTTAGTAAGAGCAATCTTCTTCCTTCCCGTGATCCTGTCTTCCGGCGTTATCCTTGGTTTGGAGAGTAACAACTCCCTGATGGCGCAGCTGCAGGTGAACATCCAGGAAGCAGCATCCGGCATCAGTATCACCGGTACTCTGGAGAGCATCCTGAGAACGACGAACATCACCTGGGGCGTAAGAGCCTTCGAGGAAGTGTTCAAACTGATCGACGGAATTTACGACGTGGCAATTGCCTCCGGTATTCAGATCATCATCTTCCTGTCTGGTCTGCAGACCATTTCCGCCAGCATGTACGAGGCGGCAGACATTGAGGGATGTACCGCATGGGAAAGCCTTTGGAAGATCACCTTCCCCATGATCAGCTCCATGTTCCTTGTAAACTGGGTGTACACCATCATCGATTTCTGTATGAGATCCGACAACCAGGTGATCGACAAGATCAACACGGTTATGATCACGGATATCAATTATGGTTTGGCATCGGCGATGTCCTGGATCTATTTCGTGATCGTTATGGCTTTCGTAGGCATCACCTCACTACTGATCTCAAAGGGGGTTTACTATTATGACTAAGGCGAAAGTTAATCCGAATGGTGACTTCTGGGAGAGAAACAGAAAGTCTGATGGATATCTGCTCAAGAAGACCGTACTCAAGTATTTTGTCAGCATTGCCCGTTTCATCCTGCTCTTTGGTATGTGTTTCATGATCCTGCAGCCGATCTTTAACAAGATCTCCGTAAGTTTCATGACCATTCAGGACCTGAACAATCCGACCATCATTTCCATCCCGGAGAATCCGACGACGGAAAATTACCAGATGGCAGCAAAGCTGATGAGCTATTCCCAGTCCGTACTCAACTCCTTTGGCATCGCTTTGGCGATCGCCGTGGTGCAGATTACCGTGACAACTTTAGCAGGATATGGGTTCGCAAGATTCGAATTCCCGCTGAAAAAGTTTTGGTTTGCCTGCGTAATGCTGATCATTTTGATCCCGCCGCAGACGATTTCCACTTCTTTGTTCCTACATTTTAGATTTTTTGATATTTTTGGGTTGATAAAATTGCTCACAGGTGATACTATAAATCTTAGAGGTTCCGCGTTGCCCTACTTTTTGATGAGTTTGGGGTGCATGGGATTGAAGAATGGACTGTATATCTACATGATCAGACAGTTCTTCCGCAACATCCCGAAGGAACTCGAAGAGGCAGCATACGTGGATGGCTGTGGCACGCTGATGACCTTCGTCCGCATTATGCTTCCTGATGCAAAGCCAATCCTGACTTCCTGCTTCCTGTTCTCCTTCGTATGGCAGTGGACGGATGGTTACTATTCGAAGCTGTTCCTTGGAAACGTGAAGCTGGTGAGTACGGAACTCTCCAGATTGGTGGATAGCTTGGGTGCATTCCTGATGAGAGAGATGGGCACGACCGTTACGGTTCCCCTTTCTTACTCCAACGCCATTCTGTCAACGGGTACCCTAATGATCATCTTACCTTTGATCATTCTGTATCTGTTCGCACAGAGAGGATTCGTGGAAAGCTTGTCAAGCTCCGGCATCAAGATGTAATTGATATATCATTCCCGCCTCGTTGGTTTCCCGGAAAGAATATGCCGGCGAGAAAAAGGGGATATATATAAAAAAGGAGGATAAAAATGAAGAGTAAAATGTTCAAGAAACTGATGGCAGCCGTTATTGCTACCACCATGACTGCAAGCCTTGCAGCATGTACTGGTAACGGCGGCGAAAGCACCGACGCTCAGGGCAGTTCTTCCAGCGAGAGCAAGCCTGCAACGCAGTCTTCTGACGTGGCTTCTTCTTCCAGCGAGGAAGTTGGCGGCTACACCGTTCTGAAGGATGCTAACGGCAATGTTTACAATCTGGGCGGCATGGAAATCATTATCCGTGACTGGTGGTCTGGTGACGGCACTCCCAAGGAGCCTACCAATGCTTTCGAAGAGGCACAGGCTGAGTACTGGGATTGGATCCAGGAGACCTACAACTTCACCATCAAGCAGATGGCTATTTCTGACTGGGGTAGCGCACCTCAGGACTTCGTAGATTACGTATCTTCCGGCGGAGATTCCAGTAACTACGTATTCACTCTTAGAAACGATGCAGCTCTGATCTCTGCAATGAGCACTGGTCTTTGCTATGATCTTTCTACGATCGATTGCCTTGACTTCTCTAGCCAGAAGTTCCAGGCTAACCTGCTTCACAAGCAGTACAGCAAGGGCGGTAAGATCTATGCTATGTACGCTGGTCCTTCCGAGCCTCGTACCGGTATCTTCTTCAACAAGAGACTGTTGAAGGAAGCTGGCATTGATCCCGATTCCCTGTATGATATGCAGAAGAATGGCACCTGGACTTGGGACGCATTCATCGATCTGTGCGATCAGGTTCAGAAGGATAACAACAATGATGGTGTTATCGACGTTTGGGCATGTAACGCAAACGATGGTCTGTTGACCGAGGCTGCTGTTTACTCTAACGGCGGTGAGTTCGTTGGCCAGGATGCTTCCGGTAAGTACGTTTACAAGCTGGAAGATGCTAACACTCTGGAAGGCCTTGAGTTCGCTAACAAGATCTTTAAGAATTACTGGGAGAAGGAGCCCGAAGATGCAGCTTGGGATTACTACAAGAACAGCTTCCTTGATGGCAACTACGTATTCTGCTTCGACCAGGCTTACTGTGCACAGGAGACCGGTCCTTTCCATGATATGGATGATGACTTTGGTTTCGTAATGTTCCCGAAGGGACCTCAGAAGAACGACTACACCAACTGCTGGGACAACAACCCCGCATGTATCCCTGCTTGCTACGATGCAGACAGAGCTTGGAAGATCGCTTTCGCTTGGAATCTGTACACCAACGACGTTCCTGGTTACGAGGATTCCGATGCTTGGAAGGCTAACTACTACAACTCCTATCGTGACACCAGAGCTGTTGATGAGACTCTGACCATGATGAGAAGCAAAGGTATGATCACCTACCACGGCGTTATTCCTAACATGCAGTTTGGCCCTGAGCTTACTTGGGTTGTAGGACCTTTCTCTGGCCCTATTTCTGAGGTTGTATCTTCCATCTCCGATACTTGGAAGGCTTACATCGCAGACGCTAACAAGTAATATCTCTAGTTAACTAATTCTAATAATAAGGGATGGAGTTTCCGGGACCCCATCCCTTTTGTTATCTAAACATTTCGTGGTTTGAAATAGGATATGTTTCGCTACCTTATCATTTGCATTGGAGAATATCATGAAGAAGAAAAGCCTTATGACTTTGGCGGCAATCGCATTAACGCTTACGATGTTACTTGGCGGTTGCAGCAATCAAAATACGGAAAGTACTGAAACTGCTACCGAGAGTCAGCAGGTGTCGGAATCTAGTGAAGGAAAAGAATCCTCTGAGGTGAAGGAATCCTCTTCTGAGCAGGAATCTTCTTCCGTGGAATTGAAAACTCAAGAGCCCGAGGAGCCCTTTGTCTGTGACAGATCAGCGGCGTTTGAACTCTTATCGAATATTAAGATCGGATGGAACCTTGGAAATACCTTGGATGCACATGGCGCAGGCGCCAGCGTTGTCTCTGAGACCTATTGGGGAAACCCCAAGACGACGCAGGAGATGATCGACGCCGTGGCAGCGCAGGGCTTTAACGCCATTCGCATTCCCGTGACGTTCGCGGAGCATGTTGGCAAGGCGCCGGACTATCAGATCAATGAGAAATGGCTTGATCGCGTTCAGGAAGTCGTGGATTACGCGATGAACGCCGGTATGTACGTGCTTCTCGACACGCACCATGAGCCCGATTATTGGCTGAAACCGAGTAAGACTTATGAAAAAGAATGCCTGGCAGAGCTGCCCGCCATCTGGACGCAGATCGCAGAGCGTTTTAAGGACTATGATGAGCATCTGATCTTCGAGGGCATGAACGAGCCCAGAGTCAAGGGTTCCGCAGGCGAGTGGAACGGCGGAAGCAGCCAGGAGCGGAAGATCGTGGATAAACTGAATCAGGCGTTCATTGATGCCGTGAGAAGCACCGGCGGCAACAATGAAACCAGACTCCTGATCATCTGTACCTATGGCAACAATCCCGGGTATTCCGTGATCAGCGAATTCAAGGTTCCCGAGGACAATTATATTGCGGTTGCGGTACATATGTACACCCCGTATTATTTCACCTTTGCGGGAGACGGCGGTCAATTCTATGACACCTGGGACGGATCGGAGAAAGCGACCATCGCAAGCACGATGAAGCAGCTGAACAATTACTTTATCAAAAAAGATCTGCCTGTGATCATAACGGAGTTTGGCGCAGTAAACAAGGGGAAATCCGAAGAGGTCATCAAGTGGGCCACGGATTATCTCAGCGTCATGAACAGTTATGGCGTGAAGTGCTTTTGGTGGGACAATGGATGCTATAATACCAATGGAGAGAATTTCGGTCTTTTCAACAGAAAGACCCTCACCTGGTATGATCAGGCGCTTGCGGACGCTCTGATCAAAGCTGCCACTGTGGAATAACATAATTTTGCGAAAACGCGCATAACTAAGCTGTGAGGAGCTTATCGAGGTGGCGCATGACTTGCCAGGAAGCCATTCTTTCACAGCGCACTTATGATTATATCACCGATTTTCCGGTGGAGGAGACCTTGGGAATTGATTCCGTCCTTTGTCAGGAAGCGGTGAATGACCGATTTCAGGTGATCTATGTAGATAATGGGGCCTTGCCTAGTCTGGAGACCTCATTCTATGAATATCAGGGCATCCCCAAGCTCTACGGCCTTATGCAGGTAGGAGGGGATGCCCCTTTGATTGCCCAAAATCCGGCCCAGCCACCCTTTGATCCCGCGGCGCTGATCGCCAGCGGGATCTCGCAGGTTCAGGGGCCGCCGCTGAATCTGACGGGCTTTGGGACCTTGGTCTGTCTGATCGACACGGGGATTGATTATGAGAATCCGCTCTTTCGCGATGAGCTTGGGAATACGCGCATCGAGGCGATCTGGGACCAGACGCAGCAATCCGGCACGCCGCCGGAGGGATTCCTCTATGGTTCGGAATATACGAAGGAGAGGATCAACCTTGCGCTTCGAAGCGAGAACCCGAGGGAGATCGTGCCTACCACGGATGACCATGGACATGGCAATGCCCTGGCGAGCGTGGCGGTAGGCAACCTGGCAGGCATGGGGAATGCATCAGGGATTGCAGGCGTGGAAGCAGGGGTGCTGACATCACCCGCCATTCCGGCGGGGTTTCGCGGCGCGGCGCCTGAGGCGGGGATTGTTGTCGTAAAGCTTAAGCCCGCGAAGGAATATCTGCGAAACTATTACCTTCTTCCGGAGCAGGCGGTCGCCTACCAGGAAAACGACATTATGCTCGCGGTAAAATACTGTGAACAATTTTTAAAGCTTTTTCAGAGGCCCATCGTAATCTGCCTGGGGATTGGAACCTCCATGGGGAATCATGCGGGCACTTCGCCGCTCTCTGCCTACTTAAACCAG
Source organism: uncultured Lachnospiraceae bacterium (assembly GCA_947305245.1). Classification (GTDB taxonomy): domain Bacteria; phylum Bacillota; class Clostridia; order Lachnospirales; family Lachnospiraceae; genus Acetatifactor. The sequence goes on from CAMZDG010000024.1 coordinate 13,686, forward strand.
GTGGCGCTCCGCCGCGGCTGCGTGGTCGTTGTCTGCGGGGGAAACGAGGGGAATGGCGCGGGACATTTCCGCGGAAATTTTTCGGAGGGAAATGGCACGAGAGAAGTGGAGCTGCGCGTCGCGGAGGGAAATGGCGGATTTTGCATGCAGCTTTGGGGGAGACGCACGAACGTGCTCAACGTCGAGATCCGATCTCCAGGCGGCGAAACCATTCCGCCCATTCCGCTCGGCCTACGGCAGAGCATCACCTTTAGCTTTGTCTATGAGCGGACGCGCATCACGATCTATTCCACGCTAGTGGAGCCCACTTCCGGCGAGGAACTGATCTTTTTTCGATTTGTGGATCCCACACCGGGCATCTGGACGCTTCGCATCTTAGGACAGGCGGATGCGGCGGGAGGGGTCTTTGACCTGTGGCTTCCGCTGCTGCAATTCCAACAGTCTCCGGTTTATTTCTTAAGCCCAAATCCGGACGTCACATTGACGGAACCTGCCATGGCCGCTGAGGTGATCTCCGTGTCTGCTTATCAGCCTGCGAACGGAAGCTTTTTTATAGATTCGGGGCGAGGGTTCTCTAGAAATGGCGCGCCAAGGCCGGATCTGACGGCTCCGGGCGCAGATGTCTCAACGCTGTATGGAAAGCAGAGCGGTTCGGGATATGCGGCAGCCTTAACGGCCGGCGCCGCGGCACAATTTCTGCAATGGGCGGTGACGGAGGGGAACCAGATCTTTGCGGAGAGCCGCATGGTAAAGGGATATCTGATCCGCGGGGCAAGGCGCGAGCCGGACGTCACCTATCCCAGCAAGGAGTGGGGGTATGGCAAGCTGGATCTGGCCGGAACCTTTACCAGTCTTCGAAGCTAGGCCGCAGCCTTTGCTCATAAAATGGGCGGACGAAGAATAGAATGATTTGAAAGATATCGGCAAAGAGAGAGAGATGAAGCCTTATCCCTATCAAAAAATCATTCCGGTTCTGGCCCTTTTGGTCATGGCGTTCTTCGCCGGCAGAGGTGTGGCAGACATGGTCTCTGAGATCCATTCCAAGGAGACGTGGATGCCGGTAGTATCCGAGCAGCAAACGACCATGGATTCCCCCATGCTTCCTGTCACGGAGAACTGGGGGCTTGGCTTTGGAACCCCCGGATCGAAGCCGGCAGGAAATGCCTCGCCTGAGGAGATGGAGCGTTATCATGCTTATTACGTAGCACCTGGAGAGGAAAAGAAGATTTATCTGACCTTTGACTGCGGATATGAGAATGGAAATACCGGGGCGATCCTGGATACGCTTAAGGAACATGGCGTGTCAGCCACTTTCTTTGTGGTGGGTCATTATCTGGAATCAGCACCGGAATTGGTGAAAAGAATGGTGGAAGAAGGGCATGCCGTTGGAAATCACACCTATCATCATCCGGACATGTCAAAGATCACGGACCTCGCGGCCTTCCGAAAGGAGATGGATGAGGTAAGGGCCTTGTTTCAAGAGGTGACGGGGCAGGAGATGCCATTTTATTATCGTCCGCCCCAGGGAAAGTATAATCAGGAAAACCTTCAGATGGCGCAGGAGCTGGGCTATGCCACCTTCTTTTGGAGCCTGGCCTACGTGGACTGGGACATAAATTGTCAGCCCACGCATGAGGAGGCCTTTTCCAAGCTGACTTCCCGGGTGCATCCGGGCGCCATTGTGCTGTTGCATAACACCTCGAAAACCAACGCCGAAATCTTGGATGAACTTCTCACGAAATGGGAGGAGATGGGCTATTCCTTTGCACCTCTGTCAGAGCTTCTATAAATCAAGCCATGACCGATAAAAAACCTTCCCAATGCTGGGAAGGTTTTTGAAAAGTTGGCTTATCATAAGCGGTTTATAGACTGGCTCACGCGGGATTATACTCTGGACTTCGCCGTGATGATCCAGGGAGCGGGCTCCTGCTTGAAGGTGTTGTTGCTGCCGAGCTTGCACACGGAGATCTGGATGGTCTCCACGTCAGCGAGCCCCAGTTCCTGCAAGGTATTCTGGATGTTTGCTGCCACCTTGAAGTCCAAGGTATAGATCACGACGTTAATGTTGGGATTGATCCCGACCAGGCAGCGAAGCTCCTGATCCGTGCTTGCGGACGCCACGAGGAAGACAAGGCTTGGCTTCGGGCAATCCTTCATGGCCTCATCATCCACGTGATCGATGATCTTTACGTTGTGCAGACCGAAGTGCGACACGTTGTCCTCTAAGGTGGAGCGGTCCGCGCGGCTGTATTCCACGGCGATAACGCTTCCTTCCGGCGCCTGCAGGGCTGCTTCGATCGCTATACTCTCGCCGCCGATGACAACGAGGTCATCCTGCGGATCCACGGCCATTTTATTCAGGATGATGGCGCGGATCTCACTTCCTACGTAGTGGATGGAGCCGCGCTGGAACTTTTCGTTGCTCAGGCCGATCTTCGCGGTGTTCCGGGCGTTGGGATTCAGGATCAGCATGCCGGCGGATGCATTGATGCCGCGATCGATCATATCCTTGATCTGCTGATGCAGGATGGGGCCGCAGGGGTCGGAACCTTCATTGTACCAAACCTCGCACTCGCCGAGGCCAGCGCTCCACAGGCGATAGAAAATGTCGTCGATCCCGGCATTGGTAAATACCATGGTGGTCTTATGGGCCTCCACCGTGGGGATCACGTTCTTATTTTTCTTTGTGATGTCGATCATCTTTACGTGCTCCAGGTCCAGCGAAGTATTTTTCGCAAAGTACTGCAGCCAACTCAAGATCACTTCGTTCGTAAAAATCTGTTTCTCCATGGTGAGAACCCCCTTATTTTTCTGTGTAATACAAAGCAGGTAAAACTGGTTCGCGATCATCAATTCATTAAGACGGGACATGCGATCGTCAGGTCATCAAGACGACATATACGATCCCGCCGATCAGTAACAAGATAAGGATCCATGCCATCACGCGCAGTACCGTCTTATATGCTTTTTGCACGTCTTCTCCCGTCTGGCCGAAGCGGTTGCGGATCGGTTCGTCCTCCCCGACGGGTATCTCGATGTTGTCCAGGAAATCATACGCTGCCTGTTCATCCTCGTCGTCCACCACGAGAATGGCCTCGCGATCGAGATGATAGACGGCGCCGTAGCGAGGATTGAGCGGAAATTCCGTGATGTCCGTTCCGTCTAACAGAATGCGGCTCGGAACGTCATTCTCCGCCAAAAACTGTTTCTTCAGGAGAAGTGCCGTAATGTCCTTGGAACGAAAGATTTCTTTCATGTGATCACGCCCTAAAAAGGATGCAGAAACGTCTGCTCACCACTAGTATATCACTTTCTCCTTTGTTTGTAAAAAAAATCTTGTCATAATAGGCAGGTTAATTTATAATTATTCTGTTTTTAGTTGGTTAGGGCTTAAAGTGGGAACGGGAGGAGAAATGCATGGAAAGTCTTTCTCAGGAAAAGGTACTGGTCATTGATTTTGGCGGCCAGTATAACCAGCTTGTCGCGAGGCGCGTGCGTGAATGCAACGTGTACTGCGAGATCTATTCTTATAAAACCGATCTGCAGAAGATCAAGGACATGAATCCCAAGGGCATCATTCTGACGGGCGGCCCTTCGAGTTGTTATGAAGAGGGCGCTGCGACCTGTTCGCCGGAGCTTTTTTCGCTTGGCGTGCCTGTGTTAGGGCTTTGCTATGGCGCACAGCTCATGAGCCACGTGCTTGGCGGCAAGGTGGAGCGCGCGGCGGCCAGGGAGTATGGAAAGACGGAGGTTGACGTGGACGTGACCTCGCCTCTGTTTTGTGGCGTTACGCCCCATACCGTCTGCTGGATGAGCCATTTCGATTATATTTCACAGCTTGCACCGGGCTTCCGCGCGGTGGCGACGACGGCGAACTGTCCCGTGGCGGCCGCCGAGTGTCAGGAAAAGGGCCTCTACGCCATCCAGTTCCATCCGGAAGTGCTTCACACGGCGGAAGGCTCCAAAATGCTTTATAACTTTGTGAGAAATATCTGCGGCTGCGCCGGAAGTTGGAAGATGGATTCCTTTGTCGCAAGCACCATTGAAGAGATCCGAAAGAAAGTCGGCAACGGACGCGTTCTTCTGGCACTGTCCGGCGGCGTGGATTCCTCCGTTGCGGCAGGGCTTCTTTCCAGGGCCATCGGAAAGCAACTGACCTGTGTCTTCGTTGACCACGGTCTACTTCGCAAGAACGAGGGCGATGAGGTCGAGAGCGTCTTCGGTGAGGGCGGCCAGTTCGACTTAAACTTCGTGCGCGTGAATGCGCAGCACCGCTATTACGTAAAGCTTGCCGGCGTGACGGAGCCGGAGCGCAAGCGCAAGATCATCGGCGAGGAGTTCATCCGTGTCTTTGAGGAAGAAGCGAAGAAGATCGGTGCCGTGGACTTCCTGGCACAGGGCACCATCTATCCCGACGTGGTGGAGAGCGGCCTTGGCGGCGAGTCAGCCGTGATCAAGTCCCATCATAATGTTGGAGGACTTCCTGATTTCGTGGATTTCAAGGAGATCATCGAGCCCCTTCGGAACCTATTCAAGGATGAGGTTCGTCAGGCGGGCCTGGAGCTTGGCATTCCTGAAAGACTGGTGTTCCGTCAGCCCTTCCCCGGTCCGGGACTTGGCGTTCGCATCGTCGGCGACGTGACGGAGGAGAAGGTGAAGATCGTGCAGGACGCTGACGCCATCTACCGCGAGGAGCTGGAGGCGGCGGCAGCTGCATATAAGAAGGAGAACGGCAAGGAGGCACCCTGGATGCCGAACCAGTACTTTGCCGCCCTGACCAACATGCGTTCCGTCGGCGTTATGGGTGACGAGCGCACCTATGATTATGCCATCGCGCTTCGCGCCGTGCAGACCATCGACTTCATGACGGCGGAATGCTCCTGCCTTCCCTGGGAGGTCCTTCAGAAGTCCATGAGCCGCATCATCAACGAAGTCCGCGGCGTCAACCGGGTACTCTATGACATCAGCTCCAAGCCCCCCGGAACGATCGAATTCGAATAAAAAGAAAACCCAACAAACCAGACAAGAGGTTTGTTGGGTTTTTTTATTGGCTTTGAAAGTAGCTACTGCTCCAGCTTTTCGTAGGATACGGACAGGACGTTCATCTCAAAGATCTCGTTGGTCATTTTCACAAAGTAATCCTCGCCGAGGCCGGAGCCGACCTTGACGTTGACCCGGAACTTGTCGGGAGTGATGCTGTTTACGGCGATGGAATTCACGGTGTTATGATCCCCCGTGACCTTGTTGTAGATGGCTTCCTTGATGGTGCCCACCTGTTCCTTCAGGCAGACGATGTTGATGAGATAAGCGTTGCTGTCGTTGTCCACAAGCACGGGAATGGGCTTGATCTTCTTGGCGGTGATATTGAGGAGCAGATTGAGCAGGATCAGGAAGAACGTGATGATAAAGGCGTACTTGAAATATCCGTACGCGACCAGAATGCTGATCCCGGCAGTGCTCCATAAGGTGGCACTGGTATTGAGGCCGTTGACGGTGAAGCCGTTTTTAAAGATCACGCCGCTGCAAAGGAAACCGATCCCCGTCACGATATTTGCGGACATCCTGATGTCGGGATAGCCGAGCAATATTTCGATCAGGCAAAAAGAGAACGTGCCGACGGCGATCAGAAAGGTGGTCTTGATCTCTATGTGGTGGCCTCCGATCTGCCGCTCTAATCCGATCAGCAATCCTATCACGGCCACGGTGGCCAATCTGATGATCAATTCTTGTATTGTCATACGCTTGCCCCCTTTTACGGTTTTTAAGCGAAAATCCAATCCTTGCAAAAAACATTGTTCTCCTAATTTGACTATACAAAAATAAGCGGGATTGGTCAAGCTTTGCATTTACTCCATCAAGTTTTTTTATGGAATTGACCGTACTTTTTACTTTTGATATACTAAAAGGCGAAAGGATGGTTATTACCCATGTATGATAAAAGGATCAGACCAGATGAAAGGCCCGTTTTCCCCAAGCGCTGCGTGATCACGGGCGGTATGCCATATGGCAATAAGGAACTACATTTCGGACACGTGGGCGGCATGTTCGTGCATGCGGACGTGTTTGCGAGATTTATGCGTGACAGGATCGGGAAGGAGAACGTGATCTTTGTCTCCGGCACGGACTGCTACGGTTCTCCCGCCCTCGAAAGCTACCGAAAGCTAAAGGAGGCAGGATATCAGGAATCCATTGAGGATTACGTGCGCTCCAATCATGAAAAGCAGAAGGAGACGCTGGATGCTTATCGGATCAGTCTGAATTATTTCGGCGCGTCCGCGCTCGGCGAGGCGGGCAAGATCCATACGAAGACCTCGGCGGAAATCTTCAATCGGCTGTATGAAAAGGGCTATCTGGAAAAGCTTTCCACGCCGCAGTTCTTTGACGAGGAGCTGGGCGTATTCCTGAACGGCCGTCAGGTCGTGGGGCGCTGTCCCATTGAGGGCTGTACCAGTGAGAAGGCCTATGCGGACGAATGCTCCCTTGGGCATCAGTATATGCCCAGCGAGTTGATCGATCCCGTCAGCGTCCTTTCCGGAAAGAAGCCGACCTTTGTGAACGTGACGAACTGGTATTATAAGCTGGAAGACGACATTGATTATTTGAAGGGTTGCATCAACGAGCTTCGCGCAAACACCAACCGCCGCAAGTTCGAGATGCTGATCATTGATGAGTTCCTCAATAAGCCCGCCGTGCATATTCCCAAGAAATATCTTGAGGGCATGGATCAGGACGCGCTTCTTGCGAGGTTCCCCGAGCATGAGCTGGTCGACGAGGAGAAGAGGAAATCGCTTCTTTGCGTGTTTCGCTCGCTGGATGACAGAGACCTTGCAAGGAAGGTGCTGGAGGAGGCTGGCGTGCATTATACGGCCGGCAAGACCCTGGTGCCCTTCCGGCTTTCCGGAAACGTGGAGTGGGGCGTTCCCGTCCCCGAGGTGGAGGGAGAAAAGGACCTGACCTTCTGGGTATGGCCGGAGTCCCTCTGGGCGCCCATCTCCTTTACGAAGGCGTATTTGGCCTCCAAGGGCGCGGACGAGGACGAGTGGCAGAAGTGGTGGAATGATGACGAAGCCTTTGTATATCAGTTCATCGGTGAGGATAACATTTATTTTTATTCCATCGCTGAGATGGGCATTTTCCATGCGCTCGGGAACCTGAAGGCGCCGCACATTATCCCGAACAGGCACATTTTATTTATGGACACGAAGGCCAGCAGCAGCTCGGAGATCAAGCCGCCGATGGCAGCAGAGCTTCTTTCCCATTATTCCGTGGATCAGCTGCGCATGCATTTCATCAGCCTGGGACTTTCCAATAAGAGCACGGGCTTTAAACCGCAGGTCTACCTGCCGGAGGAGCAAAGGGAGGGGCTTGATCCCGTGGTCAAGGAGGGCAACCTTCTGACCAACGTATACAATCGCCTGATCCGTTCCTGCTTCTATTCCACGCAGGCTTCCTTTGACGGCGTGCTTCCCGAGGGCGAGGTATCCGAAAGGATGCGTGCGCTCGCCGAGAAGAACGTGCTGGAGTATGAGAGGCACATGTATAATCATGATTTCCACAGGATTTCTTATACCTTGGATGATTATATCCGTGAAGTGAACAAGAACTGGGCGGCCGTCAGCCGTGAGGCAGATAAGACGGGCGATCTCGAGATGAAGCGTCAGCTCCTCGTAGACACCTGGTATTCCTGCAAGGTCATGGCGGTATTGTTCCATCCGATCGCGCCGGACGGCTGCGAGATGTTCCGTGAATATATCAATTTTGATGAATCCCTTTGGAACTGGGACCTGATCTTAGAGCCACTGACCGCGTATGTTTCGGATCTGAAAACGCACCAGCTGGAGTTCCTGGAGCCGAGAGTGGATTTCTTTAAGAAACCGGAATGGCAGTTTGAGAAAGAGTAGGCAATCGTGGCAAAGGTATTTATCAGTTATGCATACTTGAATAAGGATCTGGCCGACGACGTGGTTCAAAAGCTCGAATCAAACGGCGTGGCTTGTTGGTATGCACCCAGAAACATTGCGCCGGGACAGGAATGGGTGACGGCGATCAATGATGCCATTGAAGAGGCGAGCATCTTCTTGCTGCTGTATACGGAGCAATCCAACGAGTCGCGTCAGGTGGCGAATGAGGTGGCGCTGGCGTTTAATGCCGGGAAGATTTTGCTGCCCCTTCGCATGTCGGAAGTGCCCATGAGCAACGAGATCAAGTATTACATGACCAGGGTGCATTGGCTGGACGGCACGGCGCTTCCCAGGGAGCAGACATTGGAGCTTCTGCGAGACCGCGTGCAGGAGCTTTTGTGCGACAAGGCGCAGGCCGGCGGCGAAGGACAACCAGGAGCGCAAGGCGAAGGGGCGCAGACGAAGCCCAAAGCAAAGGGGATCCCCATGATCGTTTGGATTCTTCTGGCGTTGATCCCCGTCGCAATCCTTCTTGCCATCTTATCGTTTACACTCCGCCTCTATCGGAATTATGATTCGAAGGCGCAATATCAGAGGGCGTGGACCCTCTGGGAGGACGGGCAGACCGTGATGGCACGGGAAGCCTTTGAGAAAGCGGCAAGGAATGGACATGCAAAGGCGCGGCTCGCCCTTGGGACCCTGCAGGCCGAGGAGCTTATCCGCGATGCAAAGGAAAGCACGGCGCAAGAGGAGCTCTTAGAACGCAAGGCAGCCCTTTGTGCGCTAGGTGAAGAGCTGGCCGCGAACGGATGCACGGAGGGCAATTACCTGCTTGGCGTCTGCGCGGCGGAGGGCTTTGACGGGACGCGGGAGAAGGAAAAGGCCATTGCTTATTTTGAAAAGGCGGCGGCAGGGACGGAGAGCGCCTGGAAGCTTCGCAGCTATGGCTATCTGTGCGAATTGCACTCCGTCACGCAAGGAGACCTTCCCGCGAGCGAAGAGCGCGTCACGTTTTATGCGGAGGCTGCGGACAAGCTTCTGACGAGTCTTTCCTGGGACACCTACGAGCATTGCAGACGGTCAGGTGCGGAGGCGGGCATGGCATTTGCGGACGCCTGCACGCGGATCGGCGATGCCTGCAGAGAGCTTGGCATGGATGCGCAGGCGTTTCCTTGGTATGAGCGCGCGGCGGATGCAGGCGTTCCTTCCGCCATGAATCAGCTCGGCCTTGCATATTTAAGGGGCGAGGGCGTCTCGGAGGACGCCATGCAGGCCAGGGAATGGTTTGAGAAGGCGGCTGCGGCCGGGGATGAAAATGCAGTGAAAAACCTGGAATATCTTCAAAAATAATGCATGCCCATAAGAAAGCGGCAAGAATATCAGCGGAGGGACCGAAATGATCTATCGCGACTTAGGCGACGAAATAGAACAGGAAGAAAATGACACTACCGTCATTATCAAGGATTTTATCAAGGCCATTTTTTACTGTGTCTTGATCCAGTTTATCAATTATTGTTTAAAGCTTCCGGCGATCCTCTCGATCCTGCCGCTGATGGCGCTCCTTTTAGCCTTTATGCTTTTTACCAGATATTGGAATAATAAAAAGCGCCAGTATGCGTTTCTGATCCCTTTTGTGGCGGAGTATTTTGGATTCGTGCTATACTTTTATAACCGTGGACACCTGATGCTTTTGACGGCTTTTTGCATGACGGCGATCCTCGCTGCTTGGGGCGTGGTCTGCATTGAGTGCTTTGTGAAGGAGAAAAAGCGAAACCTGATCGGGTTTCTTACGCTTGCGCTTGTCGCGCTGATCGCATATTTCCTGATCTGGAATTATTATTCCGCCAAGGCGCAGGCGAACGTCAGGAAAAATGCCGAGACGACGGCGATCTCTGAGAGAGTTTCGATCGGGGAGCAGACGGATGCGCTTTGCAGGGAGCTGAACGTGGTGTTTTACGGAAAGGCGCGGCTGACCTTCCGCGCGCAGGAAGCGGCGCAGACGGCGTTAGAGCGCGGCGGTGTTTACCAAAGTCTCGACCAGGAGATGCGCGTCAATCTGTCTAAGGTGCAGGGAAAGTGGATCAGTTCTCTGTTCCGCGAGGCGCGAACACTCTCGGAAAATATGGAAAATATCGTGGAAAAAGAATAAACAAAACAGGAAAACAAACGATAAATACATTGTCAGGCAAATTGCGCCTGATAAATGACACATATGTCACTAACGAATGAACAAGATCGCAGGGGAGGAAGCCATGGCAGCGGATGGAAAGAAGGATGCGGAGCAGATCCTAAAGGAGCTTTGTGAGAAGCAGGCGCAGGAAAACGGAAAGTATTATGAGGACGTAAAGCACGTCTATGAAAGCGTGCAGAAAGGCACTTTTTCCAAGCGCGACTGGCTTTGCGGCGCTTTGTGGGAATATCTGGAGCAAAATGAGACGCAGGAAGGGAAAAAGTCCGTGCCTGGAAGGAATATCACCTGGGCGGACGGAGACAATGAGGCGAATTTCCTTCGCATGAATCAGGTGCTGAGCCTTGCGAACGCGCCCCTGGGCAAGTGGCCCACCAAGACGGCTTTCACCGTATGGCCGCAGGTGGAACTGAATCTCGTGACCGGCAAGGGAACGGAGGAAGTGTTCGAGGATACTGGAAAACTGATCGCCGCAACGGAGAGGACGGAGTCCGAGAAGGCCGGGATCTTAAAGGAGCTTCTTGCGGACACCGTGGTGGAGCGCGCCGCGCTGCTTGCCAAGTATGACAAGCCGGATGAGATGTTTGAGAGCTTCAACTTCTATCACGGAGAAGAAAATAATCATGCCTATGCGGAATATCCCGCAAAGTGGCATCGTATCCGCGATGAGCGCGTGACGGAGCAGTCCATGGTGCTTGCTTCCAATGAGGTGAAATCTCTGGATAAGCTCTGCGCGGATCTTTCCAAGAAGGAAAAGACGCTGGGTCTTTTGGCGTGTGACTTAAGCAGTGATGCGCAGAGAAAGGCCTTTTATGAAAAGACGCTCGAGCCCATGATCGCGCAGTTTCGCAAGGCGGATCTCGCCGCGGAGCGCCTTCCCAAGTATCAAAAGGCGAGAGAGGCATTCCTTGCACAGTATGAGCTAGTCCGTGACCAGCAAGAAAAGCTTGGCGCGTTGCAGCAGTCCCTTTTGAAGAATTGGAAGGAAGAGAAGCAGCGCTCGAAGAACCTGAAGGAAGCGGAGGCGGCGATCGATCACGCGAAGAAGGACGCAGAGACGGCAGAGGCGAACAGGAAGCCCTTATATGAACAGAGAGATCGCCTCGTGGCTGATCTGGAGGAGCTGGAAAAGGACATCGAGGAGACCGGCGCGGCGGCACAGCGTGCGAAGAATGAGTGGAATCAATATAATGAGACCATTCGGACGGGGTTTGATAAGGAGACCGAGCTTCGCAATTCCGTGAGCGGCCTCGCAAAGCTGTTCTCCAAGAAGAAATATGAAGCGGCAATGGAGCAGGCGGATCAGTTCCAGAAGGCTGCCATCGAGGCGCAGGAGAAGGCGCCTGCGGCCGAGAAGAAGATGAAGGAGCTCTCTGCAAAGTATGGGCAGTTAGAAGAGGTGCGAGTAAAGCTGCAGCGCGATCTGGAGAGTGTTTCGGACCGGCTGACGCAGCTTGGCAAGACGATCAATCAATCCAATGCCATGATCACGCGCAGGCAGGAGGACGCGGAGCAGGTGCGCCATGCGCTCGAAGCCGTGGAGAAGGAGCGAAAGGAAATCCTTGGCCAGTGGGAGAAGGAGGAAGGTTCGCATAAGAGGACCCTCCTTGACGTGGCGTACGTAACGAATCTGTTTTCCCAGGATGAAAAGATCTCAGACCCCTGCAAGGCGGAGAATCCTTGGTTTACGCAGCATTATCAGAAGGAGCGCGAGAAGCTCTTTACCCTCGCCATGGAGATGAACAGGGCGTTCGTGGAAGCGTCGGAGTGCTGCATGGCAAATCTGGCGACCCTTGCCCAGTACTGGGGCCTTTGGAAGAAGAACGGCGAGGCGATCAAATTCCATGAGGCAGACTGCGCGGACACCGTTCCCACGCTTTGGCAGACGTTGTTTTTATTCCTTCCCGTGACCGGCGTGGAGCTTACCAGCGTGGCTGAGCTTTTCCGGGACGTAAGAAAGCCTGGACAGATTGGCGCTTTGGCCATCGACAAGGCTGCCGACAAGGGGCCGGAGGCGATCATCGGCGCGACCTACCGAAGCAGACGCGCCATCGCCTTTGCATAGACGAAAGATCCCGCAAAAGAAGAGAAAAGTTGCACATAATATAATTGACGAATTCCCTCCGTAACGATAAAATAATGGTGTATGTTATTTGTCACGTAACCATTAGAAATACTTATCGATGCGGGGGGAATCATTGTGCCTCAAAAGCGGATTGACGACAAGTTTATACAGGACTTTTTCCAGATTGGCAATGGTGAGGAAGACCGGCAGGAAATCGAGGAGATCAAAGGGAAGTTGCAGCGTCTCCAGTTCGAGAACGGAAAGGACATTTGCGTGATCGACGGCGAGCCCGACTGCATGTATTTCCTGGAGTCCGGAACGGCCGTTGTATTAAGCCGCGAGGGCGAGCAGATCAACATCATGCATGAAGGCCAGTATTTCGGTGAGTATGGCGTGCTCTCGAAGCAGAAGCGCCTTTCCACCGTGCGCTCCCTGGGAAGAACCGTGGTGTATCGTCTGGATGCGGAGGACGTGATCAAGATCCTCTCGAGACACCCCGAAGTATACGGCGAACTGATGAAGCGCGTGTATGGACAGGTTTCCGGCAAGCATTCCCAGATTTTGGCGCTCTCCGGAATGCGCAAGGGCATCCTGCAGCACCCTTCGAACCAGACGCCTCTTTCCAAACGCCGCATCTTGATCCAATATGGCCTGCTGGCGCTGATTTATATTCTCTGTTGGATCTTTATTCCGAAGGATGCGAACGGGCCCGTCTTTTTGGTGCCCTTAGGGTTGATGCTGGTTTACGTGCTCGTGACCAAGCGTACCGTGGAATCCCTGATCGTATCCATTATGCTCGCGGCGCTTCTGATCTACCGAAACGGGATCTCGGCAAGCTTTGCGGATGGCATGCTGGAAGCGATGATGGCATATGATAATGCCTGGACCGTATATGTCATGGCGCTGATGGGCGCCATCGTCCAGCTGATCGAAGCTTCCGGCGCGGTGACGGCCTTCAAAAAGCTGGCCGACAGCAAGGTGAAGAGCCAGCGCGGCATGATGCTCACGGCATACGGCATCATGGCGGCAACCTGTATCGATGACGGTTTGAACATGTCCTGCGCGGCGACCTCAACGAATACGGTCGCTAAGGAGCAGGCCCTCCCGAGAGAGAAGATTTCCTTGCTCTACAGCTTACTGCCCACGGTGCTCAGTTCCTTTATCCCCATTTCCATGTGGGGCATCTTCGTGATCGGTACGCTTGCCGCCTCCGTAAAAGAAAACACGGTGGGAGTGTTCTGTCAGTCCATTCCCTATAACTTCTACTCCATCCTGGTTGTGATCGCCATGTTGCTGTTTTGCTATGACAGGCTTCCGCTCACCACCAGACTGAAGGAAGCGGAGAAACGCGTGAAGGACGGCGGAAAGCTCTGGCCGGACGGTTCCGAAAAATATTTGAGTTTGCATGAGCCGGAGATGTGGGGCAAGATCATGAACATCATGTTGCCCATTCTCGTGCTTGCGGTTAGTTCCCTGTTAGTCAGCAGCATTATATCCAAGAAATTTATGGTGGACAGCGCGGTTGGCCTGACGGTAACGATCGTTTTCATGTTCCTTTTGTACTGCTGGCAGGGCCTGCTCACGCCGGAGCAGTTTGTGGAGCATTTGGTTGTCGGCATTGCGAATTGCACGCTGCCGATCCTCTTGTACCTCCTTACGATCTGCTTCTCCACGCTTCTTAGCACACTTCAGTTGACGGAGTATTTCTCGGATGCTTTGGAGGCGCTTGGAAGGTTTGGCCCCGTCTTTCCGATGGTAATGTTCGTGCTTGCAATGTTCCTGACGGTCGCACTTGGTTCTTCCTGGTCCATGTATGCGATCGTGTTCCCCATCGCCGTGAACTTTGCCCCCCTGCTTGGCGTGAACCTGGCACTGAGCATTGGCGCGATTGCAGGCGCAGGCATTGCGGGAGAGAAGAACTGTATGTTCACGGCTGACAGCATGAATGTCGGAACGGCGATCGGGTGTAATCCCCGGATCGTTCGCAAGGTTCGCATGAAGTATAGCTTTTTCATCACTGGCATCGCCGCCGTTCTCTATCTGATCGCGGGTTTTATCTTTAGGGCCTGACGGGCGCGAAGGTTGCCAGTTTTCCGGATGTCGCTGACTTTGTTGGAGGGAGCAGGATGCCTGTAAAGAGACGGAAAACCGTTGCCGGGCCGGATCACCGAAAGAGTAAGGAAGCCTCGCGGCATTATAATATGCAGCAGATCAAGAGTAAGGACACTTCGATCGAGCTGAAACTCCGAAAGGCCTTATGGGCTAAGGGATATCGGTATCGCAAGAACGTAAGGGAGCTTCCCGGCAGCCCGGACATAGTTCTGACCAAGCAGAAAATAGCGATCTTTTGTGACAGTGAATTCTTTCACGGGAAGGACTGGGAGGTGCTAAGGCCCCAGCTGGAGCGCGGGAACAATGCACAGTTTTGGATCGATAAGATCACGCGGACCAAAGAGCGGGACGACGAGGCAAATAAAAAGCTCATGTTTCTCGGCTGGACCGTGATCCGCTTTTGGGGGAAGGAAATCTTGAAGGACACCGATACCTGCGTCAAAGTCGTGGAGGAAGTCATTTTTGACAATGAAATGGCTAAGGAGGAATCCTTTGACGGAGAGCTTTCTGAGGAAGACGATGACGGAACGGGATTGTCATAAGGATTTGTGCGAGGATGGAAAATGAGGAAATGAGAGGTAAAACGTCATGATCGAAGAGAAAGAGGAAGCATTGAAGGAGACAGGTTCTGAAGCTTTGGAAGCAGCGCAGGAGGTTGTAGAAACGGCGAAGGAGACTTCGGAACCGGAGCAGGAAGAAAGAAAACTGACGGCGGCGGAGCAAAGACGCCTGGAGAATTTTCAGAAGATCGCTAAGGAGCTGGAGGCGCAGGGTTATGAGAAGAAAAATCTGACCACCACTGCAGCGCTGGCGAACACGCTTGGCTTCGGCTATGGCATCATCCTGGCTGTCCTTTTCGGCGTTCCGTACGTGATCGGAGGCTTTAACAAAACGGGAGTGGCAGAAACTCCCGTCTGGGGGATTCTCACCATGGTGCTCTTTCTCGTCTCCATTGTGATCCACGAACTGATCCACGGGATCACCTGGAGCATCGGCATGAAGGGCGGTTTTCATAACGTTGAGTTCGGTTTCATCGTTCAATATCTCACGCCGTATTGCACCTGCAAGGTCCCGATGAAGAAGGCGCGTTATATTTTGGGTAGCCTGATGCCCTGTATCGTACTTGGGATCGTGCCCTGCATTCTTTCGTACCTGACTGGCAGTGCATATCTTCTGGCCTTTGGCGTATTAATGATCATCAGTGCCGGCGGAGACCTTCTCGTGACTCAGATGATCCTGACGAACAAAGCGAAGGGGAAAGAGCAGCTTTACTTTGATCATCCTACGGAAATCGGCCTTGCCTTGTTTGAAAAGCCTTGATGTGATAAGGCTTTTCGCGTATAATGATCTGCATATTAGCATGGGAGCGGGATGACCCGAATATAATTTGTGATATGAACATTGTCGTAGACGGATATAACGTGAATTATAAGATCACCGGAGATGGCGAGGAGACGGCGGTGGTGCTCCAGGGATGGGGCACGCACCTTGGCATGTATGACTCCGTGGCTGACTCCATTCATGAGAAGTACCGCATCATCCAGTTTGACCTGCCGGGCTTTGGCGCGAGCGATGAGCCTAGAGAGGCATGGAACGTGGATGCATTTGCGGACTTCTTTTTGCAATTTATGGAGGCACTTGGGATCAGGAAGGCGACTCTCATCGGACATTCCTACGGCGGCCGCGTGATCATCAAGCTTGCCGCAAGGGAGAATCTCCCGTTCGAGATCACGAAGATCGTGCTCATTGACAGCGCCGGCATCCTGCCGAAGAAAACCTTCCTGCAGAAGGTGAAGATCCGGCGATATAAAATGATCAAGAAGCTGCTGGACATGGACCTTGTCTACAAGCTCTTCCCGGAGGTCATCGATGAATGGCGCAGCCGCCAGGGCTCTGCGGATTACCGCGCGGCATCACCCATGATGCGAAAGTGCCTGGTCATGGCGGTGAATGAGGATCTGACGGAGCTCCTCCCAAAGATCAAACAGGACGTGCTCCTCATCTGGGGCGACAAGGATACGGCGACACCCATCGGCGACGCGAAGATCATGGAAGAGAAGATCCCGAATTCCGGACTGGCCGTGCTTTCGGGCGCGGGCCATTTCTCCTTCCTGGAACAGCCCCAGACCTTCCGCAATATCATGCGCGCCTATTTTAAACTCTAATCTTGATGCCACGGATTTACTTGAGAGTCATGATGCCGTGGCTTTTGAATCTTGGAGGAATTATGATCATCAGAACCATCATCGCGGCGTTACTTGCCATCCCGGCATACTTTTACGCCATGAGATACAACATGCATATGTTCCAGCTCAACGGATACAAGAATGACGAGCATCCGAAGTGGCTGAAAAAGAATCTGCGGCAGCAGTGGATCCTGGTGTTTACGGGCGCGCTCGGGCTGCTTCGGATCCTTTTGTCCTCGTTGCAGATGATCTGCGACGGCTCGATCCTTGGGAGCATCTTTGGCATTCTCGTCATCATCACGGATGTGCTGTGCTTCTTGGATCTGTATCTTGTCTTTCTGGTGTACCGCGCCATGAAACGCTTAAATACAAAATCAAAGTTCAATTATACGGCACGCGTAAAGCGCATGATCGCAACAATCCTTGTGCTCACGGGCATCGTGCTTCTTCTTAGCATGATTCTTCCCGTCGCTGCCTGCGGCGGCTTCGACTACTGCGATTGGGAGCTCTTTTCCAATGATGTGCAGGAGGGATTCCCGGGATTTCTCACGGGAATGTTTCTCCTCCTGATCTCGCTCCAGCTTGTCTTCAACATGCTCTCCAACGTGATCAACCGCCCGATCGAAAAGGCAGTGAATCAGTATTATATCAACGACGCGAAGAAAAAGCTAAAGAGCGTGCCCGGGCTGCAGATCATTGGCGTGACCGGAAGCTATGGAAAGACGAGCGTCAAGTTCTATTTGCAGACGCTCCTGCAGGGCAAGTACAACATACTTGTAACGCCCGAGAGCTATAATACGCCCATGGGCATTGTGAAAACCATCAGAGGCTCCTTAAAGCCCACACATGAACTGTTTATCTGCGAGATGGGCGCGCGCCACGTCGGCGACATCAAGGAGGATACGGACATTGTGCATCCGCATCACGGCGTGATCACCTCCGTCGGACCGCAGCATCTCGAGACCTTCCACAGCATGGAGAACATCCAAAAGACAAAGTTTGAGCTTGCGGATTGTCTGCCCGAGGGCGGAAAGCTCTTCCTAAACGGCGACAATGAATATATTCAGCAACAGGCCGTGGGCTACAAAAACAAGATTTTCTATTATTCCGACGCTGAAATGTCGAAGGCTGCAACCCAAGCGAACGCGGAGCAGGAAACACCTGCAGGCAGCTTAGACCCTGCGATGCATCATTCGACGGAAGCGGAGCGCGCAGCCGGTTACCAGGCGAAGGACGTTGCAGTTTCTCAGATGGGCACGGAATTCACCGTGACGGCTCCAAACGGCGAGGAGGAGCGCTTCCAGATGAAGCTTGTCGGCGCGCACAATGTGATCAACGTGGTCGGCGCCATTGCCGTGGCGCATCAGTTCGGCATGTCCCTGAAAGAGCTGAAGATTCCGGTACGCCGCATCCAGCCCGTGGCGCATCGCATGCAGATGCGCGAGCAGGGCAACGTTACCATCATTGACGATGCATATAATTCCAATCCCGTTGGCTCCAAGGCTGCAGTCGAGACCCTGGCCATGTTCGACGGGATCCGCATTCTTGTCACGCCCGGCATGGTGGAGCTTGGCGACAAGGAGGAGGAATATAATTATAAGTTTGGTACCTATGCGGCGGACTGCTGCGATTATATCCTGATCGTCGGCAAGAAGAACCGCGAGTCCATCCGAAAGGGCGTCCTCGACAAGGGCTTCCCTGAGGAGAAGTGCATCTGCGTCGACAAGCTCGAAGATGCCATGTCTAGGGCCTATGCCATCAAGGGCCAGGGTCACAAGTACGTCCTGCTGGAGAATGACCTTCCCGACAATTACTAAAAGAATCAGGGGCCTGTTTCAAGCGGACGAAGAATGAGACGGCGAGGAAAAGAAAGCATTCAAATCATACAAGACTGTGGATGGAGGAAATAGGAAATGAAGACGAAAGTAGCATTAATGTTTGGCGGAAAGAGCGTGGAGCATGAGGTTTCCGTGATTTCCGGCATTCAGGCATACCTTAGCATGGACACCGAGAAATATGACGTGATCCCCGTGTACCTGACCAAGAAAAATGAAATGTACGTGGGAGAGAAGATCGGCCAAATCGAGTCCTACAAGAATATCGATGAGCTGCTAAAAAACTCTCAGCGCGTGATCATGATGAACGAGAATGACAAGGTGTCCCTCGTGCCGCATCCTCCCAAGATGTTTGGCAAGGCAAAGCCCATGGACATCGACATTGTCTTCCCCGTGGTACACGGAACGAACGTGGAGGACGGCGCCCTGCAGGGGTATTTTAAGACGCTGGGCATTCCCTTTGTCGGCTGCGACGTGACGGCTTCCGCAGTCGGCATGGACAAGTTCATCATGAAGACGATCTTGAAAGAATATGACGTGCCCGTATTGGATGCGAGCATCTATGTTCTTGCGGACTATGCGGACATGGAAGGCCTGATGGATCGAATTGAAAAGAAGTTTGGCTACCCCGTTATTATCAAGCCCGTCAATCTTGGATCCAGCGTTGGCATCAGCGTGGCTAAGACGCGCGTGGAGCTCGCCAACTCCATTGACGACGCCTTCCGTTACAGCACCAAGATCCTTGTGGAGCATGCGATCTCAAGCCTTCGAGAGATCAACTGTGCGGTGCTCGGCGATGAGAACGAGGCCATTGCCTCCGAGTGCGAGGAACCCTTGCACACCAAGGACATTTTGAGCTATGAAGACAAGTACGTAAGCAATGCCAAGGGGAGCGGCTCCAAGGGCATGGCGAGCGTTGCGAGAAAGATCCCCGCTGACCTTTCGCCCGAGCAGCGAGAGGAGGTGCGCGAGCTTGCGGTTCGCTCCTTCAAGGCGCTGGGCTGCAATGGCGTTGCCAGGATCGATTTCATGATCGATGAAGAGAGCGGAAAGCTATATTTTAACGAGATCAACACCATTCCCGGATCCCTTGCGTTCTACCTTTGGGAGCCCATCGGCATTCCTTATAAGGAGCTCCTTGACCGCATGATCCAGCTGGCCTTCAAGAGACAGAGGACCGAGACGGCCCTGACCTTTACCTTCGACACCAACATCTTGAATTCGGCAAGCTTTGGAGGCAGTAAGGGCGGCGCGAAGCTGTAAGACGTAAGCGAGTTTATAGGGTATGAGCGAGTTTATAAGACATATGCGAGTTTATAAGGCATGAGCGAGGCGTGCCTCGCAAAGGGAATGAATCTCGTTGGAACAGGGGGTCTTGGCATGTTTGGGAAAAAGAATAAATCCGAATTTGTAGAGATCGTTTCGGATCACAGGATTGAGGTTGCGATGCAATATCCCGTCCTCGGCATGACCCATGCGGAAAAGAGGTGTCTGATGCGCAGGGAGGTCGCCGAGAAGCTTTATCGCGCGGCAAAAAGGCTCCCGACGGGATGGCGCTTTCGGATCTGGGACGCCTGGAGGCCCTTTGCATTGCAACAGGAATTATATGAGGTCTATTCCATGGACATCATCCGAAATTTCGGCTTAGATCAGGTTTCGGAGACGGAGCGGGATACCGTGATCCGCGGGTTTGTGTCGGAGCCCGTGCCTGACAGACATGCCGCGCCGGTGCATACGACGGGAGGCGCCATCGACCTGACGATCCTGGACGCAAACGGAAGGGAACTGGACATGGGGACCGTCTTCGATGCCTTTACGGAAAAGACCAGAACGAATTTTTATGAGCAGGCGGAACGGCAGCCGCTAAAGACGATACGGGACAACAGAAGATTACTCTGCCAGGTCATGGAGAAGGAGGGGTTCACGAACCTGCCTTCCGAGTGGTGGCACTTTGACTACGGCGACAGATTCTGGGCGGACTTCAAGGAAAAGCCCGTGCTGTTTGGCGGCGTTTTTACGAAGGAGGAAATCGGAGAGTATGGATAATTCGGCAAATGAGAAGCGCGTGAATGCACATGACAATGAGCAACATAAAAGAATCAACAGGCAGAATAAAAAACTGGGCTATATCCTTTTATACGCGGCGGTTCTGCTCCTGATCATCCTGGGCGAGATCTTTATCTTTGTGAGCACGCCGGATGCCTCGCTGATGGACCTTCTAAAGGACACGGTGGGTAATCTGATGGGCGTCCTGGCGGCGTTCCTGGTGTTTGACGTCGCGCATGAATGGATGTCGAAGGAGAGCTATGCTTCCGAGATTTCCGAGCAGATCCTTGATACGCTCATGTATCATCCGGAAGCCATGGAGCTGTATGAGAATGATCAGAAGAAGGTCTTCGTCAACGCCTTTATCGGCTCCATCGTAAATGACAAGGATGCGGCGGAAATGATCGAAAACCATCTCGGAACCTATCTGCTCACGCCGGAGGACTTTAAGCAAAAGAGCTATCTGACTGCAGGGGACTGCAGGATCAAGACTGCGTTTTCCTATCGCTTCGTTCTCGAGACGGAGCGCACGCAGGCCTTCCAGACGCTTCGCTCGGATGCAAAAAGAGATCCGTACTTTTACGTGCAGGAAGAGCTGAATTATACCGTGAAATACCTTGATCCCAAGGGAAATAACATGAACAGCGAGTTCGTCAAGATTGGTCTGATCTATGATAACGGCGGGCTCGACGCATTCCTTCGCAGCAGCAAGAACGGCGAGGAGAGAGAAGTCTTCAAGAATTGCATTTTCCGTGAGATCCTCGACATCGTGCCCGAAGATAAGGCGATCTTCCATGAGCTTCAGGGGAGCGATCGCTCCGGCGAGCTCTTAAAGCTTGCTCACAGAATGTTCCGCCCGCATCTTACCATCGACCGCACAAAGGGAGAGCTGTATAACGTCGAGGTCGGGAACTATAAGGGCCGCGATTATGGTCTGCTCTTTACCTTCAAGGTGGCGCATGACCAGACCGCGTCCGAGCATGACGTATCGCTGATCTTCCATATGCCGAAGCGCTGGGACAGCATCATCGAGGTCGCACTCGTTGAGCCGACAAAGGATCCGCAGATCTCCATCAGCTACAACGAGGATGCCATGGACGTGGAGATGTATGCTTTCCTGAATAAGGGCGACGCGTCCTCCTATGACAACACGCTTGAGGAGGAAAACGGCGTATACAGCATCGCCCTTTCCAATGAATGGGTTTACCCCATGAGTGGTGCAGTTTTCTTTGTGCGTAAGGATTACCGCGTCCGCGCAAGGGAAGAAGCGCTGCGTGATGCCTTGCCCGAGGAGAATGCCAAGCCGGATGAGAGCGCAAAGCCGCAGGAATCGCCTAAGGCAGAGGAGAATTCTAAGTCTGAGGCAGTAACTAAGCCGGAGGGAAATGCTAAGCCGGAGACAGCTGCCAAGCCGCAGGAAGGCTCAGACAGCAAGCGCTCCGTAAGCGATGGTAAGCCGCTGGTGGGAAGGACAAGTGAGAGCGGATGATGGTGCCAGCGTTACGGTGTGCTTCGCGTGATGGCGTGACCTTCGTTAAGTCCCTCGCGTTGCATTCCTCGACCTAGTCACGTCCCTCGCTTTGCATTCCTTTATTTTCCTCCCCATATCTCGTCTCCAGCAGCTTTCCGACATGGCGGGTTTCAAAGAACATATCCTTGTTCATAATGACGATCACGATCGCCACGACAGTCACGACAATGGTCTCCACGCACTTTGTCTCGGGTGTCATGGCGATCTTTTCTTGCATCAGATTGATGAACATATGATAAATGATGCAGGCCAAAATGGAACGGTCGCTCACAAGGTACACCCACGTGATGATAAAGCCCATTGGAATGGCGCTGACGAAGAAGTTCACGACGAACAGCGGATTGACCATCAGCCCTGCGTGATAGGTTCCCTGGATAAAGATCAGCGGGAAGTGCCATAATGACCACAGCGCACCGAAAAGGAGCGACTCCCAAAACCAGTTCATGTAGGAGCCGATCGAGTCCTCACAATAGCCCTTCCAGCCAAGCTCCTCGATGATCGCCGCAAGCGTCACCGTCGCGAATGCGCCAAACACGCCGACGCCCGTAAAGGAAAAGTCCTTCGTGAGCGAGAACTGGGAAAGGGGCTGCCCGAACGCAAGCGAGAGCAGGATGGAAGCAGCGACGATCCCCGCAAACTGCACGATCGCCCAAAACACGTTGATCCACTTAACCTTATATAATCCGATCAGCTTGACCTTCAAGTCCTTTTTCAGCAGCGCATTCTTCGAAACCAGAACGAACACCGTTGACACCACGGCCGGCGCAAAGCATCCGATGGCCATCAAAAAGCCGCCGATGTTTTCCCCTAAAAAGCACGCGGGGATCCAAAATATCCAGGTGAAAAAATATGCCAGCACAAAGAAGAGTACGGGACGATACCGATAAGGCTTCGCCGCTTCTTGTCTGATCTCAGCTTCATTTTGATTCATTCGATTATCCTCCAATCAATTATTTTCCAATTCCCGAATGCTCTTCGGGATCCAGACAAACGTCGCCGTGATGGCAAGCAGCACGCCTCCGATCATCACGACCGTGGCCGCGCCCCGTCCGACGCCGCAGCCTAATAAGTTGCCAAGAAAATCTGCAGCCGCGCCGCAAACACTGTAGGCGACGACATAGCCAAGCTGCGAGATAAACCCGATCATGCCCCAGGCGCGTCCCTGTGCCTCATCCGGGATGTTCGTTCGCGCAAGGTAGTCCAGGCAGTTGTTCGCAAAGGGCAGTGTTGCGAAAAACAGGAACCCGAAGGCGCAGATGATGAATATATTTTCGAACAGGGCGAACCCGAACATGAACACGCCGCACAGCATGAGCGCGAGGCCGAGCGTCCTGACGTAATGGCCCTTCAGCCCTTTGAACCCAAGGATCACGCCGCTGATCAGCATGCCGCAAGCGCAGACCGTCTCGGCGATGCCGAGCGTCGTTTCATCCGCGAAGGACAAAATGAGCGGCTTTTCCAGGACCTGCAGGATTCCCATGAAAAGCGTCACGGCAGAGGAGAGCGCCACCAGCGGCAGTAGTCCTTTTTTGCGGCGGAGCACCCGCCAGCCTTCCTTCATGCTCCGGAAGAACGCCTCCCGCTTTTCCGCGGGCTTGGCCTTCAGTCCCTTTCGCACGACCGCCGCACTCAGGATCGTAAGGAAAAAGGTGCAAACGTCAATGATGAGCAGGAGCTTGATGTCGCTGATCGCAATCAGGAATCCCGCGATCACTGGCGAGAAGAGGTACCTTGCGCTTCCCGCGAGCGAGATCAGCCCGTTTGCCCTCGAGAACTCCTCCTTGGTCAGAAGGTCCGTGATCGTCGCACGGTAGGAGGGCTCGAGCAGCGCTGAAAACACGGCGCTAAAGGATACGCCAATGCAGATCTGTGTGAGCGAGGCACTGCCGCGTAGCATGCAAAACAGGATGTAAAGGACGCCGAGTGCTGAGCATCCGTCCCCGATCATCATGAGGAGTCTTCTGTCATATCTGTCCGCCAAAACGCCGGACGGAACGGAGAGCAGCAGGGTTGGAAGAAAGCCAAGCAGCGTTACGAACGCCATACTGGAAGCGCTTCCCGTCTGCTGAAACACATAGACACCAAGGCCAAAGCTCGTCAGTCCGCCGCCGATCGAGGAGACAAGTTCGCCCGACCAAAGCAGCAGGAACTTCCGAAAGTTCTTTTTCTCACTCATTGCTCGGGCCCTCTGCCGATCAGCGCCCTGACAAAGCCCATGGTTCCGGGCTTCGCGCCGAGAAGCTTCTCGCTCATGTCGATAAAGACGTCGATGCTAGGCGGCGTCACGTCGCCATCGTCGAAATATTCATTTGCGACAATGAGAAGAAGCCGGATCCGCTCAGAAACATTGTCACAGTCAAAAATCCCTTCACGAATGCCTTCCTCCGCCGCCTCGGTCAGGAGCGGAGTTACCTTCTCCACAAGCTTTTTCTTGATCTTATTATGCATCAGCACATTCTCTGGCTGCATCAATGCGCCCTCGATCGACTGCTCCTCTGCGCTCGGATGGATCGATGCGATGATCCCGATGATCTTCTCCGGCACCGAAATCGGCGCGCCAAGGATCTGCTTCGCGGCCTCTGTCTCCTGGTCGATCATCATGCCGATGACCTCCTCGAGCGTCTGCTCCTTGCTTTCGAAATAATAGTAATAAGTGCCCTTTGCGATCCCAGCCGCCTCAATAATGTCATCCACGCTCGTGTTCTCATACCCCTTGGTAATAAACAGCTTATACGCGATCTGCAAGAGCTCCAGCTTTCTTCTTTCCCCTTTTTTCATTTGGTGATACACCTCACTTTCGATGAACCTTTGATTGATATCACAATGTTATTTTCGACTATCGGTCGATTTTATAATACAACGTAATTTTCACCACGTCAATAGAAAATCGACCAATAGTCGAAATAATATTTTTTGTTGGAAATCGTTCCGGAAAAACGGAATGGAAATTTGAAATTCTATTTTATTTCGATAGAATTTTGAAATTTTCCCGACACATGTGCGTTTTTGATTGTATTATAGATAGAAGGAGGTGAGAGCATGCGAACCGAAGAGGAGATCATCGAAATCTATGAACACTATATGAAAACGGTATACCGCGTGTCATTTGCCTATATGAAAAATGCCGCCGAAACAGAGGATGCCGTGCAGGAGACGTTCTTCCGGCTGATCCGAAAGGATCCGCGTTTCGAGAGCGCAGAGCATGAGAAGGCGTGGCTGATCCGAACGGCGTCGAATGTCTGCAAGAACATGCTAAAGCATCCCTCCCGAAAACATGAGGACATCGAGGAGCATTCGGAGCTTCAGAGCGCTGATCGTCCAGAAACGCAACGCGCGGAGCACCCCGAGGTGACTGACGTGCTGCAGGCCATTACAGGGCTTCCGGATAAATATAAAACCGTCATTTATCTGTATTATTATGAGGGTTATGACAGCGCGCAGATTGCGAAGCTCTTGCAAAAACCGAAGTCAACGATACGTAGTTACCTCAGCGAGGCGAGGCTTCTCCTAAAAGAAAGGTTGGGTGACGAATATGAAAAGTGAGGTTATGATCATGGCGTGGGATCAGGCGCCTATGAAAGATGACGCGAAGGAACGCATGCTCGGCGAAATCCTCCGCTTCCGGCAAGCATATGAGGAGAACACGGGAAGCCGCAAGGCTGGCGAAAAAAGCAAAGCATGCGAGAATCCTGAAACAGGTACAAGACATGAAGCAATTCACCGTTTCCCTGCGAAGAAATATGCCGTGACCGCTGCGGCGTGTGCCCTCGTCGTCTTTGCCTTGTGCTTTGGCGCAGTGCAGGCCGGGATCCTAAAGAAAGCATATAAATTCGACCTTCCAAACGGTCAGACAGTCGTTTACAATGTTGGCAGTTCCGCGAGCGCAGATGCAATGTATGCCTATAATGATGCAACCGTTCAGCGTCCGATCTCCGATGAGGAGTGGCAGGCCCTCTTCCCGACCCTGTCCGGGATCCTTGACGGCTTTGCGATCTTTTCGGCTGACACGGGCGAGCTGCTTCATTTCGAAGGATGGGTTGCGAACGAGGAGCGATATTTCACCAATAATGAAGGTGAGACGATACGCGTCGTGGGCGGCGTCGGACAGCTTCATGTTCTGGCCTCCAAAAGCGGCCTGCCCGTCAGCGACACCGTGATCAGCGGGAATGAAAGCATGACGGAGATAGGCGACGTTCCCGTAAGAACAGGCTATTTCACCTCCAAGCCAAACAGCAAGGGCGCGCGGACCGTCATTTTCTTCGCGGAATTTGTGCAAAACGACGCGACAGTATTCGTCTCGTTTTCCGGGGATGTGAAAGAAAGCAAAAAAATTGGTGCGCACCTTTCCGAGATCGTTTATGAGATGATCACGAGCGGAGCCCCTGACCTGACGACGGTGAAGTATTGATAGATTGCCCTCCTGCAACAGGTTTATCCCGTGCCTTGGCTGTTCCTTTGGGAATGGTATATTATCCTTGATTTTGGCGGGTTTTTGCCATCTGGGAATTGCGGTTTTTGGGGAAATATGCTATACTTTCTTTATTGTAGCCGCAGGTCCATTCGAAGGCCGGACGCGGCAAAAACGATAGAAAAATATAAAAACAGGAGGAAGTTATGGCAGACGTAAGACCGGAATCAATGGAAAGAATTACCACGCCCGAGCTCGCAAAGGCATTCATCGACGAGCAGGTTGAGGCAGTGAAGAAGCAGGTGGGAGACAAGAAGGTGCTCCTGGCTTTGTCCGGAGGCGTTGACTCCTCCGTTGTGGCAGCGCTCCTGATCAAGGCGATCGGCAAGAACCTTGTGTGCGTGCACGTAAATCACGGCCTGCTGCGCAAGGGCGAGCCTGAGCAGGTGATCGAAGTGTTCAAGAATCAGATGGATGCAAACCTGATCTATATCGACGCGACCGACCGTTTCCTTGACAAGCTTGCAGGCGTTGCAGAGCCCGAGAAGAAGCGTAAGATCATCGGCGAGGAATTCATCCGCGTATTCGAGGAAGAGGCGAGAAAGCTTCAGGACGTTGATTTCCTGGCACAGGGAACCATCTATCCCGACATTCTGGAATCCGGTCCCGTAAAGGCACACCACAACGTTGGCGGACTTCCTGAGGATATTCATTTTGAGGGCCTTGTAGAGCCCATCAAGCTTCTGTTCAAGGATGAGGTTCGCGTGATCGGTCGCGAGCTTGGCCTTCCCACCGGCATGGTTGAGCGTCAGCCGTTCCCCGGCCCCGGACTTGGCGTGCGTTGCACCGGCGCCATCACCAGAGATCGTCTCACCGCCCTTCGTGAATCCGACGCGATCCTTCGCGAAGAGTTCGCAAAGGCAGGCCTTGAGGGCAAGGTATGGCAGTATTTCACCATCGTTCCTGATTATAAGTCCGTTGGCGTAAAGAATGGCCTCCGCAGCTTCGAGTGGCCTTGCATCATCCGCGCCGTGAACACCAAGGATGCCATGACCGCAACCATCGAGGAAATCCCTTACGCTCTCCTCGGTAAGATCGTAAGCCGCATCACCAGTGAAGTTCCCGGCATCAACAGAGTCCTCTACGACCTCACTCCCAAGCCCACCGGAACCATTGAGTGGGAGTGACCAATTAGCTCTAGCTTTTCCCAAAACTAGCTTTCAATACTAGACTTATTCAGTACTAAACTATTCAGTACTAAACTATTCAGTACCATTTGGCTTAAATCATTGCTTTCATGCGGGTCCAGGACAACTTGGACCCGCAGTCTTAAAACATTCAAATCAACCTTTTCTTAGCTTCATTTCAATTCCCGTACGCCCCAATCCCCTGCCCTCCACGCAGCCTATTCCCTGCCATTTTTGATCCCCAACCATCTTTTCCAGTCACCAAAGCATCGGAAAAGAAGAAAATCATCAAAAT
Source organism: uncultured Lachnospiraceae bacterium (assembly GCA_947305245.1). Taxonomy (GTDB): domain Bacteria; phylum Bacillota; class Clostridia; order Lachnospirales; family Lachnospiraceae; genus Acetatifactor. Next base: position 41,440 of record CAMZDG010000024.1, read on the forward strand.
CGATCCCTGTGCCCATCCCGTCAGAGCCGCCAAAGTATCGATAAAGCGGAAAAGCGCCAAAATCGATCCCTGTGCCCATCCCGTCAGAGCCGCCAAAGTATCGATAAAGCGGAAAAGCGCCAAAATCGATCCCTGCGCCCATCCCGTCAGAGCCGCCAAAGTATCGATAAAGCATAAAACCATCAAAATCGATCCCACAAGCATACAAGAAGATAAATTAATGTAAAGGAGGAATTCATGTGAGCAAACAAAAATCTAGTATTATGTTGAAACAAACGAATCTTTATGAGGAGGCGAGACGAAGGTGCAAAGAACTTCTTTCGATTAGAAAAGCATTGGAAGTTTCTTTGGCAAAGGCACCGCCCGAAAGAATTCACGTCATGTGTAGCGGCGAGAAGGCGAAGTTTTACTTAAGGAGCGGAAAGACTGATAAAACTGGCGTGTACATTCCTAAGTCTGAAACGGCTAAAATTCAAACTTACATGCAAAAGCAGTATGATGATAAAGTTCTTAAGTTGATCAATCAAGAGATTCATATTCTGGAAAGAATTCTCAGAAAATCTGAAAACATCATCAATGAAATTCAGCAAGTCTATTCTAATAATCCCCAAGAAGTGAAAAAGTATCTTCATCCCCTCGACATGTCAGATGAAGATTTTATAAATTACTGGCAAAGCATTCCTTATGAACGGAAGCCAATCCCGGATTACATGCCGTTTTATGAGACGAAACGCAAAGAAAGAGTCAGGTCGAAATCTGAAATCAACATCGCCAACGCTCTTGTAGAGCATGGAATTCCATATAAATACGAGTGTCCTTTGATTTTGAAAAATGGGACCAAGATCCATCCTGATTTTAAGGTTCTAAACATTAGGGAAAGGCGGGAGATTTACTGGGAACACAGAGGTATGATGGATGATAAGGACTATGCAAAAAGCTCTGTTCTAAGGTTGAAAACCCTTATGCAAAATGGGATTTTTCTAGGGCGGGACCTTATCATTACCGAGGAGACGAGCGCAAATCCATTGGGGATGGATGAGATCGACGCCATTATCAAACAATACTTTTATTACGGAAAATGAATGCCTGTCATTACAAAGCTTAATTGCATCATCAATTCTTCAACTACATCATTTTGACAAAAATGATGCAGTTGAAGTTGACAATGAGTATGTTAGGTTATATCATTTAATTACATCATAATACCCAATTTTGAGTAAATTGATGCATGAATGAGGAGATTAAAATGAGAACTTTTGATTTTGGAAAGAAATGGGAAAAACTATTGACGCCAGAGATCGTGGCTCTGCTAACGCAGATCCATGAATATAAAGGGGAACAGACGCTTTTTATTGGAGCAAAGGTGGATGCCCTGAAACAGCTTGTCGAGATCGCAAAGATTCAGAGTACCGAGGCATCCAACAAAATTGAGGGCATCTATACTTCGAACGCCAGACTGAAGGCCCTTGTAAAAGACAAAACGACCCCTAAGACGAGAAACGAGCGTGAAATTGCCGGATATCGTGACGTGTTAAATACGATCCATGAAAGTCATGATTACATTTCCATCAGGCCGAACATGATTCTGCAGCTTCACAGGGACCTTTATAAATTCGAAGGCTATGACATCGGCGGAAAGTATAAAGCAGCGGATAACATCATTGAGGAAGAAGATGAGCAAGGAAACAAATTTGTGCGCTTCAAACCGGTTCCAGCGTGGGAAACACCAGAGGCAATTGAGAATCTTTGCAATGAGTTTAATAAAGCTCTTGGAACTGGGACAATAGATCCGCTGCTTTTGATACCAATGTTTATATTGGATTTCCTGTGCATCCATCCATTTAATGATGGTAACGGCAGAATGAGTAGATTGTTAACGCTGCTTATGCTATACAGGGCTGGATACATCGTTGGAAAGTATATCAGTATCGAGAATTTGATTGAAAAAACGAAAGCTTCGTATTATGAATGTTTGCAGGAAAGTTCTCTTAACTGGCACGAGGGAGAGAATAATTATGTCCCGTTTGTGCAATATATGCTTGGCGTTGTGGTTGCGGCTTACAGGGACTTTTCAGAGCGAGTGCAGACATTAGCCGGTAGTGGACTCTCAAAACCAGAGCGTATCGCGGAGCTTATCAAAAACACCTATGGCGAGATTACAAAGTCGCAAATCATGGAGAAGTGCCCTGATATCAGCCGTATAACGGTTGAAAGGACTTTGGCAGATCTCTTGGCATCGGATAGCATAATTAAGATTGGTGGTGGCAGATATACAAAATATGTTTGGAACAGAGACAAAGAATAAAGGAGAAGAACGATGACGGGAGAAAGAATAGAAAAAACGACTTGAAAAAGTAATACAAATGAGTGGGAATAACCGATAGTAAGAATTTGTTTGATCCTATCATCGTTTAGTTTTCAAAATTCCGGTGCCCCAATCTAGGGCACCGGAAATCTCTTTATTTCTTTTCTGATCAGAAGCATCATAATCCCATTATTGAATCGTAAGTAGCATTATTGAATCATAAACTTTGACATTCCGCCGCCAGGAAGCAAGCGCGAGGGACAAAACAGAGCAAGAAGGGAAGAATTGTCCCTGCCCCGCCGCCAG
>CAMZDG010000025.1 GCA_947305245.1 uncultured Lachnospiraceae bacterium
ACTGCTGCCAGTGCGATGGAATTCACCTTGGTCTCAAAGGTGTCGGAACGGCTGGTCAGGATCACGGGAACCTTGGTTCCGGTCAGGATGCATCCGTTCTTAACGCCGGGGATCGTGTGAACCAGTGCCTTGTATACCAGGTTGCCTGCATGAATGTCAGGGAAGAGCAGGATGTCTGCGTCGCCCTGGATCTTACGGTCCGTAGCTCCCTTATGCTTTGCTGCCTCGGGATCGATGGCAAGGTCGAGGGACAGAGGTCCGTCCACGATGCAATCCGTGATCTCGCCGTTTGCACACATCTCGGTGAGCTGCTGTGCCTCAACGGTTGCGGGCATCTTAGGATTCACCACCTCGACTGCTGCCAGGGGAGCAACCTTGGGATTCTCGATGCCGCACGCCTTGCATACGGGCACGGTATTCTTAATAATGTTTGCCTTGTCCTCCAGCGTGGGGTAGGTCATAAATGCCACGTCAGTGAGGAACAGAAGCTTACTCATCATGGGAATGTCAAACACTGCCACGTGGGAAAGGGGACCGCCGGTACGAAGACCAACCTCCTTGTCCAGCACGCTCTTTAAGAAATTCTTGGTGTCGATCAGGCCCTTCATGTACATGTCAACCTTGCCGTCATGCGCGAGCTTCACTGCCGTCAGGGAAGCCTGGATCATGTCAGGCTCGTTGATGATCTCGAAGTCGCTGATGTCCACGCCGATCTGCGCTGCGATCTCCTTGATCTTTGCCTCGTCACCAACCAGGACTGCCTCTGCGATCCCGCGATCCTTTGCCGCGCGAACTGCCTCGAGAACTGCGCTGTCCTGAGCCACGGATACGGCAACCTTCTTCATGCCGCACTCCTTTACCTTTGCAATAATGTCATCAAAACCCTTCTTCATTTCCAATCCCTTCCTTACTTTTCATTCGCCGCATGGTCACGGCACACTATCTGAAATCATATCATTCCCCGTCAGAAAAGTCAACATCCTCGGGAAAAAGCTGGGTGTCAAAATAGAACGGATACTCCTCCCCCTCCAGACTGTCAATGGCTTCCCGCATCTCCTCTCCGGAGACGAGCACATACTCCAGCCGATCCAGTGAAAGGAGCGGTTTCAGATCCGTAAGCTCTCTGTCCCCGCCAAGATCCAAACGGTACAGGTCCATCAGGTTTTGTATGCCCTGAATGGAGGTGATCGGCAGATTCCTTAGGGAAAGCTCCTGGAGCGACGGGCAGGCAAACACGGCCGATACGTCCGTAAGTTGCCGGCAATAGCCGACCTCCAGACTTTCCAGGTTGGCAAACTCCTGGATCCCGCTTAAGTTTTCCAGCGGCTGATCATACAGGCAAAGCATGTGAAGCCCGGTTAAGTCACTCAGCAAGGACAGATCCGTCATAATGCCTTCCCCGCGCTCAATGGGTACGCGCTCGTCCGTTTCAAAGTAGTGGAACCAAAACGACACCTCTCCCTCATCGTCGAAATACCACTCCACGTTGCCATACTCCAGCGGAACAAAGGTGTCACCCACCAGGCCAAACTTATCCACGCGCTTTAATGCGGATGGCGAGAGCATCTCCAGGTCTTCCAGGCTAAGGAGTTCGACCACGTTATCATTTGGCTGCCAGCCTCCCTCGGGATATTGCACTTCATAGCTCCCGAAGTTCCCCGCCTTTACGAGTTCCTTCGCCTGCTCCGCCACCTGCGGAGGCACTCTTAGCTCTTGCCCCCAAAAGTCACTGAGTGCCGATATGTCACTAAGGTCCTCAAGGTCCACCAGCTCTATGTTGAGATAACGCTGCTCCCCAAAAGTGCTAAGGAACCTTAGATCCGTCATCCCCGGGATCCGCTCCAGCCGAAGCTTCCTCGTGGTAAATTTTCCAAAGTCCGGAAAATTATCCATCGCCCCGATCGTCAGGCAGGCCATGCCTGCTCCGTCCAGCGCGGAATAGTCTCTAAGACGCGGGCAGTTCTCGATCCGCAGGTTGGGGAACGATCCGTCATACAGAGTAGAAACGGCCTCCAGGCCTTCCAGGGAAGTCAGGTATTGACAATTGCATATATTGATGTCCGAAAGAGCATAAGGCTTTAAGCCCTTTAAGGTCCTCCAGTCGCCCCCCTCGATGCCAAGCCTTGTAAGATTGTCAGGCAGATCCTTTAGGTCAAATCGGTCCACTCCACAAAGCTGAAGCTCACCGATCTGAGCGTCCTTCAGATAGGGCAGGACCAGCGATGCATTTCTGCTGCCAGTCGCCTCATCATATCTGGGATTCATGTGAAGAAAGTCATATCGCTTGATAAAGCGAAGTCCCGAATAATCATCGATCTGTCCCGAAAAGCCAAGGTTGATGGCGTTCTGATACTGGGCAATGCCCTCCAGGAAATTCAGGTCGCGCAGGTCGATCGACCAAAGACCGATATCCCGCAAAGCCGGCATGTCCGAAAGGAAGGAGGCGTCCCGGAACGCGCGGGAATTGCCGTCACAGTGAAGCTCCAGTTTTTCCAAGGCCTTACACTCGCCGATGGGCGTATAATCCCGAAGGGCGTTGCAATACTCCATCCGCAGATAAGTCAGATTCGTAAGTGTCCCAATCGCCGAAGCATCCGTCAGCTGATCACAACTAAGAAGATATAAAAACCTAAGCCAAGTACGGTCTCGCAGAAACTCAAGGTCCCTGACCGGCATGTTATTTAATCCCAGCTCATAAAGCAATCCGCAGTTTTGCAATCCCCCAAGGTCAATGCCATTTTCCAGCTCCATCCCATTATGGATATTCAAACTTTTCAGCAGATTCGGTCCAAATCCCGAAAGATCCGCTTCTTTGACATGCTGAAGATTGATTTCGACGTTGGCGATCTGCTTGCATTGATTGATCACCGAATAATCCTTGACCGGCGTGCCAGTAATGGCAAAGGTCCTGACAATGCCTCCGCTCATCCAATCCAGGTTGTCAATGTTGCAGTCACTAACGTAAACGTCCATCAGATACCACAAAAGACTGAGCTGCGGAAGCTTATCCGCATCCACCTCCACGTTGATCAGGGACAATCTTTCCAGGTTTCTCATCTTCCCGATAAAGCTGAGGTCATCATAGTGCGTCATGGAGTAGGTATGTCCGTCCTCGTTGCTGATCCAGCGGCTTTCTCCATCCGCGTCGATGCGCGTTGCCAGATCGCTTTCCATCGGCTCCGCTCCCTCTTGATAATCACCCTTGACGTAATAATGGAACTCATCCCCGATGATGATGACGATCCTCACCTTGGCAAGGTCCGCCTCCGTAAGTCCCCCGGGAAGGGGCTTTTCCGGCTCCGGTTCTTCCGACGATGCCACGACCTCCTCCGGCTCGGTATCCTTCGGCTTCGAAGTATAATACCAGAGGATTGCTCCGCAGATGGCCAAAAGTACGGCACCTCCCGCGATCAAAATTGCGGGAAAATAGTCTTTCCGCTTATGTATCGCATCCATAATGCGCTCTGCGATCAGCGAAGCCTCCCGCCCTCCGGCAGGAATAATATTTCTCGAATATAACGCGTTCTTGATCACGTCAGGGACCGGTGCCGCATCCAGCTGCAGGGGCAGAACTCGCTCTGCGCCCTGTGCGATCAGCGCGAGCAATGCATCCACGGCTTCCTTGTCACCGTAGAACTGCTCCGACAGGACGGCAAGCACCATGCCGTGGCCGCGCCCGCCCGCATCCTTGATGCGAAATCCCTTCTCCTTCAGGGCACCGAGGATCGGCTCCAACGTTTCGAGATCACTTTTCGTTGCCAGCAGCTTTAATTGTTTTCCCCCCATGTCTGTCCCCCTAATCTTTACTCGTCCTGTAACAGAATTACCTCAAACTTTGCATCCTCTTTCCAGGTCAGCGGAAGCATGTCCCTGCTGACCGTCACGGTCTTTAAGCTTGGCAGCATGCTCAGTACCCTCAGGTCCTGGACTTTCGTATATTCCAGGTGCAGGATCTCGAGCCGCGGCAGGTTATCCAGATCATAAACCGTCTTGACTTCACTTCCCGCAAGACTCAGCTCCTTTAGCATCAGAAGACCGTTTAGTCCCGACAAGTTCAGGGAGGGCTGATCGATCAATGCCAGCTTTTCCAGATATACGGTGCTTTGAAAGAACGAAAGATCACTGATCTGCCCCTTCACGACGGGCGCTTCATTCACAAGCCAGTTCCCCTCCGCGTCGCGCCGTATGGCCTCCATGCCCGTTGTCGCCATATTCCCGCAAAAGAATAATTCCGTAATGTCATTAAGCTGGCTGCGAAGCACGGTGTCGGAGGAAGAAAGCCCCAGGGCCCTTCGCACTGCGCGTTCCTGCAGGGTATACGTGAATTCCACGGGAAAGAAGGAATCCGCTCCGTCCACAAAGGATACGGTGGGCGCCTCCGTGGGCTCCGCCGTCGGCTCCGGCGTGACAGCGGCCTCCAGTGCAGGCTCCTCCTGCGCAAACGGCGTCCACGCCCCACTCGCCAGCGCGCCAAGCACGCCTGCGGCGCCAAGGAAGAACACCAGCGAAGTGATCATTCCCAGCACGCGCCACGGAATCTTTTCCATGATCGAAGTGCGATACCGCTTTGTGATAAAACCGGTGCCCAAAATTGCATTCGCACGCGCCTCAGGGCTGTCAAGGAGCGGCACGTCCTGCGCGTTGTCGAGAATGGGATGCCATCTTTCTTCCACGGGCACCTTCTCGAGCCTGATCACTAAGATCTTCTTGTGAAGTCTTGCCGCCGTGCACATCTCGCTGTAGCAGTTCGGCGATTCCATGGCTCGCGCGGAAAGGAAAAACAGGACCTTCTCGCAGTCCCTCATGTGATTTGCAATGCAAGCCGGCCAGTCGCTTCCGGCAGGGATCCCCTCGTCATACCAAAGCCGGTAGCCCTGGTCATGTAAGATGCGGATCGTGTTGATGACCGCTTCCGACTGTCTGTGGGCGTAGCTGACAAAGAGGAAGGGCCGATTCCCTTCATAGGGCTTAAAAAAGATACTCATAAGCCACCTCCCGTCAAGGCGATGACATAGTCACCGTCAGGAAGCTTCCCGCCCGAAAGAAGTGCGTCCTGCGGGATCTCAATCTTCTCCAAATTTGGCAGGAACGAAAGATCCGCCCAGCTTTGCGGCAGTCCCTCCAGGTGCAGGGTATGGATCCCGTTCGTCACCTCCTCGGTGATCGCACCGCCCTCCGCCGCGCTCCGCACGGCATTTCGGATCACTTCATCCGAAAGTGAAACTTCATCTACGATTTCCTGTGGCTCCGGCGCGAACCAGTGCAGATACCGGGCGCCAAGGAAGGTGACAAGCAAGGTGAGGAGCGCCAATCCGCTAAGCAGCGCCGATAGCACGGCAAAGATGGATCCGCTCTTAAATTTCACGGGATCTCCCATGAGATCCTGCGTAAAGCCCTCCTGATGAATGATCGCCGCTTCCAGGTCTTCCTCCTTTTTCAGCTCGCGAAGCGGCAGATAAGGCAGGTCCTCCCGTAGTCCCATCAGGAGACGCCGGTCCTTTCCGTCCGGGTCGAGACAGAGGATCGGCCGGTGGAACTTTTGGTTCACCAGCACACTGCTCTTCGTGTCCTGATCCGTGCAGGCGGCGTCCGACAGATACAGCAAGGTCATGGCGGCGTCGGCTGCCCTTTCCTGCCGATGGAGAAGTTCCTCCGCACTGCCCGCCGTGCCAACGGCATACCAGACGCGGCAGCCGCGGGTAAGCAAAATGCGCATGATGCGAGTTACCTTGCCGCTGTCAGCTTCCGCGAACGCGAAGTACAGATATGGTTTTTCACCCTCATAGGGAGGGTGCTTTTTTTGCCATCGCTTCATAGGCTTAAATCTCTCTGAGGATCTGAATGATCTCCGGTGTCAGTTTCAGTGCGTCCTTATCCTGTTCTTCCTTTGACAGGTCATAATAATCGATCAGATCATTGTGCACCTTGGCGACGGACCTGGTCTTCTTCTCCAGCTCTCCCGCCGCATTCAAAAGCTTTTTGTCCGCCAGGACAAATCCCATCGTCCTGGTATACATGTTCCATCGCATATGTTCATAAATCTTCCAGGGGCGATCCGTATCCGTGATCTTATAAATATCCCACTCCTTCTCCGTCCCCTTCAACTCGTCCTCGGGATCATAGAGGTCATGGATCAGCTGCACCTTATACTTGAAGCTCAGCGTTCTCGCGTACACGGAATGCCTGTTATACTCATCGTTGCAATATGTCGTCCAGGAGACGTACTTCGCCCCCTTCGGATGACGGACCTCGTGAATGGCGATGGTACCCTTCTCGATGTCAGACATGGTGATGAAATCATAATTATATGTCATCTTCAGGTCACCGACGAACTCCAGGTTCTCCTTGAACTCTGCATTCCAGTCGTTGCAGATCCTCTGTCTCGTGACGTTGACCTGGATCTTATACCCCTCGCCGCCGGCGCGCCGTACGCGCATGGCGTTCAGCCGCATGGCCACGTTGACGTTCTTTAAGTCCTCTCCGACGTTGATGAAGGCAAAGGTGAAATCCGGATACTCCTCCTTGATCATCTCGATGGAACTTAGATCAGCGTTCTCCTTGTAGATGAGTCGATAGATGGCATCCCCTTCCTTGTCAAGCTCGTCATAGACCTCCGGCATCTTCGTCCTGAGGGCATCCCTTCCCGCCTTGTCATCCAGGACCATGACCGTGAGCCGATAGCCCGGCATCTGCCCGAGATGCAACACGGCCTTGAGCATTTCCAGGTTTCTCTCATTCATGCCGATGATCAGGATCTTGATCTCCTTCTTCCCGTCCTCTCGCACGATGGCGTTCTCAAAGATGGAACTCTTCAGGAGATTGTTATACACAAAGTTTTCTTCCGTGCGGACAAAGTTGATGATAAACCGATCGTCCCCGCTGCTGCTGTGCTTTTTCAGGAAATTGTCATACAGGTCCCAGGGCGTGTCGGACAGCTCCACGAACACCCGAACGGGCGCCTTGATCCCATCCTCCATCCTCGCGCAGATGCTCTCAAGCTCCGCCAGATTGTCTTCTTCCGAATTTGTAAACAGAAAGACCTCGATCTTCTGCGCCTTGCTGCCGGCCCTCTTAATGATCGTGGATACCGACCCTTTCACGTACACGCCGTGAAGGTCCTTGATCTTCTGCTTCTCTGCCTCGCCGAGGTCTTCGTCATTGCTGGCGAAAACAAGGTTGACGTCCTGCCCTTCGATGCTTTCCGCGATCGAAAGCGTCTTTACGTTGCAGACCGGGAATACGAAAACCCGGCGGCTTTTCTTCGACGAAAACTTTAGCTGCTGCAGGGGGCCCTCCAGGAATTTCAGGATAAAGCCCGCAACAAACAAAAGGAGCGTGACGTTCACGATGGTGATCAGCGTTGCATAGAGGGACGAAAAGATCGGATGTCCTTCATACGCGACCCTGGAATAATCATTTCCCAGATAGATGTTAAAGGTCCGAAGCAACGCCGTGAGAATGCTCTCGAGCACTTCCAGGACCGGCAGGGACGCAGGCACGTCATTAAAGAGCTCCTCCGGCAGATACAGGATCCAGCTCGCGAGAAACTCGAACGCCGACGCCTTGATAAAATGTTCTTCCCTGACATACTTCTTGCGAAGCAAATAAAAGATCCCATAGAAGAACAAAAGAATTCCCAGCCCATAGCATAAATACCAGCAAACACCCTGAACGTTCATCCCCCAAATACTCCTTTCGCCCCACTCTATAAGGGCTTATGCCCTATTCCTATGCAAGTAATTCCTTTATGTCATCCAGTCTGCCCACGCAGGCATACAGGTATTGTTCCAATTCCTCATCCGGCTTCGTCTGATCCGGTACCATGACCACCGAAAGTCCGGCACGGTACGCTGCCAGGATCCCGTTCGGTGCATCTTCCACCGCGAGGCACTCCCCGGGCGTAAGTCCCAGCTGCTCGCAGGCGTATAAATAGATATCCGGGGAGGGCTTTCCCTCCTTGACCTGCGTCGCGCTGATAATATGGCTAAAATAAGGACGGATCCCCGTCGCATTCAAATACTTTTCCGTCCTCTCAAGAGGCGTAGCCGTCGCAACTGCCGCGATGATCCCGCGGCGCTTCAGCTCCTCTAAGATTTCCACGGCGCCAGGCTTTAGCCGCACGCCTTCCCTGTCAAGGCACTCCTCCATCATCTCCGTTCGGCGGGCCCGGATCGCATAATAATCCAGCTCCTCGCCAAACCAGCTCCGAAGCCGCGCCGGTGCAAAGGGCCGGCCTAAGCTTCGCATGGAGAGCACCTGCTCATCCGTCATGTGATATCCAAATTCCGCCATGGCCTTCGGCCAAAAGATCCGGTAGTAACGCTCCGTATCGATCAGCGTTCCGTCCATGTCAAACAAGACTGCCTTTATATTCATGATCAATTCTCCTGCCACACTTCACCGTCATTCCACTCTTCAAACGGACATTAGGGGCGCATGCATTCCAACCTGCGATGCGCCCCCAAATCAGATTACTTGCTGGGATGAGGCATGAATTGATACAGCTGCATTGCCGTCTGGCTGATCGGCATGGTCTGCAGCGTCACCTTGCCGGGGCCGGTGATCACGGTATTGAACAGTCCCTCGCCGCCGAACAACACGTTCTTTACGCCCTTTACCATCTGTACGTCCATCTGACAGGTGCCGTCCATCACTGCCAGATATCCAGTGTCAACGATCTTCTGCTGTCCTGCTGCCAGCTCGTAGGTTACGGCATGTCCGTCGATCTCCGCGAACACGACGCCGTTACCGGTGCACTTCTGCATGATGAAGCCCTCGCCGCCGAACAGGCCGGAGCCGATCTTCTTCTGGAAAGCAACGGAAAGCTCAATGTCACCGATGCTCGCAAGGAATGCGGACTTCTGCAGGATGATCGGGCTATTAGGCGTTACCTCATATGCCACGATGGATCCCGGAAAACTGGATGCGAATGCGATCTCTCCGTCAGCCGTTGCCACGTACTTATTCTGGAATAGGGATTCCTTGGTCAGCATTCTTCCGAGTGCCTTGCCAAGTCCGCCTGCTTCCGTCTTCATCTGAATGGTGGGATCCATCCAGCTCATCGCTCCGGCTTCACAAGTTACTTCTTCCCCTGCCTGCAGTGAAACAACCAGTACCGGCAAAGTTTCTCCCTTTACAGCATAATTCATAGCGCTCCTCCTTTGATCTTATCATATTTTTTTCGAGAGGTACCCCCTCTCTTTCTCGCCCCAAAATCCTCTTAAAACACGCAAAAATATTATACCACAAAAAAGGGACTGATTCAATTGAATTGTATCAGTCCCTCTTCGTATTTTTTCCGCCGTTACGCGACGATCTTCTCGTAGCGTGCCGAACCAAGAACTCCCATCATGTACGAGTACGGATCTAAGATGTTCTTGGTGAGCATCGAAAAGATCTGCGGCGTGCATCCGGACACAAGGCATACGCCCTGCTCGTTCTTCGTCACGGGCTGTTGCTGGTTTCGGCTTGCCACGTTCCAGAAGACGATCTGCGGAAGCTCGTAGCCGTGCCTTGCGAACTCCGACTTCGCGTAACCAAAGTTCGTCAGCTCATTGCCGCGCGTCGCCACGTCAAACTCCATGTCGGAGATCACGTAAAGCTTCTCCGGCAGGTCCTTCTGACGCAGGTGATTATGTACCGCAACATTCAGGATCAGCTCCAGGGTCTTCGCAAGGTCCGTGTTCGCGCACTCATTAAAGTTCATACAGTAGCGAACCTTCTCCACGATGTCGCGACCCTGTACCTCAACGAGACGAGGACTGCGCGAAAACGTGATGAAGTGGCCACGGAACGCGCCCTGATTGTGCTCCGCGAAGTAGATCCCAAGGGACTGCGCCACTGCCGCAGGCAACATGCTGTTACCACCCCAGTACATGGATGCGGAACCGTCCACCACGGCCAGCGCATTCTCCGCGCCGACAAAGTTCGGCAGTGCCTTCCAGGTCACGTCGATGGCGCGGCGCTCGTCCTCACTGATCGCCTGGTGCCCCATCGCCTTCGTGATCACGGGCGCAACCACGTCATAAGGCGTCAGCGTCCCCGCATGCATCACGGAAGGATGAATCGTTGCCTGCCTCAGGAAGTCGCTGTAACGCTCCTGGTCATTGCGGAAGAACGCCTGCCTGTACTTGTAAAGCGCCTTCGAAGGCTGCTTTTCGTACGCGAAGTCGTACTTCTTCTCACGCAGGTGATTCTCGACGATCTCCATGTGGCCGCGGAGCGCGGACAACGTCTTTCGGTACTTCGCGTCGCTCATGTCAAGTGCGCGGGCGATCCGCTTTGCGTTCATGACAGTCTGCGTGCCATGGGCATTCACGGAAGGGAGCCACTTTGCCAGCAGGGATACGGAAGCGCCGTTTGCCATAGCCGCAAGGTCTGCCGAAAGCTGCTCCTTGATCACCGTGAGTGCCGCCTGCTCGCAGGGAGTGCCAAGCAACACAAGCAGGTCGTCGTAACGACCGAACTCAGCGATGAAGCCCGCGTTCTTTCGAACGCTCTCCGGCTCGTTCACCGCAAGCCAATGAAGGATGGTGCGAAACACCCTTCTCTCACCGAGGCCGCCCCTTACGTCCCTCGCGAAGAACAAGGTCTTCACTGCAAGATCCGCATTCTCCGCGTATGCCTGAACGAATCTGGTGACGATCTCCTGCTCGCTCGCGCTGCGCAGCGCGCCGATCGTCGCAAACAGGTCAAGACACGAGGAAGTGGTGGTGCGATGCGTCACCGCTCCGTTCTCGGTGTAGGTCATATTCTCTTCTCTCTTCAAAAAATCCAGAAACATCTCATCCACCTCCTTTTGTTTCTGATGATCACAAGGCGGCGAAGTCCGTCGCCCTGCAACCGAAGCTTTTTACAAGACACTGTCGCCCTCGCGGGCAATGGAACAGGATTCGAACCTGCATCTCATAATTAAATATTATGTGCTTTCACCATAAAGCTATCCGCTAAAAGTTGCTGTATGTGTCTTTTCGGCTTCGTTTTCAAAGCACCGTATATTCACGTGACAGGTGAGTCTTTTTTCTGCTGTCGGTGCTTTTCATGTTTCCATCATACGTCAGAAAATTGGATATGAAAAGCTGAGGAATTTGACACTATTTTGACCCCATTTTTCTTGAATTATTTTGTATTTTCTGATATAATTACAAAATAGAGCGACCCCAAAAAGGAGATAACAATGACGGAGAAATATAAAATTTATCTGCCGGAAGAAGTGAGAACGCGCCTCTTAAATGACGCGGAGCTATTCGAATTCGCGAAAAAGGATGGCTCCGTGAATCTGAACGCCTTTCTCAAGGAACTCCTGGTGAATTACTTTGACGAATACCTTGAAAGAAAGGACCAACTTCGCGAGAATATCTTAGGGAGCCTTGCAGGCTTTCCTTCCGTCACGAAGCGTGACGCAAGCGCCATCGCGGATAAGCTTCTATTAGCCTATGCGAAGAATCAGGAGCTCGGTGCAGAGCGCGACTGCGCGATCACGCTGACCGTGAGCGGCCGCTCCCTGGACGTCATGCGCTCCATCGAGAATAACCTCCTTCGGGACGTCTCCCTCTCGCAGTACGTGAACGACCTGTTCAACTCCTATCTATCCATCGCAAGGAATCAGCGGGAACGTATCATCTTTCGGGAGACCTACGATGAACTGATCACGGCCATGCAAAGAAAGCGCGTGGTCACCTTCACCTCCACCTCTGCCCCCGATCTCGTCTTTTCCGTGCGGCCCTACGTGATCGCAGCCTCCAAGGAGGAACAGTGCAATTACCTTCTTTGCACGGATAGAAACGGCAGCTTTACGAGAACCTTCCGCATCTCCAGGATCCGCTCCCTGTTCGTCACCTCGGACATCTTCACCCCGGACGCAAAGACGCTGCAGGACTTGAAGGAGCTCGCCATCCAACATCCTCAGTCCGCCTCCAAGAACGTCGAGGCAAAGGTTCTCCTGACGGACCGCGGCATCCAGCGCTTCCACGTTATCGTAAAGAATAGGCCGGAAGTCCTTCGCAGGGAAGGAAACACTCTCTATTTCAACTGGCCCAGATATCAACTCGAAGAATACTTTAGCCGATTCGGCAAGGACGCCGTCATCCTCTCGCCCCAGGAATGCCTTGATGGAATGATCAGCTTTTATGAGAACGCGGTGAAAGCATATAAGAAAGAGAATGCTGCGCAAAAGAAGAACCGATCAGATACTTGAAAACATATTTCATACAAAAATAGATAAACAGGAGGTTTGCCATGATCTCAGCAAAGGAAGCGATCCAGAAATTGAAAGAAGGAAATGCCGCGTATGTCTCCGCCGACACCTTTCAGTCGGACATCTCGTCCAGAGTATTAGAGCACTTTGCGCGTAACGGCCAGGAGCCCTACGCCATCGTGATCTGTTGCTCCGACTCCCGCGTGATCCCGGAGAGAATCTTCCACGCGG
This sequence comes from uncultured Lachnospiraceae bacterium, assembly GCA_947305245.1. GTDB lineage: Bacteria > Bacillota > Clostridia > Lachnospirales > Lachnospiraceae > Acetatifactor. The sequence goes on from CAMZDG010000025.1 coordinate 12,428, forward strand.
CCATCGGTGACCTGTTCACCATTCGCGTAGCCGGCAACGTCATTGATGATCATCAGCTCGGCAGCATCGAATATGCTGCAGGACATCTCGGGACCAAGCTGGTCGTCGTGCTCGGGCACACGCAGTGCGGCGCCGTACATGCCGCGATCGATCATGATCCCAGCGGCTTTATCAAGTTCATCACGGACGAGATCAAGCAGGCGATCGGAAAAGAAAAGGACGACTATACAGCCGCCCTTCTAAACGTTCGTCAAAGTGTACGCATCATCGAATCCAGCTTAGAGATCCAAAAGGATGAGCAGGAGGAAGGCCTGCGCGTGGTTGGTGCAATGTACCGGATCGAGGACGGGATCGTCGAATTCGACTTGTGATCAAGGGTTCGAAGCGTCCGTGCCATCTGCCATGACAGCCTCGGCGTCCGTGGCAACTGACCCTTGCTTCTCAACGGCTATGGCCTCCCGCTTATCCCGCCTGAGGGCGGCGTACCAGCGGATGACTGCCATCCCGATGATGATCACGTAGCCGATCACGCTAAGCAGCACCGGCGTCTCGTGCAGGAAGATCATGCCAAGGAACGCCGCAAAGATCACCTGTGTATAATCGAACACGGAGATCTCCTTGGCCGGTGCGAACTTATAAGCAGCCGTGATGCCAAACTGTCCGACGCTCGCCGCAACGCCTGCCAGGATCAGGCAGACCCACTGACGCAGCGTCATGGGATGGAAATCGAAGATGAGGAACGGCGCCGTGACCAAGCACGAAAACAGTGAAAAGCACATCACGATCACGGGCGTTCTCTCGCCCTTTCGTCCAAGCCTTCTCACAAACACGTAGGCCGTGCCTGCACCGAATCCGCCGTAGAGGCCAAGCAGCGCGGGCACCACGGACATACTCCCGCCGGGTCTGATGATAAACAGCGCGCCGACGAATGCCAGCACCGTTGCAAGCACGTCCACGAACGTCGGCACCTCTTTCAGGATGAACACCGACAGAAGGATCGCAAAGAACGGTGACAGCTTATTCAGCATGTTTGCATCCGCGATCCCAAGTCTGTCGATGGCATAGAAATTACAGATCAGCCCGCTCGTCCCGAAAAGGCAGCGCAGCGCAATGTCGCCAAAGCATCCCTTCTTGATCCGAAAGCCTTCCTTGCTCGAAACCAGCGGAAAGATGGCAACCACCGCCGCGAACGCGTTCCGAAAAAACGCCTTCTGCATCGTGGGCACGTCGCCGGAAAGGCGCACGAAAAACGTCATCAGCGAAAAGCCAAACGCCGCCGCCAAAATGCACAGGATCGCTTTAATTCTCGAACTTGTCTTTGTTTTCATGATAACGCCTTAGTTGCCTATTTCTTCATGATTTCGCCTTATTTGCCGTTGGCGGAACCGGAGGAGGAGTTTGCGGATCTTTGTCTGTCGCGGATCATGTGCTGAAGCGCGATCAGGATCGCCACGACGATCTCCTCATACTCTCCCTGATAAATGTCGATGCAATACTTGTCATGAATGGAAAACATCTTCTGGCCGATGACCGCAACCACGTTCCCAACCTTGTCATAGAGTTCAAAGTTCAGTCCCAGAATGTTGCCGCGAAGCTGCCAGCCGAGGCCCTCAATGTTCGTCACGTCCTTGATGAGATGGAACAGCTCGTTCGACAGTTCAAAGGTCAGTCCGCTGATCATCGAAACATAATGTCTCTCATGCAAAGTGAAGAACTTTCTTTCAATGTGCGCCACGTGCTCGCCGTTCGCCTTGAAGACGTCCGTCTTGTCACGAATGGATATGACCTTGGAACGCGAGGTGTATTTCACCACCTCATTCTCATCCATTACGTCGATATGATGGTGCATCGTGAACACCTTCGTGCTCGTATACAAAGAATATGCCGGGGTGCCAAAACGCTCCACGTTGACAACGTTCGCGCCCTCTCCCGCCTCATGAAATCTGTGAACCTTCGAAAATCTTCCCATGTTATACCTCCTTATCCGTCTGCTCCCGCATTGCGCCGCAGCTGCAGATTTTCGTTGCGCCGCTGTTGGTCTTGCCGCATTCACTGCAATGCCAGGTCACGTTGTCTCTAACCTTCTTCTCATCCTCTGACAGTGCCCAATCCGGAAGTTGTGTCAGGTCTAGGTCTTCGGAATGCTGCGGCTCATAATATTGTTCCGCCAGCTCCTTCCCCTTGAAACCATACTTCAGCCATGCCAGGAATGGGTGTTTATCAAACTCATCCAGAATTTGCCCTCCCACCTTTTTGTAATGCCTTGGCACGATAATCACATAGATGACCAACACCACGATAACAAAAATAATACCCGCCACCGCATAACCCATATCCTCACCCTCCCTTCCTGATCATAACAGAGCAATATATCCAATAACTCATTTATATAATCTTATATCTTATCTAGTAAAGCATAGCACGTTACGCCCAAAACAACAAGTTGTTATCTGCGACGATACCATATGTTATCGTGCCATCTTTCATCCGAATCCACTCGAAAAAACCGCCTTCAGCCACTTGACAAACGCGAAGCCTCGTAGTATCATTTGTATTAGCAGTAGTAATACAGCAAATGCAACAATCATACAAACGCAGCTAATACATTTATAGCAAGAAAGAGAGGACATGATCATGTTAGTGATCCGTGATCTGCAAAAACATTATAAAGGCACGGAAAAAGGAATTTCCGGCGTAACGCTACATGTGGAGGTGGGCGACATCTACGCCTTCATCGGTCATAACGGTGCGGGCAAGACGACTCTTCTAAAGGCCATCACCGGCATCCACGATTTCGAAAAAGGAGAAGTCCTGATCGACGGGATCGACCTGAAAAAGAATCCCCTGGAAGTCAAGAAGCGCATCGCCTACATCCCGGACAATCCCGACGTGTATGAATTCATGACGGGTATTCAGTATCTCAACTTCATCGCGGACGTCTTCGAGGTGTCCGCCAAGGACCGCGAGGAGCGCATCCGCAAGTACGCCGACGGCTTTGAACTCACGGATTCCTTAGGCGACCTGATCTCCGCCTATTCCCACGGCATGAAGCAAAAGCTCGTCCTGATCAGCGCCCTGATCCACGAGCCCAAGCTCCTGATCATGGATGAGCCCTTCGTGGGACTCGACCCCAAGGCAGCCTTTCTGCTCAAAGGATACATGGCTGAGGTGACCGCCCGGGGCGGCGCCATCTTCTTCTCCACCCACGTGTTGGACGTGGCGGAAAAGCTCTGTAACAAAGTTGCCATCGTACGCGAAGGACGCCTTATCACCAGCGGCACCATGGAGGAAACCTTACGGGGAAAGACCTCTCTGGAAGAGCTCTTCCTGGAAACGGTAGAAACGAAAGAATCATAAGAGGTGTGATTATGAAACATTTTCTCACGTTAACAAAACTAGAACTGGTCAATCTCTTCGGGATCAATCTCTGGAGATATGGAAAGGATCCCGCTGACAAAAAGCGCAGGGCCACGCTCCTGGCCGTCATTGTGGTCCTCATCGCCATTGGCATGTTTTACTTTGGCGCGACAGCCTACGCCTACGTGTTGCTGAACGCGTCCGACAGGATCCTCATGTCCCTGGGCCTGATCGCAGTCGCATTCACCTTGTTTTTCAACGCATTTCGGGCGAAATCCTCGCTCTATCGCGAGAAAGACCGCGAGCTCCTTGCCTCCCTCCCGCTAAGAAGCCTTCCCATTGTCCTTGCAAGACTTCTTCGCGTCTACCTGGAAGGGCTTTTGGTCACCCTGGTCATTCTCTTGCCCGGCATCGTCGTATATTTCATCTATGTCGGCTTCAGCCTTTCTTTCTGCCTCACCGCGCTCCTGGCGATCCTCTTTCTGCCCGTTCTTCCGACGTCGCTGGCAGCCTGGATCGGCATCCTGTTCGCGGCGATCATCGCAAGAAACCGTCATAAAGTGCTGACGGAAGTGCTCCTGATGCTCATCATCCTGGTGGTCACCTTCGCGCTGCCCCTCATCATCACCGGCAGTGCCTCCTCTTCCGAGCCGACGGAATACTTCTCGCAGATCAGTCCCTCCGGAAGCAATTATTCCGGAGAAGTGACGGCGCAGCTGTCCGCGCAGGTTGCCTCCGCATTCGAGTCCGCCGAGAAGAGCTCGCCGCTTTTCAAAGCATGGGACGGCCTCTTCCGCGGTAACCTTTCGGACCTCCTCCTGTATGGACTGGCATCCCTTCTGATCCTGCTTCTTACCGCGCTGGTGATCGGAAAGAACTTCTTTACGATCTCCGGAAAGCTGATACAAGGTGCTTCGCATCATGATTATCAGCTTGCAAGCCTTAGGAACGCTTCCCTCATGAACGCTCTTGTGCGCAAGGAAGCCGGCCGCTATTTCTCCTCCGGGATCTACGTGACCAACACGATCGTCGGCCCCATCTTTGCCGTGGCATTCGCGATCGCACTCGGCTTTTTCAGCATGGAAGAAATTCTTCAGACTACTCTGCAATTGCCGATCCACCTGAATCTTCAGGCAGCCCTCCCTTACATTCTCGGAATGTTCTTCTGCATCATGAGCATCTCCACCTCCTCCGTTTCCATGGAGGGCAACACCCTGTGGCAGGTGAAATGCCTCCCCATCTCTCCGAGGGATCTTTGCAATGCAAAGCTTCTGTTCAGCCTGCTTGTCATGGGACCGTTTTACGTGCTCTCAGAGGTCATCCTGCTCTTTACCGTGCGTGCCACCCTTATGGAGCGCCTCTGGCTGATCATAATCCCCGCCCTGTACCTTGTGTTCTCCGCGACCTTCGGCCTGTTCATCAACCTAAAGCTTCCGAAATTCCAGTGGAACTCTCATGCCGAAGTCGTAAAACAAAGCGCAGCTTGCGGGCTCAGCATGCTGGCCATGTTCACTGCGCTTCTTCCAATCTTTCTTATTTGCCTTGCCCCCGCAGAGATGACAAATCTCGCGAACCTGCTTGTCATGCTCCTGCTCGGACTTGCAACCTTCCTTCTCTACAGTAAGCCCGACCTTCGGGCCATCACCAAGTAGCGGGGCTGCACTTTAATTCGTATTCGTCAGCTTGATCGTCCAGACGCCGTTGATCCTTTGGATGCATTCCGCATCGGGATAAGCTTTCATCTCTTCATACTCTTTCGTCTGGGCGATCTGAGCCGTCGTGGCATCATCCGCGATCACGAAGGCAACGCCCAGGTAATGCGCCGTAAACGCCTCAAACTGCTCCGTGGAGCCGACGCAAAGCTCCCCGTTCACGCCCAGATACCATCCAACGATCCACTCCGTGATACTGGTGGACGGATACCTGTTCGGATCCCTCTTTCCGCCAATGATCGTCACGGGATCACCAAAGCGATACTCGTCCTGCTGATCCAGCCGCTCCATCAGACTCTGACAGAGAAAATAGGTCTTCTCATATTTCTCCTGCATGTTGAACGCCACAATGCCCTGCATGACAAAGAACTGCTCGATCATAATGATCACGCAGGCCGAAAAGACGCAGCATGCGATCAGGCTGACCTTCTTTAACCCCTCCTTCGATCCGCTCTCCAAGCTTTCTGCAGCCCTTTCCACCAAGAAAATCGCATAGAGGAAAAACAGACTCCAGGGCAGGCGCATCATCACGTGAAGATACCCCTCGGGAGCCATCACCATGGCCAGAGAGGACAAGGTCGGAACACAAAGCAGGAGCACCGCGATGAGAAGGATCCGCACCGGCTTTTTATAAACGCGCCGAACTACAAGCAGATAAATAAACGAGACGGCCGCCACCAGAAACAGAACGATCAAACCATATTTCATCGCCCTTGTGGCCGTCAGAATGTTCATGCTAAAGACAAAGCTGAAAAAGTTCCTTGCGGCCTTATAACAATTGACCGGAACCTCCCTCAGGTCAAAGCCAAGGACCTTGTCGCTCCCCTGATAACCGGACAGGCTCAGTCCCCTCGCGCTCAACATGATCTTCAATGACACTGCATAGAAAAGATATCCGCCCACGCCCGCAAGCATATAGCGCAGCGCCTTCTTCAGAATCTGCTTCAGGTCATTTTCACGGACGAGATCCGTGATCAGCTTCAGGACGCAAATGATGATCAAGAAAGGATAATATGCCTGATAAACGCCGAGGGAAAACCCGATCAAAAGTATGGCAGGGATCCAGCCGAACCGATACCTGTCCATCAGGACAAACGCCACGGTCGTGATCAGGACCGCAAGCATATAACCATCGATCGTATAGGTATAACAAAACGCGGAAGAAATCGCCGGGAAGGTGACAAAGATCCCGCCCGCAAGCACGGAGGCGAAATACCCCTTGATCTCGAAAACATGGACCAGAATGGCTGCCGTGACGGACAGATAGATAATGGCAAGGATTCCATTCACGGCCGGAAGGTCAAAGTAGGAACTGATGCCGCAGGCCCACTTCAGAAACTGCCGCCCGGAGGTAATCATGTCCTGATCGGAATACATGTTCCACATGGAATCAAAGGTCAGAAACCTATTGGTGAACATATACATATAATCCAAAATTCCGATCACGAATGCGCTGATAAGTGCGATCCAGCTCTGCTTGCTCACGCCGTGAACCAACTGTTGGATCCTCTTTTCCAGCTCAGAATTTCCCGTTTTGATAGAATGATTCTCTTCCACTGATCCGTTCCTCTCTCTTGCCGTTTCTCTCTCTTGCCGTTCCTCTATCTTGCCGTTCCTCTCTGTTTAAGGGCAGACATTCCTGCATCATTATAGCATGTTCTCGCCGGAAAAGATACCAGAATCTTACTTTTCAAAAGCCTCTCTCATCCTCCCCCTGCTGTCATCCGGGATCATTAAGGCATTCATTGCCTGCTCCGGAGTCCACCCCATCGACACCATTAAGCTTCTTATGTTAGCCAAAATCGTCTGTTCTCTTCCTTCAGCCCTTCCTTCTGCCCTTCCTTCTGCCCTAGACTCTTCCCTAATTTCCTGCATTGCCAGACACACGTTATATCCATCTCCTTCCTGTAAATTTCCCCAAGTTCTTCTCCTTCTCCTTTCGTCTTGTTGCAACTGAGAATTCAAAGAACAGAGCGCGCGCGTTCACTCTCCCAAAAAATCCTTCAGTTGTTAGTTTGTTGGTAAGCATGGATTTTCTGAAAAAATGAATTGAAATAGATGAACCAGAAATAATAGAAAACCTGCTCTGAAAAAAATGTATCACATTCCTGGGGTAAATGCAATAATATCATGAAAAAATAGTTTCAAGAAAGAACATGTGCGGGTTTCCTTCATTTCTTGGTCTAGACGGACTTCCGCGGAAGCTTCTGTGACTTAAACAAGCGGAAAGCGTGGTCTTGGTCACAGGGGATTGTCAGAATTCCTGCAGTTTGGGAGCGGGGGCTGTGACCAAAACAAGCAGGAAGAGTGGCTTTGGTCACAGGGGATTGTCAACTTTCCCGCATTTGGGGGTGGGAGACGGACTTCCGCGGAAGATTCTTGTGACTTAAACAAGCGGAAAGCGTGGTCTTAGTCACAAGGTATTGTCGAATTTCTTGTATTTGGGGGCGGGGGCTGTGACCAAAACAAGCGGAAAGGGCGGTCTTGGTCACAGGACACCGTCAAATTTTCTATATTTTAGGCAGGAGACGGAATTTTTCATTTCTCCCGATCATTTAGCTTCTGAACTATTATTTGATCTGCGGGCAGCCAGTCGACGGTGTCTAGTTCTTCCATCGTGAGCCACCTTGCGGCTTCATGCTCCAACAGTTGCGGCGTTCCAGAAGCGATGGCACACAGAAAGCAATCCATGGAGAGGTGGAAGGCGGGATAGTCATATTCCACCGTCATGAGCTTTTCGCCGACAGAGATGTCCATGTTTAATTCTTCTTGTATTTCACGCCGGAGAGCCTCCTCCGGCGTTTCGTTTTGCTCAATTTTTCCGCCGGGGAATTCCCAGCCGTCTTTATACTCACCATAGCCACGCTGCGTCGCAAAGATCACGGGCTGCCCGGCGGGTGAAATGGATTTTATGACTGCTGCCACAACGCGGATCGTTTTCATTTGCGACTCCTCAACTCAGAACTTAATCTTAAACTCCACCTTCACAGGTTCTTTCACGAGCGCCGCGAATTCCTCGCCGTCAGCGGGCTTCCCGACAACATTGCCGTAATGCACGGGAATTGCCACCGCAGGCTGCATTACATTCACAAGCTCTGCTGCGCTCTTCGCATCCATCGTGTAAAAGCCGCCAATGGGGATCAGCGCGACATCGCACTTCACGGCCTTCGCTTCCTTCGTGGCATCCGTGTCGCCGGCAACGTAAATCCGCTTCCCGTCCACCACGAAAACATATCCGACCCACTCCGCGCTCCTAGGATGGAACGGCTTGAGAATATTATAAGCGGGCACCGTCTCGAAGCACAGCCCGTCCACCTCATAACTTTCGCCAGGCTTCACCGTTATGATCTTGCCGACCATCCCGGCCACTTCCTTCGCCTTCTTCTCCATCTTCTCCGGAACGATCAGAACCGTATTCTCGCACGCCACCTTCGCAATGTCATCCGGCGAAAAATGATCGTAGTGATCATGCGTGACGCACACAAACGCCGCGTCCTTCGGCGCCTCCGTCATCCGAAACGGATCCACGTAGATCGCCCCCTGCTCCGCCTCGATCCGAATACTGTTTTGTACAAAAACCTGAATGTTTTCCGTCATCTTTCTTCCTCCTTCGCCTTACTCCCCCATCTCAAACAAGCTCATCTGTTCATATTTCTCCGGCAATTTGTTCATATACGCAAAGCAATCATCCGGCTTGTAGAGAAGGCCGTTTTCCTTACAGCGATCCCTGAAAAGCCGCATGAGTTCTTTCGCCCTTGGGCTTGGCAGATCATACGCATTCCCATAAGTCTCAATATATCGTTTCTTCAGCCCTGGAAAATGCCGATCCAGCGCCGCATAATAATATTCCCGGTCACCTTCGCGCAGCGTCAGCCCCATGTCGAAGCAAATGATCCCCTTCACGCCGACCCGCACGCACTCGTCCAGGATCGCCCCGACGTTCTCCTCCGTGTCGTTGATGAACGGAAGGATCGGCGTCAGCCAGACGATCGTCGGAATGCCGCGCTCCCGCATCCGCTCCAGCACCTCGATCCGCCGCTTCGTATTGCAGACATTCGGTTCTATAATCTTACACAGCGCGTCATCATAGGTTGTCAGCGTGATCTGCACCACGCATTTCGCTTCCCTGTTTATCGCGTCCAGGAGATCAATGTCCTGCAGGATCCGATCGGACTTCGTCTGCACCGCGGCACCGAATCCATACTTCAAAATGATCCCCAGACATTTCCTGGTCAGCCGCAGCTCCTCCTCACAATGCATGTACGGATCCGACATCGCGCCGGTCCCGATCATGCCTTTCTTCCGCTTGGAGCGTAGCGCCGCCTCGAGAAGTTCCGGCGCATTTTGCTTCACTTCTATGTCCTCGAAGGGATGCGTGAACTGATAGCACTTGCTCCTGCTATCGCAATAGGTGCACCCGTGTGAGCATCCCCTGTATATATTCATGCCGTAATGTCCACCGCTCCCGGTGAGGATCCCCTTCGCATCCACAAAGTGCATCGCCTTGCCTTGCTCCTTATCCCTTGGTCCACACGCCCTTTCCCGTCAGGCCATGAAAGGCCTTATGCCAGCCTCTCCTTCAGCGTCTCCGCGATCTTCCGATAGATCGGGAGGTCCACGCCATATTCCTCCCCCAGCCTTACCACTTCATAAATCAGCCCGTCGATCTCCGACTGCCTCCCCGCCATCACGTCGCGCTGCAAGGAAGTCGTTGCCCCCTCAGACAGCGTATCCAGGATCGCCAGATTCCGCTTTACAATGTCCTCCTCAAAATGGATCCCCATGGCATTCGCGAGCAAGTCGATCTCATGGATCAGCCCCGCGAAGCAATCCCTGATCTCACCAGGCTTCTGGATCGCACCCGCAGCCACGCTATAATATAGCCCGCAAGCCCCCTGCGGCGACACGTACGAAAACTTCAACAGCGCATCCCGCGCAATATGATCGGACAAGACACCCGTTATGCCGCTTTGCTTCAGGTCCGCCTCGATCTCCGTGAGCTCCTCCCGATGCTGCGCCGGATCGCGCACGCCAAAGATCACCCTGAGTATGTCACCGTTCATCTTGATGCATCCGGGCTCCATGATCTCCGCCGCCACATAAATGCATCCGTCCGTCACCAAAGAATCCGGGAAGAACTTCTGCAGATTTCCTCCCGTTCCATAAATGTTCAATATGGGAATGATGATGGTATGCCCATCTGAAATCCTTTGCAGCGAAGGGATCACCTCATCCAAAGAATACCCCTTCACGCACACGAATATCACGTCAGGTCTTCCGGCATACTCTTCCAGTGAAGTCGCCTTACAGGGAACGATCGTGAATTCATCCTTCGGACGCACGATCCTCAGGCCATTCTCACGCATGGCCTGAAGGTGCCTGCCCCTTGCGATAAACGTCACGTCCTTCCCGGCCCTCGCAAGATATGCTCCGATCGTCGCACCGGTACCGCCCGTCCCAACGATCAAATACTTTCGCTTCTGCTCCCCCATCGTGATACCTCCGTCATAAATTGAATCTCTCCGTTCTATGGCTTAGTTCTCACCGTAAAAGTTCATAAAAGGGTGATCAGGGTTTCGAGCTATATGCGACGCGTATTCCTCCGGGCTCGAAGTTTGAAACCCGCACCTGCACGTAAAATGCCGTTTATTAAGACCTGAGCCAACCTGAGGGGCAGAATAAGGATTTGGGAAGTCGTAGCCACCGTCAACATTTTCCAATTCTTCCAACTTCAGTTTTTTGTTTTTCAGTTCTCTTTTCTCTTCCATCACGATACCTCCATCAAGATAATTGCAAATGTCACCACATGATTGGGCCCACAATTCTCGGTGATCCATAATGAGAATCATTTTACCAGGCTCTTCCATTTCATCTGGCACAAGGTAACCCCTGCTTTCAACACTTTCACTTTCCCCTCCTGCCGCCGAGGACAGTTTTGCCTCTGTCTCTATCATCTATGCCGCCAATAACGTCCCCCATCTGCTCTTCTTCTATCTTCTTGCCGCTCAGATCACTTTCGCCTATTTTAACCTTTACTTTTTTTGCTCCCTTGCCACCGACAGCATCATCCATCTGCTCTTCTTCTATCTTCTTGCCGCTCAGCTCCAGACCTTTATTCTCTTCCATCTTGTTGCCTCCACCTTTCTCAGGTATATATTATCCTCGAGGATATCTTACCCACGGATTCAGAATTCTCTCACACCTATCATTAGCGCCTGACTTGCCTTTTGCAACGGTTGCAGACTCGGAAGGGCATTCATAAACATCCAAGCCACCAACAATCTCCCCCATCTGCTCTTCTTCTATCTTTTTGCCGCTCAGTTCTAAATCTTTCTTCTCTTCCATCACGATACCTCCATCAAAATGATCGAATTTGTATTTATGACTATATATACGCACGCGAGTGAGAAAATCCACGATTGGGTTAGCCATTTTTGTGCCGCCAAGACACCAGCATGCTTATCATACCAGCACCTTGAGATATGATCTAATCGCCTTTATGTACTTCATAAATTCGCATATTTCAGAAGCCAATTATGATTTCGTTTTTTCCTCTGCAGACATGTTACAAAGTTATCTTTACTCATCTGGCGGCAATATTGTTTTGCTTGAAAGTTTGCTTGTATCACTTAATCTTAGATCCATCAAAAAGCTTAATAGTGGGTGCCGCCCCTAATGTTCTGCTCTTCAAATCGCTAATTAATTTATCAAAGTCATCCGTATTGGCACAAATGGCATTATCTAGGCCCATAGTAATTCCCTTGGATATCTTAGCTTGAATTTTACGACACTCTTTTTGGTTCAACATAACCAAGTAATTAATCGCAGATCTGTGTACATTCTTAAGTGCGTATGCCTCCAAATCCGCTTGCTTGTATCGCTCTCTAGTGCTTGTTTTCATGCTAACTGTAATCGGCACTTCATTTATTTTGTCATACATCAAAATATCGTAGTTAACATCCGGAACTGCAAAAGCTGTCGCCTGACAGTAAAACGGTAAAACTTTGCACCTATACAATGCTGTCGCAACAATCACTTCAAAAATATTCCCATTCATCGAATTTGTGGTTTTATAAGTGCTAGGCGAAGCATTATTCTTGTACCGCGTCCAACATTCAACAACATAGTCTGACGGCTTCATTGTTAAAGGTAAAGACATATCTTTTAAAAAATCTGGAGTAATATAGTTCGTAAATATTTCATAAACCTTTCCTTTCCTATCCGAAAGAATGCCTTTTTTAACAAGCATATAGTATCCTCCTTATGACTGGATTATTATAATTTTAGTTGATGTAAGTTTTAAGTTGAATCCTTTTTCCAAGGCCCCCTGACGGATACGTCCATTGAAAAAAGGTACCAAATTGTCCTTTTATTCCTTGGCTTCTACATCTGGTTATGTATTCATCAATTGATTCGATACAGTATGAATTAGTTTTATCATTTACCGATATAATATGTGACGCCCACTGAACACTAGGGTTACCTTCGCCTCCAATACCAGCCAAAGCCCATTTTGTCAGCTTATCATTATATGCAACAAGACGGCTCCTTAGTTTATCCGCACTTACCGCGTCCATGCTGCGAACTCCTCCCACACTCTGGAATTCAATCAATAACCCCTTTAGCTCAGCATCATCAGGATTCAAAACTCTAGAAAAAGCTTCTGCGGTGTACTCATGAACACTGACTCTGTTGGTTGAGCTTCTTTTGCAACTAAATGTATAATCCATGTGAGTTCCATCAAAAAGCTCTATTTCCAAAAGTACATCCGTTTTGGGGGATCCACCTGATGGGAGTTTAGGAATATCCGTAGTGGCAAAAACATTAGTTACGGCATTTGAATCAATTCTTAAAGCATTCATAACATCTGTGAAGAGGGTATATAAGTACCCAACAGAAGTCATCGATTGCCCTTTCCATTTACTAAAATTTTGCTGGTCATTTAAAGCATCTGCTAGTTTTTTCTCGAAATGAAGGCCTAGCTGCGCAGTGCCTTTCCCTTTCTCCAACAAGCTAACCGCCTTATGCTCGATCATTTGATATATAGTTTCAAAGGGAACCACTCCATCCAATGCCGAATAAATTTTCTTGTTCACAATCTTTTGGTTATAATTCTCAGCAGTTGATCTTTCCTTCTTATCCAATCCATTCGGCACTACAACATATGCTTTTTTTACATAGGCGTTTAATCTCTTAATATGTTCACTGTGCCATTGCTGTTCAGTAATTCTGTCCCTAATACTTGTAGTATGGTGAAGGATCCATTGCTCATGATCATGGAATTCTATAAGAAACTGGAAATAGAACTGCTCTTCTTCATAATCAGGATCGCCAACATGATACTTTTTCTTTGAATAAATAATATAATCGCGACTCACTAAGGAATTAACCATTTGCTCCAATGATAATATTCCATTAGATCCATGTTCATATTTATTAGCATTATCATTTTGCATATATTTCCCCCTCAAAGGATATCATCCCTATTAATTAAACATGTGGCGGTAATGATTCTACAAATTGTCTGCCCATAGCATATGCCAGCAATGGCGGAATTGCATCTCCTATTTGTTCATATCGATCCTGTTCTCTGTCGCCATGGAACTGTACATAAGGTCCAGCAAATTGGTACCAATCAGGAAAACTTTGTAATCTTGCCGCCTCTCTCGGCGTAATTGCTCTGTTCTCAGTTGGATGTAATAATTCGTCTAAGCAATGTGATGTTACTGTAAAACTAAGATCCTCTTCTCTTAACCTTCTATTTCTTGAACCATAAAGAGTTTTTGGAAATACATCTGCGTATGTAAACTGAGGGAAATTAGGAACCGGCTCATTTAGCCTATTTTCCGCCGATATCCTCAAGTACTCTGCTCTCATACTTGAATTAGGAGGAATAACAGATAATAATGCTTGTTTCCTGACAATATGTCCCGGTCTCATATGGCTGCTTAAGGTATTTGCGTTATATACATTGTTCAAATATTGAGGCGCTTCGCAATGCATTCCTTCAACAGCATTCCCGCGCATAATATTCAAGAATCGTTCCCTGTTTTCGCTCAATTCACCGTTTGGGAACTCATATGCTGCGATTTCCTCATTTATTGGTGCGGGGGGCAGATCCCCTATTGCATCTCGTACCGTAACATAAGGATGTTCTCTTCCAGGGCCATAAGAAGGTGTCGGATACTCAAATCTAAATCCATTTATGAATAAATCATGCCTTATAGATACTAGAAACAAGCGTTCTCTCAATTGAGGAACACCGTAATCACATGCCTTTAACAAAATTTGATTTTGATCTCTTGAAGTCAGATGATACCTAGGTCTAGCATTCTGGCGTTCGAATGTATCGCATATGTGTTGGAAAATTGCTCCCGCAGTTCCGTTAGCATCCGATTTGGAAAACATTCCCTTAACATTTTCAAAAAGAATTGCTTTTGTTCTTACAGCTCTAGATATGCGAACAATATTATCAAAAAGATCATCTCTCTCATCTCCTATTGTTCTAGTACCTGCCATACTAAAACTTTCGCAAGGTGCTCCACCTGAAACTATATCTACTGTTTCTTCGTCCGAATCAATACCATACCGTCTTCGGAGTAAACTTTTAATCATTTGATTACTAACAAGATTAATGTCACCATGTATCACAAGCGACCGCGTACTCTCATGCATAAACTGATTCAAATACCTTCTGTTTATTTTTCCATCGCTCATATATTCTGACAGATGCAAAACTTCTGCATTATGACTTACAGAATAAGTCTCAACAGTTGTATCCGTCCATTCAACCGCAATAAGTGGTAATATTCCTGCCCACTTAAATCCTGTACATAATCCTCCTGGTCCCGAAAACAAATCGATACTAACCAGACTATAGTTTTCATTCATCATTCTTTGTATTAGAGATGCATTCATTTCGACTTCCCCTCACTTTCTGCTTTTTCTCTGTTCTTCACTATTTTATTCGCTTCAATCAAAGCAGTTCGTCTAATAAATTCGCTGTAAGAAGCATACGCTTCTAATTGTGATGCAACCTTAAATAATTCTAATTCTTCTTCGCTAACTCGTATACTGATTGATGTTGTTTTTTTCATAACACTACCTCCCATAATATAATTGTATGCGAAATGTAGTGCATTGTCAATACTTTGCCCGGCAAATGTTGGAATCTACTACCATATGTCAAATACACTACTATCATAACATTTAATGCTGTCCCAAAGACCTCTCTCAAAAAAAGTCTAGATCTTTATCAGATCCCTAAAACATCAAAGAGACCGCATCTCGTGGCCTCTTTTCTCTCATGGGATCGCTCCCGCATATGGATTAATACATGTATTTCACAAGGAATTCCTTTGTCTTTTCCTCTCCGATCATTTTCTTGAATTGGTTGACGGCCGGGCCGCCGCATGCATATAACATCTCGGAGAATTCTGCATTTTTCTTTTGCTTTTCCTGCATGCTTATGACATCGCAGGACTTTAGGGCCCGGAAGTACGCCTCGCCATATTCCTCGGCCATGACCCTGAGCGCATCCTTGATCTTTCTGCCTCTTTTGTAATCGGATTCGGGTAGGCGCAGCCGATAATAGGCAGGGCTCCCGGGATCATAGGAAGGGAGCGACGCGTATTTCTCCTTGATGGCGCCGAGCGCTTTGAAATCGGGGTGCGAAAGCGTGGTGTCATACAGTTCCAGGACCAGGGTCGACTTGCCCAGCGCCCACACCGCATCCCCGCTCAGGATCGGGCCGTCAAGGCTCGTCGGCGTGAAGGTCACAGTCTCCATTTTCATCATCCCGCCGAGCGCCTTCATGTCCATGAGAAATAGCTTCCCCACGCCTTCGGCCATGTATGCCTGCATATGAAAATGCATCCCGCCTTTTTTGATCTGCGCATATTCTCCGAGATCCATCTCGGTGAGCTTCCAGTGCTTCCGTACTTCATTCAAGAACCAATCTTTCACTGTCTCGCACCCTCATAATATTTCTTGATCACTCATTGCTGCCCTTCAATCGCCGTGCATCCATTGAATTTGGCAAAGTTTTGAAGCGCACGATTTAGCGCAGCCTCTAGCTTCTTTGTCTGGCGCACGCCCGGCTCCCACCAGAGCCCCTTCACGCGAAGCACGTGCTCCTTGCGATCGGCCGCGGTGTCGATGCGCCCCACAAATCGATCACCATAAAGGATCGGCAGCGTGTAATACCCGTACTTGCGCTTCACGGCCGGCGTGTAAATCTCCCATGAATATTGGAAATCCCACAAAGCTTGAACCAGCGCCTTGTCCCACATGAGCGGGTCCAGCGGCGCAACAAACGCCATCCTCGGCTTCAGATCCGCACTCCCCTCAATGACGGCGCGCAAAAGCGCATCGTCCTCCGCACGATAATAGAAAGGAATCTTCATCCCCTCCACCATCACCGGCCGGATCGCTCCTCGCTCCGTCAACAGTTGCAGGATCGACTTGCGCTTCTCCGCATTGATATAGAGGCCCAGGAACGCCGTGCTAGTCTTGTCCCAAAGAAGCCCAACGGCCCCAATCCTCCGCAGAACCCGCCACGCCAGAAACCTATCTTCCTCCCCGCACGGATTCTCTGCTTCGAGAATAGATTTTGAAATGTATCTCTCCGCAAGATCATAGTATTTTCGGCTTCCTTGCTTGTGATGGATGATGAGCTCTCCGTCGGTGTAGAGCTGCTCTAAGACTGAGCGCGCTGCCAGCGAGGGCTTCTGCCAGTTACCGCTCCAGTGCATCGAAGAATGCCAGAAAATCTCTCCTTCGATCGGGAGCGAATCGCTGCAGACCGGGCCATGCTCCTTGATGTAATCGATCGCCCGCTCCTTCAATTCTTCCAGCCCTTCAAAGGTTTCACCGAGGCTTCTGCTCCGATCCCGATAGGAGGAGAAATACGGCCAATCCTCCGTGGGCCAGATCGACAACTCTTTGTCCGCATAATCCACAAGAAGCCTGTCCTTGTATAGGAGCTCGCGCAGCATTTCCTTTCGGAATCCTTTGACCCTGGATTGCAGCGTAAGTTCCGCATTCTTCCCGCAAACATCGACCGGATCATATTGGATGCATCCGGCCTGCCGAACGTACGCATACGCCCCGTCCTTCCCCGCGAACCGATACTCTCCGATCAGGCCCTGCTTCGCAAGAATAAATTGTCTCGCTTGTTCTTTCGTGATCGTATTCATGCAAAATTCCTTTTCGCTGTCCTTCGTGCGGCTTCCTTTTCGTTGCCCTTCGTGCGGCTTCCTTTTCGTTGCCCTTCGTGCGACTCACTCATTATATCATAAGCCGAAAGCTTACGATTCAATTCTCGAAATCACCCTTGTAAGCAAGTGATCTCGCTCCATTATACCATAAAATCTTATCAAGTTTCAATGTTTGAAGAATGCTGGACGGAGGCTTGGCTCTTTTCCTTGGGTCTTTTCCCTGGCTCTTTTCCTTGGCTCTTTTCCTTGGGTCTTTTTCAAGCTTTCCTGCAAGCTTTAGATAATAATAGCTTCCGTGAATTCCGTCTCCTGCCAAAAATATGGAAATTTTGACAGCGCCCTGTGACCAAGACCACCCTTCCTGCTTGTTTTGGTCACAGCTCCCGCCCCAAAATACAAGAAATTTGACAATGCCTTGTGACCAAGACCACGCTTTCCGCCTGTTTAAGTCACATGAATCTTCCGCGGAAGTCCGCTTCCCACCCCAAAATGCGGGAAAGTTGACAATTCCCTGTGACCAAGACCACCTTTCCGCTTGTTTTGGTCACAGCCCCCGCCCCAAACTGCAGGAATTCTGACAATACCTTGTGACCAAGACCACCCTTCCCGCCCGTTTCAGTCACATGAAGCTTCCACGGAAGTCCGTCCCCTGCCAAAAATATGGAAATTTTGACAGCCCCCTGTGACCAAGACCACCCTTCCCACCCGTTTCAGTCACATGAATCTTCCGCGGAAGTCCGTCCCCTGCCAAAAATATGGAAATTTTGACAATTCCCCGTGACCAAGACCAAGGAATGAAGGAAAACCGCACACTCCCCCGCAGAACGCGAGCAAGCCACCTTCCAATTACTGGAAAGTGGCTTGTTGCACATGGCTTGCTCGCGTTCTCCCCGAAACCCTACTTCTCCCAAATCTCGATCGGCGTGGTTTCGTAATACAGGATCATGGCGTCGTACATTTCGGTCGGCGCGTGGAACACCTGATAACTCGACTTCAAAACCTTGTAGACCCAGCTGTACGCCTCACTGAGGCTCCCGGTTGCGCCCGCCGCGCCGATCTTCTTGCCAAGCGCGCTGCCCGCGTCCACCTTAGAAAAATCAAGATAATACACATTCCCCGGAAGATCCTTCACCTGGTACGCCAAAGCATCGTCGGAGCAAAACTCCTTAATGATCCGCCCGCTGTAATCCGTGGTCGGCAGGTTCACGGTCGTGTTGTAGAAGTCCGTCCCGATCGCGAAATACTTCTTCCCATAATCCTCCGCCAGGAACATGCCCAGGAAAGTGTGCGGCGAGTACTGATTCCTCGCCATATGCCCGTTGTGGCAAGACACCATCACCGCGCCGCCGCGCTCGCTCTCCTCCATCGCCAGGATCCAGTCCACGTTCTCCTTCATGTAAGAGTCTCTCGCCCGATTCGCACGCTTCTCCTTCACACGATAGCTGATGAAATACTTTACGTTCTCCGCCATGTGCGCCACATACTTCGCTTCGAACGTGCTCGTCCTTTCCGCATATGCCGCCTCATTCGCCGCAACGTCCTTCTCGATCTCATCCATCAGCGCAACAATCTCATCATATCGGCTGGCATCATAGTCATCATCCGACTCGCCCAGAAGCTCCCGCACCTTCGCAGCATACGCCTCGCCCTTCGCCGCGTCCGCCTTCGCATAGAAAGAATTGATCACCACGATCATGTCTTCATCATACTGCATATCCATTCCATACAGCCGCACCTTGTCTTCGTCTGCCGCCGCCTCGTTATAATCATGCATCCACTGCACGAGGTCGCGCATCTGATCCGTGCGATAAATCCGATATCCGAGATGCCTCGTCACTTCCTCAGCCGTGCCCTCGCCCCCCTGGATATACTGGTTCGCCAACTCACATCCGCCGACGTCTCCTTCGAGGATCAGCGCGCGTATATTCGTCGTCGCCACAAGCTGGCGGAACACCTCAAGCTTCAGCTCCTGAAATTCCTTATTGCCGTGCGATGCCTCGCCAAGTCCTACGATCCTTACACCCTCCGGGATCTTGATGCCATCGATCGTTGCCACCGCCGCCTCAAACCCCTCAATCTTCGCCGGTTTAACAATCTTCGTATACAAGTGCGACCCCGCCCAGATCACCACAACCACCACCAGAAAAATCAAGAAAAAGTGATGCTTCTTTTTCTTCCTGCCCGCCTTAGACACTTTATCAACTTTATTCGCCTTCGCCTGTTGGTTGGTTTCTTGTTGGTTGGTTTCCTGCTGGTTGGTTTCGTGCTGGTTGGTTTTTTGATTTATTTCCTGTTGATTTGTTTGTTGATTTGTTTCCTGGATAATGTTTGATTGAATAGATTTTTTCATGACGCACCTCCGTCTCTTTGCTCTGATACTACGATAGCATCAAGGAGACGGAGGTGCCATTGGATCGGCTTACGACAAACTTACAGATTTGTAAGATTAAATGTTTTCTAAATGCAATATCCCACCATGCGATTATCAATTTACATGGTGGGATCTTACAATTTCCGATTTTCTCATTTTACGTCTTGCCAACTTTTCAGGCTGCACATGCATTGAATTAATAATATCCGCGCCACGGGTTATCATTTTCGGCTTCTGCTTCTGCTGCAGACTGGGCTACAACTTCGGGCTCATACTCCACTTTTGAAACAAGCCGCCCACGGTACCCGTTCACGAATCCGATCTCCGGATCCGCAGGAAAATACTGCACTTCGACATTGAGCGGGAATGTGCCGTAATAATGCGACCCCTTACTCAACTCAATGAAATATTCCACGTTGCCCACCCGATATCCATAGATGGGGTATGAAACACCTTGCGCGGTCCTGCCGACAGGCATCACCGTATCATTCGTATACGCCAGATACCCTTGCGTCCCCACACATTTCGTTTTTATGATCAGATTGAAAATGATCTGCCCCGCCTTCACCAAAGCAATTATGATCGCCCCTGCCAACAAAAATGTTCGTAACCCGTCCATACCTTCCCTCCCATCAGATTGCATCCACATTCCCAATACCTAATATTATCATATTACAATTTTGGAGAGTAATATAGCCGTATTCTCAGCATCTTAACAACCACTAAAGTGCAAAAATCGCCTCAATCCCTTCATTTGGCAACCACCAAAGTGCAAAATCGCTTCAATCCCTTCGCCTTTACTGACAGAGCAGCTCATCCAGCATTTCTTTCTTCGTCCCCTACTGGCAGAACAACTCGTCTAGCATTTCTTTCTTCGTCCCCTACTGGCAGAACAACTCATCTAGCATTTTTCTGATGCCCTTGATGTCTAACGGCGTCCCCTCCATTTCGTAAGTGAATAGGAGCCCATTCCCCGGATAAATGCCGTTCGCCCTATATTCATCAAGCTTCTGAAGGTTCCTGGCAAGGTAATCTGGCTGATCCAGCATTCCAAAATGTTCAAGATATATTTCTTTACGCCGCTTCACGTCCAGTAGCGTAAAATCAGGATATTTTGAAATACCATCTCTCAAATCCAGCCTCTTTTCGTAGAGATATGGAATTCCCAAATCATACAAAATATCTGCTATGATGGATTCGGATTTTGACCTGACTTTGTCCCCTTTCTTGGTATCGTAAACGAGCGTTTCCGTCATGAAATCCCCCGAATTCTTACCCTCTTCAAGCCATTCCTCAACAAACATTTCGTCCGTCTTTAGGTACGGCATGACAAGCTTCTGCCTGTGAATGGAAAGGTTGCGAAACACAAGATCCGCATTGGATTTGGAGAGAAGTTTGATGGTATGTTCCAACAATGCCAATTCCTTGGTTGCATCTCTCAGAAATTTTTCTTTGTAGTCCTTCTGCGCCAGTTTTTCAACCAATCCCCTCTTTTCCTTCTTCATGTACTCGCCATAGGGATCTCCATTGGGAGTGATATGATAATATCGAGGTCGATTGTTGCTGAACGAAATGCGCAGACTCCCTTCCGGAAACCTTCGGTTGTCCTGCTTTGCTTTTGAGATGGCTTTTTTGAGGATAGCAGTCCTCTCTTTCATTCTTTTTAGTAGTTCTTCCATTCAAATCTCCTTTCGTTTATCTAAGTATTATGGTTTCAATAATGAGGGTTGTGACCCAGACACGAATAAGAACAAGTTTTGGTCACATTGAATTTTGAGAGAAAGATTGTTTGAGAAGGGGGCTTGTGCCTTAATCAAGCTTTTCGCATGTTTTGGTCACAAAAGTTTCCGAGAAAAGGTTGGTTGCGAGGGAAGGCTTGTGCCTTATTCAAGCTTTTCGCATGTTTTGGTCACAATAGACTTCCGAAAAAAGGTTGGTTGCGAGGGAAGGCTTGTGCCTTATTCAAGCTTTCCGCATGTTTTGGTCACAATAGACTTCCGAAAAAAGGTTGGTTGCGAGGGAAGGCTTGTGCCTTATTCAAGCATTTCGCATGTTTTAGTCACAAAAGCTTCCGAGAAAAGGTTGGTTGCGAGGGAAGGCTTGTGCCTTATTCAAACTTTCCGCATGTTTTAGTCACATATGCTTCAGGGAAATGATTGATGGTGAGAGAAACCATCCGTGAAAAAGGCTATGATACAAGAATTGTCACAGAAATCATCTCAAGAATCTCTATCTTCTGCTTCGTTCTTCAATGTTAGCACGTAAAGGATTGATTTGTAAATATCTTCTTTTGCCATACAAGGATTTTCAACCAAGCAAGAATGCCCAATCACGCAAAGATTCCCTGCCTCGCAAAGCAGCTCCAGCCTCGCAAAGGAGCCCCCTCCCGCCAAAGCGGGAGGGGGCTCCTTTTTTATCCTTCAAGCTTCTTCCTTATTCTTCCTTATTCTTCCTTATTCTTCCTTATTCTTCCTTAGTCTTCCTTAGTCTTTTTCTTTAGTCTTTTTCTTTAGTCTTCTTCCTTATTTTCTTTACTCAATCAATCGCCCTGTCACCCCTGGAATGCGTCGGTGCCGCGGTCCTTGACGTATGTCACGTTGTCTTCTCCATTGATCCGGACGAGGTCGCGTTGATAATCGTCCACCTTCCCAAATCCAAGATTGAAAAGTTTGATCCCCAAGCCACCCGAAACAATGACCAATGCCAATATGATGAAGGCCGACACTTCCTGGGTCGCACCATCGTATGCGTTAACACACGCCATGATCAGCGGCACAAAGCACGCAAGCCCCACTGTGACAGCCAGCAACGCCAGGATCAACAAATACCCCAAAGCCACCTTCCATTTCGAGGGCGGAAGCGCGAACACCGTCTTGCCCGTCTGCCCGTTCACAAGCATGGTATACACGCGCTCCTTCATCGTCACGTTAAGAAACCATACGGGGCAAAGGGCATACTGCGTTTTCGAGATTTGATACTTCGGATCGGATCGGAAGAGATCCGTGCTGAGGCGCAGCACCCTCTTTTGCATCTCCCAGTCAAACATCTCCTTGACGTTCGCGGCCGCGAAGCTTTCCACGTCCTTTTCCCCGACGTCAAAACGATCCGCATAATATCCCGACAGATATGCGGGATCAAAGGGTTGCAGTCCTGATTGATCAAAGGGTCCGATGCGCTGCCCCGCGACGTCCTCCAGCTTCTTCGAAGCATCCACCGAATATTGGTCCAAATTGATGGTTCCGCCTACTTTCACCAATCTATCTTCATAGGAATATTTATCCTTTTTCACCGTATATCTCCAAAACTGTTTGTCCTGATATTCCATATCGATCATCCAGTAAGGAACGTAGATCGGCGTCAATCTCTCCACCTTGAAACACTTAAAGCGCCGCGGCACAAACAGACCCCTGCGGAATTTCTTCTGAAGGATCTTCGCAGCCTCTTCCTGCGTGATCTTAAACGGAATGATATAATCGGGCTCCAGATAATCCGAAAGCTGCTCTTCCATCACGGCCGGCTGTCCGCAATAATAACAATAAGAAGTCGCTTCCGTCTCCTTCGCGAGTAGCTCCGCGCCGCAGGCAGAACAATGGAAATGACGCATCTTGATCGAGGCATGCTTGCGCACCTCTTCTTTTTCCAGACGCTTTTCCGTTGCCATCTTTGCCTTCTGCAATTCCTCGGCATCATCATTCAGCCCACTACTAACATTTTCCCCTTGCTCGCCTTCAGCCCAATTTCTATATACAGCTTTTCCAGCCACTTCAGAGACAGAAAAGATTTTTCCGCAGTGTGCGCAGACCATCTTCAGTTTCTCGGGGGAATACTCCGCCGTCGCTCCACATCCCGGGCACCTTAAGTTCATACGCCTTCCTCCTTCTTCACCAGCTCATCTCAAATTGCAATCCATAAGCCCTCTTCACGATCTCAACCTATGACTCATTTGCTTTCTTAGTGTTCCCGCAGGTGCAGACGTATAAGGTGTTCTTGTTTATCTTATTGCACCTCTTGCAGCGCCAGCTGTCTGCCGGCACTTCTTTCTTCTCTTCCTCATCCTCCATCATAAAATAAGGCAGGTCCATGCCGTAATCCACCGAAGCCAACCCAGCCTCAAAAAATTCATTCTCGATTCCCTTGGATGCGAAATCACAGATACTCGTGTTCGCGCCGCTGTCATTCGACCTTCTGAGCAGGAGGATCAAGAGAAAAAACGCATATCCGGACATAAGCACGGCCGCACCGATAATTCCCACCCAAGCCATCCATGGTTCAAAATCCGTCATGATATCATACACATACATGTTCGCCCCTCCATCCTCTGAATCTCTTCAGCGGATCATCGAAAAAACACATCTGTTTTTATCATATCATGCCAAACAATAACTGACAAGAACCCGCAACGAATCCATCCTGCCTACATTCCCCCTCCTACCTCCATCCTGCACCTTTCTTTGATCTGCACGCCTCTTTCATCCGCATAGGCAAGCTCCGACAAAAAAAGAATCCCGATCCAGATTTCTCTGTCTCAGGATTCTCAATCACCTGCATTGCTTACATCTCCCCGTAACTGAGCTCCTTGGTTTTTCCGTCCCAGGTGCGGTATTTGATCACGTTCCTCTCCGTATCCATGCCCATGTACTCCGCGCCATAACGAATGGCCTGGAACGCATCGTCCGTGGCTGAAAACCTGGCCAGATCATAATCTTGCTTCCAGAACCAGATCAGATCAGCCTGGAAGCGCTTCTTATCAAATCCCTGGTCAATGCGATCCTGCTCCGTCATCATAAAATACTGAAGGTTCAGCCGGCTGTACGGTCGATTTTCATGAAGGCCCCAGGTGGCATCCACATGATATCCCTCGCCGCCGATCACAACATATGTCCAGTCATGCTCGCAGGAGGTTCCGAACGGCATCGCCTGAACGTCACACTGTAGCAGTAGATAAGTCAGCGCTGACGCGATCTCCGCACAAATTCCGTTCTTATGCATCAGGCAAGCATAATCACCGAAATCTTCGATGGTCATCCCGTCGACATTGTTATAATCATACTCCCAATACCTGCACATATATGCATAGATTCCCATCAGCTTCTCGAACTCAGATGCATCCGTGCGCGTCGCCTCATTCAGGATCCTGCAAATCTCTTCTTCAAACGCCTGCTTCCTTGCGAGGAACTGCTCCTTATCCATCTTATACTTGAGCTTTCCGACACCGTCCTGATAGCCCCCGCCGACAACGATGGTGCACGCCGCAGGCAGAAAAGCACCGATCGTCACCTCATTCGTACACCACTCATATGCCTTCTGATCCGAGCATTCAAAAGTATCCTCCCCCGCTCTTATCGCGTCGCACATGTTGTAGAAAGAAGCCCAGGTTTCCTCCGAGACGATCTCAGATAGCAAATCGCAATGCACGTGCGGATTGAACTCAAACGGTTCCGCCTTCTTTGCCGCCTCATCTACTTTCTGCGCCTCGCCTACTGTCTGCGCCTCTCCATCCTCATCATCCCACAACTTCTCGTAGGTCCACTGCGCCTCACCATTTCCCTGCGTCCCCGCATTTACCAGCGCCTCACCATTTCCCTGCGTCCCCGCGCCAACCTGCAAAGCACCGCTTCCCTGTGCCTCCGCGCCAACCTGCAAAGCACCGCTTCCCTGTGCCTCCGCACCGTCCTGCACATCGCCTGCCGCAACATCCTCCGTCATGCTCTCGAGGCCTTTCTCAATCTCCTTCTCATGCATGTTATTGCAACCATATAAAAGCATCGCCAAAACCAGAAACAGGCCGATTCTCGTACTCTTTTTCATGATCATATCCTCCGCAATATCTCTTTCTAAGCATTAAAGCGTACGTTGCGGGAAAAGCGTTACGTAAAACAAAAAATTTCCTCAACACAAACAAAAAGGCCCTGCCCATTTGGGCAGGACCTTTGCATTCCAACATCCATCCTATTCTGTTTTGAACAGAGTCCGCTTCACAACGCCCTTGGGATCCTTGATGAGAAGGATGCCAAGCCAGATGATCAGACCAAGCGCCACTACGGAAAGACCCAGGAAGAAGTCATTCAGCATGTCTGCGGGAGCGGGAGTGAAATACTCCGCCTGAAGCTCCGCATATTCAAAGATGGCGTCTACCAGCCACATCAGCGATGCACCCCAGTACATAAGGCAGAGCGTTCCAACCTTCATCTCACTCTTCGGCGCCGTTTTATACCATATGATCGTACAGATGATTGCCGCAAAAACCGTCGTCAATAAAGTCATGCCAATCGCCTCCCGTCATTAAGCCTTCATCGGCTTCTGGGCATTTTTCTCCATAACGGAGGAAACCCATACCATGATGCCCCAAACTCCGGTGACAAGTACTGCCATGGAAACGCCAACCGTTGACATCTCATGCAACATCTCCGCAGCATCGGCAGGATCGCTCGCCGCCGTCAGGAACGGAAACCACGGCACTACCTCTCCATGCCATACGTGCTCGAACGCAAGCAGCGCTGAACCGCCCCAAAGCATATTGCCGAGCCACTTCAGCTTCTCCGTAAACCGGATCTTTGTTCCCTTCTCAAGGGTATTCCCCTCAAATTTCACCTGGATTTCTTCAGGAGCTTTCTCTTTTGACTCAATTGCCTTTTTCACGACCGTCACCAAAACTGCTTCCGTGGCGGATACCAAAAAACATGCCATTCCCTTTTCCTCCTTTTTATGTCATAAAAATCCTACCCTCATCATATCACCAATCACTTCCCGCCGCTTCTTATGTTTTGCCATGCATCCCCTATTTTTTTCAATTTGGCAAACCTTCCGGCAAGAATATAAAAATATGATGATTCCATAAGATGATTTTGCACCATATTTGTTCTGCGTGCAAGACATATTTTTATATTTTATCGAGGCGATGCGCCCACCCACTTTTCGCATGTCTGCCTTGCGCATATATGCTCAGCTCAGCGTGATGATCTCTTCGCGGGGAGCTTCCACATTTGTCAGCGACATAACCCTGCATGCGCGATTCTTTCCGTCCCACGTCCCCATCCTGGTACTGCTTCTTGGCCTGGTATCCTAACGTTCATAGGCCCTTATGCCTCAAGGTACTCCGATATCATTTTAAGAACTGTGTCCTTGATCTGTGGCGTGACTTTTCTGTCATTTCCGAGACGGATCCAATGCTGCAAGTCTATGCCCTTAAGGATTTCGTACAAAGCTCTTGTCTCACTTTTTGTGCAAAGATGCGTGCACATCCCGTGGCTGGCTTCATCAACCCAATGAATGGCAGAGCCCTTTACATACATAAAGTTTGACGCCAACGTGATGGAACCTAACGACCTCGTGTCAATATATGCAGAACATCTTACAGTATCAAAGATGATCCCACGCACTTCAACATTAATGTCCATCCGCGCGTCCCCGGCTTTCTGACCAAACATACCACATCCTCCTCCTTTTTAGATCACCCGCCCCTGGCTAGCCCTCCGGCGTTTAGCCAATGCCCTGATGATCGCCAAATGCTTTCCCGGATTCCTAAACATCGACTGTCAAAGAAAAAACATCCGACTCAAAGGTGATGCTGCCATCGCTTTTGGTATAGGAGGAGCTGTGATCGTATACCATTCCAAGCTTCTCCATAACCCTTCTGCTGCCAATGTTTACTTTGGCGCACTCGCCCTCGAATACGCGCGCTCCATAGTTCTTCACGGCATGATCCATCAGTGCTTTCATGCCTTCCAAGGTATAGCCCTTGCCCCAGTCATCGTACCTGTTGACATAGGACAAAGTCCACACATCCCTTTGAAGGTCATGATTCAGCGCATAGATGCCAACTGCATGCCCATCCTCTTTGGCCGTAACTAGCATTAGTATATTCACCTTTGAGGTGGGATCCTTTTTGGGAAGCCAGGCCAGAGGCTCCTCCGGCGTCTTGCACGCGTTACCAAGCAAATATTTATAGACTCTCTCATCCATGTCCCAGGCTGCCATCGCCTTGTAATCCTCGGGCAACAGCCTTCTCATCGAGAGCCTTTCCGTTTCAACGACCTCTTTATATTCCATGTCCATTTTACCCCTTCCCTATCACTTCATCTGTTTCCTTGGCGGAATCCTCTTTGTCTAAATGCCTCACGATCTCTTCGATCAATTTTTCAACACCATACCATTTACCTCGCTGGGAGTGTGAGCCTTTGGAATGAAAGGGAGATCCAGCCACTTGTCCAGATCTCCCTTTTCTCTTGAGCGATTATATACATATTATTCCGGGTTTCTCCCGTTGCAAAGGTAGAAAACCGTGAGTAGTCCGGGGCCGCAATGCGCACCGATGACAACGCCAAGGCTCGTGATCGTGATCTTACCCACCTGCGGATAAGCCTCCAGTATCCCGTCCCGCACGGTTTCGGCGTCGGTCACGCAGTCTGCCTGCAGGATGTGAATACGCAGCCCAGTTACGTTTTCCACCTGACTTAGGTCGTGAAGGATCCCGTCCAGGATGGCCTTCAGCGCAGTCTTGCGGCCGCGGACCTTCTTGGCCACGTCCAAGGTACCACGATCCGGCACGTACAGCACCGGCTTGATATTCAGCATCGAACCCACCAGGGCCGCAGCGTTGGAAACGCGTCCGCCGGCTTTCAGATAGTTCAAGTCGTCCACGGTAAAGCGGTGAGCGATTTTCAGCTTATTTTCCTCGCCCCAGGCGATGACCTCGTCATAGCTCAGCCCCGCCTCCATACGCTCGACCATGTGCTCCACCAACAGACCAAGCCCGCCGGATATGCAAAGCGTATCCATCACGTAAAGCTTCTGCTTCGGGTATTCCTTGCGGATCTCTTCCGCCGCCTTGTTGGCATTGACGAAGGAGACGGACATCTTCTGGGACATGTCCAGAAAGATCACGTCCTTGCCCGTGTCCAGCAGTTCCTTGAAAAAGTCGTAATATACATACTCGTTGATCATGGAGGTCTTCAGCCTGTCGCCCTTTCGCATGCCGGCGTAGACCGCTGCGCGGCTCTCCTCGCGGCAGTCGTCCTCAAACAACTGATCTCCAATGGTGTAAGTGTATGGTATAAAGGGGATCTGATGCGCCTCCAGCCAGGTGCGGGGCAGATCAGACGTGGAAGAGGTTGCAATGAGATAGTCAGCCATGACGTTCCCCTCCCATCAGTCCAAGCTTCTCATCGTGGGGCGTCTCAATGCAAACATTCAAATATGTTCCGTTTTTCTTTGCTCTTGCCATCTTTATTCTCCATAATCGTGTCATTACAGCAATATTATTTTACCACTTTTAACTACTTGTTTCAACCGTTTAGATGATGAGCTCGGGGGACGGGGTTAGCAGGTCATTTTTTGACCCATTGACCCCGTCCCCGTGGTTCAACGCGCC
The DNA here is from genome assembly GCA_947305245.1 of uncultured Lachnospiraceae bacterium. GTDB lineage: Bacteria > Bacillota > Clostridia > Lachnospirales > Lachnospiraceae > Acetatifactor. The sequence goes on from CAMZDG010000025.1 coordinate 41,456, forward strand.
AAACCCTGCTTTGTCTTACTCATTTATATTGCGAGATAACATCCCCTTAAACCGTTTGGTCAGGATAATCCCAGAATCCACCCTTATGAAAATTCTCATTTCCCAATGGTTTTGCTGTCAATTTGAACATTACACAACCATCGGGGCATACTATGGTTTTAGTATATTTGCCATCACCGCCAAGATTCTCCAAATCTCCACCACTTCTTACTGCTTCCATAAGCGGATACAACATCATCATGGTCTTTGAGCAGATTCCGTATCCATCCTTGTTGACCGGACATCCATAGGTGCATGAGTAAGTATCTCCGACTTCTTCACCATTACGACAGTATCGTTCCGTGTGATCTCCATGCAGAAAGCCTATTACCTCTACCGTGAATTCGTATTCCTCGTCATACCATTTTTTCATGTTTATCTCCCCTGCAAACCCCGATTTGCCCGTTTGACTCAAATGTCTATCGTTTTAACAATCTCAAAGCCGGTACTTTTGTATAAATTGATCGCCTTCTTATTCCATTCAGCCACATGAACTCTCAGTTTCAATACCTTTCCAAACGAATAATCCTTCTGAAGAAGAAATCTCTTTTACCAGTTCCAGTAATTTCTTATCCGGATGAAATATCGTCAGATGCGTATCATCCGGCTCAGACAGGATCATGGCATCTCCCAACATGATGTAAACATATTGGTCAAGCATTATGTCCCTGATATGCTCAGGCGCAGTTTTCCTCCGTTTGGTTAATCCGGAATTCCTTGTCCTAATTATATCACGTAATCAGAACGCAGTCCATAAAATACATGTCACGGAACCTCGATCACTTCATACGTGTCATTGGGCTTAAGGCTGATTTCATGAATATACATACTTGGGTGCCATTTTTCAAGACTTTTTCAAAGAAATAAAGAAAGTGATCGTAATCGTCACATCTCCGTTTCCGAGAAGCTCCGTCATTTCAGCCTTAGTTATATCCGTCACCTTTCCAAGTCTTGTATACGCCCAGGAATTAGAACCGTAAAAGACAACGATCTGATTTCCGGAATACAGAACAATGTCTCCTGCTTCTGTCGTGGTCTGTACATCGTTTCGCGGAAGGCTCGTTCCTATAGAGCCGACCTGTTCAAACCCCCCGTACATGGACATCCGGATAGACAGCGGTTCTTTCGAAACAAGATCCATAAGTGCTTCCACTGATTCATTATCTTCCCACTCAACGGAAACTGTTTCTCCATTTATCTTCAAAATCA
>CAMZDG010000026.1 GCA_947305245.1 uncultured Lachnospiraceae bacterium
ATGACATTTACGGCGGCACCTTCCGTATCTGCGATGAGATCTTCAGCAAATTCAACTGCGAATTCACCTATGTTGACATGACGGAGCTCGATAATATCAAGAATGCGCTTCGCCCTGAGACGAAGATGATCTTCCTTGAGACGCCCACCAACCCGATGATGAAGGTGGCGGACATTCAGGAGATCGCGAAGATCGCGAAGGAAAACAATTGCATTTTCGTGGTGGACAACACCTTCCTGACGCCTTATTTCCAAAAGCCCCTTGACCTTGGCGCGGACATCGTGGTGCACAGCGGAACGAAATATCTGACCGGTCACAACGACGTGATCGCGGGCATTGTTGTGGTCAAGGATCCTGCGAGGATCCCGTTCTTCCAGGGACAGATCAAGTCCATGGGCGCGCAGCTTGGGCCCTTCGACTGCTGGCTGATTCTCAGAGGACTCAAGACTTTGTCGCTTCGCATGCGCCAGCATGACGAGAATGCGCGCAAGGTGGCAAACTGGCTGCTGACCCAGCCCAAGGTGAAGAAGGTTTATTATGCCGGCTTCGAGAATCACAAGGGCTATGAGATCAGCAAGAAGCAGTGCACGGGCTTCGGCGGCATGATCTCCTTTGAGCTTGACAGTGAGAAGACGGCGCAGGATCTCCTTTCCAACGTGAATATGATCCTGTTTGCGGAGAGTCTTGGCGGCACCGAGACCCTGATCACCTATCCTTGGACGCAGACGCACGAGTCCATTCCGGATGACACGAAGATGGCGCTTGGCATCACGAAGGCCTTCGTTCGAATCTCCATCGGAATCGAGAACGTGGATGACATTATTAACGACCTCGCGCAGGCGCTGAGATAGATGAGACGTGGGGACGGGGTTAGTGGATCAAAAAATGACCCATCAACCCCGTCCCTGGAGCTCATGGAGGGCGGAAAATGGGAATCAAGTTTACAAAGATGCAGGCGTATGGCAATGATTATGTGTATGTCGACGCCATTCATCAAAAGGTAGAAAATCCAAATGAGCTTTCGAAAAAGATGTCGAACCGGCACTTTGGCATTGGCGCGGACGGGCTGGTATTGATCTGTCCGTCGGAGCGCTGCGACTTCCGCATGCGGATCTTTAACCCGGACGGCACGGAGGCGGAGATGTGCGGCAACGCCGTGCGCTCCGTTGGAAAGTTCGTATATTACCACGGCCTGACCGACAAGACGACAGTGACGATCGAGACGCTGGGCGGCGAGAAGACGATCCTTCTGACCGTAAAGGACGGCATGGTGACGGACATCGAGGCGGCCATTGGCGAGCCGATCTTTGCGCCGGAGCTGATCCCCGTGAAGACGGAAAAAGAGGAGTTCCTGACCCAGCCCATCACGGTGGGGGACAAGGTGATGATCGCCTCCTCCCTTTCCTGGGGCAATCCGCACACCATGATCCAGGTGGACGATCTGTCTGCGCTGGACATTGAGAAGTATGGCCCGCTGGTGGAAAATCATGAGGTGTTCCCGCGCAGGACGAACGTGACCTTTGTCCAGCTTGTGGACCGCAGTCACTTAAAGATCCGCGAGTGGGAGCGCGGCACGGGCGAGACCATCGGATGCGGCACCGGGTGCTGTACGGCCGTCGTGTTTATGCACAGGCTCGGCCTCGTGGATCGCATCGTGGACGTGGAGCAGATCGGCGGCGTCTTACACGTGGAGTGGGATGCGCAGAACGTTGTCCACATGAAGGGACCCTCGTACGTGGTATATGAGGGGGAATATCATCCGGAGGCGTAAAGACCGCGCGAGTATGGGGATGGATACATCATGAACATACGAGAATTGCGTTATTGTAACACAAATACCTATCTGATCGAGGGAGAACGCGGAACGATTCTTTTCGATACGGGATGGGCCGGCACGTTCCCCCAGCTTTGCAGGGAGCTTGGCGAGCTGGGGATGTCGGTGCAGGAGATCACCCATATTCTGATCTCGCATTTTCATCCGGATCATATGGGAATTGCACAGGAAGTTGCAGATCAGGGCGCGGTGATCCTGGCTCCGGAGCTGCAAAAGCCCTTTCTCCATGCGGCGGATCCCATATTCGCAAAGGAAAAGAATGTAGCGTTTGTACCGATCAGGGACGACCAGGTCCGCTTCTTTTCTCTGGAGGAGAGCCGGGCGGTCTTACGGGAACTTGGTATCAGCGGGCAAATATTTCACACGCCCGGACATAGCGATGACAGTATCTCCCTTTGGCTGGACGAGGGAGTTTTGTTCGTTGGGGACCTAAATCCCCTGTATGAATTGGAATTGCATCAGGGTACGACCATCGGGGAGAGCTGGGAGAAGCTCCTTGGGCTTCATCCGAAGATCGTCTGCTACGGGCACGCGAAGAAGGCAGTGCTGGAAGGACAGAAAGAAAATGCCTTGGCAAAGGCAGTGCCGGAAGGAACAAAGCAGGCAGGAAAAGAGCTGCAGGAAAAGCAATCTGGCGCAGCGCTTTCCGACAGCGAGAAATATGCCTTGGTCTCTCGCATGATGAAGCTGATCGACAAGGGATATGACGTCAAAAAGATCCAGAAGAAGACGCACGCGGACGAGAAGTTTATTGAGAATGTGATGCGAATGTACTTAACACACCAAAACATCAGCGTGCAGGGCATCCTGGACAGGATCGAGCTGAGGGCCATGCACTGATGGATTTGGGCGCCAGGGAAGCAAAGGGCAGGCGGCTTGCCAAAGGAAAAACATGAAAGAACAAAAATTATTCACGAAAAACAGTACGTATCAGCAGATCGAAGTGCTAAAGACCAACCGAAACAAGCGCTACAAGGCGAATCAGTTTCTGGTGGAGGGTGTGCGGAGCTTAAAGGAAGCGGCGAAAAACGGCTGGAAGATCAAGTCGCTGATCTATTGCGCGGACAATCTTTCCGACTGGGCGAAGGAGATGATCCGGGACGTAAAGACGGAGATCAATTATAATCTCACGCCGCAGCTCCTTTCGGATCTTTCGGATAAGACGGACACTTCGGAGCTGATGGCCATCATCGAGATGCGCGAGGACAGGCTGGATACCCTAAAGCTGTCCAAGACGCCGTTTCTGGTGCTCTTTGACCGGCCCTCCAATCGGGGAAACCTCGGGACCATGATCCGCTCCTGCGATGCGCTTGGCGCGGATGCCCTGATCATTACGGGGCATGCCGTGGACCTTTATGATCCGGACGTGGTGGTGTCCGCCATGGGATCCTTTTTCAATCTTCCCGTGGTCAGGATCGCTGATAATCAGGAGCTCTATGCTTATGTTGAAAAATTAAAGCGGGAGTACCCCAGGTTTACGACCATCGGCACGACGGCACATAAGGAGCATCCCGTCTGGGGCGAGGATCTGACGGTGCCGCTCCTTCTTATGCTCGGGAATGAGACGATGGGGCTGAACAAGGCGTTCAAGGAGTATTGCGACAGGCTTTGCACCATTCCCATGGCGGAGACCTCGTACGCGAGCTCCTTTAACGTAAGCTGCGCCGCCTCCATCCTGATGTATGAGATCGTGCGGCAGAGAAACCAGGGATAAAAAGAGAAGAGGTAAGAAAATGTTACTGAAAGAGTTGCTAAATGGGATGGAGTTTGAGTGTCTGCAAGGGGGACTGGAGCAGGAGATCACGGCGCTGGTCTATGATTCCAGGAAGGTGGAGCCGGGATGCGCGTTCGTATGCCTAAAGGGCGCGAAGTTTGACGGACATACCTTTGCGGCGCAGGCAGCTGGCAATGGCGCGGCGGCACTGATCATTGAGGATGCGGCGGCGCTGAAACAGGGAGCGGAGAACGCAGAAGGTCAGGAAGCTACGTTGACTGAGCATGATGCGAGGGAAAGCGCAGGGAACGTTCCTGCGGTCATTCTTGTGAAGAACTCCCGCGAGGCGCTGGCCTACGCGGCGCGCAATTGGTTCGGCAATCCCGCTTCGAAGCTGAAGGTCATCGGCCTGACGGGCACGAAGGGCAAGACGACTACCACGCATATGATCAAGAAGATCCTCGAAGAGGCGGGGAACAAGGTCGGCATGATCGGTACCCTGGGCGCCTTCATCGGTACGGAAAAATATAAAACCGCGAACACGACGCCGGAATCCTATGAGCTGCAACGCCTTTTCGCAAAGATGCTGGAGGAGGGTTGCACCTATGCCGTGATGGAGGTTTCTTCCCAGGCGCTGAAGCTCGGCAGAACCGCCGGGATCGAATTCGCCTATGGTGCCTTCCTGAACATTTCCCCGGATCACATCAGTCCGGATGAGCATAAGGATTTCCAAGAGTATCTCGATTGCAAGAAACTCTTGTTCCGACAGACCGGCCCCGTGATCGTGAATAAGGATGATCCCAGGTGGCAGGAAGCGACGGAGCTCGCAAAGGATCGTCTCGTCACGGTCTCTCAGAAGGGCGAGGCGGATTATATGGCCGAGAACGCGCATAATATCTGGGAGGGGAGTTTCCTTGGCGTGACCTTCACGCTCTCGGGAAAGAGAAGCGCGCAGGTGAGCCTGCCGATGCCGGGCACCTTCAACGTGGAGAATGCCCTGATCGCCATCGCCATCACGGCGGAGATCGGGATCGCGACGGAGCAGATCCTAAGCGGCCTTGCAAAGGTTTATGTCAAGGGGCGCACACAGCTGATGACCTGCATGGCGGGACACGGAACGCTCCTGATCGATTATGCACATAATGCAGTCAGCGCGGAGAATCTTCTGTCCATGCTGAAGGCTTATCAGCCGGATCGCCTGATCTGTCTCTTTGGCGGCGGCGGAAATCGTGCGAAGGCAAGGCGCTATGACATGGGGGAAGCGGCTGGAAAATACGCGGACCTCACCGTGCTCACCATGGACAATCCCAGGGATGAGGAGGTCGAGGAGATCAACAAGACCATCATCGAGGGCCTGAACGTTCATGGCGGAAAGTATGTCACCGTCATCGACCGTGAGGAGGCCATTCATTACGTGATCGACAATGCAAGGCCCGGTGACATTATCGCGCTCCTGGGCAAGGGACACGAGGAATACCAGGAGATCAAGGGGCAAAAATATTACTTCTCCGAGGAGAAGGTCGTGGAGGAATATTGCAAGAAGAAATTCGGATGAGGCCCTCTTAGACAATACGATTTGATAAATGGCGCAGAAAGTCAAAAAAATTAAGACTTTTTGCGCTATTTTTTTGGAAGGCTACGTGCTATGATACTTACACGGGAGTTTTGAAGGTTGCAGGGTAGCAGGAAAGAGTATATCTATTTATGTCAAAGAAAAAGCTTATTATTTTCATTTTGATCAGCATATTGGCCGTGGCCGTCGCCGGCTCGGTGATAGGGACGTTCTATTTTCGGGGCGTGTCGCGATATAAGGAGCGGTTTTTCAAGGGCACCCGCATCAATGGCATTGACTGCAGTGAGCTGTCTCCGGAGGACGTCTGTTCCATTTTGGACGCACAGATCAGTGATTACGTGCTCGAGGTGTGCGGACGGGATCCGAAGAGTCCGCAGGAGGTCGCGGTGCTCGGAAGGATCACGCCCAAGGACGTGGCGCTGTGCCGAAAGGATACGGCGCGCTTCGTGGAACAGATCTTTCAGCGGCAGAATCCCTATGAATGGTATAAAGTAGACGAGGAAGAATGGCGCGATTATACCTTCCGGCAGGAGATCTCGTTCGAGTCAGAAATGCTAAAGGCCTTTGTGGACAGCTGGGAGGCCTGCGTGGGCAACACCGCCGTGGAGCCGCAGGATGCCTATTTAAGTGAATACCTTCCGGAGGAGAATGCCTACCGCGTGATCCCGGATACCATTGGCAGTAAAATGGACAGTCATAAGGCACTTCCTGCCATTGAAAAGGCTTTATATTCCATGGAAAATCAGGTGGATATTGAATGCACGGGGTGTTATAATAGTGCTAAGATCAAAGCGGATGACGAGGCGCTGAACGCGCTGGCCGACCAGCTGAATTCCATGCTGGGCGCGACCATTCATTATAACTGGTATGGAACGGAGTTCACCGTGGGCAGGGAGCAGCTTGGCGAGTGGGTGAGCCTTCAGGAGGGTGAGCCCGTCTTGGACGAGGAGGCCGTCGTGGCCTTCGTCAAGGAGGCGAAGAAACAGTATGACCCTTATGGGCATTCCTATCTGTTTCGCACTTCCCTCGGCGCGGAGGTGAAACTGAAAGTGAAATCCGGCTGGGTTTCGGATCCGGAGAAGGAGGCGCAGGAGCTGATCGCCCTGATCAAGGAGGGCGCCGTGACGGAGAGAAGACCCGTTTCATCGACGCAGGATTATGTGTTCTTCGACGGGACCATTGGCGATTCCTACGCGGAGGTGGATCTGACCAACCAGCACATGTATTTTTATTATCAGGGTGAGCTTTTCCTGGAGACGGACTTCGTGTCGGGAGACGTGGCCACGGGCCATGCAACGCCGGAGGGCATATATGCCGTGACCTATAAGCAGAAAAACCGTGTCCTTCGAGGGCCGGATTATGAGAGCTTTGTATATTTTTGGATGCCGTTTTACGGCGGTTACGGCATGCATGATGCCACCTGGAGAAGGACCTTTGGCGGATCGATCTATCTGGAGAACGGGTCGCACGGCTGCGTAAACCTTCCCAAGAAGATTGCCGAGAAGATTTATGGCTGTGTAGAGACGGGATTTCCCGTGATCTGTTATTATTATCCTCAGGGAAAGAACCCGAAGGACCGCGTCGTGGCGGAGGCTGCGGGAAGCGCGGTGACCGGGGATGGGCAAGGAAATGCCGGCCAGGTGATCAATGAAAGTTTGGCAGGGAACGCCGGACAGGCGGTCAATGAGGGCTTGGCAGGGAACGCCGGCACTGCGGAAAATGGAGACCCGATTGGCAGTGACGGCCAGACGGAAGAAGGCGGCGACCAGACCGAGGAAAATGAGATCCGCGGCCGTTGGTAGAAAAATCCGAATGTGTCCGGCATCCAGATCGCGAGAATAGGAAAGATCAGAAAAGGAATTGCGTAAGATGAAACAAAAAGGAGACAGCCTTCGGACCAGAAGGCAGGCGGAGCGGTGGAAGCGAAAGTTTGAGCGGCAACGCGAGTTAAGTCGCCAACTGAATGCCGCAGCTTCCGACATCCTGCGATCGAGAAATTTCATATCGACCAAGGGCTGCATCCAACACGGTGACATGACGGTGAATCAGCACTGTCTCAACGTGGCGAAGCTCAGCATTGCCATCAGCGACAAGCTGCACATTCGCTGTCAGAAGGAGGAAATGATCCGGGGAGCGCTGCTTCATGATTATTTTTTATATGACTGGCACGTCGGAGATGCAAGGAAGCCGCATAATCTCCATGGATTTTATCACCCCGGGATCGCGTTGAAGAATGCGTCCAGGGAGTATGACTTGACGGCGAGGGAGCGGGACATCATCGAGAAGCACATGTGGCCGCTGACCCTGACAAAGCTGCCCAGGTGCCGTGAGGCGTGGATCGTGACCACGGCGGATAAATGGTGCTCGCTCCTTGAGACCGTTCATTACGTTCACGGACACGGCAGGGCAGAGGTGGAGGAGCCGGACTACTTTTCAGAGGCACACAGGACGTTGCGGCCCCGCAGGGAGAGAAGACGCATCAGGGCGGCGAAAAAGCGATAAGCGGGAGAACTGGATTGGAGCATTTATACGACAAATTAATCCAATATGCACAGGGCGACGACTATCCCCTGCACATGCCGGGGCATAAGCGCAGGCGCTTCGGGCAGATGCCGCCGCAGGCTTACGCCATGGATGTCACGGAGATCGATGGATTCGATGACCTGCATGCGCCGGAAGGGATCCTTAAGGAGCTAAAGGAGCGTGCGGCGAGGCTGTACGGGGCGAAGGAGAGCTTCTGCCTGGTGGGCGGGAGCACGGCGGGAATCCTTAGCGCCGTCTTTGCTGCCCTTCCGGAAGGCGGGCACCTTCTCATGGCGCGCAATTGTCATAAATCTGCTTATCATGCGGCGTACCTTCGTAACTTAAAAGTCACTTATCTCATGCCGCCGATCCTTGCAGAATTTGGCATCTGCGACGGGATCACACCGCAGCAGGTGGAGGAGGCACTAAAGGCAGACCCTTCCATTCAGGCGGTTTTACTCGTCTCGCCCACCTATGAGGGCAGGATTTCTCCAATCCGGGAGATCGCGGAAGTTGTACATTCCTTCGGGAAGATATTGATCGTGGATGAAGCCCATGGCGCACATCTTGGACTTGCCAAAAGACAAGAATTCGAGGAAGGCCAGGCTGAAGAAAACCAGACAGAAAAGAGTCGCGCGGGAGAATGGACGGAGGTTCCAAATAGCTGTCAGGCGGGCGCGGACTTGGTGATCCACAGCGTACATAAAACATTGCCCGCCATGACGCAGACGGCGCTACTCCACGTAAATGGCCAGCGGGTGGACCGGGAGAAGCTCCGCAGGTTCCTTCGGATCTTTCAGTCCAGCAGTCCTTCCTACGTGCTGATGGCGAGCATCGACAATGCCTTGACGCTGATGGAGCAAGACGGCGAGGTATTGTATGAAAGATTATGGAATGAATTTTCAAAGCTGACGGAGGCGCTCGGCGCCTGTCGGCATTTTCGATTTTTGACGACGGATAGTCTAAAGATGCGGACGCCGATGCTTGGAGATGATTACGGTCCGACGCGGCGGATGTCGAAGTATGGCGACATTTTTAGCCCGGCCCGGCAGGACGTGGGAAAGCTTGTGATCCACGCGGGAGACAGTGGCCTGACGGGGCAGCAGATTTATGACATTTTACGAGAGCGCTATCATCTTCAGTTAGAGATGGCAGCAGGGGAGTATTGCCTGGCCATGTTCACGGTGGGGGATACGCCGGAGGGTTACCAAAGACTGAAGGAAGCACTGCTGGAGATGGACCGGGCCGTGGACGACAGGCCTGGGAAAGCAGATACCGATGCCCAAAGGCCAGACCTTGAGAAAGTAGGCAACTGCGCGGGAGAAGGTGCGGTCCAAGAAGCCGGGCCGGGAATGCCTGTAGCACTTCCTTTGGTTGCGAAGTCGCTTCGGGAAGCCTGGGACGCGCCTTGGGAAGAGGTTTCCCTGGATGCGTGCGTGGGCAGGATCAGCGCGGAATTTGTGAATCTCTATCCGCCCGGAACGCCCGTCGCGGCGCCGGGGGAGGTCTTTACGGTGCAGATCCGGGAGGATCTGAAGCGCTTTGAAAAGCAGGGACTTCGGCTTCGGGGCGTGACAAGGAGCGGAGATGACCTGACGGTGCGTTGCCTGATCATGAAGTGAGTCAGGCGGCAAGCAAATCAGGATAATTATCTGAACTACGTAAGAATACAGGAAGACAATTGGGGGAAAACATGGGGAAGATCGTATGTCTGATGGGAAAGAGTTCCACGGGAAAGGATACCATCTATAAGGACCTGCTCCGGCGCAGGGAAATTCCGTTTCGAACGGTCGTGCCGTATACGACAAGGCCCATCCGCAACGGAGAGCGCGAGGGCGTAGAGTATCATTTCACGGATGAGGTGGGCTTTCAGGCGCTCAAGGCACAGGGAAAGATCATTGAGGACAGGGCCTACAATACTTGCCACGGCCTTTGGAGGTACTTTACGGTGGACGACGGCAACCTTCGCTTGGAGGAGGCGGACTATCTTCTCATCGGCACGCTGGAGGCCTACCAAAAGCTTCGCGAGTATTTCGGTGACGAAAAGGTTCTGCCCGTGCTCGTTACGCTTGATGACGGCGTGCGCCTGCAGAGGGCTTTGGACCGTGAGAAATGCCAGGCGCATCCAAAGTATGAGGAGATGTGCAGGAGGTTTCTGGCAGACAGCGAGGATTTCTCGGAGGAGAAGATGGCCCAGGCGGGGCATCCCATGAGTTTTTATAATGATGACCTGGAGGTTTGCATCGGAGAGATCACTGCATATCTGAAAGAACGGTTGTAGGAAGGAGTGATGACATGGCTAATTTTCGAGACGTCATAGGACAGGACCAGATCAAGGAGCATTTGGAAAATGCCATTGCCTCCGGGAAGATCTCGCACGCCTACGTCATAAACGGCGAGCAGTTTTCCGGGAAGGAATTTATCGCGAAGATCTTTGCCATGGCGCTACAATGTGAAAGAAAAGGCGAGGACGGCGCGGAGGTGCCCTGCCAGAAATGTCATTCCTGTAAGCAGGCGCTGTCCGACAACCAGCCTGACATTATCAAGGTCACGCATGAGAAGCCGAATACCATCAGCGTTGATGACGTGCGCGCGCAGATCAGCGGCGACATAGGCATCAAGCCATACTCCAGCCCGTATAAGATTTATATCATGAACGAGGCGGAAAAGATGACCACCCAGGCGCAAAACGCCATTCTGAAAACCTTAGAGGAGCCGCCCGAATATGCGGTGATCCTGCTTCTTACCACGAACGTTAACGCGCTCCTGCCGACGATCCTGAGCCGCTGCGTGGTACTGAACATGAAGCCCGTCTCCGATCATCTGATCCGAAAATACCTGATGGAGGAGCTCCAGATCACGGATTATAAGGCAGAGGTCTGCGTTGCCTTTGCGCGCGGAAATCTCGGAAAGGCCCGTCAGCTCGCGTTCAGCGAAGGCTTTGAAAACATGAAGAGCGAGGCGCTTTCCGTGCTGAAGTACATACAGGACATGGAGCTTTCCGAGCTGGTGTCGGCGGCCAATCGCATCAAAGAATATAAGCTGGATCGAAATGATCTGATCGACATTATGATGGTATGGTACCGGGACGTGCTGCTTTTCAAGGCGACCAATGACATGAACCATCTTGTGTTCCGGGAAGAGGGAAGCACCCTGCGCCAGGTTGCAAGACGCAGCAGCTATGAAGGGATCGAGGCGGTGCTCGAGGCACTCCAAAAGGCGAAAAAGCGCCTGGAGGCCAACGTAAATCCCGACCTGGTGATGGAGCTTTTGTTCCTGACCATGAAGGAGAATGGGTAAAAAGAGAAATGGAAGCATTGGAGACTTTGCGCGGGATCCATGCGCTGGAGGAAGAATGACCATTGAGGAGTTGCTTAAAAGGGACGGGAAGCTGATCTACAAGACCCGCGGCGTGAGCATGGAACCCATGCTGCGACAGAACAGGGATCTTGTAGTGCTCGAGACGCCAACTGCCAGATTAAAACCATATGACGTGGCACTTTATAAGAGAGGAACGGCGCTGGTGCTCCACCGCGTACTTCAGGTCAAGGAGGATCATTACCTGATCCGCGGAGACAATACTTATTCCATGGAGAAGGTTCCGGATGACGCCGTCCTGGGCGTTCTGACAAGCTTTCAGCGAAAGGGGAAGCAGATCTCGGTGACGAACGGACGGTATCAATTGTACGTAAAGCTATGGTGTGCCATCTATCCGCTCCGCTTTCTTGCGGTAAAAGGAATGCGCGTGGTGCGGCGTACCGCAAAATGGATATTGAGAAGGTAATGCCCTATGTTTCACTTGAGAAAAAAAGAGACGAAAAAGGAAAAGAAAAGCCAGGAAAGCAGGCTTAAGGCCTTGCTTCCCCTGGCCATAATAATGCTGATCATATTGTTTGCATTCCTAGTCCGCGCGCGGGCTTATTCGCTTCCTGCGACGGCGAAGGATGAAAAACAGTATATGCAGGATGAAAATGGCGAGCCCTATCTGACGGAGATGGACTCCTATTATTATCTCCGAAAGACCGCGGAAATGGCGGAAGCGGGGAAGGCCAAGCTCTTTGACTACCGCACGGATGACTTAAAGATCGGTCAGAGGATCAGAGTGCCCCATCAAAGCTTTATGCCGGAGGGATTGCCTTCATTGGCTTATCTCCTTTGGCGTTATGTTTTTGCGCTATTTGGCGTGTCACTGACGCAGGTCGCCATCTGGATGGGACCCGTTATCAGCGCGCTGGCGGCAATCCCGGCTTTTCTTTACGTGAAAAAGAGAACAAACCTAGTTGGCGGCGCCGTGGCCGGAATGCTTGTGGGCTGTGCCATTCCGTTTGTCGTGCATACGCATGCCGGATTTTTCGATACGGACATGATGCTGGGCATCCTACCGCTGACCTTTCTTCTTTGTCAGCTTTGGTGCATGCAGGAGGAGAAGCTGTCTCGCCAAGTGATCCTGGCGCTAGTGAGTGCGCTCGGCATGACGGGGCTTTATTGCATCTGGGGAGCATCGCGAACCTATTATCTTCTTGCACTGATCTGCGCCGTGCTTTCTTCCCTGATCGTATTTCTTTTACCGTCAAAGCTTTTGCCTGAGAAACCTTGGCTAAGGAAATGGAAGGTGCTTCGCGGCGCTTTGCTCTCTCATATCTTATCGGTCGGACTTTTGTATCTTGTTGGCGGCTCCTATGCCATCGATCGGTTGATCAACGTGCTCGGAACGATACGCTTCGCGACGGGTGCGTCTTCCGCCGCCATGCCCAATGCCTTTCAGTATACCAGCGAGATGATGACGATCAAAACGACTACGGGATGGTCTCCCCTGCAGCTCTACAAGGCTCATTCGCAATCGCTGCTAGGCATGCTCGGAGGTGCGATGCCTTGCGCCTTAGCCGCCCTCATGATCCCGTTAACGGTGATTTTCTTGATCTTTCCGAGAAAGCGCGCGGGAGTGGAAGCCGCAGAACGCAAGAAATCCATTGTGCCAACTGTCGCCGAGGTCGCATTCTTTGCTCCGTGGCTTGGTTTTTCATTGAAATATGCATTTACGGGTGTAAGATATGCTGAGATCGCGGTCCTGCCAATCGCCGTTATGAGCGGGCTGATCCTGGGGCGGATCACGGAAGTCGCAAAACAAGGAAAGGAAAAAACGCGAAAGTGGTTTCTTGCCGCAGGTGCGTTCCTTGCAATCCTCACAGTCATTCCAGTATGTTATGGCTCTTGGATGAGTTCTGGTTTGGCGAAGTCTATGGTGTCGGACGGTAGGGCGCAAGCCATGGATTATATTCGCGAGGAGTATCCTAATGTTGAATCCGTTGCCGGATGGTGGGATGACGGTTATTACATTCAGTATCGCGGTGAAAAGAGAAGTCTTTCGGACGGCGGCACCAGCAGCGGAAGAGTCAATTGGTTTTTGGGAAAGGCACTGATGACAAATGATCCAAAGCTGTCCGCAGGGATCTTTCGGATGCTGAATGAGACTTGCCTGGATGCATTATATGGTCTCATGGGAGATGGGATGGACGAAACGGATGCCATTGCACTTCTCTTGCAGGTCTTGCCGATGGAACGGGAGGAAGCGGCAAAGGTGCTGGATGCTGCAGGCATTGATCAAAAGTATCTGGATATGACGCATCCGCTTGATACAAATGAGATGGCGTTGACACTGAGCAGTGACCTGATGGGAAAGATTTCGGCGATGGGTTATTATGGCTTTTGGGATCCTTCGAAGGGTGAAGTGACGCAGAAGGTGGCCATGTTCTATTCCAGAAGGTCGTTCATCTTTGATGCAGAGGGGAAAGCGGCGGTTTCGATGATCGGAACGAATGCCGTGACTTATCTGACGATGGATCCGAATGGAGTAGTATCTGCTTATTATACTGACGATCAAGGGAATCAACATGGCGTTGGCTGGGTCTGCGTCTGGGAGGACGGAGTCAAGATCAAGGATCAGAAGTTTGAAACCTACGGCATACAGCCGTGCGTGATCCTGGTGAAGGAAGGTGAGCGGTATTGCTGCGCGCTCTGCACGAACAACCTGACTGACAGCATGCTAGTCCGTCTTCTGCTTTGTGAGGATAAAAGCGTGGAAGGCTTAAGTTTCTTAGGGACATGGTATGGCAATGTCAGCAAAGAACCATGTGCTGCGCAAAGAAGAATTGATTACACGCATGTCCCCTCCTACGCCACCCAACTCTGGCTCTACAAATAACTTGTCAAACAATCAACCCTACAAATAATAATAAATATCATAAGAGCTGAAAGAAGAAATCCCCCATACGATTCATCATCGTATGAGGGATTTTAATTTGTGGCTAATTCCCCTTATTTCAGCTCGCCCCAGATTCTCTGGTTCAGCTCTTTGTCTCTTGCAGCCACGAGATCCAGCACGGCCTTTGCCTTTTCCTGCATCTTTGCAGCTTCCTTCTCGTCGTTGATCAGGAATTCCAGGTTGCTGGAGATGGTGTCAATGTTGTTCTTGAACTCTGCCTTCAGCTCCGCGGTCTTCGTCTGAGCCACGGCGATGATCTCGGCCATGTAGGACTCATACTGCTGCATGGTCGTTGCGGCAAACATTGCCTCGATGTCGTTCTTATAGGACTTCTTGTCGTTGGTCGAGAAGATGAAGATTGCCTTCTGCTTGTTGATGTACTCATCCATGCGCAGCGCCTTCAGCGAGGAAGGAGGGATCTGCGTGTCGGACACGTTCGCGATACGTCTAACCAGCTCTTCGTCGATGCCCTGATAACCGGTGATGGTCTTCACCAGACGGGTTCTCAGATCCTCGATCTGCAGCTTCAAGATGATCTCACGGTTCACCTTATAATATTCATCGATCTCCATCAGGTAACGGTTCAGTTCCTGACGGATCAGGTTGTTCTTCTCTTCGAAAACTTCAGGACGGATGGCGATCCACTTCATCTTATCCGCGATCTTGGAAGCCTGCGCCTTGCGGGCCTCGATGATCTCCGTGAAGGCCTGAACCTCCAGGAAGCGGGAGTAGATGCTCTTGGGATTTAAGTCCTCAAGATATTCCGCACAGCACTTGTCGATGTCGCTCACCATGGTGGTCTTCATGGTCTGGATGTTCTGGGAGATCTGCTCCTTGGAGAGTCTCGCCTGCGCCTCAATGGCCTTATAGTCATCGCGGATGAAGTTTACCACGCTGGAGATGCTGTCATACAGACCCTTTGCCTTCACGGCGAGGGCATATTTCTGGCCATAGCGGATGATCTCTTTTTCTACGGCATACATACCGGAATTGACGTACACGCGGTGCAGGATGGGATAGAGGCTGTTCTCGCAAGGCTCGTCGCACTTCTTGAGCTCTTCCTTACAATCCTCGAGCAGGCGCTTGGTGTCGTTATCGGCATTCGCCATCTTATCCAGCTTGAAGTACATTCCCGTCTCCACCTCGGTGGGCTCATTCTTGGACAGCAGGGGATCGCTGACGGGAGCATTGTTGATCTCATTTCTGTGGTTTGCCAGCCAGAGGCGCTCGTCCTCGGTATCCACGTTGGCCTCGATGGCCTTGGCGATATAAGCGGCCTTGGAGGATACGAAGAACAGACGCTCCGTCGCGAGATCGATGTATTCCGCTTCCTCGTTGTAGATCTTGTCGGTCTCCTTCAGGGAGATGCCGACCTTCTTGTTCTTCAGGTTTGCCAGATCGGTCAGGCTTCTGGTGTCCGCCTGGTTGATGATGTGCAGGGAACGGGTCAGGTCGATGTGCACCTGATCCTTGGTATCCTGGCTTTCCCTGGAGGAGTGGATCAGCTTATACAGAGTGGAGTTACCGGTACCTTCCATCTTCGTCGGCTCATAGATGACGATGAGGATGGAGTTGGTCTGCTGCTGCAGGGCCTTCTGCAGTACCAAAAGGTGTTCGTTGGAGTTACTGTCCGTACCGGGCGTATCGTAGAACGTGAAGTTCAGGTTGGGATCCAGTGAGCTGGGATAGTTCACGTCAATGATCCCGTCCACGTATTCCGTGGCATCATCGACCACCGCATTGGGAAGCTCGTTGATGCTCTTTAAGATCTGATAGAGCTGCTCATGAGGCTGCAGGTGGAAGACCAGCGCGTTGTTGATCTCATTTTGGATCCTGCGCTTCGTGGTCTCGCAGGGCTTCTCGGACTCAAAGACAAATTTATTCTTGCTCTCGTTCCAGGACAGGGTCACCTTGTTGCTGGCCCCGGGCGCGTCGGAGGAGCAGAGATTGAACATGATGGACGGATTCTTCGCATTGCGGATCCGGAACATCTTCGCGGTCTCGGAGTTAATGCTCTCAGGCAGGATGCGGCGACCGATCAGGGTGTTGATGAAGGTGGACTTACCGGAACTGTAGGTACCAACCAGACAGATGTTGATGTCGCTGCAGCTCATCAGCTCACGCTTCTTGAAGAACTCCTGCTTTCTGTTCTGGAAGGACTGCTGGATCTCAGAATCCTTCAGCTCGGAATCAAAGAGCTTTAAGGTCTCGTCGCAGAAGTCGCTGATGCGGCTGAAAATTTCCGTAACGGAGGGCAGCTCAATAAAATTGCTGATGGTGAAGCGCTCTTCCCCGGCAAATTTATTATATTCCGCGATCTTCTCGCAGAAATCCTCATAGTCGACCTTGGTTCCCTTGAAGACCAGGCTGATCTTTTCGTTGGAGAACTGCTCGAATATGTCGGTGAAAAATTTATTACCCTGGTTCTGAAGCAGAAACTCTCCGCTCTCAGGGGAATATGGGATCAGATTGGGACAGATCTTGTAGGGAACTTCAATAAACTCCCCCTTTACCTTCGCAAGGAAATGGATCTCCTTTTTGACAGGGTGGTACATGATCATTAATTCTTTCACTTTGTTGCCCTCCCGCGGATCTTTCGACCCGCTTAACGTTAGTTTTTGCTTTCCTGCTTATATATATCGGCCGGAAACTCAAAAGAAATGACCTCATTTTCTATTATATACGTTTCTTCTTTAAATGTCAAAACAAAGAGGAAAGAAATAATGATTGTCTGAAAACGGTTTTGGTGATATACTATTATCGGTTCTTTGTGGTTGATAGATTGAGAAAGGAATGCCGATTTTTCGGCAAAAAGAGAAAAATGGTAAGAGTAGTAGGAGTAAGATTTCGGACGGCAGGTAAAATTTATTTTTTTGATCCCCTGCAGTTCGAGATAAAGCGCGGCGAGAACGTGATCGTGGAGACCGCGAGAGGAATTGAATTTGGCACGGTTGTCTCTGATATCCGGGAGGTGGACGAAGCCTCCGTGGTACAGCCCTTAAAGCCCATTTTGCGTATCGCGAACCAGAGGGACAAGGATCAGGAGGCCGGCAACAAGGAAAAGGAAAAAGAGGCCTTCAAGATCTGTCAGGAGAAGATCCGCAAGCACGGACTGGAGATGAAGCTCATCGATGCGGAGTATACCTTTGACAACAATAAGGTCTTATTTTATTTCACGGCAGACGGAAGGATCGATTTCCGCGAGCTCGTCAAGGATCTTGCGGGCGTGTTCAAGACGAGGATCGAACTGCGTCAGATCGGCGTCAGGGATGAGACAAAGATCATGGGCGGCATTGGCATATGCGGGCGGCCCCTGTGCTGTCACAGCTATCTGTCGGATTTCATCGCCGTGTCCATCAAGATGGCGAAGGAGCAGAACCTTTCCCTGAATCCCACCAAGATCTCCGGGGTTTGCGGAAGGCTGATGTGTTGCTTAAAGAACGAGGAAGAGACCTATGAGGAATTAAACCGCAGGCTTCCGAACGTAGGAGATACGGTGACCATGCTGGACGGCATGAAGGGCGTGGTGCACAGCGTGAACGTGCTCCGTCAGCGGGTCAAGGTGATCGTGGAGTCCGGTGACGACAAGGAGATCAAGGAGTTTGAGGTGGAGCAGCTTCGGTTCCACAGGCATCACGGGAAGAAGGGGCAGCAGAATGTTTCTCCCGAGGAGCTGATGGAGCTCGAAAAGCTCGAGAAGGAAGAGGAAGAAGAACTCGAGGCAGCGGCTGCCGAGAAGGAAGCCGGCATGCAGCGTGATAAGGGTTCCCGTCAGAATCAAAAGGGCGGGGAAGGCCGGGACCGCAGAGACCGCCAGCAGAAGGGCGAGCGCCAGGACCGAGGCGATCGTCAGGAAAAGGGCGAGCGCCAGGACAGAGGTGACCGCCAGGAGAAGGGCGAGCGCCAGGACCGAGGCGACCGCCAGGAGAAGGGCGAGCGCCAGGACCGAGGCGACCGCCAGGAAAAAGGAGATCGCCAGCCAAAGGGTGATCGTCAGGGAAAGAACGGGCGGCCGAATGACCATCAGGGCAAGAACGAGGAGAACCGTCAGGGCAAGAATCGTCAAGAAAAGGGCGAGCGCCAGGACAGAGGAGATCGTCAGGAAAAGGGCGAACGCAGGAATCGCAATCGTCACGGAAAGCCTGAGGGAGGAAACGTAAGTGCCGGAGGGCAGGGCGGCGCGGCGAATAACCAAGGCGGCCAGAATTCCGGCAACCAGGGCAATCAGGGTTCCGGCAATCAGGAAGGCGGCAGACAGGGCAGAAATCGCGGCAATCGTTTTCGCGACAGAAACCGCGGTAAGGACAAGCAAGGCGGCGCCAAAGGAGAACAAGACGGCGCCAAGGGCTCAGCCAATTGATCATCGGGAGACAGTGAATGTCGGAAGAAATCAAACTGAAAGAAAATGAGAGACTGGATGATCTGCAGCTGTCCGGGCTTCAGATCATTCAGGATCCTGAAAGATTCTGCTTTGGAATGGATGCGGTCTTGCTGTCAGGGTTTGTCAGGGCAAGGAATGGCGAGAGCCTGTTGGACCTGGGAACGGGGACGGGCATTTTGCCTCTTTTGCTTTCTGCAAAGACGCAGTGTGGGCATCTGACGGGGTTGGAGATTCAAGAGGAGAGTGCGGACATGGCCAGAAGGAGTGTTGCGCTCAATCATCTTGAGGATCGGATCTCCATAGTGACCGGAGACCTGAAAGAAGCAGGCACGCTATTTGCGCCTGCCTCTTTTGATATTATCACTTGTAATCCCCCGTATATGATCGGGGAGCACGGGATCGCAAATCCCAAGGAACCGAAGGCCATTGCGCGCCATGAGATCCTCTGTACCTTCGAGGACGTGGCGGCGACAACGGAAAGGCTCCTTCGAAGCGGCGGGAAATTCTTTTTGGTGCATCGGCCGTTTCGGCTGGCGGAGCTGATCGTGACGCTCACCAGGCATAAGCTGGAGCCCAAGCGCATGCGCCTGGTGTACCCATACGCGGACAGGGAGCCGAACATGGTGCTGATCGAGGCGGTGCGGGGCGGGAACTCCCGCATGACGGTGGAGGCGCCGCTGATCCTGTTCGAGGCGCCGGGAGTCTACTCCGGGGAGATCCGGGAGAAGTTCGGATATTAGTTACATGGCAGCGAGGAATGATATGGCTGGTACGTTATATTTATGCGCGACGCCCATAGGGAATCTGGGAGACATGACGCCGCGGGTCGTGGAGACGTTAAAGAGCGTGGATCTGATCGCGGCGGAGGATACGAGAAACAGCATCAAGCTGCTGAATCACTTTGAGATCCATACGCCCATGACCGCATATCATGAATTTAATAAAGTCGAGAAGGCAAGGGAGCTGGTGCAAAAGCTCGCGGAGGGTACAAACATTGCGCTCATCACGGATGCCGGAACCCCCGCCATCTCTGATCCTGGAGAGGTCCTGGTGCAGCTTTGCCAGGAGGCCGGCGTGCCCGTGACAAGCCTTCCGGGCGCCGCGGCGTGCATTACGGCGCTGACCCTGTCCGGCCTGCCCACCAGGCGCTTTTGCTTCGAGGGGTTTCTCCCCACGGAGAAGGCAGATAAGAAGGAGCGGCGCGCCATCCTGGAGGAGCTGAAGGGCGAGGGCCGCACCATGATCCTGTATGAGGCGCCCCATCATCTCAAGGCGACCCTGGAGGATCTTTATGACGCGCTGGGCGACAGACGGATCACGCTCTGCCGCGAGCTGACGAAGAAATTTGAGACCGTCCTTCCGACCACGCTTTCCGCGGCCGTTGCCCTGTATGAGAAGGAAGACCCCCGCGGTGAGTATGTTTTGGTCATCGAAGGGAAAAGTCGCGAGGAGAAAAAGCTGGAGGAGCAGGCCTCCTTCGAGAACCTCTCCATCGAGGAGCACATGGCCCGTTATGAATCGCAGGGCATTGACCATAAAGAAGCCATGAAGCTGGTTGCCAAAGATCGCGGCATGTCGAAGCGCGACGTCTATTCGTATCTTCATACGGACAAGTAGCTTATTTCTTCGGGCGGCACGCCGAAAACGAAGGACAGGAGCTTTGGGAAGCAAGCAGGAAAGACAAGGAAAAGGAAAGAAAATGGCAGCAAGTTGTGAGTTTTGTTGTTATTATACCTACGACGAAGAGATGGAAGAATACGTCTGCGACGTCAACATGGATGAGGACGACTACGGAAGGCTTATGAGCAATGGATTCCGCGAGTGTCCCTACTTTAAGGACGGCGACGAATACAAGGTCGTTCGCCATCAGATGTAGCGAACGGAAGCATCGAGACATAGAAGAGATCAGGCGAAAAAGGAATCAGAAGATTGAAAAAGAAGATTTCATTTGCATATAAGTGCATCAAGGCGAGCGTGCGGTTTTTCTACCCGAAGACTGAAGTTTACGGGGAGGAGAATCTCCCGGAGGGCCCCTGCGTCATCGTCGGAAATCACGCGCAGGCCAATGGCCCCATCGCATGCGAGCTGTATTTTCCGGGAGAGCATGCCACCTGGACCATTGCGGAGATGATGGACCGAAAGACGGTTCCCGCGTATGCCTATCAGGATTTCTGGTCGAATAAACCCAAGGGCGTCCGGTGGTTTTATAAGATTGTCGCCCACCTCATCGGCCCCCTTTCGGAATGCGTGTTCCAGAACGCGGACACCATTCCCGTATATAAGGACCGGCGTATCTTCGAGACCTTTCAAAAGTCAGTGGAAGCGATGAAGGAAGGCGCCCGGGTGATCATCTTCCCGGAGGAATATGAGGAACATAATCATGTCGTGCATGAGTTTCAGCACGGCTTTGTGGATCTGGCGAAGCGCTATTTTCGCGAGGAAGGGGAGGAGATCTCCTTTGTGCCCCTGTACGTCTGTCCGGCGCTGAAACGCCTTGTCATTGGTAAGCCGATCCGTTATGATCACGAAGCGAAGATCAAGGACGAGCAGGTTCGGATCTGCGAGTATCTGATGAATGAGATCTCAGAGATCGCTTACGGACTGCCCAGGCATAGGGTAGTGCCCTACCCTAACGTATCAAAGAAGGAGTATCCGGAAAATATAAGGCCCGAAGGAATGGGGAAGTCCCTTCCTGACGCGGCCGCGGAGACATTGCAGAAATGAAAAAGCCAGTTGTTGATTATACGAAATTACGATTCTCGAACATAAACAGCCCGGAATATAAGCACTTGTGGCTGCTTTTGGGGTGGGTTTGGTATCTCACCATGTACGTGCTGACGGAGCGGCTGATCGCTCCGGAGAAATGTCATCTGGTCCACAGTACGGTGGATGACTTGATCCCGTTTAACGAATATTTTGTCCTGTTTTATACCTCTTGGTACTTCCTCATTGTGGCATCGCTCCTTTATTTCCTGCTGTATGACCCAAAGAGCTTTGTCAATCTGCAGAAGTTTATCATAGCGACGCAGGTGATCGCCGTGATCATCTATCTGATCTGGCCCTCCGTACAGGACCTGCGCCCCGCGGAATTTGCGCGTGAGAATTTTTGCACCTGGATCCTGGGGATCATTTATGGGGTTGATACGCCCACGGGGGTTTGCCCCTCCCTTCACGTCGGTTATTCGCTGGCCATTCTCTCGGCCTGGCTGAAAAAGAGGGACGCGAAGCTTTGGTGGAAGGCACTTTTGGTTCCCTGGACGGCGATGATCTGCATCTCCGTATGCTTTGTGAAGCAGCATTCCTTCACGGATGTCTGGACTGCGGTCCTGATGTGCATCCTGATCGAAATTGTGTTGTTTGGAAGCTATCACAGGGAGCGGATCTTTGGAAGGGGTCGCAAGCCATTGGCAGACAGGACTGCAATGGAGGAATTGAAAGGAAAGGAAGGTACGGCGTGATGGCAAAGAGAAAATGGGGAGACCGCAGGGACGGAACGCTGCTCCGGGACATTGATGCAATGCATTACGTGATGCCGCTCATGTATCCCAACCGCTGCGATAATGAGGCCTTTATGACCATGCGGATCAATCTCGAGAAGACCGAGGAGTATCTCCGGAAGAGGGCGCAGGAGCATCCAGGCGAGAAAATGGCCATCTTCCAGGTGGTGATCGCGGCAACGCTAAAGACCATTTGGCTCAGGCCGCACATGAACCGCTTTATCGCAAATAAGAACATGTATCAGAGAAATGAAGTCACGGCGGCCTTTACGGTAAAGAAGACCTTTTCCGACGAGGGGGACGAGACCTTGGCGCGGGTGGTTGCTGAGGAGGGTGACACCTTAGAGACCCTGAACCGCAAGATCTTAGAGCAGATCGAGTTTTGCAAGACGAGCACGGATGCTTCCACGGATGCCATCAATATCATCAAAAAGCTCCCCGGAAAGCAGCTGATCGGCGTGATCGCCAGGTTCCTCGACCGGCACGGATGGATGCCGAAGTCCGTGATCGCAACGGATCCCTATCAGTGCTCCGTCGTTCTCAGCAACCTTGGCTCCATCGGCCTGAACGTGGGGTATCATCATCTGATGAACTGGGGGACGACCTCCATCTTTATCGTCATCGGAAAGAAGAGAAAGACGCCGCATTATGACGCGGAAGGCAACCGTACCATGCGTAAGGAGCTTTGCATTTCCGCAACCATTGACGAGAGGATCTCGGACGGCTTCTATTATGCGAGAACCTTAAAGCTGATGAAGAAGCTCGTGGAGAATCCGGAGCTCTTGGAGCTTCCGATCGAACAGGAAGTTTAACCTTGGATCAGTATTTGAACTTATCTAGGAACTGGAAGACGTGCACACAATCGAAAAGGAGAATTCGGGATGAAAAAGATGGAAGGATTTCACAAGGGCGTTAACTTAGGGGGATGGCTTTCCCAGTGCGGATATGGGAACTACACGAAGGAGCATTTTGACACCTTTATGATCGAGCGGGACTTCGCGCTCGTAAAGGAGTGGGGACTGGATCACGTGCGCGTTCCGGTGGACGCGGAGACGATCCAGGAGGAGGACGGAACCTTAAAGGAAGACGGCCTTGCATATGTTGACCAGTGCATCGCATGGTGTCAGAAATATGGCCTGAACATGGTCCTTGACCTGCATAAGGCGCATGGCTACGTGTTTGACGATGCGAGCAACTGCCAGTTCTTCTATCAGGAAAAGCTGCAGGACATTTTTGTAAGCCTCTGGGCAGCCCTGGCGGAGCGCTACGGAAAGTATCGTGATTTCCTGGTGCTCGAGCTCCTGAACGAGGTGACGAACCGCGAGTTCGCAGAGCCTTGGAATAAGATCGCGGCCCGTGCCATAAAGGCGATCCGAGAGAAGGATCAGACGATCCGCATCATCGTGGGCGGCATCTTTAATGACAGCATCTTTGGACTGACGCTGTTAGATCCCCCTGCGGACGAGAACATCGTGTTCACCTTCCACTGCTACAGCCCCCTGGCGTTCACGCATCAGGGTGCCTATTGGGTGGACCGCATGCCGAGGGAGCGGGAGAAATGGCAGTTCTCCTATCCGGGAACCGTGGCGGAGTATAAGGCGCGTTCTCAAAAATTCTTTGGTAATGATTTTGATTCAGAATTTCCTGACACCCTGCCGGAAAATATGGGTGTGGAATACTTTGAAAACCTCATGCAGCCCGCGCTCGAGATCGCGAAGAAATATGACGTGGCGCTGTACTGCGGTGAGTATGGCGTGATCGACTTGGCGGACGCGAAGGATGCGCTCGCATGGTATATGGACATGAACGCAGCGCTGGAAAAGAACGGCATTCCCCGCGCGGCGTGGTCTCATCACGGTATGAACTTTGGCCTTGCAGATCCTTGGCTGGACGGCGTTCGGGATCAGCTGGTGAACTACTTATAAAACTCGGAAAGAGGAAGGCACCATGGCGAAATACATTGGAAGAATGAATCTGTCCTATCCATTTGCTCAGGAACGGCTCGCCGAGCTTGGAGGCTTTTGGACGAAGGTGCTTGAGGCGATCCCGGCGGAGAGTCAGCCGGAGCTGTCCCTGTACCGCTTTACCTTTGCAAGCTACATCCTGGAGACGCCAAACCTGGAGCTGACGAGAAAGCTCCTTACGGAAGCCTGGATCAAGGTGTTCGGAAGCAAGGAGGGCCTCGCAGAGGTTCTTGTCAGCGAGTATCGCGAGGAGGATCCCGCCTCCGTCATTCGCGTGATCTATAATAATTATTATGGCGTGGATGATTATCAGAGAGTCGTGACGGAACTGGTGCATACCATTCCGCTCCTGAAACAGCATAACGCCACGGACGTCATCATCCAGCAGAATTATCTGCTTGCGATCGACGGCGGCTGTGGGTTTACGACGCTTTTGTCCTCCCTGGGAGATTTCCTGCTTCAGATGAACATTTTTAAGGAGTATGGGGACGGCGTCAGAACGAAGTACATTGAGGTGCTCCTTGGGAAGGAGACGGAGAACGGCCAGACGAGCCAGGATGACTGCATCTCCATGCTAAGTGACGCGGAAGGAGAAAAGAATCCTTATGACATCGTCGGCATCGACGTAAGCTATTATCTTGAGGGAAAGCGCTTTGACGAGCTTCGTCAGTTCCTGACCAGGCTGCAGAGGTATCAGGAGGAATTCGTTTTCGTGTTCCGCATTCCTTACCTGGAGAAGAAGGCGTTCGACGAGATCTATAATCTGTTCTCCGACATGATGCTGATCCGTTCCATTCAGATCCCGCCCTATGCGGACTGCGTTCTCATGGAGAACGTTTGGAACATTTTGAATGACAAGCACTATGTGCCGAACACTTCCCTGATCGATCTTGTGACCGAGCGGATCCACCAGGAGAAGATGGACGGGCGCTTTTATGGTTATAAGTCCGTGGAGAAGATCGCACATGAGATCATTCTTCGAAAATCAGCGGATTACGTCGCAAAGGTTTCCCGTGGAGAGGACGCAGAGACGGACGTGATCATGGCGGCGGACGTATCGGGCCTCGTGAAAGAGGAGAAGAGTCAGGCCACGGGATATGCGGCCCTGGCGGAGATGATCGGCATGGAAGAGATCGAACAGAAGGTGCGCGAGATCATCTCACAGGTCAAGATCTCCATGGAGAATGACAAGCTCGAACGCCCCTGCATCCACATGCGCTTTACGGGTTCGCCCGGAACCGGAAAGACCACCGTGGCGCGGATCATCGGACAGATCATGCGCGAGGAGGGCATCCTTCGAAAGGGCGGATTCTTCGAGTATACCGGACGCGATCTAGTGGCGGAATACGTGGGACAGACGGCGGTCAAGACGGCGACCATCTGCCGCGATTCTTATGGCTCCGTGCTTTTTATCGACGAGGCCTATGCCCTGTATGACGGGGAACACAACACCAATGACTTCGGTAAGGAGGCGCTGACCACGCTGATCTCCGAGATGGAAAATCACCGCGACGACATGTTGATCGTCATGGCGGGATATACGGATGAAATGGACGTGCTGATGAAGGCGAATCCGGGCCTTCGGAGCCGCATGCCGCGCATCCTCCATTTCCCCAACTATACCAAGGAACAGCTGTTTCAGATCTTTATGCTCATGGTGAAGAAGCATTTCTCCTACCAAGAGGATCTCGAGGAGGAGGCAAAGCGGTATTTCACGGAACTGTCTCAGGAATACATGGATTCCAAGGAGTTCGCCAATGCCCGCTTCGTGCGTAACCTCTATGAGCGGACCTGGTCGAAGGCGGCGCTTCGGTGCTCCCTTGCCGGGGAAAAGAATCTGATCTTGACAAAGGAAGACTTCCTTGCCGCAAGCGGCGAGAAGGAGTTTAGTGAAAAGATCGAGCGCAAGAAGGTACTGGGCTTCTAAGGCGCTGCCTATCGCAGGGCGGAGGGAACGTCTTGCAGGGCGAAAGGAGAAGAACGTGGCAAAGATCATTGCCCTGGCGGGAAAGGGCGGCGTGGGAAAGACCACGATCAGTTCCGCCTTCGTGCGGATCCTCGGCGAATCCCATCCGGACGCAAAAATCCTTGCCATTGATGCGGATCCGGCGGTGGGACTGGCCACGGCGCTTGGCGTGGAGGTAAGTGAGACGCTGGACGACATCCGGCGAAGGATCATAGAGCAGGCTGAGGCCGGCGCGGGGAAAGAGGCGCTCGAGCTCCTCGGAGAGGTGCGATACCGCATTTTTGACGCGCTGGTGGAAACGGAACGGTTTTCGTTCCTCGCCATCGGAAGGCCGGAGGGCGCGGGGTGTTATTGCGCCGTGAACGCTTATCTGAAGGAGGTCATCGACATGGTCAGCAAGGATTTTGACTTTGTGGTGATCGACGGAGAGGCCGGCATTGAGCAGGTGAACCGCAGGGTGATGGAGAAGGTCACGCATCTGTTCCTCGTGACGGATGCCAGCAAGAAGGGCTTTCAGGTCATCCGCTCCATCAAGCAGGTGGCGGACGAGCTGGTCCTATATGAAAAATGCGGCGTGATCGTCAACCGCGCGGAGGATCCGGAGATGGTACGAGATCTTCTTGAGCCTGACGCGGAGCGCGATCATGACGGAAATGATGCGGCGCCCCTGAGCTTTCAGGGGATGGAGGTTCTTACCATCATTCCAAGGGACCAGGCGCATGCGAGAAATGACATCTTGGGAAAGACTATTTTTGAACTTCCGGCGGAGGCACCTGTCCTTCAGGGCGCCAGGGAAGCTTTGGAGCGAATGAAGTAGACGTAAGGAGATGCAAAGGATGGCTTCGGAAAACGACAAGCTCGACGTATTTATCAGTTATTCCACAAAGAATAAGAACGTGGCGGATGCCGTGGTGGCGAATTTCGAACATAACGGGATCAAGTGTTGGTACGCGCCCAGGGACATTATGCCTGGGAAAGAGTGGGTGTCAGCGATCAAGGAAGGCTTGCATGACGCAAAGGTGTTCGTTCTGATCTTTACGGCGGAGTCCAACCTCTCCAGACAGGTCATGAATGAAGTGGCCTTAGCCTTCAACGCCGGGAAGACCATCGTTCCGTTCCGGCTCACGGAAGAGATGATGAATGACGAGTTGGAGTATTATCTGACGCGCGTGCACTGGCTGGATGCCGTGTCCAAGCCGTTGGAAAAGAGCATTGATGCGCTGCGGAGCTATGTCGAGGTGATCCTGCAAAAGTCGCCCGCGGGAAAAGAGGCGGCAGGCGCAGAGAGTAAGCAGCCTTCGGAGATGCCGGCAAAGGAAGCGGCCGAGGGGCAGACGGGTGCGGCAAAAGCAAAGAGGTCCAAGGCGTCTGACAAGTCTTCCGAAAAGAAAAAGAAGAGGCCCTGGCTTTGGATCGGCGTGGCTGCGGCGGCGGTTCTTCTGCTTGCGCTGGGCGTTTTTGCGATCACAAAGCTGGCGGGTCCGAATAAGGATGAACTGATGGCTGAGGGTGTGCAGGCATATTACTATGGGGATTGTGGGACCAAGGACGACGCCAAGGCCAGGGAGTTATTTGAAAAGGCTGCGAAGGCCAAGGCGGCGGATGCCTATTATTATCTGGGCGAATTGGACGAGAGGGATTATAACTATAAGGCCGCAAAGGAAAATTACGAGAAGGGCATCGAGGCAGGAAGCGATCTTTGCCGTCTCGGGCTTGGTTCCCTTTATCAGAGAGGCTACGGCGTCAAGGGAGACGACAAGAAGGCGTGGGAGCTTTATAACGAGGCTCTCGATAACGGATGCGCGGAGGCGGATTATTATCGCGCCGGGATCGTAAATGCCGGGCTGGCCGGGCAGGAGCTCAGCGCTGAGAAGGCCCTGAAATATTATCGGAACGTGACGGAGGACGGCAAGGAGCCCTGGCTCGTCGCGAATGCGTATGCAAAGATCGGAGAGATTTACCGAAAAGGCGGCGTGGGTGTCGAAAAGGATCTGGAGAAGGCCATCGAGTCTTACGGGAAGATCACCGAGGCCATGGACGGCAAGATGGCTCTTTTCTTTCAGGAATATGATCTCGGCCTGACCTATAACAGCATGGATGAAGCGGTAAAGTCGGATGAGCATTATGCCGCTGCATTTGAGACATGTAAGGAGATGGCGGATGCCGGAAACATTTATTGCATGTATTGGTGCGGACGTTGCTATCAGGCAGGGAACGGCGTGGAGCAAAGCTACAGGGAAGCGATCGACCTGTATGAAAAAGCCAATGAGGCGGCAAGGGAGAGAAACAACAAGGATTGCTGCTTTGAGGCACTGCTGGACCTGGGGCAGCTGTGTGAGAGGGGCCACGGCTTCTCGCAGGATTATGAAAAGGCGTATGACTATTACAAAGAAGCGGCGGACGCAGGATACGGAAAGGCCGCGTATTATATCGGTTTATTGTATCATTGGGGGCACAGGGGCGTAGATGCCGACGGAAATTATGATTATGAGCTGGCCAGACAGTGGTATGATAAAGCGTTGGAATGCGGCTGTACGGACGCGTATAATAATATTGGAGTGATCTACAAGGAAGGCCTGGGGAAATACCCGGCGGACACGGACAAGGCGCTGGAGTATTATCAGAAAGGCGCTGACATGGGAAATAGCCTGTGCATGCGGAACATTGCCTATATCTATGACGGCAGGGGAGAATATGAGGAGGCAATCCCTTGGTTCCTTAAGGCTTCAGACTTCGGAGACAACGTATCGGATTACTACCTTGGCTACTATTATGAAACCGCCAGAGGCGTGGAGAAGGATGAAGCGAAGGCTTTCGAATACTATCTGAAAGCGGCAAATGCCGGGCACGTTAACGCCATGATCATCGTGACGGAATGTTATCAGTATGGCGAACTTACTGCTGAGAAGAATGCGGAAAAAGCCTTTTCATGGTGTCAGAAAGCCGCGGCGGAGGAGAAGCCGGAAGCCATGGACATGCTTGGAAACATGTACATGAGCGGCTTTGGGACGAAGAAGGACGCATCCACGGCATCCAAATGGTTTGAAAAGGCTGCGAACCTTGGATATGCGCAGGCTGCGTATCATCTTGCCTGTCTTTTGTTCAGCGGAGAAGACGGCGTACCGCGGGATGCCGCGACGGGCCTTGTCTGGATGCGAAGGGCAGCGGAGAGCGACGTCGCAGATTCGAAATATTGGCTGGGATACTATCTCGTCAAGGGCGGCGACGGAATCACGAGGAATGAAAAAGAAGGTCTTTCCATCCTGGAGGAAGTTGCGGCGGGCGGAAATACCAATGGCATGAAGGTCATCGCGGATTATCATTATGACCATTTCAATACGGAAACTGCGGTCCAATGGTATGAGAGGGCCGTTAACGCCGGATTGAAGGACGGTGAAACATATCTGCGCCTGGGTCGCTATTACAGGGACAGCGCCTTCCCGGATGAAGCGACCGCTATGAAGTGGCTGACGAAAGCCTATGAAGAAAATGCAAATCTTGACGCCGCTGATTATGGATTTTTAGGGCATCGCTACAACATGGGAGAGATCGTGAAGCAGGATCTTGATCTCGCTTTTCAATGCTTTATGAAGGGCGCGGAGGTCGGAGACAGCTATTGCATGGCGTACCTGGGGCTCTTCTATGAAACTGGCAAGGTGGGAGAACCGAATCCTCAGGAGGCGCTAAAGTGGTATGGTGCAGCGATCCAGACGGGGTTACAGGTGGATTATTGCACGAACCGTATTGAAATCATGGTCCGCAAAGGACAAATCACCGAGGAAGAAGCAGCACAATATTTGCCCAATCAGAATTGATAGATCGATACCAATGAACCAAGGAGGCACTACAAATGGCAGAGGAAAATGAAGTAAGGACTGCGGAAGAAAACGAGGAAAGGATGCCGGAGGAAGACGCCGTGATGACGCCGGAAGAGACAAAGGAACCGATCCCGGAAGAAAAGGGCGTCAAAACTGATCTGGACGTTTTCATCAGTTATTCCACGAAGAATAAGAACGTGGCGGATGCCGTGGTGGCGAATTTTGAACAGCACGGGGTCAAATGCTGGTATGCGCCCAGGGATATTTTGCCCGGACAGGAATGGGTGTCAGCCATTAAATCGGCGCTCCATGAAGCGAAGATCTTTGTCCTGATCTACACGCAGGAATCCAATAGTTCCCGCCAGGTGATGAACGAGGTTGCCATGGCGTTCAATGCAGGAAAGACCATCATTCCCTTCCGTCTGACGGAGGGCGAGATGAATGATGAGCTGGAGTATTATCTGACCCGCGTGCACTGGCTCGATGCTGTTTCCAAGCCCATGGAGAAAAACATTGACGCGCTTCGCAAGTATGTGGAAGTGATCCTGCAAAAGCCTGGTGCGGGAAGCGCCGCTCCTGCAGCAAGTGCGCCTGCCGCTGAGCCAAAGAAGGCGAAGGGGGAAAAGAAAAAGAGCAAGGTAGGTCTGTGGATCAGCCTGGCAGCGGCTGCCATTCTTTTGGTCGCACTGGGCGTATTTGCGTTCTTTAAATTCCGCGGGCCGAACAAGGACGAGCTGATGGCTACTGGAAAGGAAGCATTCTATTACGGGAATTACGGAACGGAGGATGACACGAAGGCCAGGGAGGCTTTCGATAAAGCCGCGCAGGCCAAGGTGGCAGAGGCCTATTATTATCTCGGAATGCTCGACGAGCGCAATTATGATTTCAAGGCGGCAAAAGAGAATTACGAAAAGGGAATCGAAGCCGGAAATGACCTTTGTAAGCTTCGCCTGGGATATCTCTATCAGAGAGGCTATGGCGTCAAGGGAGATGACAAGAAGGCTTGGGAGCTTTATAACGAAGCACTGGACAACGGATGCGTGGAGGCGGACTTTTTCCGTGCCAAGATCGTGAGCGCAGGACTTGCAGGGCAGGAGCTCAGTGCGGAAACGGCCCTGAAATATCTCAAGAACGTGGCCGAGGAGAGCAAGGATCCGTGGTATATTTCGAACGCGAACAATCAGATCGGAAACCTCTATAAAGCTGGCGGGATTGGTGTCGACAAGGATTTGGATAAGGCGATCGAATACTATTCAAAGCTCACTGAGACGATGGACTGCGCAAGCAATGTTGTGACGCAGGAATTCAACATTGGCCAGATTTATGCGAATATGGATGAGGAAGTGAAGGCGGAAGAGCACTATAAGGCCGCATTTGACGCATGCAAGGATATGGCGGACGCAGGAAGCATTTATCACATGTATTGGTGCGGATATTGTTGCCGTTACGGAAAGGGTGCGGAGCAGAGCTACAGCGAGGCCGTGAAGTGGTATGAGAAGGCAAATGCCGCTACCAAGGAGAGAAATGACAAGACATGCTGCTTTGATGCGTTGCTGGAGTTAGGTTTATTATGTGAAGGCGGTCACGGTTTTAATCAGGATTATGACAGAGCCTATGAGTATTACAAGGAAGCTGCAGACGCCGGATACGGAAAGGCCGCATATTACATTGGATTGTTATATCATTGGGGACGCAAAGGCGCTGATGCCGAAGGAAAACCTGATTATGAAATGGCTAGACAGTGGTATGACAAGGCGATCGAGTGCGGATGTACGGATGCTTATAACAATATCGGAAACATCTATAAAAATGGCCTTGGGAAATATGAGGCGGACGCGGAAAAAGCACTGGAGTATTATACAAAGGGCGCGGAGATGGGTAACTCCATGTGTATGTATAATATGGGCCTTTTGTATGCAAGACAAGAGGATTATGTGAACGCGGCATACTGGTATCAGAAGGCAGCCGAGTTAGATAATGCGGATGCTCAGCTCAATCTTGGCGTTCTTTATGCCAGGGGAAACGGAGTGGAAAAAGACTTACAAAAAGCGGTCGATTATTACCTGAAGGCGGCAAATAACGGCAGCGAGATTGCCATGAGCAATTTGGCAAGCTACTATTATAACGGCACCGAGCCTGTTAAGCAAAGCTATGAGGAAGCGCTGAAATGGTACGAAAAATCGGCACGCAAGGGATATGTCACGGCGATGTATTGGGCAGGCTACATGTATAAGGCTAGTTTGGGTACAGATCAGGACGGAGCAAAGGCAAAGGAATGGCTGACCAAGGCGGCTGAAAATGATGATAAGGATGCCATGTATGAATTGGCCATGTTGCTTTTGGAAGGTGCTGAGGGCATTGAGAAGGATGCGACGGATGGGTATCAGTGGCTTCTGAAAGCTGCAGATCATGGAATCCAGAAAGCATATGATGAGCTAGGGTATGACATGTATTATGGCAAGAAGGGCATAAAGAAGGATCAGGACGGAGCCCTTCCTTGGCTGAAGAAATCTGCAGAAGGCGGCAAGCTGGTTTCTACTTACCTTGTAGGAGATTATTATCGAAACAAAGGGGATTATGATCAAGGTTTCGCTTGGATCAAGAAAAGCATAGATGCAGGCTATGATTACGCCTATGCTTATCTCAATCTCGGCAGACTCTACCGTGAAGGGAAGGGTACGGAAGCGGACAGAGAGATGGCTGCGAAGCTCTATGAGCTCGCATATGATGCTGGCGCGAAGCTGGAAGCAAATGACTTTACTACTTTGACCTGGTATTTCTACTCCACTGAGTCGAGTGGAGTTAACGAGGACAAGGCATTTAAGTTTGCCCTGGCGGGTGCCGAGAACGGGGACGGCTACAGCATGGCAGTGGTTGCCGGACTGTATGAACGCGGCGACGGAACCGAAGTGAACTATCAAGAGTCCCTGAGATGGAATAAAGCATCCATTGATGCGGGCAGTAACGTTGATCTTTGCAAGAAGCGCGTGAAGCGTTTATATGACGAAGGTCATGCCACTGCCGAGGAAGTGGAAGGTTATTTGCCTGAATGATCCTGAATGACTGGTTTTGGAGGATGGACTTGTGATGTATTTCGGCGGTTGTGACGTGGGCTCGACCTACACGAAGGCAGTGATCATAGACGAGGACGGAAAGATCGTGTCGAGCACGACGATCCGCAGCCGGATCCGCGCGGAGGAGTCGGCAAAGAGCGCAATGCAGGAGGTCCTTACGGCAGCAGGCCTTAAGGAATCCAGGGACCTTGCCTACCTTGTCGGCACGGGCTATGGAAGGAATAAGGTGCCCTTCGCGGACGAGAACGTTTCGGAGATTTCCTGTCATGCCATGGGCGTGCACGTGACGGATCCAAGCGTGAAGGCGATCATCGACATCGGCGGGCAGGACGTCAAGGGCATTGCCGTGGATACGGACGGAACCGTGAAGAACTTTGCGATGAATGACAAGTGTGCGGCGGGCACGGGACGGTTTTATGAGGCCATGGCCCGCTCCTTCGAGATGGAGCTTCCGGAGTTTTCAAAGCTTTCCCTCACGGCGAAGAATGTGATCCCCATCACGGCGCAGTGCACGGTGTTTGCGGAGTCTGAGGTTATCAGCCTGGTGGGCGAGGGGAAGCCCATGGAGGAGATTGCGGCAGGCATTCAGATGGCGGTGGCGAAGCGTTGCTTTGTCATGGCGAAGAAGGCCGGTGCCACGGACAGCATCGCGCTGACGGGCGGATGTGCGAAGAATGACGGCCTGAAGGCTGCCATCGAAAAGGTCCTGAAGATCAAGGTGATCGAATTAAAGGTGGATCCCCAGCTCATGGGAGCGCTCGGCGCTGCGGAGTTTGCGCGGCAGAAGGGCCGGAAGAAGTAACGCAGGGAGATTATTTTCGCAGCTTGCGGATGGAATGAAGGAGTGATCAGTATGTATTATGCGAGCATAGGAATGCTGTCCATCGTGGTATTGATCATCATCAATTATGAGACCTTAAAGAATCGCAAGAGTACGAAATTGGCAAATCGCAGATATCGTCATTTCCTGTTTGGGGTGATGGTGTATTTCGTGACGGATATTTTATGGGGATTTTTCTACGGCGAGAGGTGGGTGGTGCCCACTTACGTGGATACCGTGATTTATTTCTTCTCCATGGTGGTGTCCGTGCTTCTTTGGACGAGGTTTGTCGTGGCGTATCTGGAGAATCAAAGACGATTCGGTAAGATGCTGATCGGTGCGGGATGGATCATCACGCTCTATGAGATCATCGTCCTTATCATCAATTTCTTTGTGCCGATCGTGTTCGGCTTTGATGCGGATAAGGAATACGTGCCTGGCGGCGCGAGATACGTAACGCTTTTTATTCAGATGTTTTTGTTCCTTATGACCTCCGTTTATACGCTGATCATTGCGGCCAGGTCCAAGGAGAGTGCAAAGCTGCATCACAGGACCATCGGCTTTTCCGGGATCGCGATGACGATCTTCATCGCGTTGCAGTCGCTTTATCCCTTGCTTCCGTTCTATGCAGTGGGATGTCTTCTTGCAACTTGCATGATCCATACCTTTGTCTACAGGGATGAGACCATTGAGTATTATCGCGAGATCGGAACGGCAAGGCAGCTTGCTTATAAGGATCCGCTGACAGGCGTGAAGAATAAGCTGGCCTATCTGGAAAAGCTAAAGGAGATGGAGATAGGCATGGAGGAAGGGTCTCTCAAAGAGTACGGCGTAGTCGTGTTCGACTTGAACGGACTGAAGAAGATCAATGATACGCTGGGACATGAAGCGGGAGATCAATATATCAAGGATGCCTCCAAATATATCTGTCAGACCTTTAAGCACAGCCCCGTCTACCGGATTGGCGGAGATGAGTTCGTAGCCATTTTGGAGGGCGAGGACTATGCGATCAGAGAAGAGACGTTAAAGCTCTTTGAGGAAGAGATCGAGAAGAATCAACGAGAAGGACGCGTTGTCATATCGAGCGGGCTGAGTATTTATAATACGGAGGAAGACGGGGATTACAATGAAGTCTTCACGCGGGCGGACCAGAAGATGTATCAGCGTAAAGGGTATTTGAAGGGACTGTTGGATGTACAAGTTGTATGACGCGCAGATCGCGCGGGTGAGGGAGCTCCTTCGAGGATTGCCCGTAAGGAGTTATGCTTATGATGAGGCAAAGGCCTGGCCGGAGAACGATGATTTTGTGATGATCTTTCAGAGGGACGCGGCATATGAGCTCGGAGGAAAGGGATTTTCCGCGAATCTAACCTGCGTGACGGAGGACGAAAGCCTATTTGACGGCGAGTTGGCTTCTGCGGGAGATATTGCGGCTCGGGATCAGATCTTTGTCTATGGGCCGGACCTGCAGGAGATCCAGGGCGACGTGGGCTATGCACGGATCTGCGAGGTGCTTGTGCGCGGCGAGGAGGAAAAAGGCACAGAGGGTACAAAAGAGGCGGGCAGCGCTGATATGGCGGGAGCTGCCGAGGAAAGTGCCTTGGAGGAAGCGGCTTCCCAGCGAATGTTAAAGCTCCTTCAGGACGTGGATTTCGTGAAGTTTCATATCTATGGAAAGGGAGTCATGATGCGAACCTCCGGGCAGTCTGCCAAGGAGCAGGTACGCATTGCAAGAGAGGCTCTGCAGGGCGGGATCACCTTCGAGAGGATGGGAGATCTCTTTATTTCGCATTATAAGAAGAATCCGAGGGTTTTAGCGGTTCGCGTGAGCTTTATCACGGACAAGCAGTTCGATTATGAAAGGCTTGCCGAAGAGGGCAGTACGGCCACGCAGATCAGGAACTCTCTTTCGATGATCCAAAAAGGACTGCCC
Source organism: uncultured Lachnospiraceae bacterium (assembly GCA_947305245.1). Lineage (GTDB taxonomy): Bacteria > Bacillota > Clostridia > Lachnospirales > Lachnospiraceae > Acetatifactor. Next base: position 35,360 of record CAMZDG010000026.1, read on the forward strand.
ACGGAATGCGAAAGCTGTTCCATTCAGGAGATTTGCGCTAAAGTGGAAGGACTTCGGGAATTACATTTTGGAAAGAAGAAGGCAGATGCCGCGAAGGCGAAGGCCAAAGGCATCAACAAGGTACGATTATGAAAAAGAAACGCATTTTACAGATCATTTTTTCCATCTTCATTTTCTATCTGATCTTAACGGTTCTTTTGTTCCTGGTGGAGGCCTTTCCCAAGGGCGGAGAGGGGAACATCACGAGCTTTGGCGATGCCGCATGGTATCTCCTCGCGACGCTGACCACCGTCGGATATGGCGACATCACGCCGGTCACGCCGCTTGGAAAAACGATCGGTGCCGTGATGATGATCTCGAGCGCGGGCGTTCTGACCTTTGTGCTTGGTCTGCTGTTCACGCTGCTCTTTGGACGGTTCCTGCCGAGCCTTCGTCTTTGGCTGTTCCGTCATAAGGAGTGGTACGTGTTCTCCAACCTGGACGAGAGCTCCCAGCTTTTGGCGAGTCGCCTTGCCAAGGACGCGCCGGATGCGGCGTACGTATTTTGCGGCAAGGAGGAGAATCTCTCCCAGGAGCATTTTCCGACCATGCATCGTTTCGTGATCCTCGAGGATCCGATCGAGACCATATTAAGTCGGCAGGATCAGACAAAGCCCTGCAATGTCTTTTTCATGTCCAGGGACGGATGGGAGAATTTCAGCCTGGGCTGTTCGCTTCTTAACCGCGTGAACCGGAAAGACTTAAAGCTGTATTGCAACGTGGATCACGGCCCGGATCGCGTGCCGGAGGGAATGGTACTGTTCAATCGTCCGGACAATGCGGCGAGGCACTATTGGACTTCGCATCCCGTGGAGGAAAAGGAGAGCGTCTTTGTCCTGATCGGAGACGGAAAGGTAGCGCAAAGGCTTTTGGAGCGCGGTCTTCTCATCAACGTGCTTCCCATGGAGCATCCGCTCGAATACCATCTGTTCGGTGATTGGGAAGATTTTCAGAGAAATCATTATGAGCTCTCCACCGTTGTCGGAATCAATGAGAAATGGGACGGCGATGACTGTCTCTTCTTTGAGGGAACGAATTGGAATGCTTCCGCGGAGCTATTAAAGAGGGCGGACCGCATTCTCTTTTGCGGGGATGACGAGGAGGAGAATCTTTCCGGTATGTCTATGCTTCGCCGATATTTTCCGACCAAGGCTCTGGTGGACGTCTATGCGGGCATTGCGGATGACCGTTGTAGGATCTTTGGCGGAGATGACCAGTTGCTTACCAAAGAGATGGTGATGCAGGAGAAGCTGAATCAGACGGCCGTGAAGATGAATGAATTTTATCGCCAGAAGACCGGCGGCGGAAGCACTTGGGCGGAGCTTTCCGAGTTCCACAGGCAGTCCAACATTGCCGCGGCGGACCATCTGCTCACGAAGGTGCGACTCCTTCTTCCGCAGGAAAATATTACGTCTGTGACGCCGGAGAACTGTGAGGCAGCCTATGCCAAGTATAAGGACCTTCCGGAGAAGCGCAAGGAGGGCTGCAGATGGCTGGAGCATAAGCGCTGGGTTCGCTTTCACGTGGTGAACAACTGGAGTTATTCCTCCGTGCGGGATAATTCGCAAAGGCATCATCCCCTGCTGGTACCTTATGAGGAGCTGACGAGGGAGGAACAGATTTTAGATGATTCCGCATGGGAATTGTTAGGGGAGATCAAGTAACATGGCATTAGACATGACAGTCATCTTAGTATCGGCGGCGTTTTTCCTCGCGCTGATCCTATATGTGGCATTGGAGCAGGAACAGAGGGAGAGGATCACCGGCGCGACCTTTTTCATATCGGCCGCGGGCGGCATTGTGATCTATGGATTCAGTTATTCTCACGGGCATGTTGGCGTGTTCGATCATATCACGGCGATCCTTCGGACGCTGATCGACGTCGGGAGAATGTTCGTCGGGATCAATAATGAAGCAGTTTTTCGCGAGGCCTTACATGAGGTAAATGTCTCGGATGACGGCTGGATGCTCCTGTTTTGGATCGTTCATTTTCTGGCTTATTATTCCATGGCAAGCGCGGCAGTGCTCGCCTTGGGAAAGGGTGCGATCAAAAAGCTCCAGCAGCTCCTTTTGAACGTGCGCGACGTTGTGCTGATCCACGGGATCACGGAGAATTCCCTGACGCTTGGACGGCACATCGCGACGGACAAGCATAAGTCAGTGGTGTTCGTGGGACGCGCGGACGCTTCCGCGGAGATCGCCATTCGCCAGATGGGCGCGCTTCTTTATTCCGATGACGTGGCCGTGGAGCCTCAGAGCGCATTTATCAAGCGCCTCAATATGCATAAGCCGAAGCGAAGCCTTCACGTGTATGCCCTTTCGGAGGATGAGGACGCGAACATCAAGTATGCCGTGAGGCTGCTCGCGCATCTAAAGGAGGCGGACGTGGCGCCGCAGAGGACCTCTTTGGTGCTCCTTGGACAGGAGGAGCGTCACGGCGGTGAGCTTCAGTTCGTGCGGGACCGCTATGGCTATGGCGAGGTGAAGGCCTTCGACCATTCAGAGCTGACGGCAAGGCTTCTCGTGCAGAAGTACCCGCTCTGCGACATCGTGGAATTCGATGAAAACGGACTGGCGACGACGGACGTGGATGCACTCCTGATCGGCTTTGGCCCCATGGGGCAGGAGGTCCTGAAAAAGCTGATCGCCAACGGGCAGTTCGAGGGCAGTCATTTTCATGCGCAGATCTTCGATCCCAACTGCGGGGGCGCGGACGGATTCTATCGCAGGCGCTACAGTGCCATGCTATCACATTATGACGTGACCTTCTCGCCCTATGGCGGAAGAAGCTCTCAGTGCTGTGATTTCCTGGAGGAGCACGCGAAGACGCTGAACTATGTCGTGGTCGCCGTCGGTTCCATCAAGAAGGGCCGTGAGATCGCTTATGGCATCATGGATTACATGAAAAGGATGGGACGGGACATTTCCATCTATCAGTGCTGCTCAGACAGCGTGATCTGTCACCGCAGTCATAATGAAAGTGAGTTTTCCAGCCTGCATGACGCAAACGTTCTCTATGGCGGCACCATGGACGATCTCGCCATGCGGATCAACCATTATTATAACGACCCCGCGGGTCAGGTCAAACAGCAGTGGATGGAATGTGATTATTTCAGCCGCATGAGCTGCAGGGCCAGCGCCGATTTTCTCTCGAGCTACGTGGCAAGGCTCTTTGCGGGACGCTCTAAGGAGCGCGCGCCGGAGATGCTCGAAAACATGGCAAAGACGGAGCATCTTCGCTGGAATGCGTTTCATTTTAGCATGGGTTACGTGAAGATGAGCGAGGAGACCTGGAAGGCGCGCGCGGACCTGTTCCGCAAGGAAGTGGAGACCTGCGGCGCCGGAAAGATCCGCATCTCCAAGGATGCGGCGCACAGACAGCATGCCTGCCTGGTTACCTGGGAGGATTTGGTGGAGCTTTCAGAGAGGGAGAATGCCGTGACTGGGAAGTCCATCGATTATCAGCAGATGGACCGGGATAACGTCATCGTCGTGATGAAGCTGCTGGAAGAGGCATAAAATAATATGCGTTCGAATGAAAAAAGCCCTGAGTTTTCAGGGCTTTTCGCGTACGTAAACATAATTGTCGACCAGATCCACGTGGGAGATCTCTCCCTTTACTCTGGTGGGAATGCCGAGAACGTTCTTCAGGATCAGCTCGCCGTTCTCATAAGAGATGGAGGCGACGTTCTTGGAGAGCAATTCCTTTTCCTCATTGGGTTTTAATAGATAGACGTTAGAAAGGCACATTTCATTCACTCCTTTCAGGCGTATCCTTTTGCATCAGCTCCAACGCGCGGGACAGCTCTTCATTCCCCTCGTCAAACAGGGAGATGGCCTTATGAAGCGCCTCGGCCGCCTCGCCGTCTATGGACTTTGCGAGCTCCGTGAGCTCTTCGGCGTGATGCTTGTTGTGAGATACCATATAGGATAACAGTGCCAGCAGCTCTTCCCTTGAAGTTGCGGCCGACTCATGAGAATGATCGTGCGCGTGATCATGAGAATGCGCGTGGGAATGATCGTGAGCATGATTATGAGAATGTTCCTGGGTATGATCATGATGGTGCTCTTGCATGTTGTTTCACCTCGATTATTTTTGCGGGAAGTACGTCTTTTCACCCGCGAGTTTTATTCTATCACGAGTGCCAGGGTAAGTCAAATTTACACTTGCATTTTTTAAAGGCCGTGTTATAATACATGGTAACAGCTTTGACGGAGACCGAATTCGTTAGCACCTTAGTTACAGAGAGTTGCCGACAGGTGAAAGGGCGACACGAGGATACGAAGGAGACCGCTCCCGAGCTTCATGTGAGAAAGACCGGATTCAAAGGCGCCAGGTAAGATGCAAGCATCTGAAGGAACGCCGGCGGATATGGACATAAGCATGACGAAGCATCCATCGTTACTGGATACCCGAGTGAAAAATCAAGGTGGTACCGTGCTTATTTAAGCACCCTTGGAAACAGGGGTGCTTTTTGTATACCCCGAAACTCAGAAAGGAGAGAAAACCATGAAGATCATTTACAAGGACGGAACCGTTGGCGAGTGCCCCGAAGAGGAGGTAACGCACGTACTGCGTCACTCAGCCGCACACATCATGGCTCAGGCCATCCAGAGACTCTATCCCGAGGCAGACTTTGCCTATGGTCCTGCAACTGAGAGGGGATTCTACTACGACGTGGACCTCGGCGACAAGAAGCTCACTGATGAGGATCTTGCAGCCATCGAAGCAGAGATGAAGAAGATTACGAAGGAGAACCTTCCCTTCAAGTCCTTCATCCTTGGCCGTGAAGAGGCCGTGAAGTTTATGCACGAGCGCGGCGCAAAGTATAAGGAGGAGCACATCGGTGACCTTCCCGAGGATGCCGTGATCAGCTTCTATCAGCAGGGCGATTACATTGACATGTGTATCGGACCTCACATCTGCTACACCAAGGCGCTCAAGGCTTTCAAGATCACCGGACAGAGCGGTGCTTACTGGAAGGACAACGCAAAGAACAAGATGCTCACCCGTATCAACGGCGTTGCATTTGCTTCCCAGGAGGAGCTTGCGGAATATGAGAAGCAGCTCGAGGAAGCGAAGGCAAGAGACCATCGTAAGATTGGTAAGGAAATGGGCCTTTTCATGACGGACGACCTGATCGGCAAGGGCCTTCCCATGTTCCTTCCCAAGGGCTATATCGTATGGCAGGAGCTTGAGAATTATATCCGTGCGAAGGAAGTAAAGCTTGGCTATCAGCATGTTTTGACGCCCTGCGTCGGCAGCGTGCAGCTTTATAAGACCAGCGGTCACTGGGATCATTATCGTAAGAACATGTTCCCTCCCATGGAGGTAGAAGGCGAAACCTTCGTGCTTCGTCCCATGAACTGCCCTCACCACATGATGATCTATGCAAATAAGCCTCACAGCTATCGTGAGCTTCCCATCCGTATCGGTGAGATCGCACACGACTTCCGTTTCGAGGCCAGTGGCACCCTGAAGGGTATCGAGCGCGTAAGGCACTTCTGCCAGAACGACGCGCACCTGTTCGTAACGCCCGGCCAGATCGAGGAAGAGTTCAAGAAGGTTGTTGACCTGATCCTTGACGTTTACAATGACTTCGGTATCACGGATTACCGTTGCGTGCTTTCGCTTCGTGATCCTGCGGATACGGAAAAATATTATCCCGATGACGACATGTGGAACAATGCAGAGAACGCACTTCGTCAGGTGCTGAACGACATCGGCATCGAGTACACGGAGGAGATCGGCGAGGCTGCCTTCTATGGCCCGAAGCTTGACGTGAACGTGAAGCCCGCAGTTGGCGGCGAGTACACGCTTTCCACCTGTCAGCTGGATTTCTGCCTGCCCATGAAGTTTGACCTGAAGTACGTTGACAACGACAGCACCGAGAAGACGCCCGTGGTGCTTCACCGCGCAATCCTTGGAACGCTCGACCGTTTCATGGCATATATCATCGAGCAGACCATGGGGAAATTCCCGACCTGGCTTGCTCCCCTGCAGGTGAAGGTGCTTCCCGTCAGCGAGAAGACCAATGACTACGCAGCAAAGGTGAATGAGGCGCTCGAGAGCGCAGGCGTTCGTTCCGTGCTGGATGACAGAAACGAGAAGATCGGCTATAAGATCCGTGAAGGTCAGCAGGTAGACCGCGTGCCTTACATGCTGATCATCGGCCAGAAGGAAGC
>CAMZDG010000027.1 GCA_947305245.1 uncultured Lachnospiraceae bacterium
TACCCCTCAGGTTCCCCCCCTCATATTCCCCTCGGAGTCCCCCTCAGGTACCCCTCAGGTTTCCCCCCCTCAGAGCCCCCCTCAGAGCTCCTCATAACTCCCCCCAGAGTTATTTGGCGGTTTCCTTATCCTCCTTCGGCCTTGCATCCTTCATAAAGCTCCAGATCATGAGGATCATGATGATCCCGATCGGGAAGGCCGATATGATGCTGACCGACTGGATGTTGTTCATGCTGCTCTCCGAGAACACTAACGCGATCGGAAGCACGATCAGCAGAATGCACCAAAGGAGTGTGATCAAAGCGTGCGGATGCTCATCCTCACCAAGGTTATGATAGCTGTAGCAGGCAGCCGTATAGGCGATGGAGTCAAAGCTTGTTGCATAAAATGCGATCATGCTCAGTAAAATCAAGATCAGGATGAAGGTCGAACCCGGCATTGTTCCCACAATGTCAAGAATTAGGCCGTACAAGTCTCCACTCTCCGCATAGCTTGCCATAAAGTCAGCCTTGCCCTGTACCTGAAGGCCGAGGCTATAATTTCCAAGAACAACAAAGGAAACGATGGTGGAACCCACTCCAAACACATATCCCCCAAGAATCGTCTGGCGCACGGTCCTGCCGCGGCTTACGTTGCCAATGAAGAAAGGCGCCGCGATACACCATACCATCCAGTAGGCCCAGTAGTATATGGTCCAGTCCTGCGGAAAGCTGTTCGTCCGTCCAGGATCCGTATATGTGCTCAGGCCAATGAAATTCTGGAACAGCATGCCAAGGCTCTGTACGCCATTCTCAATGATAAAGCGTCCCTGCCCGCCGATGACAAGCACAAGGCCAAGCAGTCCAAAGAACAGCCAGATGCAGAGCTTCGCCAGGAAGTTGATCCCCTTAAAGCCATGCAGCACTGCATAGGTGTACACCGCGCAGGTCAAAAGCAAGATAAAGATTGTCACGGCCGTCCGGCTGATCTGAATGCCAAAGAGCTTTACGAGAATGCTGGCCATGAGCGGCGTCGCCACGGAGAAGGTGGTCGCCGTGCCCGCGAGCAGTGCAAACAGGGCGAACAGGTCGATCAGGCGTCCCAAAAATCCGTCCGCATGCTTCCCGATCACGGGGCGGCACGCCTCCGAATAGCGTTGTTTCGTGCGCTTTCTGGTGTGGAGCATAAAGCCAAAGGCCACCGCCAGCACCAGATAGAAGGACCATGGAATAAAGCTCCAGTGGAACAGCGGGAACACGCCCGCCCAGTCCTCAATCTTGCCCATCTCGGCCACGTGAGGATTGGAAGCATACATCACCCACTCCGCAAAGGAGTAGAACAGGATGTCTGCCGCAAGGCCGCAGGTGAACATCATACAGCCCCAGGTAAAAAAGTTATACTTCGGCTTCTCGCCGGGATTTCCAAGAACAATGTCTCCGTACTTCGAGAAGGAAAGGAACAAAGAAATCACAAAAATACCAACGCCAATGATCAGGTAGTAAGAGCCAACCACGTCTCCGAAATAAAACCTCACCCTGCTGATGACCGCGTTCGACTGCTCCGGAAACAAGAACATGTAGACGGCGAGCGCGATAATGGACAGGAACGGGACAAGCGTCAGCATCCAGTCGACTCTCTTGCCGTCAGCAACTTCTTTTTTCATCAATTTATACCTACCCTCTCATGATATGTTTCATAGGTTGGATCCAATTGGATCAATTCTTCCAGATTGTCCACTTCGATGACGTCCGTCTTCTGCATTGGATACACCGACAGCCGAAAGTCCTCCGCGTGGCAGAACATTGGCACGTCGTCCCAGTAAATCTGCCAATTTCCGGCCTCAAATTCCTTCTCCACGTGGTACGCGAGCTTTTTCCCATCCTCCGCGCTCCAGCGGGAAACGGAATAGAGCTGCCAGCCCCTACTTCCTCCGGTCCGGCTGCAGGAACGAACGGAAAGCTCCGGCCCGTCTGCCTCCATGAGCCACTCGTCCGTCTCTCCCTCCTGCCATACACCGTTATAACCGGAATGGAAGAACTCAGGCGCCAAAGCCTTCGGCTCATAAATGATCTGGTCTCCGTCCAGGATCATACAATCTTCAAGATGCTCCCTTGCCACGTACAGGGAGGAAATGTTATTGCAAGTTGCGTACCAGGGATTCTCGATCAGGGTCACGCACGGATATTCTTCCTTCAGCACGGAAAACTGTTCCTTTTTGTATCCCACGACGACATAAATCTCTTCGATCCCGTTTTGTAAAAGCGCCTCGATCACGGTGCCTATCATTCTTTTCCCATTCACCGGCACCAGCGGCTTTGGAACGGAAAGCGTGACCGGGCGAAGCCTTTTTCCAATGCCCGCCGCCATGACAATGGCCCGCTTCACCTTGTGTAGTTCCTCTGACATGTTCGCCTCCCGCAGCATATTCGCATTCCTCTCCTTAAGCAGATTCCAGGAACGCCTTATCTGACAGATATGTCATAAATTCTTTCGCATAGGCATACTGGCGCGGACCATAATCGCCAAACTCCACGCCCAGCGTCTCTTTATACTCCGTCCAGTTGGACCAAAGAAGTCCGCAGGCTGCCACGTAATAATAGATCTTCGAGCGGATCTGCCATCCCGGATCCCCTTTGAAATAAAGGTCGATCAGACGATCCGTCTGGCTCTTGTCATAATTGGAATACAGGGCAAACATGGCGAGATCCAGGTGAGGATCCTGCATGCCGGCATATTCCCAGTCCGTGAGCTGAAGCTCTTCCCTGCCATCCTCCCCCTTGTAAAAGAGGAAATTGTCGCAAACCGCGTCAATATGCGCCAAGCACCATTCCTTCGGCAGCTTGTCCACGATCTTGCGCTTGTCAAAAATGGCCTTCTTCGTCTCTTCATAATCCGGATAAGCCGAGGGCTTTCCGCCCCAAAGCGCTTCATAAAACTCAATCTGTCCAAAGACGTCAAAGGTATGAGATACCTTCAGGTTCATGTGATGAAAGGCGCGGAGCTTCTCCATGCAGCGCTTCAGGTCCTGCACGTCGTTCGGATCGCAGGAGCGAACGCCCTCAAGGAAGGCAGTGATCTTGCATCCGTTTTCCGCATTGACGTACACGGGATCATCGCATAGGCCTCGCCCCGAGATCGCCTGAAATACGTCCACCTCATTTTTTCTGTCAATGAGCTGATCCGTTCCCTCTCCGGGAATGCGCAGAATGTATTTCTTGCCACGTACCAGAAAGAGATGCGAACGATTGGTCATTCCTTTTTTCAGTGCCGCAATATAGGTGACTTCCTCTTCCTTGCAATGCAAAGCCTCCAAAATGACCGGCATCCCCTTTTCATAAAAGTCCTTGGATTTCATTGATTAACCCCTCATTTTTTTCAGTACTTCTTTTTTCTGCATCATCTGCGTCGCCACGGCGATCAGGGCAGCCACCACGAAGAATGCCTGGATAAAGGCACATTTCACCGGGACTACGGTGATCCCTCCCTGCTCACAGATGAAACCAAGTCCTGCCGAGAAAAGGTATGCCATCAGGGATGCCGTTGTTAGCATCCTGTTATGACGCGTCACCATGTTCTTCTCCTGTGCCGAAGCGTTGACAAAGAAGCGGCTGCCAGAGAGGAACACCCCATATCCGCTGCCGCCGATCAGCGCCGTAAGGATCAAGGTAACGGGGCGCCCGTTCGTCGGAAGCAGTAATATCATCAAGGAAAGAAACATCAGGATCGGTGCCAAAATCCTGAAGCTCCAAAGCTTTGGCGCATTGCCGAACAGGATCACCAGCGCAGACACGATGACGATGCCGGCGAGAAAATAACTGCTGACCACCGCATAATTTGCGATCCCCAGGTGGTCCTTTAGGAGATAGGCGATGGAGGGCAGAAACATGTAAACCCCCATGTACATAAAGAAGCTGAACATGATCGCCAGGCGATCTTGCCTGTCGCCCTGGGCATCTTCCGACAGCCGTATCACTTTCTCATCGACGCTGCCCATGTCACTTGCCGTGATGCCCCTTGCAACATATTCCGTTCCCGCCGGCAGGAAGCTGCAAAGGCCGGCCACCAAGGTGAAGCCTATGCAGATCCAGGGCAGGGAGACAAAATAAGAAAAGAAAAGAGGAGCGATCACATATCCGGCCAGCTGATATCCAAGAAGGATCCGAACATTCTTCTCCTTCAGAGAAGGCTCCACGTTGGCCGTCATGAAACTATCCAGGATATTGTAGAGATAATTGATGCAAAAGCTCGCGATGCTAAACAGCAGCACGTAGAGCAGAAAACTCTTCACAAAAAACAACCCGGAGAACGTGACCAAAACTGCTGCCGTGAGGCCCGTCACAACCCACCTGCGGAAGCTCTTGCCGAGCTGATGACGGCTTTTTCCGGCCGCCTGCGAAGTGGACGCCAGGATGCCCAGTACCGTAAAGCATGCGCCAAAGAAGAGTGCCACAAACATGAGCGTCTCTTTCCTCTCGGGATAATGACGGTCAAAGAACATCTGCGTGACAATGTTCTGGATGCCGGCGCAGAACACGGCAGTATAAAGATAAGTCAGGTTTCTCGCAAACAGCTTTTTCATTAACGTCCCTCTTTTTTCAACCTAAAGAACAGATCCATGCCAAACTTGATCGCGTAAAGGATCGCGCCGACGATGGCAGGGAACAGGACAATGTCGTCCAGCATGACCGGGAAATCTCCGATCCAGAACAGCTCCACTTCGCCAAAGATGATGTTCAGGATGGCTATGAGCACGTAAGCGCAATGAATTTCGAAGGGGCCAAAGGGCGGGAAAGGAAATTCATTATAGTTCATGACGTAGTGCATCGTGATCACCATGTGGATGCCGTAGATCGGCGCACCGAAGGCCAGAACCTCCATGTGCGCATAGGAGGAAAGTCCGATGCAGAGCGCCGTGACCGTGCAGACCACGATGTCTGAGGTCAGGTCAAAGAAGCCGCCGCGCTGGGACTTCTGATTTCTGTTTCTCGCCATGTAGCCGTCGAAATTATCGCAGACAATGTGAGTGAGCAGCCCGAGAATGCCCAGGAGGAAAAACCATCTGGAAAAGGTGCCCAGGAAAAAGCTCAGGCCCCCGATCAGACCGCCGATGAAGCCGATCCCAGTCACAACGTTCGGATGCACGGTCTCGGGAACGTACTTTACGAACCGATAGGTAAAGTCTGCGAACTTATTCTCCAGAAAGCTGGGGATGATCTTATTGGGGTCGTTTTTCGTCCCGCCCTGCTCAGCCGCCGGCTGCGCGCTTACTTCCTTCTCTTGACTTACTTCTTCCGCCTTCTTACTCTTTTCACTCATCATCGTTCTCCATTCTATTGATTATATTTTCGATCTCATTCCAATTCTTTACTCTGGTGATCCCTTCCCCCTGCAGCGTCTGATTATACGGAGCATCATACAAAAGAACCTGGATCCCGTGATCCGCGAGGAGCTGGGCGGTGGTCGGATTGTCGTCGATCATCACGTCGACGTTGTTTTCCAGACAATGATCCAGTTTCTGCATGGGGGCGTCCGCCTCGTCGCAAAGGATCAGCACGTGATAGAAAAAGTGGTTGATCTGTAGCCACTGGATCAGGAATTTCCGACTTAAGTATCCCAAAAAGTGCTTGGAGGTCGCTGCGCTCCTGGCCGTGATCTGATAAATGTCATGTCCCTCCTTGCGAAGATCCTCATAAACCTGCGCCGCCTCCGGATAGGGCGGATACTTTCTGCAGTAGAACGGCAGGAACCATCGAAGCCCAAAGAAGAATACCTGAAGGTCATTCACTCCGTACATCTCCCTGATCCCGCAGGCATCCACACGGACCGGTGCCCTATGGAAAAATCTTCTCCCATATTCCTGAAGGAATGACGGCGTGTCCAGTAAGACCCCGTCTACGTCAACTCCAATGTTCATAAAACAATTCCCCCTGCTTTTTCTTCTTGGGAAAACTGGCAGACGCTCTCACGCAAGTCCAAAAAGGCATCGCGCAGCCTCAGCGTCAGTTCCTCCACCCTATCGCCGGCCGTCGGCTTATATTTTTCTCGGCTTACGTTTCCGCTGCAGATCGGGAAGGATTCCTCCGTCGATCCATACACGTTCAGAAAGCAGATGCCCAGGTCCTGGAAAAACCGAGCGGTCTCATCGGCACACGGCGCGGTCCCACAGCCGATCACTTCGATGTTTCTTCCGAAGGTCGGCGCATAAAAGCGTCGCATCAGATGCTTCATGCGGATGCCGGTAAGTCTTCGAACCGTCCCGGACAGTGCCTTACAGGAGTGGAATAAAAGCCTCACGCCCGCGGAGCACTTTGCGATCTCCTCTTCCATCTCTTTCTGAATGGTCTCATAATCCTTCGGGATCATGAAAAGGTGCGTGGGCTCGTACTTTCGAAGTCCCATCGCGAGACCTGCGGTACTGATTTCAGGCACAAATGCCATCTCCGATCCCTGCAAAAAGTTAATGAAAAGCATTGCATAACCTGCGACGTGCGTCTGCGGCAAGATATGCAGGAAGCGCGTCTTTACGCCATATTCGGCATAATGCGCACAGGCGATGGCTGAATATGCCATGGCCTGGTAGGTGATCTCCGCACTCTTCACGCTTCCGGTGGTGTCTGAAGTGAAACTGATGGCGATCACGTCTTCACTGCCCGGAATCGCGGATTTTCTCCATTCGCGTGGCTCCGAATTCCATAGACGAAGGCCCTCCTCTCCCTGAAAGCAAAGGATCGGGAGGGAGGTCCGCAATTCTTCGTCCAGGGAGGGAGCGAGCTCCTCCGTCGTTATAATGGCAGAAGGTTCCGTAAAATGAATGAGACGATTCTGTTCCTCTGCGGGAAGAGAAACGTCAGTCAACACTGCCGTATATCCAAGATAGGAAAGCGCGAGGAGAAGCATCGCGCTTTGGGCAGACGGCCGTGCCAAAACGGCCGTGCGCTCCTTTGGCAAGACGTTGAGCCTTGCAAGCGCCAACTTCACCTTCATGGCATACTCGAACAGTTCTCCGTAAGAGTATTTTCTGACGTTCTCCTCCGACACGTATTCCACAATGGCCGTTTTCCGTTCGTAGGTCTGAAAAATATCATCCAACTTATTCACAAAATCCTGATAATGAATGGCTTTCATCTTATCCTTAGCATCCCCCATCCTTTTTGTTCCTTTTTCAGCCGCATGCGAACACTGTCAGTCCATCATCATGACGTCCAGGATCTCATCGCAGGAGGCATCTACTTTGTGCTTCCCGTCGGACCATATGATCCGATCTCCACATGCCGTGGCGGTGGAAAAGAAGTTGAAATCAAGCAGTTTCGCAAAGCGTACCGTGTTGACCCTTTGGGCCATGTTCACGACGGCAACGCTCCCGTTCAGGAACTGAAGGACAAGAAGAAACCCAGGAAGTGGTGTTACTTTACTCAGTATCTTTTCCATGGCGCATTCCTCCTTTCCTTTCCTTGACCATCATACAACCAGTTTCCATATTACACATCCTTCTGAAGGGTAGTTTTGGGTAGTAGAAATGGGTCACCCGTTTCCATCACCCGTTTGAGTGAGGATCACCCACCCATACTACCTCCCCCTCCCTCGCGGAAACCCCCTTCCTCGCGCGAACTCTCCCCTCGCGAAACTCCCTCCCTCGCGTGAACTCTCCCTCTCGCGAAACTCCCTTCCATTCGCAGGCATCGGCACAAAAAAAGCGGATCGCGAAAAGCCCTTGCCTTCCGTGATCCGCTTTCCCTTGGGAACCTATGCCTATCTCAGCATGTCCACCAGCTTACTGCGTCTGTCAATATTCATTTTTTGGAATGCGATCTTTAAGTGATGCTTCACCGTGTTCTCCGAGATGTTCAGGCGTTTCGCGATCTCCTTGTTGTGTAAGCCCTTTGCCGCAAGGCTCGCCACTTCTCTCTCCCTCTCGGTCAGCTCCTCCTCATCCTCGGTCTGCTCGTCGAGCATGGCGAAGATATGACTCTCATCCGCACGATTATAATTGATCTTCAGCGCCTTGATCTCACGAATGGTCTTCGCATGCTTGGTCGCGATCTGCGGCATGAGGAACAACACCTGGAAATACTTCCGGAAGCAGGCGATAAAGGTATAATTGCGATCCTGCCCCGCGAGCGTCAGGGACTGATCCAGGTATTCCGAAGCCTTGATCACCCTTCCGATGGCCAGGTAGCAAAGCGCCAGCCCGCAATACATAAAGTTTCTCGTGGAAGTAGAGATCAGCCTTTCGTCCAGTCCCAGGGAAGCCTCCACGGACGCGATCGCCTTGACATATTCTTTCTTCAAAAGAAGGTCCGTGATGCGGCAGGTCTTGATCATAAAGGTGGTAAAGGTCAGGTCTGAGAGCTGATCCGCCTCACCCTGCGTCCAGATGGCTGAACGGCCGGTTTCCATCATCAGTCCGAGAAGATACCCTCTCACCGTCTCCACCATATAAGTATTCAGATTCTTCCCCTGCAGGAAGGGGAAGCTCTGTGTCTTGTTCTCCAAGTAATCTACGGCCTTCTGAAGTCCCATCATGTCGGAGCGGTAGATGGCATTGATGCCGAGCAGAAGCGCTGCGCCGTAAACCGCCGGTGCATTTCCGGCCTGCTCCGCGAGGAATGCGGCCGTATAAGCCTGAATGTCTGATTCCTCAAACCTTCCCTGCACGGAATATGCCTCGCCGCGATAGAGCTCTGCGGCGCCCGCCGCATGATCCTTCGTCAGACGATTATACAATTTCATCACGCGGTCAAAGACGTCCGCCGTCGCGAGCATGGTGCCCGGCTTGGAATAAAGCAGGTACCACATGGAGGTACAGCCGAACAGGAAGGGCTCCTCCTTGATAAACAGCTCCGACGGATGCTCGAGTAGCTCATCTGCCTGAAGGTACTTCTGCTCCATTTTCTCCAGATCCGGGAAATCTGACAGGGCGTCCAGCAGATACCACTCTCCCATAAGATGCGAGTCGTCCAGTTCTTCCAGGAGAATGCGGATGCGCGCCATCTGCTTCTCAAATTCCTCGAAACTGCAGCCGGCATATAATCCATAGCATAAGCGAAGGAGCGATAGCGGATACTTCTTTTGGATAGCGTCGGGGCAGCGCTGCAACACGGCCTGAGCAAGCTCCGCATAGGAGATCCCGCTGAACTTCTCCGTGATCATGCAGACAAGCTGACACGAAAGAATGCTCTCATCATCGTCCGCGTGATAGAAGCAGTCCACCGCCGCGCGGTCCATTCCATTTTTCTGATATACCCTGCCGGCGTTCCGATACACGTCCCTGCGGAAGGACTCATCCGCCACCGCAAGCCTGTTTCGAAGGAATCGGAGCAAGATTTCATGCGGATAAACCTCACGCCTTGCTTCCTGATATCGAATGAGCGGGATACGGCGGGCGAACTGCCGAAGCTCCTCGATCGGCAGTTCGCTCTCCTTCAAAAGCTCCTCAATATTCGCTTCCGAGAGTCGGTCAAACAGACAAAGCCGAAGGAGTGCATCCTTATGTTCTGGCTGCAGACGCTTCCAAAAGAGATCGAACAAGAGATCCTCAATGTCCTGATTTCCGCTTCCCTCGCTCTCTCCCAGACTGCTCTCCAGACAAAGTGCAACCGCCGCGGTCCAGCCATCCGTCCTCTTACAGATCTCCCTGATCCTCTCAGGAGACACCATTACGTTCATCTGCTTTGCAAAAGCAGCAATGTCTTTCTCATTCAAAAGAAGATCCCGGCTTCGGAAATAACAGATGGAACCCTCCAGGGAGGACAGAACGCTCCTGTGCCGTCCGAAATTCTGCGAAATAAAAATCGTCCGAAGTCCGTCCCTCTGGCGCTTTGCCAGACTGTCCAGGAGCTGCGGCTGCCAATTGGCCAACGCGAACTGGAAATTATCGAACACAAGCGTCAGCGGTTCCTCTACCTTCAGCTCCATCAGGACCTTAGCTGCCTGCTCCGCATTACTTCGGTTTAAGTACCCCAGATCCTGAAGCTTTCCCGCCGCCTTCTCATCCACCTGATTGATCTGGCGGATGAACCAGCGAAAGCTGCTGTCAGGAATACTCTCCACCGCGGTATACCAATAGATTGGCTCGTCCCTCCCGTCCAAGATCCGATGGACGGCAGTCGTCTTGCCATATCCGGCCGGCGCCTCCAAAACGGAAAGCGGACTGTCCAGGATCCGCTCTAATTTACTTAATAACTCCTCAGAAAAATAAAATTCAGCCATGATTCCCCCAAGCTTTTTCTTTCATTTTTTCCCTACTCCACTATATTATCAAAAAAAGTGAAACGATTCAACATTCACCTAAAATGAATTCTCATTCTTGATTTTTCTCTTCAGTATGGTATGATGGTAAGGAACAGAAATGAGAGAACTTCGTATGATCCGGTCGGATCATTCGTAGATAAAACGGGAGGGTACCCCATGGAAACCTTAATTCTTCTAGGCGGCGGACTGCTGATCATCATTTTCGCCGTAGTGATCGCCGTAGTCAGCTCCGTAGTCAGCGCGATCGCCGCAGACCAAGATCAAAGCGAAGACTAAAAACAAGGGGATGGGCCAATTTCGGTCCATCCCCACTTTTTTCCAAAATTCTTTCATGCACCTTTATGATAATTCATCCAGCGCCCCATAGGTCACGGCGCGCAGCTTCCTGACGATCTGCACGTTTCCGAAGTCTCCCCTTTGTACAAAATACAGGAATACCAGCTGGTCCTTGGGGTCCATCACGACAAAGTTCCCGGTCCAGCCATCCCATCCAAAGGCTCCTTCATTCCCGAGCACACCCTCCGTGACGGGATCGAGCAGCGTTCTCATGAGGCACCCATATCCGAACCCATCCACCGCATTCCAATAGCAGTTCTCCTTTTGGGCGGGGCTCAGTGCGTCCTTTCTCATAAAGGCCACGGTCCTGCTGCCGAGGATCCGCTTGCCATTGTAAGATCCGTCGCCCGAGAGCATCACGGCGAAATGCGCATAATCATCCAGCGTGGAGACCAGTCCCGCGCCGCCGGACTCAAAGGCCACGTCCTCCCCGTAATATACGGCCAGGTGGCAGTCCAAAGAGGGCGCGATCTCTCCCTGCTTTTGATCATACAGATAGATCTGCGCAAAGCGGTCCTTTTTCTCCTCGGGGACAAAAAAACCGGTATCCTTCATGTCTAAGGGCTCGAAAATCTCCTTCTTTAGGAACTCGCCGTAGGTCATGCCGGAAACCGCCTCCACCACGGCGCCGAGGATGTCCGCGGAAAGCCCATACATCCACTTTTCTCCAGGCTGGAAACAGGTCGGGATCTTTGCGATCTCACGCGCATAATCTCTGGTCGTCACCCTCTCGCCCGCAAGCCTTCTGTTTACCAGCTTGCCAAAGAGCTCCGCCATGCGTTTTTCAGGCTCGCTCCCCTCCCCGGGATACGGGATTCCCGTGGTCATATTCATGCAGTCCCAGACGGTGATCGGGCGACAAAGAGCCACCTCTTCCCCGTCCTGCCAAACCTTCGTCTCCCAAAATTCCGGAAGGTAATATGCGATGGGGTCGTGCAGGTCGATCAGGCCTCTTTCCACAAGGATCATCACGGCCACTGCCGTCACGGGCTTGGTCATGGAAAACAGGCGGATGATGGTGTCGCGCCGCATGGGGCGGGCCTGCTCCTTGTCAGCCATGCCGAATGCGCCGTAGTAAATTTCTTTGCCGCCGCGCAGCACCAGCGCGCTCGCACCCGGCAAATTTCCCGCATCCACCTCTTTTTTCAAAACCCGATCCATCATCACCTTATAATCCATTATCACGTCCTCCCATGATACCTATTGATATTAATTTTCATACCTAAATATTTCAAGCTCTTTTTTCTCGGCAACCCCCGATTTCAGATTGTAGCCACATAAAACACCTGACATCTGATACTTTTACCATACAAGATGCCAGGTGTTTGGTCAATGGATTATTCTGTTATGAAATGGGATGTCTTGTCATTTTTGCCCTGGTTTACTTCTTGAGGGTGATCTCAAGGAGAACGACGCTTCTTGCAGGAAGCTCGAAGGTAAGGCCTTCCTTGGTGACGGTCACTGCATCGAAATCAGCGCCCTGTACCTTATTGGGAGCCTTGAAGGTGTTATGTGCATCCATCTTTCCGGTCACGATCTGACCCTTGACGGACTTCACCTTTCCGCTGCCAAGAACCACTTCCATGGCCTCGGAAGCATCCAGGGACATGTTGGTCATGGTGAGATAAAGCTTTCCGTCCTTGTCAACGGTCACGGACTCGGTCAGCTTCTTTGCCTTCAGCTCGCCGATGCCGGCTTCGCTGTTTCCGATCAGGGTGGACTCTACCAGATCATTGTCCTGATGTACCTTATAAAGGTTGAATACGTGCCAGGTGGGGGTCTTCACCATCTTCTTGCCCTCGGTGAGCAATACGGACTGAAGCACGTTCACCATCTGCGCGATGTTCGCCATCTTCACGCGGTCACAGTTCTTGTTGAAAAGATTCAGGTTGATGCCTGCCACCAGCGCGTCACGAATCGTGTTCTGCTGATACAGGAAGCCGGGATTGGTTCCGGGCTCCACGTCATACCAGGTGCCCCACTCGTCAATGATCATGCCGATCCTCTTATCGGGATCAAACTGATCCATGATGGCGCCGTGACGCTTGATCAGGGTCTCCATGTACATGGTCTTCTCCATGGTGCTGTACCAGTCTTCCTTGGAGAAATCCGTAGCGGAACCTTTCTTTGCCCAGTTGCCGTAAGGCACGGTATAATAATGCAGGGAAAGCCCGTTCATATAGCCAAAGCCGTGATCAAAGCAGGTCTCGAGAACCTTCTCGGTCCAATGATAATCCCCGCCGTTCGCGCCGCAGGCGATCTTTGCAACGGGATGCTCATGATCATAATTGCGGATATAGGTCTGATATCTGCGGAAGAGATCCCCGTAATACTCGGGACGCATGTTTCCGCCGCAGCCCCAGTTCTCGTTACCCACGCCGAAATAATCTACGACCCAGGGCTCCTCATGTCCATTCTCTTTTCTCTGATCAGCCATGGGGGACACGCCCTTAAAGGTCATGTACTCCACCCACTCGCTCATCTCCTGAACGGTGCCGCTTCCCACGTTGCCGTTCACGTAAGTCTTACAGCCGAGCTGTCTGCACAGCTCCATGAATTCATGGGTGCCGAAACTATTGTCTTCGACAACGCCGCCCCAATGGGTATTAATCATCTTCTTACGCTTTTCCTTGGGACCGATGCCGTCCTTCCAGTGATATTCATCCGCGAAGCAACCGCCGGGCCAGCGAAGCACGGGAACCTTGATTTCCTTGAGCGCTTCCACTACGTCCTTACGCATTCCGTTCACGTTCGGGATGTCAGAATTCTCCCCGACATAAATTCCCTCATAGATGCATCTCCCAAGATGCTCGGAAAAATGTCCCTGGAGCTCTGGATTTACGTGTCCTTGTTTTACTTCCGGATTTACAAATAGTTTCGCCACGATGCTTCCTCCTTCGTCTGGCCGATACTAGCATGGAATCCATTTTCCGTGCCATATCTATACTATATCTGTAATTTTCAAGAATTGCAATCCCTTTAGATAAATTTTATAAATCGTTTTACTCAAACTCTTCCAAAAGCGCAAAAAAGGGAGCCCTGAAGCTCAGGACTCCCCAAATACTGCTATTTTGCTTTTGCCTTATGCCCAAGGATTCTCGGTGATATAAGGAACGGACTTCGGCTGGTTGTAGTTCAGGTCCTCGATCGGCACGCCGATGAACTTGAATACTTCGAACAGAGCCTTTCCGAAGTGACCGAATGCAACTGCGCCGTGATGAGGGAAGTTCTTCTCGATCAGCACGTGACGATAGAACCTGCCCATCTCAGGGATTGCGAATACGCCGATGGAACCGAAGGACTGGGTGCGAACGTCCAGAACCTCGCCCTGTGCGATGTAGCCGCGGAGCTTGCAATCAGCAGTGGACTGCAGACGGAAGAAGGTGATCTTTCCAGGAGCGATGTCTCCCTCGAGGGTTCCGTTGGTAACCTCGATGGGCAGTGCTCTTGCCATGATCTTCTGATACTTCATCTCACAGAATGCCAGCTTCTTGGAGCAGGTATTGCCGCAGTGAAAGCCCATGAAGGTATCCTTATGGGTATAAGGGTACTTGCCTTCGATTGCTTCCTTGTACATGTCAGCAGGTACGGAGTTGTTGATGTCAAGCAGGGTAACGGCATCAGCGCTTACGCAGGTACCGATGAACTCGGACAGACATCCGTAAATGTCAACCTCACAGGATACGGGGATGCCCATACCGGTGAGACGGCTGTTAACGTAGCAAGGCACGAAACCAAACTGAGTCTGGAATGCGGGCCAGCACTTGCCGGCGATCGCAACGTACTTTCTGTAGCCTCTGTGAGCCTCAACCCAGTCAAGCAGGGTCAGCTCATACTGAGCAAGCTTCGTAAGAACCTCAGGCTTCTTGTTGCCTGCGCCAAGCTCTTCAGCCATCTCAGCAACCTTTGCAGGGATTCTTGCATCGCCTGCATGCTTGTTGAAGGACTCGAACAGATCCAGCTCAGAGTTCTCTTCGATCTCAACGCCAAGGTTGTAAAGCTGCTTGATGGGAGCGTTACAAGCAAGGAAGTTAAGAGGTCTGGGACCAAAGGAAATGATCTTCAGATCGGAAAGTCCAACGATCGCACGAGCGATGGGAACGAACTCGTTGATCATGTCAGCGCACTCCTCAGCGGTGCCAACGGGATACTCAGGGATGTAAGCCTTGATGTTGCGAAGCTTTAAGTTGTAGCTTGCGTTCAGCATGCCACAGTAAGCATCGCCACGGCCATCCTGCAGGTCTGCCTGGCTCTCCTCTGCAGCTGCAACGAAGATGGAAGGACCATCAAAGTGCTTTGCAAGCAGGGTCTCGGAGATTTCAGGACCAAAGTTTCCAAGATATACGCAAAGTGCGTTACAACCAGCCTTCTTGATATCCTCAAGAGCCTGAACCATATGGATCTCGCTCTCTACGATACAGATAGGACACTCATAGATGTCTGCTGCGCCGTACTTTTTGGTGTACGCGTCGATCAGGGCCTTTCTTCTGTTAACGGACAGGCTCTCAGGGAAGCAGTCACGGCTAACGGCTACAATACCAATTTTTACCTGGGGTAAATTGTTCATGTTACGGTTTCCTCCTTCAACTCACTAAAATATTTTGCATTTTGTTTATTTTGTCACCCTGCATTCGTTTTCACATTCGTTTTGCAGGGGAACAGACGATGATGAGTGGTGATGACCTTGCGGTCACGTCATTACAGGGTGCAGTTCTCACCCTTGAGGCCGATAAAGCTGCCTGCGTCAAGTCCGCCCTCCGCATGACCGATGAGCCACTTGTTCACTGCAGTGATCAGTGCATCCTCGCTGGGTGCGGTGCCGTCAGCGTTCACCTTGGCATGTGCGGTCTTCAGGGGATAGTTGGTTCCCTTCGGGAGAACGATGCCTACCTGGAAGCCTGCGCCGTCCACGCCGCAAGGTGCATAATGAAGCGTCGTTGCGAACACTTCCACTGCCGTGCCGGCGGGAACGAAGAATGCCTTGACGTTGGAGGTGTCATAGGTGAAG
Organism: uncultured Lachnospiraceae bacterium; assembly: GCA_947305245.1. Classification (GTDB taxonomy): domain Bacteria; phylum Bacillota; class Clostridia; order Lachnospirales; family Lachnospiraceae; genus Acetatifactor. The sequence continues at coordinate 15,575 of CAMZDG010000027.1, forward strand.
TCAGGCTCTACGTCAGCCATCAGGCCAAGCATCAAAATGGCGTCGGTTGCTGCCACGTTGATCTCGGAATCACGATGATACTCCAAAGCGTTCAGCTTCTTGTTATGACCATTGCAATAGCCGATCTGGATGGGCATCTCGCCGTAGGTGGTCTCGGTCAGCGCCTTCATCACGGGAGTTGCCTCCAGGGATGCCACGCTGGGCTCGTAAACCACGCCCTCAGGAAGCTCAGTCTTCTTCAGGGCCTCTACCAGGGGAGCAAAATCTACGTTCGTCACGACCCTGCCATACTTACGAAACTCCGCATCATTCACAGATAAAATTTTCATGTTCCTCAGTCCCTTCCTTTACTTTATTTGTTTTTGCCATAAAATCCTTATTTGGTGATAATGTCAAATACCGGCTTGCAAGCGGGATAGATCTCCTTGAACTGCTGATATCTCTGCTCGTACTTTGCAACCAAAGCGGGATCGGGCTCAACAGTATCAACGATCTTAACAACCTTTGCGGCGATCTCTTCCACGGAAGCATACTCACCGTTGGCTACGGCTGCCAGCATTGCGCCACCCATTGCAGGGCCTTCCTCGGACTCGATCACGTCAACCTTCAGGTTCAGGATGTTGGCGATCATCTTCTTCCACAGGGGGCTCTTTGCACCGCCGCCGCAGATCTTGGTTCTCTCCAGGTTGATGCCAAGAGACTTTGCAACCTCTAAGGAATCACGAAGTGCAAACGCAACGCCCTCGAGAACGGCCTGGGTCATGTCAGCGCGGGTGGTGTCCATGGTCATGCCAATGAAGGTAGCCCTTGCGTTGGGGTTATTATGAGGAGAACGCTCGCCCATCAGATAAGGCAGGAAATACACGTGGTTCTCGCCAAGCTTCTCGATCGCCTTCTGCTCTGCGCCGTAATCCTTGGTGCCGATGATCTCATCCATCCACCACTTGTTGCAGGAAGCAGCACTGAGCATGCAACCCATCAGATGATACTTTCCGTCCGCATGAGCGAAGGAATGCAGTGCGTTGAACTTGTCCACGCCAAAGTTCTTGGAAGAGATGAAGATAGTTCCGCTGGTTCCGAGGGAAATGTTACACATATTGTCGCCAACGGTGCCGGTTCCAACGGCTGCTGCCGCATTGTCGCCTGCGCCTGCCGCAACGATCGTCGTAGCGGGAATGCCAAGCTCCTCTGCGATCTCGGGAAGCACGGTGCCAACCTTCTCGTAGCTCTCATAGCACTTTGCAAGCTGGCTCTCGGAAATGCCGCAGATGTCACACATCTCCTTGGACCACTTACGATTCTTTACGTCGAATACAAGCATGCCGGAAGCATCGGATACATCCGTGCAGTGTACGCCGGTCAGCTTATATGCGATGTAATCCTTAGGAAGCATGATCTTCTCGATCTTCGCGAAGTTCTCAGGCTCCTTGTTCTTTACCCAAAGGATCTTGGGTGCGGTGAAACCGGTGAAGGAAATGTTTGCGGTGTACTCGCTGAGCTTGTCCTTCCCGATCACGTTGTTCAGATAATCACACTCTTCGTAGGTTCTTCCGTCATTCCAAAGAATTGCGGGACGGATCACGTTGTCATCCTTGTCCAGGATCACAAGACCGTGCATCTGGCCGCCAAAGCTAATGCCGGCCACCTGAGACTTGTCAGCATCCTTGATCAGCTCCTTAATGCCAACCTTCGTCTGCTCCCACCAATCCTCAGGCTTTTGCTCAGACCAGCCCGGATGAGGGAAATACAGGGGATACTCTTTCGATACGATGTTTTTGATCTTACCCTCGCTGTCCATCAGCAAGAGTTTTACGGCTGAAGTGCCCAAATCCACTCCAATATAAAGCATGAACTCCTCCTTCTCCCTGCCAGGAAACGAACCCCATAAGCAGAATCATTAATCTGTAAATATTATAGGTTTTCTTGGCGGAAAACACAAGAAGAAAATTGCGGTGGATAGCATAAATATTGCGGAAAGAAAAATGACTACTTATCCACTTTTTTTGTGGATAACGCGTCATTTTCTGTGGATTATTTCCACGCATTTATAAGAAGAAAAATACTTATCCACAATTTCAATTTCTTTTAACGACACACTTGTCAGACCCAACATCTTGTATTATAATAAGATGGGTTACAACTAAATCTAGTTTTTTCGCCATTTCATATCCACGAAAACAACACCCATGCTGAGTGGCCCGTCATTTTTCAGAGAATACTATGTCAGATAACTTACCCGGGAGATACCAATGAACCGTTCTGATCTCGATCGAAATGCATACATGCTCTGTGGTCCCCTTGCGAAAAGGGGCTATCTTCGCTGGTGGCATTCCTTCCGCGGCAAAAGCTGCGAAACGGGGATCTGGCGCAGGTTTTTCGTGGAATATCTGATCCAAAATCCCGTTCCCGGAAAGAGAAAGCACGGTGAGGCGCCGGTCCTTTCGTGCGTCAGGATCAGCGCGGGCGTCTTTCCCGGCGAGGGACTGCCCGGCGTTCAGCTCATCTCACAGTATCCCATCTTAGCAGCGAAATTTGCGAAGAAACCCTTATATTTCCAGGTGGAGGACAATGTCCTTCGGGAAAACCGCATCACGGGAAGCGTGAGTGATACCCTGCCAGAGCCAGGCACGGACTCGGAAAAGAATTATGTCTTAGAGTGGGATCTCGAGATCCTAAAAACCATTGCCTGCCATACCGGCATCCTCGCCTCGCCCCTGCTCAGCGCGCTGCGTGCACTGGACAGCTTCTGGCATGGCGAAGGGATCAAGACGCATTTCCGCGGGACCATCACGCTGAACGACGAGACCTTTGAAGTCTCCGCGGAGGATTGCAGCGGCTACGCCGATAAGCACTGGGGACAGGCGTTTAATAAGCCCTGGCTGCAGCTCGCCTCCTGCGATCTTGTCAGCGAGCGGACCGGCAAGCCCTTAAAGCACTCCGCGCTAGCCATCGACGGGTGCTGTCCGAGATTCCTCTTCTTCCATTTCAAACCGAAGATGCTCCTGCAGCTGACTTATACCGGTGAGGACTTCTGCTACAGCTTTACCAAGCCCCAGCGGAGGCCGCGCCTAAAGTGGTGCACCAAGGAGCGGCGCGACTCCTACGCATGGCAGATCAAGGCCGCTGACAAGCAGTCCCTGATCAAGGTGACGTTGCACTCCTCCAAGACCAATATGATGCCGCTGTATTATGACAGTCCTGACGGAAGTGCTTCCCCAAGGCTTCGCGCAGGCGCCGAGGGCTACGGAACGCTGGATCTCTACCGCATCACCCCGACAGGCAGGATCTGGGTGGACACCCTGACCATTCAAAACGCTTTGTGCATCCTGGAAAAGCCAACAAAAAAGGCCCCTTAGAGGGCCTTTTTCTTTGCTCTTTTTCCAAGCACGACGCTTTGCAGCAATATGAAGAAGCAAAGCATGCCGCCGGTCGTGATGCTCTGCCACCAGGGATCGTTCAGCCCGCTGGCCACCACGATCTTTTTGATGGTCGTAAGCGTCATGGTACCGAAGAAGGTACCTGCCACGTTGCCCACGCCGCCCGTCAGAAGCGTTCCGCCGATGATGGAGGATGCGATCGCATTCATTTCCATGCCGGCCGCGTTCGTCGCGTTTCCGGCTCCGGTATGCATCATGAAGACATATCCGGAAATACCGCTGAGAAGTCCGCTGATCAGATAGCTTAAAAACCGGGTTCTCTTGACGTTGATCCCAAGCATCAGCGCACTCTGCTGGTTCCCGCCCATGGCGTAAAAGTTACGGCCAAGGCGAAGGTATCTGAGCAGGATGAACACAACGATCAGACAAAGGAGCGCCACGACGACGCCAATCTCCACGCGGGCCGGAACGAGATTCCCATTCTTTGCCACGTAGCCGAGCCAGGGGATCACGATCTTTGTGTCACGAAGCTTCGCGAGTCCCTCGTGCGCCGCCTTCTGCGGATTCACGGAGAGGATTGTCGTCATGCCTCTTGCAAAGAACATGCCCGCCAGCGTTACGATAAAGGGCTGGATCTCCAGGTAACTAATGAGGAATCCGTGTACCAGGCCGAACGCCAGGCCGATGCCAAGTGCCAGCAAAATGGATCCAACAAGGCTTCCGCCGTTGTTTAAGTACAGCACGCAGCTCATGACCACCAGGGAAGTCACCGCACCGACACTGATGTCAATGCCGCCGCCGATCATGACGATCGTCAGGCCGCAGGACACAATGATCAGGCTGGCGTTATCGTTGAGCATGTCAAAGACCTGCTGCGCATGCAGGAAGCCTCCGCCAAGGGTTGCCATGGCCACAAGATACATTGCAAAGAAAATGAAAATCGTAATGGTCATCAGAAGCTGCGTATCCGTCAGCGAACCGATCCACTGACTGACGGAAAGCAGGATCGACTGGAACTTATTATAGATCTTTTTCGTCTTTTCCATCTCACCTACGCTCCTTTCGCCGCTGATTCCTGCATCCGGCCGCGAACCTTCTCCATTAGCTTTCCGAACTTCGCCTTGATCACGGGAGATCCGATCACCACGAGCAGAACGATCACGATCGCCTTGTACGCCTTCACGTCCGTGGAGGATACCTTCATGGCGTAAAGCGTCGTCGTCAGCATCTGGATCACGTAAGCACCGATGATGCTTCCGCTGATCTTGAACTTACCGCCGCCGAGGCTGTTGCCTCCGATGGCAACCGCAAGAATTGTATCCATCTCGACGTCGATCAGAAGGGTCTCATGGTTGATCAGGCCAAGTCGGCTCACGCCGATGCTTCCCGCAATGGCAACACAGACGCCAAGGATGATAAAGGAAAGCAGCTTGATGAAGGTGGCATTGATGCCGTTTAAGCGCGCCGCGCTTTGGTTGATGCCGACGGACTGCGTGAAAATTTCCAAAGAAGTAAAGTGGAACAGGAGCTTGAACAGGATCGTCACGCAGACCACAATCAGAACGGGCGTGGGCACCGGGATCCCCGGGATAAAGCTGCCGAGCGCCGATATGATCGGGCTGCTGATGGTGGGCGTCGCGCCGCCATTGATCCAATATGCGATGGAGCGTCCGCAGGTATATAGGATCAGCGTAGCGATCATCGGCTGGATCTTAAACACGGCAACCAAGGTTCCGTTGAACGCGCCAAAAAGCATTGCCACGATGCAGGCGCAAAGAAATGCAAGCACCACGATGCCTCCGTTGATCTCGGGAGCCGACTTTAGGATCTTTACAAAGGTACTGCCGGCGATGGCTGCCGCCGCGCCGACGCTGATGTCCTGTCCGCCGCAGGCTGCCGTCACGAGCGTCATGCCCATGGCGAGGATCGCCAGCTCACTCGCACCGTTGATGATACTGATCAGGTTTCCTGCAAGAACGATGTTTCCGTCATTATTGTGCGTGATCCCGATCTCAAAGAATCCGGGATCCCGGATGAGATTGAACAGCACCAGAAGGGCGATGGCAATCAGCGGAATGGTCAGCTGTCCAAGGCCGCCCTGAAAAAATGATTTTGTATTCTTTTTCATCCCTGTGCCTCCCCTCCCGCGATTGTCTTCATTACCTGCTCCTGATTTAAATCCTGACCCTTCAGCTCTCCGACAACGTGCCTGTCACGCATGACGATGAGACGGCTGCAGGTTCGGAGCATCTCTTCCACCTCGGAGGAGATGAAGGTCACGCTGACGCCATCCTCCGCGAGCTTCAAGACGAGCTTCTGGATCTCGAGCTTGGTGCCGACGTCAATGCCTCGGGTGGGCTCGTCAAGGATCAGATAATCCGGATGCGTCAGAAGCCATCTCGCGAGAATGACCTTCTGCTGATTTCCGCCGCTGAGGGACCCAACCGGGGTCTCCTTGCTCGCGGTCTTAATGTTTAACACTTTGATATATTCGTCCGCAAATGCCTCGGACTCACTGCGGCTGATCGGCTTAAAGAAGCCATTCATCACCTGCAGTGCGAGAATGATGTTCTCCCGCACGCTCAGCTCGGCGATGATGCCGTCGCGCTTTCTGTCCTCCGCAAGGTAGCCGATCCCACTCTTCATGGCATCGATCGGACGCGTGACGCTAATTTGTTTTCCTTTGATGAAGGTGGAGCCGCCGGTCACCTTATCCGCGCCAAAGATCGCGCGAACGCACTCGCTTCGTCCGGATCCGAGCAGACCCGTAAAGCCGTTCACCTCTCCCTTTCGGATGCTGAAATTGAATGGCATTGCGTCGCTGCTCGAAAGGTTCTTCGCCTCATAAAAGACTTCTTTTTCTTCCTCTTCGCCTTCCGGCGCCTCCTTCAAGGAGCTCAGCTCGTCAAGCTCCTTACCGATCATCTTTGCAACGAGCTCCACCTGCGGCAGCTGCTCCGTGAGATATTCGCCCACGAGCTCCCCGTTTCGAAGCACGGTGATGCGATCACTCACCTCATACACCTGCTCGAGGAAGTGCGTGACAAAAATGATCCCGACGCCCTGTGACTTCAGATTTCTCATGAGGTCAAAGAGCATCTTTACTTCCTTGTCGTCCAGGGAAGAGGTGGGCTCGTCCAGGATCAGGACCTTACACTTCTGATCCACGGCGCGCGCAATGGCCACCATCTGCTGAACGGCCAGGGAACAGTCTCCCAGCTGCTGACTGCTCCGCGCCGGGATCCCGAGCTTTGCCAGGATCTCATCCGCGCGCTTCTCGTACAGCTTATGACGCACCCAAGCGCCGTCCTCACGGCCGATGAACATATTCTCGGCAACGGTCAGGTTCGGACAGAGCGTGATCTCCTGATACACCGTGCTGATGCCTTGGCTTTGCGCATCCTGCGGGGAGTGAATGGTGATGCTCTTACCATCCAGGGTGATCTGTCCGCCGTCCATCTGGTATACGCCCGTCAGGACCTTGATCAGCGTGGATTTTCCCGCGCCATTCTCACCCATCAGCGCATGGATCTCACCCTTTCTCAAAGTGAAATCAACGCCGTTTAACGCCAGAACGCCGGGGAATCTTTTCTCTATGTGACGCATCTGCAGTAAAGTATTATCCTGCATAGTGATTTTCCTCCTAAAAAGGCGCAGCCGGGGCTGCTATAGCATACAGCCCAGCTGCGCCGTCTGGTCAGCTTAAATTATTCACCTAAGCCATAGGTGTTGATGTCATCATCGGTGATAGTCTTAGCGTCAAAGCCCTTCTCCTCGTTGATGATCTTCTTGGAAGAAGCGGTCTTGTTGCCCTTGATCAGGTCGCTGATGATCTGTGCCTGGAAAGGAGAGCACTGTCCGTCATAGTTCCATGCGCCAGCCTTCAGTTCTCTCAGAGCCCACTTATTGCAGTCAAAGCCCATAACGATAACCTTGCCGTTTACGCCGTGGGTGATACCTGCATCGTCAAGCGCTGCAACGGCACCCTTTGCCATACCATCGTTCTCAGCGTAGATTACGTTGAAGTCCTCGCCGCTGTTGATCACGGATTCTACGATCTTCTTAGCTTCTGCCTCATCCCAGGAAGCGGTCTGCTGAACAACCTTCTTCATCTTGCCGGATGCGAACTGTGCGTCAAGCGCGCCGGTACGACCGATCTGTGCGTCGGAACCCATGGCGCCCTGAATGTGGATCACCTTGTACTCGCTCAGGTTCTGGTCAAGCAGCCACTGTACTGCGGTCTCGCCTTCCTTAGCCATGTCGGATACAACTGCTGCCTCATACAGGCTCTCGTCAACGTCGATCATTCTGTCGAAGAGATAAACCTTGATGCCGGCTTCCTTTGCCTTCTTCAGTACGTCATCCCAACCAGTGGTCTCAGCTGCGGAGATCAGCAGGTAGTCAACGCCTTCGGTGATGAATCCCTGAGCTGCCTGAAGCTGCTCATCGTTCTTGATGTTGTAGAAAGTCTTCAGTTCATAGCCGTTTGCTGCAGAGAAAACAGCCTCCATGTCCTTTACGTTTGCCTCACGATAACCGGACTCGGAAGGGGGATTGTTAACCACGCCAACCTTGATCGTAGAATTACCGCCCTTGCCCTCGTTACCGCTGCCGCTGTTGCCGCTGCCGCTGTTTCCGCCGCAGGCACTGAGCACAAGGCTCACTGCAAGCACGCCGGCCAATACCAATGCTTTCAACCTTTTCATAATTTTTTCTCCTCCTTTTTTGCAGACATATCGTCTGAAAACATCATATCGCAGAAGAAGAAATAGGTAAATCAAGGTTGATTTCGTCTTGGTTGAATATTATTTCACGTTTCCGCCCAAAAAAACATAACGGTTGGTTTTCATTTTATTCCGGTTGATTTTGATACTGCGAGCGATATTCCGAGGGGGTCATTCCGACATTTTTCTTAAAAATGTAACTGAAATAGTGTGCGTCATTATATCCCACCTCGCGGGCGATCTGCGAACTCTTAAAGTCCGTGCCGCGAAGCAGCTCCTTCGCCTTGTTCAGCCTCAGATAGATCAGATATTCCGTGAACGTCTGCCCGCTTTGCTGCGAGAACACGGTGGAAAATCTGCTCTTACTCATATTCACGGCCTTCGCCACGTCCTGCAGCATCAGATTCGGATTCGAGAAATTGCGGGACATGTGGAGCTTCGCGTCGCTGATGATCGAAGACACCTTCTTATCCTCCGTCACCTCTCCCATCTCCCGAACGCCCAGGATGACGGCCTGCTTCTCCGCCCCTCTCTCTAAGACGTGCCGGATGTGCCTTGCCGAACGAAAGCTCTGCAGGATCTCCTCCGGCTGTTCCACGATCTCGCCAATGCCGATCTTGATCCCTGTGCACTCTGACCGCTCCAGCTCCTGGACCAGGGAAGCGGCAAAGGAATATGCCTGCTCTTCCGCATCCTCCTGGGTCTTTCCAAGGATCAGGAGTCTCGTCCCGTTTCGGCCTGCGGACGCATGTGCGATCCCGCCGCTGGCCTGCGCGAGGGAGGACGCTGCCTCCTGCCCCGTGCCCGTCGGTGAAAATGCCGCGTCGATCACCACGTAGAACGATGCCGGCACCGGACAGCCCATGGCTGCAAGCTCACTGATCACGTTCCCGGCATCCTCCTCCACGGCTTCCTCCGCAAAGAGGGATCCGATCAGCTTCTCCTTTAGGAACTTTCCGCCGCTTTCCATACGCGCCCGAAGCGAGGCCGCATGCTCGATCGCCTTGCGCTCCTCCTCCAGCTGTCTGCTGACCTTGTCGAGCACCTCCCGAAGGTCACTTGCATTGATCGGCTTTAGCAGATATTCCCGCACGCCAAGCTGAATGCACTGGCGCGCATACTCAAACTCATCATATCCGGAAAGGACGATGATCCCGATCCACGGCATCTGCGCGCGCAGGACGCGGCAGAGCTCCAGCCCGTCCATAAAGGGCATCCTGATGTCCGTGATCACGATGTCCGGATTCGTGTCCCTTATCATGGGCAGCGCCATCTCGCCGTCTGGAGCCTCTCCCACCAAGGTATATGGCGTCTCATCCCAGGGGAAGGACTCCCGGATCCCCTCTCTGACAACAATCTCATCATCAGCCAGAAACACTTTCATGTTCGAATATCTCCTCTCTCGTTCTGCAGGGCACCGTGAAGCTGACCTCCGTCCCCTCTGCATTGCTTTCGATCTTTAATCCGTCCTGCTGGTTATAATACAGGCGGATGCGCAGATTCACGTTGACGAGGCCAAAGCCTCCGCCGCCCTCGCTGACGGTGGGCTGCCCCTTCTTCATACGCTCGCTTAGGTCACTGAGCTGTTCCTTGGTCATGCCAAGGCCCGTGTCCCTGACGCTGAAGGTCATCTGACCCCCTTCCATTTTTCCGGTGACCTTGATCAGGCCGCCGCCGCGCTTGATCTTGATCCCGTGATAGATCGCATTCTCCACGAGAGGCTGCAAAAGGAGCTTTAATATATAAAGATCCCCCATCTCACTTGGTATGTCGATCTCATATTGCAAGATGTCACGATATCTCGTCTGCTGGATCTTCAGATAGCCCTCAATGTGCTTCTTCTCCTGGCTGATCGGGATCCAGTCCGCGCCGGAGGAAAGACTGATCCGGAAGAAATCGCTAAGTGCGCTGGTCAGCTGGATGACCTCATCCTTCTCTCCCGCCTCTGCCTTCCATACGATCGCATCCAGCGTATTATACAAAAAGTGCGGATTGATCTGCGCCTGCAGCGTTCTCAGCTCCGCCTTGCGAAGCTTTCTGGCATCTTGATTGCTCTGCTCCATCATGTCCTCGAGGCGGTTCGCCATGGTATTCACCTGAAGTGTCAGATTCCGAAGCTCCGCCACGTTGGTGTCCGGAAGCCGCGCGTCCAGCGTTCCCTCTGCCAGCATCGCCGCCACCTGCTCGAGTCGCTCAATGGGCTGTCTGACAAAGAGAGCCGTCGATTTCACGGATCTGTTGCTGATCCACCAGGCCGCGATCACGATCAAAAGCTCCGCGGCAGCCGTCAGGATGATGACGATCCAAAGGCTCACGCTCATGCGGGCCGTCGACGCGATCTCCTGCGCGATATACTCGTTCAGCATCTTGTCCACGGACGCGGCAACGCTGCGGATCTCGACCAGCACCTTTTCATTGTCCACCACGGGAACCTGGGCCTCAATGTTCTCGCGGATATTGTCGACATAGGTCTCCATCGTCTGCATCGTCCGCCCTGCGACGATCAGCGACAGCTGATTCTCACGTCCGGTCTGCTCGGTGATCGTCGTGATGGTGTTATTCACCTCGCGGATCAGAACGTACACGTTACTTTCGGCGAACGTATTCTGCCCGCTGACAATGTTCCAGACACTCCCCGGAATGTCCTCCGCGACCAAGGTCTTCAGATTCGCGATGGTCTCCATTCTCACGATGGAGCTATGATATTTCCATGCATAAAACAGCATGAGAAGCAGACTGATGATGATGGGAAGCACCAGCATCAGCACCAGCTTATGGCTCAGGTCATTGATCCGCCCGAGAATGCTCCTCTCCTTTGTCACCTTTTCCATGTTCCCGTCCTCAATAGCCTCTTGGCGCAATCTGTGAAGGATCCATCTCATCACTAAAGAAGGTCTCCGTCGGATGGATCACTGGGTCAACGCTCTCTCCCGACTTGAGCTTCAGCGCCGTCTCCATCAGCTCCTTGCCAAGCTTCGGCGTGCATTCCACGACGCAGTTGATCCTGCCTTCCTTTAATACGTCGATCGCCTTCTGCCCCGCGTCAATGGAAATAATGATCATATCCTTGCCCGGCTTTAGCCCGGCGTTTTCGATCTCCGGCAACGCGCCCAGCGTCATTTCATCATTATGACTGTACACCACGTCGATCTCCTCCCCGTAGGACGCAAGGAGCGATCTCATGCACTCCGCGCCGCGGCTCTTTAAGAAGTCTCCGTCGATGCTCTCCAGGACGGTCATGCGCCCGTCATCCGCAATGGTGTCCATAAACCCTGCCTGGCGCTGCAGCATGGGCGTCGAGTTCGCCGTGCCCGTGATCTCCACGATATTCACGTGCTCCAGCCCAAGGCTGTCCGCCTTTCGGATCAGGTACTCCGCCGCCATGACGCCCTCGCGGTAAAAGTCAGCTCCGATCACGCAGGTTGTGAGCCCCTCTTTCTCCGTGCTGATGACTCTGTCCACCAGGATCACGGGGATCCCGGCGTTCTTTGCCTCCAGGAGCACGTTGTCCCAGCCCTCTTCCACGATGGGTGAGAAGGCAATGACGTCCACCCTGTATGCGATAAACCGCCGTATGGCCGCGATCTGATTCTCCTGCATTTGGTTCGCGTTCTCCAGCATCAGACTGATCTGATATTTTTCTGCCTGCTCCTCAATGTCACGCGTATTACCGATCCGCCATGCGCTCTCCGCCCCAATCTGGCTAAAGCCAAGCAGGAGCTTTGGCTCCGTCGACTGCCCTGCGCCCTTTTCGCAGCCGCAAAACAGCAAGGCGAGCATTGTCATGCACAGACATATCATGATCGTACGGCTTAACTTTTTCATCTCGAAGTCCCTCCAAATGGTTCCTTGCTTTTCTTCCCCCTAAAAGCATAGCATACTTTTTTTGAGAAGAAAAGCCATGCTTTCCAGTTTTCGTCGCAGACGTTTTTCTTGTCATGCCAAAGGGGAAATGCTATAATACCTGCTGTAAACGAAGATATCATTTATGGCAAAGCTTCTTGCGTGAGGACAAAACATGAATCTGTCATCCACATACGCCGTACCCTGTATGGCAAACCGCGCGCCGGCCAGGATCAAGGTCACGGTGCCCGGCTCCAAAAGCATCACAAATCGCGCCCTCCTGCTCGCCGTGCTCGCAGACGGCCCCTCCGTGCTGCGCGGCGCCTTATTTTCCGATGATTCCAGACATTTTCTCGAGTGCGTCCGCGCGCTCGGCTTTGAGGCGTGGGCCGACGAGGAAGAAAAGGTGATCCGCGTCACCGGGATCGGCGGCGCCGTGCCAAAGAAGGAGGCCTCCCTCTACGTGGGAAGCGCCGGTACGGCCGCGAGGTTTCTGACCGCTTATCTTGGCCTGTCGGAGGGCACCTATCACCTCGATGCTTCCCCGCAGATGCGAAAGCGCCCCATGGCCCCCTTGCTTCGGGGGTTAGAAGCGCTCGGATGCGAATTCCAGTGTGAGGAAAACGCGGACTGCTTTCCCTTTACGCTGCGCTCCCACGGCTTTCAGGCGGACAGCGTCTCGGTGAACGTGGACCTGAGCAGCCAGTTCCTGAGCGCACTGCTCATCTCCTCCTGCCTCTCTCCCCGGGACTTTACGACCATCGTCACGGGAAGTCACGGCATGGCCTACGTGGAAATGACGGTAAAGATGATGCAGCAGTTCGGCACCGCCACCAAGCCCGTAGCTTCCAAAGAGCTTGCCTCGGGCGAAAATGCCCTTTATAAAGACGCAGAGTCTTCCAGTCCGGCGCGCTGTTTTCTGACGCCTGCCGGCCAGCATTATCAGGCGCTCGACTATCAGATCGAGCCTGACGTCTCCGGCGCCGCTTACTTTTATGCACTCTGTCCTTTGCTGAACATCCCCGTGCAGGTCGATCACGTCCATTTTGATTCCCTGCAGGGAGACGTGGAATTCCTTCGGATCATGGAAAAGCTCGGTTGCAAGGCCGAGGACCTGCCGGAGGGGATCCTTCTTTCGCCGCCTGAGGGCGGCACCTATCCCGGCATTACCGTGGACATGGGCGCCTGCTCCGATCAGGCCATCACCCTGGCGGCGCTGGCAGTCTACGCGCAGGGCCCTACCACCATCACCGGGATCGGCCACGTGCGCTTTCAAGAAAGCGATCGCCTTTCCGCCATCGAGACGGAGCTTAAGAGACTTGGCATCCGGTGCGAGACGACGGATTCCTCCGTCACCATCTGGCCCGGCAGTCCTAGGCCCGCCCTGGTGAAAACCTACGAGGATCACCGCATGGCCATGGGCTTTACTCTGGTCGGCCTTCGCAGTCCCGGCATCGTCATTGACGATCCCGCCTGCTGCCGAAAAACCTTTGAGAATTATTATGATCTCCTGGAAAAGGTGCTTTGCATTTCTTCTTCAACGTGATAAAATAAGGGATCATAAGAGTTTTGCATTGCCGACATCATTTTTGCACGGGAGGGTAAAAACGTGAGCAAGAAAAAAGTTGTTGTTTCCCTGGGACACGAAGCCCTGGGACAGACCACCCTGGAACAGCAAAGCGCCGTTCGTCAGACGGCCAAGGCCCTGGCAGACCTCGTCGAGGCTGATTATCAGTTGACCATCACGCACTCCAACGGTCCTCAGGTCAGCATGATCCACAAGGCCATGACCGAGCTTCGCAGGGTATATATCGATTATACGCCGGCCCCCATGTGCGTCTGCTCCGCCATGAGCCAGGGCTACGTGGGCTATGACATTCAGAACAGTCTGCGTTCCGAGCTCCTCAGCCGCGGCATTTCCAAGCCCGTCAGCACCATCCTGACGCAGGTGACGGTGGATCCCTATGATGACGCGTTCTATGCGCCCACCAAGGTCATCGGCCGCTTCATGTCCCAGGAGGATGCGGAGACCGAGCTGAAAAAGGGAAATTACGTGAAAGAATATCCTGGACAAGGCTTCCGCCGCGTGGTGGCAGCGCCGAAGCCCCTTGACATTGTAGAATTGGAGACGATCCGCACGCTTGCGGACGCAGATCAGATCGTGATCGCCTGCGGAGGCGGCGGCATTCCCGTGATCGAGCAGAAGCACGTGCTTAAGGGTGCTTCCGCCGTGATCGAAAAGGACGCCATCGCCGGAAAGCTTGCGGCAGACCTGAAATCTGACGAGCTGATCATCATGACGGACGTGGAATGCGTCTATCTGAACTATGGAAAGGCCGATCAGACTCCCATTGAATCCATGGACGTGGCCACTGCCAAGAAGTATGCGGCGGAGGGCCAGTTCGAGGAAGGCACCATGCTCCCGAAGATCGAGGCAGCCATCACCTATCTCGAAAAGGTTCCGAACGGGAAAGTCCTGATCACGGATCAAAAGAGCATCGATGATGCCATCAAGGGGAAAAAGGGAACCGTGATCACGGCATAGCCTATGCCTCCATCAGTTCTCCCCGGATCGATACGTACCGCCAGACGCGCCCTGACAGAAAGCTTCGGCTTTCCAGCAGGGCGTTTTTATGTTCCAGCTGTGCCCTGACGTCCGAGAGCGCCTTATGCCGCACGGGGAACACCTGCGCCTCATGGACGCTGGTGAAAACCACGTAATAATCACCGTTCAGGAGGTTTGCAAGCCTCTCCTTCACCCCTGGATAGAACAGGGCGATGGCGCCGCCGAGGCGCCTTGTGGTCGTCAGCCTGTATCCGATCTTTCCCTGGTATTCATCATAGGGATCGACCTTCACCGGCACGCCTGTCTCCCCGTTCATAAAGACGCCGCCCCTGTCGTCATAATATTGCAGGCCATCCTGCGCATAATACAGCCTTGGCGGCATCCGAAGCGAACAATTGATGAGCGCTCCCGTGAGCAGGACGGCGTCGCGCTTTCCCCACTGGTCCGTGATCGTTCTCTCGAGCTTTAGGGAGATCAGATTTTCCGGCGCATCATAGATCAGAAGATAAAGCACCAGCGCCACGTCACCAAAGGCCCAATAGATGCAGTTGACCAGCTCGTCCTTCCGCTTTTCCAGCGAGACGGGCCGAAGGATCAGATTCGCCCTGTGCTGCCCATAGGTATCCTTCTCCGTCGGGAGCGTCCCCTCCTTTGCATTCTCATGACTGATGGCAGCTGCCAACTCGGGAAGCACGCTCTGCCAGCCCTCCGCCCTGTACCTTTCAAAGTACTGCCTGACCGGCCAGTACAACATGCAATTACGCTTTTGCTTCTCCCAAAGGGCATATAAAAGATCTGCCTTCAGCTGATCCTCCTCGCGTCCCCGCTCGGACAGGTTCACGGCTCGGATCACCTTCTGGGCGATGTCATCCTCGTAGATCACCCCCTTCTCCAAAATACCAATCTTAATTTCCTCTTGCGTCGTCAGTTCCAAAAGAGCGTGATACAATTGTTTTTTAAACTCCTGGTAAGTCATGGTTTCCCCCTTTGCGTAAAAAAATCGTCGTTGGATATTTTGGCTGATGGGCCAATTTGAAATAGAAAAAAAGAAGTCACGGGACGGATGCCCGTGACTTAACTTTATCATGTGACTTGTATTTTGTCTAGCAAAAAATCGAGGAACTTCGCGGAATTCTATTGTATGATCCGGCGCACTGCCAGGATCTTCCGATAGGTGGCGCTGCTCACCTTGATGCCGCCCTTCGGATAGGGGCTGGAATTGCTGGCATGCACAATCTTCCCGCCACCAATGTAGATCGCCACGTGCCCGCTGTAGCAGATAATGTCGCCTGGCTGCGCGTCCGCATATTGCACGGCAGTTCCGTCCTTTCGCTGCTCGCCGGAGGTTCTGTGGAGGGCATATCCAAATTTGGCATAAATGGTCTGCGTAAACCCCGAGCAATCCGTTCCGTTTGTCAGGCTTGTTCCGCCCAGCTTATAAGGATTGCCGACAAACTGCAGTCCGTACTTTGCCACCTTTTTCCCCAGATCGCTCCCGATCGCCGCATCCACGATGGCCGTGTAATCGGTTTCCGAAAAGGTCATGTTCTCGACCTCTTTCTTACGCTTCTCTGCCTCTTCCAGCTTCTTCAGTTCCTTTTGCTCCTGCTGGATCTTGGTCTTTGCGATGTTTGCTTCCTGCTGTGCCTTCTTGATCTCAGCCTCGTAATTGGCGCTTTCCTTCTTGCGGACCGCCAGCGCCGCGTCCAGCTCTTCCTTCTGCTCGCTAAGCTCCTGCTTTGCCAGCACGAGCTCTTCTTTCTGCTCTTCAAAGGCTTGCTTCTGGATCTGCAACTCCTTCTTTTCGATCTCCAGCTGATTCCAAAGATCCATGGTCAGCTGCCGCGCCGCCTCATAATCCGCAAGCTTATTCTTGTCATAGGTGTAGAGATGCTCCACGTAATCCATCTGGTTTAGGATGTTGCCAAGCCCCGTCCCGGACAGGATCAGATGCAGGAGTGAGGAATTTCCCGTCTCATACAGCCTCCTGGTGCGGACCTGCATGTCCTCCTTCTGCTGTTCCTCGCGTGCCTTCGCTGCGTAATACGCCTTCTCCGTCTTATTGATCTCGGCCTGCTTACTGTTGATCTGCTCTTCCTTTTCCGAAATCTCGGCTTCCTTCTCCGCGATCTCGTCTTCCTTAAGGGCGATGCTGGTCATGGTGTTCAGGATTTCCGCATTCAGGTCGTCGATCAGCTCTTCGATCAGACTTTGCTTCTCCTTGAGATCCTCCGTCTTCTCATTCGCCTCCGACAACTCCTTTTGATGCGCCTTGATCTGCTCCTGCAGTTCGCTGATCGTGGTGGCGCTTGCGGGCGCTGACGCATAAGGGCAAAGAATTCCCAGCGCAAGTGCCATAAGCAGTCCGCTGATCCATTTTCCAAAGGTAGTTCCTTTTCGCATCCTTTGCACCTCTTTGCCGATCACTGACCTTGTTTTCGCGAGTTATTGCTTTCCTGCCAGATCGATGATGAACTGGAAGGCCTGCTCATAATTATAATCCTGCCGGAAATCTTCCTTCGATGCCTCTCCGAGATAATCTGCCACGGACTCACATCCGGAATCTGCGGCATACTGCTCGAGAATGCGGTCCAGCTCCTCATCGCTGGGGATGCCGAGGCCTTCCTGCTTTACCACCGCCTGCATCGCGATGTCGCGGCGCGTTGCAATGTCGGAATACTCCGCGAGGAAATCCTCCAGCGACATGCCATAATACGTCTCCACCAAAGCGGACGGATCCGTTCCCATCTGGAAGGCAGCGGTCACAAAATAGTTTCTCGCCTGCTCGCTGTGATAATTCACCCAATCCTGCGGCAGCTCCTTGAATTCACAATACTGCGTCAGGAAGGTGTCCATGATCTCTTCCTCATACTCTTCCTGCGTCTCATCCAGCGCGGTCTGATAAAGATAGTCATATACGTACTGATTCAGATCCGCGATGGAATTCACTTCCGGGATGAAGCCCTGGATGGCCTCGTCCATCTTCTCCTCGGGGATGATGTAATTCACGGTCACGGTGAAGACCACGGCCTGTCCCGCAAGATCCGCATTGCCATAATCCTCAGGGAAGGTAAGGTTTAAGTCCACCGTCTCCCCGGGCATCACGCCGACCAGTCCGTCCTCAAATCCGTTAATGAACCTGCCGGAACCGATGGTCAGGTTTGTGTCCTGCGCGGTGCCGCCCTCAAAGGCAACGCCGTCCTTCACGCCGGCATAATCAATGTTTGCAGTGTCTCCCACCACAACGCTGCGATCCTTCACGCCAAGCTCCGCCGGGAAGGTGTTGATATAGACATTGTCCACGATGTCCTTCACGTCCTGCTCATTGACCTCAATGCCGGTGCGGGGCACGCGAAAACCCTGGTAATCCTTCAAGGTGATATACTGGCTCAGGTCCATGTCCTTTGCATAAACGCGCCCTGCCGTCACCTGATTTACCTGACCGGCAGCGCCCTGGGACGCATCAGCGGAGCTGCCTGACGCACCGCTTCCGTCCTTCGTGCCCGCCGGCGTACAGCCTGCCAGCACGCCGCAGAGCAGTGCGGATGCAAGAGCCGCTGCAATTCTAATACAAGATTTCTTTTTCATTTCTACTCCTCACGCTTTCTTTCATTCTTTCGATTCCCCCGAATAAGAAAGCCTCATTTCATACCATTTTATATTATAGCACCAAAATCCCTCCTTGGAAAATGAAAAAATCATAAACTTCAAAAAAAAACAAAACCAATGATTGAGAAATCAGAAAAGCTGTGATATGATGTATTGTAGTTTCGTTTGACAACTGCATATAGGAACAGACCAGAAAGATAGGAAAGGATACGACTTATGATGAACACTAACTTGTTTGCGGTTATGGCCATCAAGCCCGGACTCATTGTCCTCATCGTGGTATCGGTATTGATCCTGGCTGCCATCATCGCCTTGTACGTTTTAGGAAAGAAAGCCCAGAAAAAGCAGGCAGAGCAGCAGGAGATCATGGAGGCCAACAAGCAGAGCGTTTCCATGCTGATCATTGACAAGAAACGAATGAAGATCAAGGAATCGGGACTGCCACAATCCGTCATCGACCAGACGCCGAAGCTCATGAGGAACCAGAAGCTCCCCATCGTCAAGGTAAAGATCGGACCTCAGATCATGAACCTGATCAGCGATGAAAAGATCTTCGACAGCATCCCCGTGAAAAAAGAAGTAAAGGCCACCGTCAGTGGCATGTACATTATGGGAGTGAAGGGCCTCCACGGAAAGATCGAGGCGCCTCCCGCCAAGAAGAAAGGCTTCTTCAAGCGTGCCCTCGAGGCCGCGCAGGAAAAGGCCGGCGCAAAGCCCGTGAAATAAAACGAACCCTGAAGCATAAAAGCTTCAGGGTTTTCTTTTTGATCCTGATCCTTCCTCCGAGATTTCAAAGCTCACGTTACGCCCGCCGGATCGAGATCTTAAGACTTCCCTGGTTGATCTCCCGTCCCTCCTGGAGCATGACGTAGCGGATCTTCGCAAGAAGCTCCGCTTCCCTTCGCTCCACGGTCAGCTCCTTCGTCAGGATCTCCAAAGACAAGGTTCCATACGGCGTCGGATAGTCCACAAGGCATCCCCTCTCGCCCTCTTCCCGCAGAAGATAGACGAATTCCATCACGTGAGCGCGGGGGGATCCGTTCGTCCCGGGAAGACTCCTTCGAAGACGCACTTCCTTCTCGCTGATCTTCAGCCGGCTGGAATAAGTCACGTTTCCCTTTTTTCCGTCCTCCGCAAGCTCCTCCGCGAACAGGATATAATGATGTCCATTTTTATAAAAACACTGTCCCTCATGACAGTTCACGATCTCGCCGTCTCCGCCCACGATCTCCAATGTGACCGGGCCTTCTAATACGGCGCCGTCCCTCGCATCGCACCCTGTCTCCTTCGCATTATGCTCCATGGCCTAAAACTCCTCAATGTTGATGGTCTTGGCACTGAGAATCCCGTACTTGATGATGGAATTCGCAAAGGTCTTGAATTTCTCCGCGCCGTCACTGACGTAGAACTGATATTTGTTCTCCCCAAGCGCCACGGGGGTTTCCTTTAAGAGGCCCTTCTTTTCCAGCATCTCCTTTAGCTCCCGCGCCGTCTCATATGCGGGATTGACCAGGGTCACTTCGTCGCCCATGATCCTCGCGACGGTGGACCGGATGAGCGGATAATGCGTGCATCCAAGGATCAGCGTGTCGATCCCGATGTCGATGAGCTCGTTCAGATAACGCTTCGCGATCTCATCCGTCACCGGATCCTCCCAAAGTCCCTCCTCCACCAGCGGCACAAAGAGGGGACAGGCCTTTCCGTAGATCGTCGCCTCCGGATCGATCTTTTTGATGTATTGGCTGTAGATGTGGCTTCCGATGGTTCCCTCCGTCGCGATCACGCCGATCTTTCCGTTCCTTGTCGCAACGGATGCCGCCTTCGCGCCGGGCTTGACCACGCCGATGAACGGCACGTCGAACTCCTTCTCCAGGTCCTCGAGCGCATAGGCACTGGCCGTGTTACAGGCCACCACGATGGTCTTCACCTGATGTGTCTCAAGAAAACGAACGATCTGACGGGAAAAACGAGTCACGGTGTCCTTTGACTTGCTGCCGTATGGCACTCTGGCCGTGTCTCCAAAATAAACGATCTTCTCATTTGGGATCTGTCGCATGATCTCCCGGGCTACCGTGAGTCCTCCCACGCCGGAATCAAACACCCCGATGGGTGCCTGCGCTGCTTTTGTCTGCTCCATGCTCACTTCACTACCCTTTCTGCCCTTCTTCCAAAAGGCATTCCAAAGTTCCTGCAGCTTGCTGCTGCCCTTGATCTCTCCAGGCTTTGCCATGAGGATCGCGTCCAGGAGGTCCTCCTCGGAAATGGGCCGTCCCTCCTTCGTCGGGAGGAACTCCTCTTCCAAGATAACTCCCTCCCCGTCATATGTGTACTTGCAGATATCCTCGTTCCAGAACAGTTCCGGAAAGAGAAGTCCAAACCCGATCCATAATGCACATAAAAGTCCTGCGCGCCAAGTTGCTCCTCTTCGTCCCATGCCCGATGCCTCCTTTTCCTTTCCTGTCGGAAGTATGGGCTTTGCGGCGAAGCTTTATACCTGTGACTGACTTCTTATTTGCTAAGGTCTCGTCATTTCTTTTCCTTCTCTAAGCGGATCTGCCGGATGATGGCCTTCTTCTGATTGTCGATATGGAGCTTTGCCGCCTCGCAGGCCGTCTCGCATTCCTTTTTCACAATGCTCTCATAGATGACGCGATGCTCCTCCACCAGCTTTGCATGCTGACTGAAGTCCTTGAGATATTCAAAGCGGTAACGGTACATCTGCTCCGACAGATTATTCACCAGCTGAATCAGACGCTGATTTCCCGTGGCTTGCACGATAATGTCGTGAAGGGCCACGTCCTTTTCCGCCAGGAGCTTTACGTCCTTCTCCTTCTCAGGCTTCATGGCCTCCTTCGCAAAGGCGTCGCAGGCCGCACCGAGGCGCTCCAGCTCCTCTGCCGTGATCCGCTCGCAGGCCAGCTCCACGCAGAGCGCGTCCACCGCGCGGCGCACCTCCAGCACGTCATTCATGCTCTTTTCCGTGATCTGCGCCACCTCCGCGCCGCGACGCGGGATCATAGTCACGAGTCCCTCCAGCTCCAGCTTGCGGATGGCTTCCCGGATGGGCGTTCTGCTCACGCCAAGCTGATCTGCCAGATGGATCTCCATCAGCCTCTCCCCCGGCTTGAGTTCCCCGGTCAGAATGGCCTGACGCAACGTATTGAACACCACGTCCCTGAGTGGCAGAAATTGATCCATTTTCAACTGAAATCTCTCTTGCATCTCCATCGCCTTTCTTTATCTTCCGCTTACGGGGGCTGTCACAAAGATCTGTCTGGCAAGTCCCATCTCCCCGATCTTCTCACCCGCGGCCCGTGCCGCGTCTTCCTTTGCAAAGATCCCAAATACCGTGGGACCGCTGCCGCTCATAAGGCTCCCCATGGCCCCCGCGTCAAGCATCACCTGCTTGATCTCGCTCACGATGGGGTACTTCTCGGCCGTCACCGTCTCCAGGACATTGCCGAGCCGCCGCGCAGCTCCGGCGACGTCCTTCCCTTCGATGGCCGTTCTCATGCCGTCCACGTCGGGGTGCAGTGCGATCTCGCGACTGTCCAGCTGCTCATATACATATTTCGTTGAGACATTGATGTCCGGCTTTGCCACGAGGAGCACGCAGTCGGGCATGGGACTTAGCGGCGTCAGGACCTCTCCGATCCCCTCCGAGAGCGCCGTCCCGCCCAGGATGCAATAGGGCACGTCGGCCCCCAGCCTTACACCCTGCTCACAAAGCTCTTCCTCGGAGAGCCCCAGGTCATACAAAAGATTCATGGCCTTCAGGGTCGCAGCCCCGTCCGTGCTGCCTCCGGCCATGCCTGCCGCCACAGGGATATTTTTCTCAAGATGCACGGCAATGCCGCCCTTGATCTGATATCTTTCCTTCATCAGCGCGGCCGCCTTATAGATCAGATTGTCCTCCCCCAGGGGCAGGTCCCCTGCGTCGGAGGTGATCTGGATCTCCCCGTCCGTTCGCTTAAAATGTAGGATGTCACAGATCCCGACGGTCTGCATGATCATACGAACGAGGTGGTAGCCGTTTGTAAGCCGCCCGACTACGTCCAGGCTCAAATTGATTTTCGCATATGCTTTCAGCACAAGATCATCCATGTGGTACTCCAGATTATTTTCTCAAACTGTCTGCAACGAATGGCCCATCCTGACCTTCCGTTGCACATTGTATACAATCTACAATCTCATTATAGTACGTGGAAGGCCCACCGTCAAGGGCCGCTATGCGCCCTTGACGATTAGAAGTTTTTGCCCCGGAAGGACCTCCTCGTTCGAAAGACCGTTCATCTCCATCAGGCTTTGGATCGGCTGGTAATACTTCTTTCCAACGTCCCAAAGGCCCTCTCCCGGCTGCACCACGTGGATTGCCATTCCGGGCAGGGCTGCCATTTTTTCCTCATCCGCGGGAAGCTCCGTGACGGCCGAGAGCACCTGCGCCTCGTCCTCCTGAAAAACAGTGACCATAAAGGAAAGGATCGCCTTCAGGTCCATCTCCTCGCCGTCCATCATGGAGACCCCAAGCTGCTCCGTCACGGCCTGCACGCGCTCCGGCGTCTCCTCGCCCGTCATGCCGGGGATCTCCAGAAAATAAGAAAAGGGAAGGATCTTTCGCATGCATCCGTATGGCTTTTCTTCGTCTCCCGTGACATATAAGATCTTCACGCAAAGGCTGCCGCGAAGATTGACGCCGCCTTCGCCCGGGGCGACCTCCACCGGGCCAAGCTGCGCCTCGCTGTGTACCAGGGAAGTCACCTTGGCTCCTCCTTCCAGCGTAACCTGTCCGGACACCTTGGTCTTTCCCGTCACGCTTCGGATGAGGCGCCGAAGGCCAACCGTTCTCTTTTCCTCAAGATAGTCCTGTTTCACTCCATAGACGTCCGTCACGGCATCCACCTGCTTCTCCTCATAGACACAGATCGTCAGGTCCGTCGTCGCGTCCAGACCGAGCCTTCGCATTTCCCCGTCCTCGTCCTCCCCCGACGTCACCTCCCACTGAGAAAGACCATATCTTACATCCAACGTCTCCCCCTCCCGGCATCCCGGGCAGGCGATCTCAGAAGTCTCCTCCAGGACAGTCTCATAGATCACAGGCTCCCCGTCATCTCCCTCATATAAGACGAACACCTTGATCTCTCCCTGGATGATCAACTTTTCCTCACCGAGCCGAAAGTTCATCTCGCCAAGCGACACGTCTTTCCAAAGGATGCGGGACAGATTGGCATATCCGGCCGGCAGCGTGATCTCCTCGCGGATCCGCCAGGCGTCCTTCTGGCAGAGGCAGACTTCCGTATATTCCATGGGAACATGCCTGACCTGAACGTCCTCCCGATCCGAAGGCAAGGCGTCCACGGGCACCTCTTCGTCCCATACGCTCTCGCTGACCGCCTCCAGAGTCACGATGGACTGGACGCTCAGCTTGCGGGAATTGATCATCGTCACCGTCAGATCCTCCACCAATCCCCTGGCAAGCACCTCATCCGACGGAGTCACTCCCTCCATGCGGATCTTTTCCTCAAACGGGATCTTCCCCTCCAGGCACTCAAGCCTCCCGCCATATTCCTGCGTGTGATAGAGCACGGAGAAGACCAGCTTGCCGCGCAGGGTCACGGCATCCGTCATGGGCCTTACTTCCTCCGTCACGATGCGCCCGCGCTCCATGCAGATGGTTCCCACGTCCGGCTTTGTCTCCGGGAGATTAACGTCCTCCTCCAATATTGTCTGCAGCTGCCCCTCCTGCCTTACGTCATTCCTGTGTATCGTCCGTTTCAATAGCTCCATGCCCTACCTCCGATCCTTCCGCTATCACTATGAAATAAAAGATGAAAATGATACTGAATGTATACGCAAGGCTGCACTGAAATATGCCGGCTGCGGATGTGCAGTCCTGCAAACAGGGCACCCGCTTGACGGCCTTATCACGCAAAAAAGGAGCCTTGGCTGGCTCCTTTTCGCTTTCTTCTTTTTAGGCTGGATTACTTCACGGCTCCGATCAGGTCCGTGAGCTTCTCCACTTGGTACTGCTTCATATAGCTTTCGATCCCCTCAAGAATCTCAATGGTTGCATACGGATTGACGAAATTCATCGCGCCGACGCTGATCGCGCTGGCTCCCGCAAGGATAAATTCGATGGCATCCTCCGCCGTGGCAATGCCGCCCATGCCGAGGATGGGGAGCTTTACCGCCTGCGCCACCTGATAGACCATGCGAACCGCGATGGGCTTGATGGCGGGACCGCTCATGCCGCCGGTCTTATTCGCGATCGCGAATTTCCGCTTATGAATGTCGATCTTCATTCCCGTGATGGTGTTGATGAGAGAGAGCGCATCCGCGCCTGCCGCCTCCGCCGCCCTTGCCATCTCCGTAATGTCCGTCACGTTGGGCGAGAGCTTCATCATGATGGGCTGCTTTGCATGCTTTTTCAACTCGGAAGTGATATTATAAAGCGCATCCGCCTTCTGGCCAAAGGCGATGGCGCCTTCCTTGACGTTCGGGCAGGAGACGTTGATCTCCAGAAGCGCCACCGCCGGCTCCTCGCCAAGGCGCTCCACCACGTCCACGTAATCCTGCACGGACTTGCCGCACACGTTCACGATGATCTTTGTCTT
>CAMZDG010000028.1 GCA_947305245.1 uncultured Lachnospiraceae bacterium
TGAAATCGCCGAAGGAGGACATTCTGTCCGCGCCTCTTGCCCTTGCATATGCACATGCCAGGGGAGAGAGCTCGCCCAGGTCATCCACCCAGTAGATCTTCGCGAGCGTATCGGAAAGGGGCAGGCCCACTGCGGCGCCTGCAGGGCTTACGTGCTTGAAGGAAGTCGCTGCGGGAAGGCCGGTCGCCTCCTTGAGCTCCTTCACCAGCTGCCAGCCGTTGAAGGCATCCAAAAAGTTGATATAACCGGGCTTTCCGTTCAGCACGGTTACGGGCAGTTCGCTTCCATCCTCCATAAAGATCCTGGAAGGCTTCTGATTCGGGTTACATCCATACTTCAACTGAATCTCGTTCATGTTATGCTCCTTTGTATTATAAATTATCATGCTCCTGCTTTTCGGCAGTTCTTTTACTGATTCTTATTCACGATCCTGGTCTCGTAGGTTCCGGTCGCAATGTCGATGAATCTCACGAACAGGGACACCTTGTTGTCCTCGTTCAGCGCATTCCATACCATCTCGGTGAAGCTGTCAATATTGCCGGAGACGTCCACCTTGGTGGGCTCGCCTGCGAAGCTCGGCAGGGGATTTCCGTCACCGATATAGGTGTGAATGAATCTGCCCTCACCTGCCTTCGGATTGTCATAGGCAAAGGTATAACGGTTGCAGCAGTCGGGATCGCCGTCATTGCTCTTTAAGATGGACATTGTGAAATCATACTTGCCGCCCTCCACGTGCATCAGGCCGGAAATTCTGGGCGTGTAGTTCGGGCCGTCGGGCTCGAACTCACGGCATCTTAAGGACTGCTCAAAGGTCTCTCCGCTTGCCATGCCGTCATAAATGGTGTCGGTCTGATCTCCGTTTGTGACAATCGTGTCATTTCCAAGAACGCGTACCGGCGCATAAATGATCAGGCTGGGATCCTCTAACTTGGAAGGGTCAAACGCCTGGGTGCGGATCCCCTCTCCCTCTTTTACGAAGACGCGATTGCGGCTGTTGGAGCTTCTTCCCATGATGAAGTACGCGGTGACTGCGCTCTTTCCGTCCTCAGATCTTCCGATGACGATGCCTCTTCCGGGATAGCTGTTTTCGGACAGTTCCTGTTTCAGTGATACCATTTCTTCTCTCCTCCTTTTTCGATAAAAACTGTATAAAAAACCGCCTGAGCCTGCTACGCCCCAAAGGGGTCATGCATTGCCCAGGCGGTCGGCTTCTTTTCTCACGGCGATTACGTTTACACTTTCACGTTTCGTCTTCCTCTGCACTCCCTCGTGGTTCTCCACGGCAGTCTCCTGCTTTTCCGCCAGTCGTGCAGCTCATGAAATTATCTTACGTGATTTTTCCGCATTTTTCAAGACCAAAATGACGAGGAAAAACTATTTTTTCTCTTCCTCTTTCTCCCCGCTTTTCTCCTCGGAAGCCTTCCATCCAAAGAGGGCACCGCCAAGGAGTACGGCCAGTGCGAAACAGATCACGACGACTCGTCCCATGTTAGGCTCGCTCGCATTTTCGGCCTCTTCCCTCTCCTCATCGGCGGTCGCATTCTTCTCCTCGCCTGCAGGCTTGTCCGTCTCCTCATCGCCCGACTTGCCTTCGTTCGTCTTGCCTTCGCCCGGGTTCGCTTCGGTGCCTGCGTTCGTGAACGCCTTCGCCTGGCTGATCGCCTGATCCGGATTTCCCTCCTCGGTCAGAGCCTCTCCCTCAGCCGCCAGCTTGAGCGTACCGAAGCAGGAGGGCGCCGTTTCATCCTCACCCGTCGCGTCGCACCAGCTCAAGGTTCCGATCCTGGTACCGTCAGACTTGGCATCATTCACCCGAAGGTCAAAGCCAATGAGGGTATGAACCTTCGGCTTAACGTCCGTCCATGCAAAGGCAGCCTCGATCACATAGCCATTTTCCGTCTTCTTTGTCTTGGACTCCACCTTCCTCTCCGATGCCCGCTTTCCGAGGGTGGTTACTTCGTTTTCCGCGCTGATGCGGTAGCACTTATCGTCCTTCGCATAAGCCTTCCCGCCAACGTGATCCTCATCGATGAATACCTCCAGAGAATCCTTCTCAAAGGCCTGCGCGCCCGCCACGGAGACGTCGCCGTCTTCCACCACCGCATAGACATAGAGGTTCTTCGCATCCCATAAAACCTTCGCCTTTGCGGCGCAGGCTGCTTCTCCGATATTCACGTTGAACCAAAGAGTCTTCGTCGTGTTCCAGACCTCGTCTGGCTCTCCGTCGATCACCGGCGTGCCCTGTGCCACGCGCGTCAGGGCGGGCTTTAAGGTGCAGAGTGCATAGTTTGCAGTACTGTTTTCCTGATTGAAATGCAGGTCATTAAAGGCCAGCGTCGTCCCGTCCGCATTGATTATTTTTACGTCGAACAGGAACTGCCTTCCGAAGCGCATGTCGCTCAAGGGGATCTTCACCGTCGTCTTATAACCGCCGCCCATGGAGCCGCACTGCGTGCGATCCAGCTTGACGATCTGAGGCGTAGCGCCGTCCTTCCCCTCCAGGTCCTCCGTCCAGTAGACCGTAACGCTGTCCGCGTCTCCGTCCAGAGTCTTGTCCGTCACCTCCAGCTGGAGCGATACGCATTCTTCATTCCAGATGGGCGTGATCGTCACGGAAGTGGCACCCGACTCAGCCGTATAGCCAACGCCGTCAGTAAACTTTTTGTCATAACTTCTGCGCGCATCCACCTTCTTTTGGATCAGCTTGATCTTTGAAGGATCCACGAAGGCCCAGAAGGCAGGCTTCGCATCATAATTTCCGTCAAAGAGGAGGGGACACTGACTCCGCAGTCCATCCGCGCCGCCGCCCAGATCGCTCTTGTTCTGCAGCCAGGAGGTGGGATCGGTCACGCCCCAGAAGGTGATGCCGCCGACCTCATAGCCTTCGATCGCATCAAGCTTCTTTAAGGCCTCATAAATACTCTGATAAACCAGCGCCTGGTCCTGATATTCCTGATCCTTGGTCGCTTCCGTGCCGTCATAATTCGAGCTTGCGCCCATGTCAAGCTCCGTGAGCTGGATCTTTCCGACGATGTCGAGATACTGTCTTGCCGCCGACTCAAATGCGGTGATGCTGAAGCTGTCCATCCCGTAATGCGCCTGCATGCCGAAGGCATCGATCCTGGTGCCGACGCCCGGCGCGCCCTCCTGCTCCTTCACGGCCTTGAGCAACGCACAAATGTTGGGCACCTTGAAGTCCATAATGTCATTGTAATCGTTATAATAGAGCTCCACGTCCGCCGGCGCATATTTATTGGCATATTTAAACGCATTGATGATATACTCATTGCTTTCATAAATGTGCCACCAGCTGGACTTGTTGGTATGCCTGCTGTCCGTGAGCTTGTCATTTCCGCCCTGATCATCCCGGTACACCTGCTTGGTGCTGTCCGAGCAGGCCTCGTTCACCACGTCCCAGCCATAGAACAGGCCCTTGTACTTGCTGTTCTTGCCCATGTAATGCTCGAACAGGCTCTTGATGTACCACTCCAGGCGCTGATCCATCACTTCCTTGGTCACGTAAGGCTTGCTTGCAACGTAATCCTCATGGAAGAACCATTCCGGCGTCTGCGCATGCCATACCAGCACGTGCCCGCGCACCTTGATCGGATAGTCCGGATTCGCCTGATTATATTCCAGCACGGCATCCAGCACCTGCTCGCCGCGGGAATAATTGATCTTGGGAACAAGGAGCTTTTTCCCGTTCAGGGTCACGGTTTCCGTGCCCGGAACGTAATCCACGGAGTAACCGAAATGTGCATCCGGCTTGAATTCATTTCCGGCCGTCATGGCGTTCGCGTGCGTCGTCAGGATCGCCCATTCCTCCTCGTTGTTCACGGGATGAGTCACCATGCCGACGATCGTGTCCTTTCCAAGCTGCGCCGTGATGGCATCGCGCAGGATGGGAAGCTCTTCCGTATTCGCCTTCTTCTCAGGCTTTTGTTCCTTCTCCACGTGGACCATGGAGACGCCCGTAATGGAGTAGGCGCCCTTATCGCTGCTGCTCTCTTCCTGGAAGCGGACCACGACCTGGGTGGCCTTCTTGGAAACGGTATAAATGCCGCTCAGCTTCACCCACTGCCCTGCAGGAACCTCACTGACCAGATTGCCGCGGATGTCGGCGCTGTAGGACTGACTTAAGTATTTCGTCTCGCCGTTTTCCACCACGTAGGGCCCAAAGAAAACCTGTCTGTGATGCGCCGCCAGATCTGCATAGTCTTCTGAAAGCTTTACGAAAAAGGATACCTCATATTCCTCTCCGGGGATCACCTTCGCCGTCACGTCCTGGGAAAAGCCCTGATAGCTCTGGGTTCTTCCGGAGATAGTGGCATAGGTCTTTACGTCGTCGAAGATCGCCTCCTTCGCCTCTTCCCGGGTAATGGTCGCGCCTGTATCCATCCAGGCGGACATGTCCGCGTCCGCGAAATTCGGGTTCACGATCAGGTTCTCTTCTTCCGCAT
Source organism: uncultured Lachnospiraceae bacterium (assembly GCA_947305245.1). GTDB lineage: Bacteria > Bacillota > Clostridia > Lachnospirales > Lachnospiraceae > Acetatifactor. Next base: position 4,461 of record CAMZDG010000028.1, read on the forward strand.
GAGCTCGCTCCATCGGCATTACGCCTATTCCGCCGAGCACCATGGCCAGTGACAAAAGCAAACTACATAAGCGGCGTGCCCCCCTTCCTTTCTCCTGCTTACGCTGTTGCAACATTCCTTGCATGATCTTGTTCTCCTTCAAAAACTATTTTTCATTTCCTTTTCTTTCCACAATGTCCTCGTAGAGATCGAGTCCGAAGCTCGTGAGCTCCGGCGCGTGCTGTATCATCTTAAAGGTGCGGACGCCTCCGGCTTTTCGTTCCGCCGAAAGGAATTCGATGTCGGACTCCGGATCGCCCTCACTCTCCTGATACTCCCTTTGCGCAAAGGACAGAAGGTGCGTTACCGTCAGGATCTTCACGCCCTTTTCGTTCAGCGCCTTGATAATGTCATAGGCGATGACGGAGCCTTCCTTCTCCGTGGTGGTCGCAAAGGATTCATTCAAAAGGATCAGCGATCTCTCTCCGAGATTCTCGATGATCTGATTCATGCGGCGCAGCTCCTCGTCGAGACGCCCGCTGTTCATCTCGCTGTCCTCACGCCTCGTAAAGTGCGTGAACAGATCCGGGAAGATGGCGCTCTCAAAGCTTTCCGCCGCCACCATCAGTCCGCTTTGCATCATCACCTGTGCGATGCCGATGCTTCGAAGGAAGGTGGATTTGCCGCCCTGGTTCGCCCCCGTCACGATCAGGAGCATCTTATGCTCCATCTTACAGGTGTTCCCCACGGCATTCACGCGCTGCTCTAAGCACATCACGAATTCCTTCAGTTCGCAAAACGCCAACTCGTCCTTCTCGCAAACCCTCGGGAAACAATACTCGAGGTTGAAGCGCTTCATCTGGTGCTTTAAGTTGATCGCGCCCAGGTAGAAGGCCGACTGAAGATGCAGCTGGTCAAAGAAGCTGCCAAAGTCAGCAACCATGGAAGCCATGCTCCCGATCAGATATGCCACGATCTCATATTCGAGCTGCGCCGTCTGATCGCGGATGGCGGTCTCCTTGATCGTGGAGAAGGAATCCGGGATCTTCGAGTTCTTATATTCCTGAAGCTTATGGATCGTGCCGCCGGGCTTATAAAACTTCTTGTTGACGGAGGACACCTCCTGAAGCCTTAGAGAACTAAACTTAAGTCCCTCCTCCATGCCGCACTCCAAAATGATCTTCGGGCGTACCACAAGCCCTCCGAATTCCTCCGTCTCCCGATCGCCAACGTAGAAGTCAACGTCGCTCAGGATCTTTTGCACGTAGGCCTCCCGCTCCTCGGAAAACTCTTCCTTCAGGCGCCGCAGCAGGCTCCGCAGTCCATTCGACCGAAGATCCTCCTTGTTTTCATCGAGAAGGTCTCTCACCTTGCGCAGGTTTTCCGAAAGGAGGGCGATCACGCGAATGTCGTTGATCAGCTTCGCCGTAGGATTGGAATTCGACATCTTTTCCATGACGCCGCGTCCCAATTTATTCCAGTCGGAAAGAACCTTCGAACTGATCTCGTACAGCGCGCGGATCAGCTCTTCATGGCGCAGGAAATCGCCGAGGATCTCCTGACGATACCGGATCTCCTCCTTCGTCCGAAGCGGGATCATCATGATCTTTCGCATGCTGTCCTGAATATAGAGGTCTTCCTTGCCAATCTTCTTAACCTGTCCGCTCTCCTCATAGATCACTTCCTTCGCGGCCGCGAGGAACAAGGCCTTCAGGCCAAGATCCTGAATGATGCTCTTCGCGTCAAAATAAGGGGGATCCATGAGCTTATCCGTCTTTTCATATAACAGAAAACTGTTCATAACCGCTCCTTTAACTGCTCATAGGTGAGCCGGTACTTGTTGACAAGGTTTGCAGCGCAGGCCGATTCCTCGGCCTCGCTCCGCGCGATCCGAAAGCTCTGCAGTCTCTCCTCATTCAGCATCGCACGAAGGCTTACCACGCCGGAATGCACGTAGGCAAGCTCCTTTAAGTGCGTCACGTAGATGCCCTGGCATTTCTGCTCGATAAAGTGCGTGAGCACCTTCTTCCCCATGATCTCCGCGTCATAAGTGGCCGCCGTGGTGAAGAGCTCATTGATGACCACGAAATCATTCTCTTCGGAGTCCTCCATCATGGGTGCCAAACGAAGAAGCTCTTCCTTCAGCTTTCCTCGTCCGGTCTCGATGCTCTCTTCCACGGAAAAGTGCGTCAATATATTTTTATAATAGTGCAGGTTTGCCCGGTCTGCCGGCGCGTCCAAGCCCATTTTCGTAAAGAACACCAGCTGTCCAAGACTTCTCGCGAAGGTGGTCTTTCCACCCTGATTCGGTCCCGTGAGAACGAAAAAGCTCTCACCCTCCCGGTAATCAAAATCGTTGCTGACGACCTTCCTGCCTTCCCTATGAGCGACTATGGCAAGCGCTAAGTCATACAGCCCCTCCGCACTGACCGGCTTCTCCTCATCCACGGTCGGCGTACAAAAGTGAAAGCCCTTCTGCTCCATCTCCGCCTGGAAGGCGCGGAAGGACAGATAATACGGGATCTCTCTCCGGAAGCGGAAGCAGAATTCCTCCCCGAAGCTCTGATATTTCTCCGCCGTCTCAGCCAATCCGCGGAAGATCTCCGGACGCTTTCCCGCCAGCACTTCCAGGCAGGCGTTCTCTAAGTCGGAAAGATTTGGACTGATCCGGAACGGACTCTTTAAGGTGATCCTGTCGCGATCACCATTCTGATCCATAAATGCTTCATAATCCCCGGGCGCCGTTCCCTCGGAGATGATCATTCGGTCCTTTTCATAGGTGATGAGGAAGCGACATTCCATCAGCTTCGTTAGGGTCGCATCGACCTTCTCCTGCATTTCCAGGTATTCCTTGGAGGAAAGATGCTCCTTCAATCTTCGAAGGAATTCCCGCATGCCCTCAGAGCTCAGCTCCATCTCCTCAAGCGCCTTGCAAAGGCCGCCGTACGCCTCGCAGTAATGACGGATCGCCCAAAGATGCCATACGTCCTTCTGCATCGGACTGATCACGGCCTCCTCCTGCTTCTGGTTCTCCTCCATCTTCTCCGCCACCTCGAGAAAATGACTCAGCGCCTCATGACACGCAGCCTTCTTTACGTCGCCGTACACCGCCCGCCGATAGTCCTCGCATTCTTTATTCCTCGGAAAATACAGGAACATTTTCTTCACGGGATTTCCCCACTGCGCCGTCACCTTATCCAAGATCTGATTGAGATTCAGATCCAGATAGAACACGGGTCTTGGGGCATCCGTATGGGGGCTCTCCATCAGATCCAAGATGCTAAAGCCTTCTGCCATGATCTTCTTCCTTTCTTGCGCTAAGGCAGTCAAATGGTCCGATCCATTTTCGTCAAAAAACGGGCTGGTCATTCTCGTCAAAAAACGGGCTGATGGCATGGGCATCCTGCCGTCGCCGGCCAGGATGCCCCTCTTTCATCCTTCAGTCCGTTCCGTCTACGGATTTGTATGCACGCTAGTCCCAATCGTCATCAAATCCGTCAAATGTTAGTTCCTTGCTCTTTGCTTTCGTCGAAGCCGCTTTTCCGTTCGCCTTCTCTGCCGGCTTCTTCGCAGCAGCTGCCGCCGTCTTCGCAGCGGGCTTTGTTGCAGGTTTTACTGCTGTTGCTGGCTTGGAAGCTACCTTTTCAGTTGCCTTCTTCGCAGATTTCTTTGCCGGCTCTGCCACCGTTTTCTCTGCAGGTTTTACCACTGTTGCAGGCTTTGCCGCAGGTTTTTCCACTGCTGCAGGTTTTACCACCTGCTTGTTCTCCTTCGGTGCGGTGCTGCAGTAGCGCTTTTCGAAATCCCTCAGCGGCATGGGCTTATCGAAGTAGAAGCCCTGAATGAACTTCACCTTCATGTTCTTCAGGATCTGATACTGCCGAAGCTTTTCCACGCCCTCCACGCAGATGCTCGCGCCGAGGGTTTCACAAAGATCGCTCACCAGTCGGATAAAGCACTTGGAGTAATCGTCCTCCGCCAGATCCTTCACAAAGCTCTGATCCACCTTGATCACGTCGAAGGCGATCTCATGCACGTGATTCAGGGAAGAATACCCCGTTCCGAAATCATCCAGCGCGATCTTGACGCCCAGCTCGCGGATCCTGCCAAGGATGCGCTTCATGCGCTCCATGTCATTGATCGCAAGGCTCTCCGTCACCTCGAGCACCAGATTCTCAGGCTTTAAGCCCGTCTCCTTCAACGCATTTTCCACGATCTCAACAATGTCATTTTGCAGCAGCTGGATCACGGAAAGGTTTACGTTCACCCTGAAATCCAGGCCCCTGTCATTCCAATCCTTACACTGCCTGCAGGCCTGCAGGAGCACGTGGTTTCCGATGGGATTGATCAGTCCCAGATACTCTGCCAGCGGAATGAATTCCACGGAGGAAAGGAACCCAAGATTACTGCTGTTCCAGCGAACCAGCGCCTCCGCGCCGGAGCACTTGGGCTCGCCGTCCCATACGTCCATGATGGGCTGATAATACACTTCGAACTCGCCGAAATTCTTCGCCGTTGCCTCGCGCATGTTTTTCACCAGGTCAAGCCTGCGGCGGTCCGAAGAGGAATTTCCGTCGTTATAGAACTGGATCCTGTTCTTTCCTGCCTTCTTTGCGGCATACATGGCAATGTCGGCCTTCTTTACCAGATCCGTCACGCTGTCGCCGTTGTCCGGGAAGGTGACCGCACCCATGCTCATGGTGCAGTAATAATCAGAATCCTTTAAGAACCAGGGCTTGCTAAAGATCTGCTGAATGTCCTGCAGAATGATCTCTAAGCGGTCATAGCTCTCCGGCGTGACCACGATCACGAACTCGTCGCCGCCCATGCGGTAACAGGTCTTCTCAATGCCGGGGATCCTTTGGAACGCATGGGAGATCGCCTTGAGCAGCGCATCGCCGTACTGATGGCCAAGGCCATCGTTGATGTGCTTGAAGTCATCCAGGTCGAGATAGAGAAGCGCGCCTGTTTTCTTCTGCCGGATGGCGGAATCGATCTGCACCGCCAGGTCTCTTTCACAACACATACGATTATATAATCCCGTGAGGAAATCCGTATAGGCCTGCTGTTCGATGCGGCCCTGATAATGCTTCTTCTCCGTCACGTCATAGAGGGAATACATCCTTACGACGCTGCCGTCCACCCAGCGCACGTCGGTCACCAGGAGGTCATACCAGCGATCCTTCGCCCGATAATACACCTCGCGATGCTCCTCGCCGTTTTCCTGCCTCGGCACGTCCGCCTCGATCAGCCAATCAAAGTCATCCTTCGACACTTCCGCCCCGAAGGTCTTCTGTAGGAGCTTGTTGACATAGATGATCTTGCGTCCCGCATCGCTCCGGACCATGATGCAGGTGTTCAGTCCGTCCAGCACAGTCTCCATGGAGGTATAGGCACTGGCCAGAGAGTTCTTCTGGATCCTGCGGGCAAGGAGATTATCCAGGATCTTCACTGCGTCAGCGGCAAATTTATTCTCTTCCTCATCGAACACGTAAGCAGTCCGATGATTCAGTGCCACCATCATGCCGCCCTCCTTCGGTCCGACGGGGTAGAGCATCATGGCCTTCACGCCGATCTGATAAACCTCGGAATACTCCGGATTCAGAACGGTGTCCGCACTCAGGATCGCCGCCTGTCTATTTCTCAAAAATGCATAGGTAGGAATATGTGAAGTGCGATCAAAATAAGAAATGAGTCCGGGCCCCCTCCACTCGCAGATCACGTCCATAAACTTATCGTCTTCCTGAAGCTTAAAGATCTGCGCCGTATCCAGTTCCATAAAGGAGCTGACGGTCCGAAGCCACTCATTTAAGACAGTTTCAATGGGATCATTGCTCTCAAGGAGCTGGACGATCCGGGCCGTGGCCTGGTTCATCTTGATGCTGCGTCCCATCCGCTGTGAATTCGACTGATTGCGGAGGTTCTCCGCCTCTGCGCCAAAGTACTTCAGCTTCCCTTGCAGGAAGGTAATGCTTGCGTCCCGGAGGAGCTCCAGCGCCTGATAGAAATCATCCTCGCTCATGTCCTCGGGTTTAAACACGATCCAAAACAGTTCCTTTTCGCCTCGCGCCTTGATGGCGATGGCGGTGACGAGCTTTTTCCCCTCAAGCTCTTCGACGGCCATGTCCTCCAGGGAATCCTCCCCCATGACCCGCTCCAGTGCCAACCTTTCCTGCACGCAGTGCAGATACCTGTCATCTCCGGAGATCCGGGTGATCTTCACCCCTTCATGATTCAGGCAGTACGCTGACACTCCGGAAATCTTACAAAACCCGTCTTGAAGCCTTTGCAACTCATTTCTGTCCAACAATTCATGTAACGCCACGTCTTTTCCCCACTTCCCACTTTCTAGTCTTTCTATCATCCCCATAAAGCAAAAAAACTCCGCCGGCCCCCAAAGCAGGCTTCACGAAGTTTATTCTATCATATTTTTTGACTTTTGTATACAAAAATTGCGCGAAAAATAAGGGAGATTCGCTAATTTCTGGCACTTAAGACGGGAGAGACTTCCTCTCGGAAGGACTTGCTTACGGGAAGTATCGTGCCATCGTTTAATCGAATGGCATCCTCTGTGAATTGGGAGACAAAACGGCGATTGACGATATAAGATTTATGAACGCTGATAAACCCTTTGGGACGATGCCCAAAAAGGTCGTTTTTCATGCCGAAGTATTCGAATTCGCCGCATCTTGTCACGATCCTGACGTTGCCCTCGTCACATTCCACGTAGATCACGTCCCCCTTCGGCACGGAGAAATGCCATTTCCCGACCTGGAATTGAAAGATGGCCTGCTGGCGCTTCAGCGCTCTGATGGCATGATCCAAAGCGTTCAAGACTTCATCGATCTCAAGTCCGGTGATCAAAGCATCGAAGGGGAACGACTGGATCACGTCCCTGGGAATGTCTTCCTTGTCCGACACATAGATGATATGAAGGCCCTGCTCGCCGAGCTCGTCATAAATGACCTTGCCTGCTTCGAGGTCCAAAGTGCCCTCCGGCTGCGCCCCAAGGAATAAAATGTCCAGATTCTTTCCCGTAAAGAGGGTATCTATCATGTCGTCGATCGTGTCCCAGAAGATGACTTCAAACAGCTGATTATGCCTTTTTTCATATCTGGAAATCCCTTCTCGGAGGATCTCCTTCGTCTTTAGGTCGCAAACGCCAATATGGTACATCCCAAACCCCTCTGCCCCTTCAAAACTAGTCACGATGCCGCGTAAGGAATCAATCACGATTGGAAATATATCAACGGAAAACAACGGTTGTCAACAGCAAAAACGAAAATGTATCGCCGGCAGTACCAAGGAGTTTGCCGCCTCGACACCCGTTCGTTGTTTTTGCTTATTTGTCGACAACCGTTGACAATTTATGACATTTAATTGATGCCGTTCGATTTACGAAGTTCCAATCGTGCCGCTCGATTTTATGCGATCAGCGGGAAGGTCAGGATGGCCTTAAACAGGTCTCCGTCCGTCGAAAGCTGAAGCTTTCCGCCCTGCAGCTCCATCAGGCTGCTGACGATGGAAAGACCAAGTCCGGAGCCTTCCGTGTGTCTGGAAAGGTCTCCGCGCACGAATCGTTCCATGAGCTCCTCCGGCGGTACGTCCAGCGCATATTTTGACACATTCTTGAAGGTGATCTCCGCCTGCCCGTCCACCTGTCTTGCACTGAGATACACTCTCGTGTCCGCCTGCGCATACTTGCAGATATTGTTCATCAGATTCTCGAACACGCGCCAGAGCATGCGATGATCCGCCAAAATCCGAAGCTGCTCCTCGCATTGTCTGACCACGAGTTCCAGCTTCTTTTCCTGGAGGCGCGGCTCGAATTCACCCAGGCATTGTCCTAGAAGAACCTTGACCTCGCAGGGCTCTAAGTGCACCTCCAGGTTCCCCGTCGATGCCTTCGATGCCTCCATGAGATCCTCGATCAGTTTCTTCAGCCGTGAGGACTGTTTATGAAGGTGCTCCGCATATTCCGTGATCTTCTCATTCTCCGTCTTCTCATTCCTGATCATGTCGGAGAAATTGATGATCGAGGTGAGGGGCGTCTTTATATCGTGGGAGACATTCGTGATCAGCTCCGTCTTTAAGCGCTCGCTCCTGGTCCGCTCCTCCACGGCCACGGAGATACTGCCGGCCATGGAATTGACGTCCTTGCCGATCCCCTGCATGGGACGGGGCAGACGGGATACGTCGATCTGCGCGTCGTACCTGCCCTGCGCCAGCTCATGGGTGGCAATGCGGATCTTTTCGATGGCGATGCCGACCCTCAGGATCCAAGGGATCAGAGCGATCTTGACCAGCGCCAAAGCGCAAAGTACCCTCCAAAGATCATCCTCCCAATAGAAGAAGATGGCGATCACCACGGCTTCCATCAGATACAGGAAAAGTTCAAACAAAAGAAGCTTCCAGGTCAGGGACAGATTCTCAAAGATCTCTTTCCACGAAAGGAATAGCTTTCCGATCCAAGTCCAGATCCAATGGCAGAGCGTTCCACGATACCAACCCTTATGCTTCAGACGCCAGATTATATATAAAATGATCGAAAGCAGAAGGAAAACGGCGCCGGCGCCCAAGGCGATGGCCACTTCAACCTGCCCCGGCTGAAACACCAAAAGGAGTTGATAGAGCGCTCGCAGCAGATACCAGATTGCGTAGCCGCAAACGCATATCGTGAGGTCCAGGGGGAGCCTGTCCAGCCCTGTTTCCCTGTCAGGGCTTTTCCGCCGAACGTATCGTCCCGCGAGCAAAAACAGGGCTGCGGAGACGACAAAGAGTGCCGCGAATCCGCCGGCCACGGCGAAGCGATACTTGATCCAAAAGGTCTGCAGCTGATAATTCTGAAGGAGAATTCTTTGAAAGACTCCCTTGTCGAAGCGGATATACACCCTGTACTTGATCACTTTCCCTGCCTCGGCGGTATCCGGGTGGTAGGGAACGATGCTCTCCATCGCTTTGTCCAGTTCGTCGACCGAAAGATTCCCGCCGATCAGTCTGCCGTTTTCATGCTTGACGTAATACTCGACGTGATATTTTTTCGCCGCCGCCTTGGCCGCATCCCAGCCTTCCTCCATGCCGATCTGCAGGATCCACTCGGAAAGCCGAAGCGCAAGATAAGAATCGGTATCGCCCTCGTCTTCCCCATGTTCGAGGAAGTATTTCACAAGCTTCGTGTCCAGATTCTTCTCCAGCTCTTCAAGAAGAGTGCGCACCTCTTCCTCTTCCTGCGTGGTCTGCAAGGCGCGATCATTCATTTGAAACACCTTCTCGCTCACGAGATAGTAGGTCCCCGTGCCAAGGAAGGTTGCACCCGCGAGACTGATCACCAAAAGGATCAGCGACAGCGGGAAAATCAGTTTTTTCATAACGTCAATTCTCCTCCATGCGATAGCCCTGCCCCCAGACCACCTTCAGATACCTCGGCTCGGCCGGATTGATCTCAATCTTTTCGCGCAGATGCCGGATGTGGACTGCCACCGTGCCCTCACTCCCGAGGATCCCCTCTTCCTTCCAGACGTAAGAATAGATCTCCGAAGGCGGAAACACCTTGCCGGGATGACTCATCAAAAGCTTTAGGATCTGATATTCCGTCGGCGTGAGTGCGATCAGTTCCCCGTCAAGATGTACCTCCCGCCTTTCATCATTCAATTCGATGCCGCCGATGCGAAGGACGTGATTCTTTGCCATACTCCCGCCGAGCATGGTATATCTTCGAAGTTGAGACTTCACGCGGGCCACCAGCTCCATGGGGTTAAAAGGCTTCGTGACATAATCATCCGCGCCCTCGCCAAGGCCGACGATCTTATCCATTTCCTCACTCTTTGCCGTCAGGAAAAGGACGGGAACGTTGCTGAACTTTCGGATCTCCGAAAGCGCCTCCAGCCCATTCATCTCAGGCATCATAATATCCATGAGGACGAGATCGATCATGTTTTCCTGCACGATCCGTACCGCCTCTTTCCCCGTGTGCGCCTCGAAGAACTGGTATTCCGGATTCTGAAGATATACCTTTAACGCATACAGGATGTCTTCCTCATCGTCACATAGTAAAATATGGTTCATGCCCTTCCCCCGTTTCAAAGCAAGTTTTCGTCTGCCGCTTTCATTCTAACATTAAACCACCTTAAGCTCAATCATCTTATACAAATCTTAAACTTTGCAAAAGAAATCTTAAAGGTTGAACGGGTAACTACCCTTAGCGGAGCTTCGCAATCAAAAAGAGGGCAACTCGCGTCGCCCTCTTTCCCGCTATCAATCAATGCCTGCATCCTTCATCAGCTTTTCCATGCGCCGTATGGCTTCCTTCACTCTTGCCCTAAGGCCTGCGATCCTCGCCTGCGCATAAATGTCAGGGCCCACGCCGTCCAGTCCAAAGTCCAGGACCGATCCCAGCACGCCAAGTCGCATGTACTTTTGATTGGCATAATCCGTCGGATCATTTTCCCTGCGGAACTGCTGCAGCCAGATCATGGCGTCGCGGATATGCGCTTTCGCCGATTCGATCTTAGCCAGCTTGATGCCGGAGACAAGATACATGCCTCCCACCACGTCGATGATCCCCCAGCGAAAGGCGCTGTCCAGATCCTTCTTGGCCTCCTTGAGACTGTCCAGCGCATGCTTGGAAGCCTCAACGACTCTTCTTTTTTCAGCGTCCACCTTACTAAGCTTTCTCTTGCTCATCTGATCATCCTCTCCATTCGTCCTTCGATGAAAGAATAGCACGTCCCGGGGAGAGATACAAGTGTTTCAAACCGGTTTTCTCTTCGGTCATCCAAGGCCGCTTTATGATCATTGATCCTTTGCCACAAAGCGTTCATATTTTTCGTCCTTTTTCCGATAGACGTACTCGTCCCTGCCGCAGCCGTCCAGGACGATCTCATCCTGCTGATAGCGCTTGACAAACCAGCAGTTCTCATCCCCGCTTCCAATGGTGTTGCAGGCCAGCTTCACGCAATTGATCCCCTCCGGCTCACCCGGCATCCGATAGTCAAAATCATAATGGGACTGGCAATAGCCTTCCGAATTATCTTTATAATTTCGGAGCCGAAAATACTGTCCATAAGAGCGCAGGCCTAGGTCAAAGGGAACCACGAAGCTGCACCCGCAGTAGACATTGTCGAACTCCGGACGGATGGAATAAATATATTCCAGCTTGCCGGTGCAAAGACTGATCTGAAAGCACTCGGCGGACGCGTATAGTCCGACGCCCCTTCTCCATTCCTCCAGGCACCTGCGGATCCCAAGCTCCTTCACGGTGTGCAGGGGATACTCTCCGTGATTGACAAGGAAGGTCTCCAGTCGCTCCATCTTGCCAAGTCTGTCCCGTTCAAAGTGCGCTCCAAGCTGCCGCCTGCAGCCCTCATCGTTCGAGATGGTTGCCAAATCACCCATTGCATCCTCATATCGAAAGGCATAGGTAAGCACTCCCGTCTCACAATCCTTTTCGCAGATCGCGACGAGCTCCTTTTGATCTCCGCTCCCAAGCCAAGCCTTGGCGCCCATCGCCGTCTTCCCCTTCGCATAATACTCCAGCGCAACCTTCTCCGTCTCAACGATCTCAAGGCAGCCCCTTCTGTAAACACCGCAGGAAAACGGCACGCCTTCGTTCTCAAAGGTCGAGACTCTAAGGAGAAGCTCATCCGTGGAAATACAAAAGAATCTGCTGATCGCAACGATCTTTCGCACCTCCGGCACGGCCTGATCCAGCTCCCATTTCGACACGGTCTGTCTCGTGGTCTCCATCAATTCCCCAAACTGCTCCTGGCTCATGTGGCGCGACGTGCGAAGCTCCTGTATTTTTTCTCCAAGCGTCATAATTTTGTCCTCCGCTTTCTATGTTCAATTTCGTGTAAATTTCCGAAAAGCTTAAGCCATATTGAAAAAGACATAAGCGGCATGCCTCGCTTATGTCTTTATTATAAAATAGGATTTGTAAAAATGAAACCAAGAAATGATGGAATTTTGTCAACTGTAGGTTGCGTTTCATTGGCTCTGGGCGAAAACCCTGGCACTCATCTGACGGGTGCGCTTCCTCTTTAGATGGTTAGTCTCTTCTGACATATAACGTGGTAAGGTTCTGCTCATCGCTCCCCTTGGTGAGGTATCCGCTGTCAAGCACCGCCGGGATAATGCTCTCCATCAGGATCCACATGCAGATGATACTGCCGACCTCGCGCACGTTCGGGATTTCCTTGGGAACGACCCTTGCAAGTGCGTCTGCCGCATCCTCACGAAGCTTCGCAGAGATGGCTGCCAATGCATCGATCTCTTTAGAAAGGCCGTCCATCAGCCTAAAGTAATCCTTTTCCGAAATTTCTGAGAAATTCGGGCAGATCTTGCCATCTTCCACGTGAACGATCCCCTTCTCCAGCATGTCAGAGAGAGTCTCTAGCTGCGTGGTCTCGCCAAGCCTTGCCTCACAGGCACACAGGACCTCCCTCGCGCCTTTTTCAAAGGGATTCACGACTCTGTCCGTCAGCCTCGGAAAGTTTACGGCACGCAGATATCCATGATTCAAGGAGTACATGCCGTAGATCCCGGCATTCTCCTTGACGCTTTCGCCGCGCTCGCCCATGACATAGCCCTTGCTTCCGTTCGCAAGGAGCGGGAAGGAGAGCTTTGTTTTCATTTTCTCTTCCGATTTCTGCATTGCCTCCCAGACCAGAAGGAGCACAAGGAACCAACCCTTGACATTTTCATCCGCTTGATAGCACTGATAATCCGTATCCACAAGGAGCTTCTTCCCCTTCTCCACCGCTGACTTGATGAGGTCAATGTTTTCCCGGGTCGCAGCCTTTACGGCCTTCTTCACTTCCGTCTGGAATGCGTTGTTATAAATAGCGATGGCACTGTAATACTTCTGCCCCTTCTTGACAAGAAGCTGATACTCCTCCAGCTTTGCTACGTCCTCCTCCAGATACGGAACGGAAACGCCGACCTCCATGCTGAGCTCTTCCATGGTCTTAGGGCTGTCATACACTGCCAGCATGATGCTGCCGGGAAGCCTTCTTTGAAAGAGCTCCCAATAGCCCTGGCTGGAATCTCCAAAAAAGTGTAACGTAAATTTCTCGGGCGCATAACTGTACACCCCATATTCTCTCTTCATGTCCATACCTTTTTTAACCTTCTTTCTTCCTTCGAACAGATACTGCTTTACGTTGGTCTCGGACAGGTTCATGTTCCTGGCGATGGTCTCACAGCTTTCCTTGCGGACATAATGCGCGATCATGATCTCGCGATACTTTTCGCCAAGGAGCGACAGCTCCCTTCGCAGCACCGAGATGTCCTGCTTTTGAATGAACGCCTCTTCCGGCGTGATCTCGCAGGTTCCCGCATAATCCTCCGGGATCTCCGTAGTTTCATGCCGTTTCGCCCGTCTCCAATAATTCTTGCAAAGATTCCCTGCCACCGCCCACAAATATCCATAGACTGCATTGTCCTCTTTGACCTTATCATAGGAACGCAGCAGCTCTAACACCACGTCGGACGCCACGTCCTCCGCCTCGGTCGTGTTCCCCAGCCTGCGCACGCAGTACAGGTAAATCTTTTGCATGTTTTCCAGCACGATCTGTTCCATTTGTTCTTTTGTCATCTTGTTCCTCACAATATGGCCGTAAATTTCGTACGCCACATGTTGCTCATTTTGCAAAGTAAGTATGTCACAAAGTACTTAAGTCATCAGCGCTCACTTTGAAACACACTTGCTTCGATTGAAAGCTTTCATCTACATAGTGGGCGTATCGTAAAGAAGGTTAGGACTTTTATTTCCATATTCCGACAGTTTTTTCTGACGCTTTGTTTGTCCGGTCCCCTTATTTCTCGGAAACGAACATTATCACGGCAGGCACCGGTCCTTCATGATCAACTAAGAATCGTCCCCTGTTTCTCGCCTCGAGGATTACCGCACTCGGGAAATAGCAGCAGGTATTCAGATAACGCAGGAAGTCCGGCACGTCACTCAGCAAGTGCTTGGGGACGTTCACGGGATTTTTGATCATTTTGGCATACTCTCCGCGCAGGGCTGACAGCAGTTTTTCCGCGTATTCATTCGTCAGACCGTAGAATGCATTCCTGTCCTCTTCGCTCAGGACAGGGATCTTCAGCTTCAGCTTTCCCTCGGGAGATCTCTCCAGATAATCCAGTTCCAGAAAGACGTCCACATTCTCCAATGTCTTCCTGGAAATGCCGGAAAGAAGGCTTTCATCATCGCGATAAACCGCATACAAAAACTTGATCACGCATTCTCTCGCCTCACTGGGATCCCCCACGGTATGATAGACCGTGTGCGCCTTGCCCAAAACCCTGTTATCAAGATCATAATCATACAGTCCAACAGATCTGGCACCCGGAAGACATTGGATATATCCGCCGCCCTCACCGCTGATATTATAAAGATCATACGGACAATTGTCATAATCATAATCGGCAGGGTAACGATTGCCCATGGCGAACCATCTGCCGCCGCCCGTCCTGTCCGGATACTCCGAAACGGGAACATGCCCGGCCACTTCGTCGCGCGCCTTCAGTACCGACTGATAGACGGATCGCAGCGCGAAATACCCCTCCAGCTTCAGGCGCGCCGAGGCGTTCTGCTTCTGATAATACTCCGTGCCGCGCAGCAAGTTCAGGCCTTCCTCCACTTCCTTCCAAATAGCGTCAAATAGCTTTGTCGCCAGCTCTTTTTGGATCTCAAGCGTGGAAATCCGATCCTCCTCCGAGTATATGATAAAGTCCGTAAAGACCTTATCCCCTGCCCGTTTCATCAGTTCTCCCTCCACCAGCCGGTCCACGATCGGCTCGATATAAGTCGTGGAAATTCCAATGGCGTCCGCCAGCTCGGGCAGCGCCACGGGCTTTTCATATGCCAAAATCAAGAGATTCATAACGATTTTATCGTCTTTTACCAGGGAATACGGCTCATCATTCAGGCCGGGAGTTCCGGTTGCGCAAATCCAAAGAGTTTCCGGTTCATAACTTTGCTTTTCATACTTTTCCATTGTCAAATCCTTTCTCAGTTTGTCCCTGCCAAGGCGAAGGCGGCTCTTTACGGTATTCTCTGGCACCGCCAGCTTTTCTGCGATGTCCTTGACGCTCTGGCCCCGAAAATAATGCCGTATCAACACTTCCCGACATTGCCTCGTCATACGCGCCACCAGACGACGAAGATTCTCCTCTTCCGTCAATCCTTCATCCTCCGCGCAATCCGAGATCCCGTCAGATGCTTCTGCCACGCTTCCCGTTCCGTGTCGCATGCCAAAGGCGTCCGCGAAGTCATCTTCCTCCTCACCGTGCACGAGATCATAGTCCACCCCAAGGAACAGGATCGGTTTCCGATACTTCTCCCGCAGCATGTCATAATATCGCCTGTTTAGCACCGTGACAAGCCAATTCCTCGCATTGTCGATCTTCTTCCCCTTCCTAATGGCCAGAAGCCCTTCCAGAAGCGCACTTTGCACCAAGTCCTGTGCATCCTCCCAGGAATCACACTTTCCGGTCGCCACTCTTAGCAGGTAATCTGCATGTTCCAACAATTCTTCCATTCTCATCCGAGGTCCCTCGTACAAGTCATCTTTTTGAAGCTTCACCTAATAGTCGCCAAAGCAATGATCCGGTTCACTACAAAACACATTTTTTCACAAGATTCTCAATCATGATTCCACGGCCTCTTTATAGCCAATGCTTCTACATCATTTTATCACTTGCCATCGATTAAGACAAATCTCAACTTTTACGTCCTGCACAATTTCGCACCGAAGGCAGAATTGGCAAGTTAAAGCAGAAATTCATTGATGTAATCCAATATGATTCTTGTATTCAATGGCTGGCGTGAGCTTTCATGAAGCAGTAGCACATCCCTGCCTATGAGCAATCCATTCCTTTCGAAAACATCTAATTTGCCAAGCGCATTGTTAATATAATACTGGTTGTCCATCATTCCCAAATGCTCCAGGTATTTAATTTCACCAGTCGTAATATTCATGACGGTAAAATCTGGGTAAAAGACCTTCGGCCTTCCATCAACATTCAGCAGTAGCGGGCTCTCATATTTATATGGTATCCCCCAGCGATCCAACTCATCCGCTATGATCTTCTCCGATTTCGACCTGACCCTCTCCCCCCGGTTCGTATAGTACTCCGTATGGTCATTTTCATCAAAATCCAATCCCTCATAAGTTTCATTTTCAAACTCTTCCTTGAGCTTACTCACTGGAATGATATCTGGCTCGAACAGTACCCTTTTACCCACATGCATCTGATTATAAACATCTGTCAATTCATTCTCCAAGGCAATAGCATTTTTAAGGCATACGATAAGTTTCTCAATTACGGGCAGAATCTTCTTGTGATACTCTGCAAGAGCTGCTTTCTTTAGCAGATTTTGATTTTTCTTTTGGCTTACATACTTTTGGTCAATATAGTATCGAAGCTTTCCCCTTATGACACGACATGTTATTCTTGTTTCTATCTTGCACTTCTTTTCATCATTCTTCGCGCCGGAATCCTTTTCACTCAAATACCCTTGAGCCAAAATTCTTTTCTTTATTTCTTCAGTTCTCTGAATTTCTTTATATATTGACATATGACTTCATCCCCCTTTTCTATTCGCATAGCGACTTCTTTTTTGCTATGTTATCATTTTATGTACTGTTTGTCTCAAGCGGCAACCGCAACCATCTTCCAAAGCTTCCTAGGTTGCCTTTTCCGCTCTCAAAGCTTCTAAAAGCAACCGTGCTCAGTTTCCCTGGCTTCCTGGGTTGCCTTTTCCGCTCTCAAAGCTTCTAAAAGCAACCGTGCCCCGGCTCCCTGGCTTCCTGGGTTGCCTTTTCCGCTCTCAAAGCTTCTAAAAGCAACCGTGCCCCGGCTCCCTGGCTTCCTGGGTTGCCTTTTTCCGCTCTCAAAGCTTCTAAAAGCAACCGTGCCCCGGCTCCCTGGCTTCCTAGGTTGCCTTTCGCGATAAAGTCGTTCCGCTGGTATATAAATTTGCTTAGCAAATGGATAATTGCTTGGAATCAAGCATTAGATAAACTTGAAGTGACTTAACTGTATCATTCAAAAAGAAAATTGTCAAGCATCGCGATGCGAATTCAGAAGCATGAATCGATGCGAATTCAGAAACGCTTCGCGTTTCTTCCTGTTCGCGGCATTCGCCGCGAACATGGAAGCTACACGGCCGGAACCAATGGTCCGAAAATTTTTTAGAGCCAAAATAGAGCCAACGACATTTTCCGTAATGAAATCAATTCAAGAGAATTACAAATTGTAAAAGAGCCTTGTAATCAATCTTAACCTTTCTGAGTGGAGCCTGCATTCTCGTATTCTCCAAAGACTCCATGTATCTGGTAGAATTATAATTCTTCATCAGATCCACACCTCTCATTCTTGTACGTTTTCATCCTCGCAAGCTGTCCTGCGCTTTTGACGGGCACCACTGTCTCAGAGTTTAATCTCCGATCTTGATGTAAGTATAATGCTTATTCCTTACAAATTTTCCATGAGAATCATATTCATCCTCATCGACCAGATTACCGTTTTCATCATATCTGTAATCATCCGTTTTGTAGTATTCAATGTTATCAACGTCAACTACTACATCCATTTTGTAAACCTTTTTGGTGTAGTATTCAGCGATCAACTGCCCTTTTTCATCATATTCGTATTTATGAATATGCTGCGCCGTTCGAGTACCTTCCGTGTTACACGCGAATTCATATCTATATAGGAGTACTCCCTCATCATTATATACGTATTTATCTCCCTCACCTTCAACGCCACGAGAATTGATGATGGATTTTTCTATCAATTTGTCACCATCATAGATCATATTCTCTATGCCAACCACTTTTTCATTCTTTACACACTTTATGCAAACCAGATTTGAACCTTCATAAGTATAGTATTTTTCCAGTCCAGCCTCATCGTTATAATACTCTTTCTCTGAAACGAGGTTTCCGGCAGCATCATATTCATAACACGTATGTTTCAGTTCCCTATGTGTGGAGTCAGGAATCTCAGTCTTCTTCTCCAGTAAGCCGTCTCCGTTATACTGATACTCTATGGTAGCATCTATCGGATAATAAATGTGCTCTTTAATTAATACTCCCTTATCATCATACTCATAAAAATTTTGCAGCTTATCTTTTTCATATTTGCTCTCAAGGACATATTTCGCCTCAGTCATCACCCCGCTCGTCACGGCTTCGGTGACTGCTTCCGTGTTCTCGGTGATTGTCACACTCGTTTCAGTTTCAGTATCGGTTTTGGGTCCCTGCGTATCGCTTTCCGCGATCTGAGCTATAGTCTCCCCGGGCGTTCCTTCCGAATCCTTATTTCCGAAAAAGAGGATCCCTCCCGTTATTGCTCCCACTGTAGCTACACTTGCACATATTACAATGATTTTCTTTGTCATGGCACTTGTTCCTTTCTTTGCCACTTTTGCGGCAATCTTGATTTCTGCTTCCCTCGCGGAAAGCTTTGCGGACGCGGACAAGGCTGACGTGAGTGAACCGGGCATGGGCTTTAACGCCACCTGCTCGGCTTCTTTGATGAACAGTTTGCTCAGGAACGGCAGTACCGCCATACCAAGCAGCTTCGTATTGCTTTCTTTTTCATATTTCAGGACCTCCTTCTTGATTTTGTTTCTGGCAAAATTCAGACGACTGCGAACCGTTCCCTCAGGGACGCCAAGCGACTCGGCAATTTCCCTTGTGCTCATCTCATCGAAATAGAACAGAATCAGCGTTCTCTGAACATCTTCTGATACTGATTTCTCAATAATTTCCATGATGATCTTGCGCGTTTCCGCCGACTCGATGATCGCTTCGGGCAGGAAATCCTCAGGGACTGCTTCCACGTTGTCAAAGAACTCATTTCCCACGGCATCCGTCTTATTCCTCGCCAGACGGTTCAGACACTTATTAGCAGTAGCCTTCTTCAACCAGGGGATCACCTTGCTTTTGTCCTCTATGGTGTCATAGGACTCGATCAGGGTGATAAAGACATCCTGCACCACGTCTTCCGCATCGGCTTCGTTTTTAAGAAGCCTCATAGCCGTCCAATACACCGCGCGATACGCTTCATTGTAAATCTTTTCGAGTTCTTTTTCGTTCATCTGTTTTTGCCTCCTTCATCCGCCTCCATCCCATAGACACGTGACAAAGGCAAAATGTTCGATGATTTTCAAAATTTTTTGCGCATCATTTTCGCAGGCTAGTAAATTACCAAAAAACTTACTACTTTATTGTCGCAACAACTGACACAATTAAGTATAACAAACACATAGGAAGCGGTCAATCTCTATACCGCTTGAGTCCAGCTACTACGGCTAACGAGAGCGCCTGCGAGACCTCCACGCATAAGGTGCACGCTCTTTCTCCTCATCTATCCGCCGCATTCACAGGTACTTCCAGCAACTTTTGGACTTCATCTCTTTTAGCAGACTTACCCGCATTTCCCTGCCTTACATGCGATTCCTGTTCGTCGGACCAAGGATTTGCCTACAGCTTCCTTCAGATTCCACCTCACGATGGACACCCTTGCTGTTCAGCTATGTACTTCGTCGTTGCCTACGCGTACTCGGGACTTTCACCCGTTAGAGCGCGCCCATGGCGCGCATACTAAAAAAGGCTTCCGGGGAAACCCTCGGAAGCCTTGATTTTATTGACTTCTTTATCAATTACTCGATAATGGTAGCAACATGTCCGGAACCAACGATACGACCACCCTTTTTACATATATTATTCAAATATTAGAGCCTGACCGTCTATGATCGTCACCTTCAAAGCGGATGTTGCTTCGCGTATCGTATGATCGTTTTCTTCACCTATCTGATTACGATACAATACTTCTACCGCGTCTCCCAACTTGACATAATTCTTTTGTACGTACCGGGAAATACGAATGTCATTCAGCAAAACCTTGTAAGTGATGCCGTCTTTCGGATCCTTACAAAGAGAGGAATCATCTACCAAAAAATATTCCTCCGTGATTTCGGTTATGGTGCCAATGATTGCATTTGCAAAAGGCTGCGCCTCGATTTCGGCGGAATTCTCCCTGCAATGCCAAATGACCTTCCCCGCGGCCTCTTCACCAATGTCATAGAGATACTGTGGGCCAAAAACATTCGTCCACAAATATCCATCCTTCGTAACATAAAATGCGGCGTTTTGAACGCCAAGGGTGTCTGAGCTGACGGAAAATCCCAGATATTCGCGCTTTCCCGTCATCCAGTTCTGGTCATCAATAAACTTGGCGTCCCTGCACTCTTCCGTCAGGACCTTCCACAAATAGGAATCGTCATTTAACACATAGCGCTTGCCCTTAAGATCCGAGCCTCTTTCCTCAAACCAATTAAGTCTCAAAAGTTTTGACAGATTCACCTGATCCAGCAATTCTCCAAGCGTTCCTGCCGGCAGGCACTCCATATTTCGAAAGACATAGTAACCGTCCTCCAACTTTACGGCCAAACTTATACTTGCCACGACATCATTTAGTTCATAAGCTTCCGCTGAAATGACATGAGACTCTTCCTTGTATTCATCATATCCGCTCACTTCAAAAGTTCCGACCATCTTCCCTAGCATGGACTCAGAAACCTTGTGGTCCGTATTCCAGTATTCCATGCCGTTCATGACGATCGTCCGGTATTTCTCGCCAATCGTCCGATACTCCCATGGCCATAGGATGGCAGTCTCCCCCTGGGCTTGTATCGTAAAGCTTTTATATCTGCCATCTCCCAAGTTTTGCTTACTCTTTCCAAAAGACATAGGCAGGATCACTGCGCCCGCGATGATCAGCATGACAAGACAAGCCGCAATGCCTCCCCATTTGATCCAAGGAGCAGTTTTTTTACCCAAACCACCACGAAATCGCGCGCTACGCTCTTCTCCT
Source organism: uncultured Lachnospiraceae bacterium (assembly GCA_947305245.1). Classification (GTDB taxonomy): domain Bacteria; phylum Bacillota; class Clostridia; order Lachnospirales; family Lachnospiraceae; genus Acetatifactor. The sequence goes on from CAMZDG010000028.1 coordinate 25,329, forward strand.
TTTGAGGGTGCCATGGCTTCCAAAATCAGTTCATCATCAATGAATCCCATTGCATTTACCATTCTCATATTGTCACGCCCTCCTTCCCAAGATAATCCTTTAGATCATTTCTGGCATGAAACAGAAGGTTCTTGACCTTGCTCTCCGTGATGGAACGTTTCTTTGCAATTTCCTTCACGGAATCAAAGAAAAAGTACTTGCGTATGAAAACATATCTGATGTCTTCTTTTTGATCTTTTAGGAACTGACTGATCAGCTTTCCTATATCTTCATCACTTGCTTCTGGTGCAAAACGCTCATCCGGCAACACAGTTTCAAGCTCATCAAACGAAGTCGTCAAGTCTACGCTGCGTTTCTCCCGCGTTAAATACTGAAGCCTCTTTAATGACAGATTTCTGGTAATCTTACAGGCAAACGCAATCAAACTACTTGGTTTGGTCGGCGGAATGGCATTCCACAGACCCACGTAAGCGTCATTCACGCATTCCTCGGAATCCTCATGATTATTCAGAATGTGAAATGCCATCGCATACATCCGCTTGCCGCACTGTGCCTGCGTTTCCTTGATCGCCTGCTCATCCCTGGCAAAGTATAACTCTATGATCTTTGCTTCATCCACCGGCCCTCACCTCCTTATTTTTCCCATTAGCCCCTTCAACTATTATGTACCTTTTAGAATGTCGAAGGTTTTAAAAACCTCGAGTTTCTTTCCGTAAGTTTCTTTCCGTAAACGGGAAAGCGGTTCTCACGGTTACCTCCATTGGAAATTAGGACGGTTGGTGGAATAAAGGGAATGATCCCTTTGTTTCATTTGGAGAGGGATGCTTATGGATAAAACGGGAACGGCTTCGAAAAATGAGAACCTTATAATGCTTCGGCAAGCATTCCGCTTTATTGGAAGAACGTTTTCTCTGCTATATCAGGGGCGGCGTGATCCCCGGAAATGTTCTTTCGGAAAGAGGTGCCAGGGACACCACGCCTCCGGTGAAACATGGCAGAAACAAAAGTAAAACACGGATCTGACTGTTCTATTCAAATTCCTTCTGCCTCGCCTTGAAAAAGTCATAGAAAAACCTGACATTTTCCAGCTCATTCCATTTGCATTCGTCGCATCCGGGCTGGTCCAGGTTATAAATCTTCGCATTCAGCGTTCCCAGCATAAATGGCGAATGCGTGGCAATGATAAACTGACATCTAAGGAATCTGGCCATCTTGTTGATCTCGTTTGCAAGCTTTACTTGATTGGCAGGAGATAGCGAAACCTCCGGTTCATCCAACAGATATAAGGCATCCGGCGCAAGCACGTCCTCAAAATACTGAAACGCCGTCTCGCCATTCGAATATTTCTCCTGGCCATACGCCATGATGGCCTGCCTGCTGATTCCGCCCTGCGGTGCCAGTAATTTCTGAATCTCCTCCCTGCTCTTTCCCAGCTTCAGGAGGTCGTATTCCATGCTTTCCGACAGCACCTCTCTCCGCTGAATCTTCTTAATTTCATAAAGAACGTCCTCGCTCTTAACATACCTGCTATTTTTCGGGATGGCGCGGATCGGCCGCCCCGTCTCTTCGTCGTCTCCGAGATCATATCCGCATTCTGCCGCAAATTCATCACAGTAGCTAACTCTTCCAAAAGTGTTGCTGGTACACCGCTCCCGTCCCTCAATCTGCAGCTTATCCGCTATCACGTTCAGCAGCGTTGATTTCCCCGACCCATTATTCCCATAGAAAACCGTGATCTCTCGAAAAACAAAAGGCCCCGCGCTTTTCCCCCGAAATACGTTATATGGGTAGATATTGGGATTTGTCATCTCTTTGTCACTGACGCGAAACGCCAACAAATAAATCACGATCTTTCCATCTCCTCTTTCAATGCTTTTTCCGACTCTTTGTTCCTTTTCTCATCCCCAAAATGTCGCACCAATGGTGCGAGTTTTATGATTTAATACAACTGCTTTTCATTATATCCAACAATCCATTTTTCTTCAATATAGATTTGATTTTCCAGTTCAATACAACTCTAAGCTTTTCAAATTTCGTTGGTATTAAGTGTACACAAGAAGAAAAAACATATACGAGGCACATTCAGCAATTCATGCATTGACTTTATTACAAAAAGCTTCATATTGCAGATACATCGACTTAATATGGGGGAGTTTCACATTGCAGGCGCACTGACTTTATGTCAGGAATTCATCTATGTAATCTGCAATCACCCTTGTATTCAGTGGTCGATAAGCGCTCTCATGAAGCAAAATTACGTCTCTGCCAATAAGCAATCCATTTTTCTCAAAAGCATCTAGTTTTGCTAAAACATTTTGAAAATAATAGGGTTGATCTAACATTCCCAAATGCTCTATATACCTCTCTACTTGCTTCCTGTGTTGCTCGGCTAGAAGTCTGGGCGGCTTTCATGCTACATGCAAACCCATACTTACATCCCCTGTAGCACGGCTGACAAATCTTGACGCTTTTGAGCTACATGCAAACCCATACTCGCATCCCCTGTAGCACGGCTGAAAAGTCTTGACGCTTTTGAGCTACATGCAAACCCATACTCGCATCCCCTGTAGCACGGCTGAAAAGTCTTGACGCTTTTGAGCTACATGCAAACTCATACTCGCATCCCCTGTAGCACGGCTGACAAATCTTGACGCTTTTGGGCTACACATGAATCTCAGATTGCTTCCTGTGTTACCTGGGAAAAAGCATGTATGTTAGTAGGCACAATTAGTCCATCATTTAAATATTCAAATTTCAAAAAATGGGATAATATGCTTAGAATCCAAGCAAAAGATAAATCGAAGTGATTTAAGAGTATCATTCTATACGGATATTGTCAAGATTTGATAAATCCATGTTTGGATTTATCACTCAATCTAACCACATACCACATTTCGGTGTTAGAATAAATAAAATAGCCCGCGAAGACAATATAAGCAGAGATCCCAGAAGCGAATTCAGAAACGCTTCGCGTTTCGAATGTTCGCGGCATTCGCCGCAAACATTTGCGTAAAATAAAAAGCACCCAGGAGCAAGCAAGCTTGCTCTGGGCACTTTGCTATTTTGCGATTATTCGCTTCTCATTACTCGCGACAATTACTCGATAATGGAAGCAACACGGCCAGAACCTACGGTTCTACCACCCTCACGGTTCTACGGTTCGTAAATCGGTATGAAATCCATTGATTTTATAGTTTTTTTATCGCATATATCGCCTATCTGTCATCAAAAATCGATGGTTCGGAAATTTTTTAGAGCCAAAATAGAGCCATACCATATTTTTCGCGAAACTTGTTGGTTTAATCGAATTCCCCATGGCGTAATTCTAATGGCCTATTCCAGCACTCCAATGTATTCTGTGACACCGTCCGAATACTCAACTTTTATGGCTCCGCCTAACAGATCTAATCCATAAAGCTTTGCCAACTCGGTATCATCTTCTGTTGTCACGCATACAACAATACTGTTTGCAGTCTCCCTAACTGCCGAGGAAAGGACAAATGATAATTCCTTATTTATCATTCCGTTCGTGATTTTTTCCTGCAGCTCCGTGAGATACTTCAGGGTGTATTTTCCCGTAACAAACACCGTTTTATCCTCACTTCTGCCAAATTCCTTGCAAATAGCCGTCCTGTTTTCCGGAGTATCTTCGGTCAAAACAATGGTAAACTTTCCGTTTGCGTCAAGATATGATCCTCCATAGAAGTCCGAAATTTCCTTCGCCAAGATCTCATCGTTATTCACTTCGACGTATTCTCCCTTGCCGTCAGCCGGTATGTCTTCCTTAAAATGACCAGAGTTCGCAATCAGCCCCATCACGTTTTGCAACAGGTTCAAAACCTGTGTTTCCTCCATACCCATGCCGGAATATTCCACGTCACAATATGTTCCGTTTTTTTGGAACTGGCAAATGATATTTTGGCTTAGGGCGTCACTGTAGATCATAACCTCCGTATCACCCACCTTGCTAATCACGGGATTCTCACAAAGTACCCAATAATCCCGAAGTGACTCCTCGAGGTAGCAAAAAGAGAGCTTTATCTTTTCCGTTTGGTCTTCTCTTCCATACAAAAAGACAAAGGAACGGGATCCAGTTTCCTGCATCGGCCATTGGCCAGTCTCAAACAGATTATAATATTTTACAAAACTCCATTCCCCTGCCAGTCCGTCGCAAGCATCCAACACATTCCAGGAAACACCTACGTTCCCCATTAGTTCATGGCTCATGTCATCCAATTCAGCTTCCGTGATTTGATCTCCTGCACAATAACGCATGTTCATTTTGACTGCGTCCTTAAGCTTTGCCTGTCCGATGGACGCAAGATTAAAACAGATTTCATTATCCTTTAGTACACCTTCCTTCACTGCACCTGACTTTAGTTCCTCCACTTTTTCGCTTTGTAGCTCATTCGAATCCGCTCTTTCCCGGCTCTCAGCATCCATGGTCTCTTCAATAGGACTTCCTTGTAACGGGTCGCTAACCGGATTGTTAATTGGAACGGGCCGATTTACGCCAAACATATATGCAATACCAAAAATCGCCATCAGGCAGGCTGCCATAGTGCCATATTTTACCGCCTTCCAAATCATGATTATTTTACTGCCGTTTTCAATTCTCATCAGCAGATCGTCATCCAATGCACCGAATGATTCTAGCAAATCCTCTTTTCTCATATCACATAGCCCTCCTTCTGTAGCCAGGTTCTTAATCTTTCCCTCATTCTGCTAAGCATTACCCTTACGTTATTCTCGGAGATATGGAATTTCCTTGCAATTTCTTTGGTGGAATACATGTAAAAGTATCTTGCGACGAAAACATTTCCATCTCTTTCAGGCAATTCCCGCACAAACTCATTAACAAATTTTTGTAATTCCGAGATTTCAAAATATGCCTCGACGTCTGACTGACCGGCAATGCATTCTTCCAACTCATCCAGCACGATTGCAACTTCTCCTTGACCTCGTTTCTTTGCGTATTTACTTCTGTACTTGCTAATTGCTAAATTCCTTATGATTTTGGCCAAGAATAATTTTAAATGTACTGGTTTCATGGGCGGGATCATGTTCCATGCCTGTAACAAGGCATCATTCAGGCATTCCTCAGAATCCTCCTTGCTCTGAAGGACACTCTGAGCAACCTTGAAACAGTATGCCCCATATCTTTTTTCCGTTTCCTTGATTGCTTCCTCCCGCCTGTCCCAAAACAATTGGATGATCATCTCGTCAGTCACGGCCTGCCTCCTTGTTTCAAATTCGTCTTGAAGTTAACCTCACCCTATATGACGCAAAGCAACTTCTTTCATTACATTTTTGAGGTGTATTTTTAATATTTCCAACAAAATCTCATTTCGGATATTTACCATTCTACGATTCATAGGTTGAGTCCATTTGCTTTGTATGCTAAGCTTTTTCCAAAGAAACATCAAATACGGCTTTCATTGTAGGAGGATGCTAACATGGATGCAAGACGAACCGGTGCGTTTATCGCAGAACTAAGGAATGAAAAAGGATGGAAACAAAAGGATCTTGCTGCCATTCTTCAAGTATCAGATAAAGCCATATCGCGCTGGGAAACCGGAAAGGGATTCCCAGACACCACTCTTTTGATACCCTTAAGCGAGGCTTTGGGCGTTTCCGTGAGTGATCTGCTGGCGGGAGAGCGGATTGAAACGGAAATAAAAGATAAAAAAGTTGACACGCTCTTGGTTGAAACACTGCACGAGAAAAGAAAAGTCGCTTGGAAAGCAATCAGTTATTTCATTCTCATCCTTGGCATTACCCTCATCTTGTCTCGTGAATTTGTGAGTGGCCCTAATCTGCTTTGGGTTCTTGGGATTGCCATGCTATCCATCAGTGCAAGCCTGTTCCTTTCCATGAATCTCTCCATGCAAAGGCGCCATGGCCTAGTTTTATTTCTTCATGCCCAGGCACTCCTATGGGAATTCCTGCCTCTTGGCACCATTTTCGTATCGAAAAGTGGACCTGACAAACCACTTACAACGCAAACCTATTCCTATTTTTCACTCATTCCCTTTGGCAATGCAAATTTCACGCCCTTCTTTACGGGCATACTGACCATTCTATGCCTTTTGCTTGATGTCTTGGTTATAACTTGCCACAAAAAAAACCACGGAGTCACTGTGCAAAAAAGTAAAAACGCCGCATTGTTCTGTAGCGTTTTTACAATTCTCTTTTCGGTTCTTCCGTTATTCCTGTACGGAACTCTTTATGTGAACGGAGCCAGTTATGCAATCACAATGTTACTTTCTGCTTCCACGATGTTGCAGGTATTTAACGCTCCTCATGGAAATGATTAAGGTTCAGTCACCAATTTCATCCTCGCCGACCCCATATACCCCCTGAAGATAAAGATCCCAGCTCTCCTCGTTAGCAAAGCCCCTTTCAGGCCAGTCGATGATTTCTTTCGTACACTGATACATTGTAATATCCAGACATTTGATTCACGACAACACAATAAAAAAGTGTAAAGCAAAAAATGAAGAGCCTAATACTTTAGACCCTTCATCTTATCCTACCAAAGCCTCAGTTCTGCGAAACAAAAAGAAAATCATTTACTTCTCCTGCATATACAGCGACGCCCTGTTCTGAATGACTTGAGTGACATCGTCTAATGACTTGTCCCCGGAAAAGTAGGTTCTTGCCTCCGCATAAGCAATTCTGTACAAGGGTATGTCGTCATCCGAAAGCGGTTCAAGATTCTCGAGTAAAATTTCAAGCGTCTCCCTGTCTTCCTCCGTCATTGCCGGCTCTCCGTCGTTAACATTTTCCCGTCCCGCAAGGGCTATCCCAATCTTCTCCTCCATCCTCTTTCTGTCAGCGCATAGCTCAAGATTGTCATATTCATCTTCCTTGTAAAGATACCATTCAATAAACTTCCACGCCTCTTCCTTTTTGTTGGAGGTGGACGTCATGGCAAAGGAATCGTCTCCGCTCATCGTGATCCTGTGAACGGAGGTACCGTACTTACTTGGAAATCCTACAAAATTTGCGGTATCTCCGAAATCCCTTCGTATGTTTTTTAATTCTGACAGCCAAAAGATTGCTTCATATTTGGCCAGGATTTTCCCTTCCCGAAGGGCGCTCCCCTCTTCATCGGGGTCTATATACTCGTATTGCCGTGACGACCATGTGCAGTAGGTGCCCACGTATTCCAGAAAGGACTTAAATTCTTCCGAGTCAAAATGGCATTTATTCTGATCCTCGTCAACAAAGGCGTCAACGCTTTCCCTAAGAATTTCAAACAAAAGTATCTCCGGGGAAGAACCTGGAAGTAAGGGACTCTCCTCGTGGGCGTTGCAGCAGTCCAGCATCTGTGAATATGTCCAGCCGCCATTTCCGTCAAATACATTTTTGGAAGTGACCAAGGTACTGATGGCAAAGGTTTTCGGAATCACGGCGAGAACGCCTTCCTTTCTACCGCAATCCAGCACCTTTTGATAATAATCCTCCAAATGAACTATTTCGCTTCGCTCCGCGAAGGGAGTTAAGTCTTCCACATAACCCTGACTCACCAAGGGATCCAAATGGCTTGTGATGTTTTGGAGAAGAATGAGATCCGGAGGGTCATCACCGGCAACCGCAACGGACAGCTGCGCCATGTTCTTGTCAACTTCCATAAGCTTTGCGTCCCCATAAGGAACTATGGTGATGGGCATGTCCGAGTGGCTTTCGTTATATTCATCCACCAATACTTCAATCCATGATTTTTGCGGTCCGCCAACCTCTACGCAGACGACGGCCAGCTTTAACGTTCCGTCCGATGCCGTCCCTTCTCCACTTTCCGTTTTACTCTCCTTTTCTCTGTTCTCCATCTTATTCTTCTTTTCTCTGCTCTCCGTTTTACTCTCCCCGTTTTTTTCGGAGCGACATCCCCCAAGGCAAAACGGCATAATCACCATCACCAAAAGCAGAAGCGCCATTCGCGCGCATACCTCGATTTTTTTCTGAATCTGATACACTTCTATCCCTCTCTTCATCATTTCCAAAACTCCACCCCGTTTACTACTACCCCTACAAATTCATTCGGATCAATGAATTCACCGAAAACAAAGCATACCCAATCCTTATCCCTCGAAGCATGCACTCTGTCGCTGATCTCATATCTCACTCTTTCCCCTGAATCCTTTATGAATGTAATGTCAGGTATTCTAGGCATCACGGTTGGATCATCGGAATATAACTCGAAGGCAGACATGAATATCTGCCGTCCGTCTGCGTCATACAGGGTATTACAGGTTACGTTAGGCGCAAAATTAACAATAAATTCAATTCCTTCAAGATAATTGGTACCGTCCGCACGGTCATCAGTGAACCGGGCCACAACCATGGGATTCTGAGAAAGTATGGGATCCCGCCTTATAAAATACGTCCATTCGTCGCCTGAGCGTCTGTCGCACTCAAACATTTCAATTTTAACATCTTTCCCAAGATCAATGCCTCCGCAATTTACGATGGATGCAAATCTCACGTCATCACGGTCCTTAGCTTCCTCCAAGTATTCATAAGCGTAACTTGTCTCTATGACCGGAAGGTCAATGTCTGGGTTCGTTAAATGATGATATGGCCCACCGTTTTCATCTGCATACTTGACGCAAAATGACGGCAGGTAAATCCCAAATTCGTTTTGATTTAAACGGGTTCGTCCGTTTTCGCTGATCGCCTCACTTGTGATGATTATCATTGCGTTATGACCATCGGTAAGCAACGTATCCAGGGTCAAACGATAATCCTCGTTTTCCGACACCAGATTTTTGATGATGTCAAGGTTATTCCGCGTCGCCTCGTCTATTCCGGAAACAAAATGTTCCACGTTATCGCGATGCAGATAAGAATTAATTGCAAATGCACATACGGGAACGGCAATAACCAGAATGACAGCTGCCACTATCAAGATGCTTCGTGAATTTTGCATCATTCTGAATTTCTTATATGGTTCTTCGGATTCAAACAAGTATCTGTCATCAATGCCGTTTATCGCTTGTATCAGATCCGTTTCGTTCATCCAGGTACTCCTTTCCTTTCCAAATATTTTCGCAGTTTCTCACGCGTGCGGTGAAGGGTTGTTTTCACTTTGCTTTCGGAAAAACCATATCTTCCAGAGATTTCTGAAATGCTCTCTCCAAACCAGTAATGCCTTACAAAGATCATTCTTTTCTCCTTGGAAAGAGTTCCCATAAAGTCATTCATCAGCGTCTTCAAAGCTTCCTCCGGCACCTCCGTATCGCCACTTGAAGCTGGGATGCATTCCTCCATCTCACGCGTCAGCTCCACAACCAGGCAATCCCTTTTTTCCGCTTTGTTTCGTCGGATAATGTCAACGGCAGTGCATCGGCAGATCCTTGCCAAGAACGGAAACAGATGCTCTGGTATGTTTGGCGGTATGGCATTCCACGCTTTCAGAAAGGTGTCATTCACGCATTCCTCCGCGTCGCGGCTGTCCAAGAGCAAGGAGGATGCCAGTCGATGAAGACTTGCACTATATTTATGTGCACAATAAGTGGACGCCTTCTCTTCGCGCGCCAGATACAGCTCCACTATTTCCTTATCCGTTATGGTATTGTTCATCAAAGCTCTCCTTTAGGCCTAAAAGAATACCTTGTTCACCCTAAATGTCGTAACACGGATTAAAAAGGTTACATTCTTGAAAAACATGGCATAAAAGTTGTCAACAAAAAGAGCATTGGTCAGTATTTTGCCAATGCTCCATATCTTTCATGTCACTTTTATGTATGATATGAGGTCTCAATTCTCCTCTAAAACCCCGTTGACAGAACAATAGCACACATAAACGGAACAAGTTCTAATCTTTTCTTCTTTAGACCATTGGCTCAAAGATTCATGCCCAATAACAGGGTTCTGCAAAAATCCTCCGCAGTCTCGACTTTCGGCGCCGGAATCTTCCAGTCACGCATTCATTTCCACGATGAAACTCTGTCTTCTCGCCGTCATGTCCTGATGTATAATCATCCTTCCACACCTCTCTTATCTCAGCATAGCACATATCTAAGAACATGAACTTTAAAATTTGTTTAGTTCTATATTGGACGTTCCACACGGCCTGGATCAGTCTTACATATAACCTATTGGGTGCCTGTGCCATTCCTAATTTTCAAACAAGTTTTCCAGTCCAAGCAGGATTGCTCCGTCTTCCGCTGCATGCCTTATTACGGAGTCTTCATACCCTGACTTGCTGACAAAATACATGTACTTCTCCTCAATGTGCGGAAAAGCCAACATCGCATTCTTTAAATCTTCGTACTCTTTGTGAGGCATTTTCGAATTTCTGAACTTGCATTCCACGAACATGCCCTTTTTCCCCGTTTTGTCTATCATAAGAATGTCAACGTCATCCTCAGCCTTAATGCAAGGATTGTTCCCCCACCACTTTCCCATCTTATAAGGAACAAAAGGCAATTTCCCTTGTTTTGCCTGACGAATAAAATACTCCTTGCATATTCCCTCGAATGCTTCCCCCATATAATCAGAGATTCCGCTCATGATCTCTTCCGATGCTGCGCTGACACCTAGCATTTCGTAATATGCATTATTCGTAAACTCATATCGAAACCAGAAACGAAAAAAGTTGTCCGTTAACCTATAGATACCCTTGCGACTGCTCGCATCTTCCCCACACGGAACGATCTTTTCAACAAGTCGCATTGTCTGAAGAACCACAAGATACTTTGACACCTTGCTTTTTTCCTCATGCAGATAATCAGATATTTCCGATACCTTATTTCGCCCGTTGGCTATCGCACTCAAAATGCTGTTATACACATTCGGATCCCGAAGCTCCGCCTTCAAGAGATTGGATGGTTCTTCGTTCAGATAAGCACCTTTACGAATGATTGCCTTCGCTATGTTTTTCTCTATCGAATCCTGATCATCAAACGCTTCCAGATACCTGGGCACTCCTCCCAGAATGCCATATGCGATCAGTTTCTGCGTGGAAGAGTATTTCGGAAAAAACAGGCTACTCTCATAATAATCAAAAGGAAGTACCTCCATGCTTGACGTCTGTCTGTCATGAAGCGGACTCTTATTTCCCATGATGTCGGATTCCATAAAACTTACCGATGACCCGCAAAGTATCAAAAAAATATTTTTATTGTTTTTCCACAAGTGATCTATTGCATGCTGCAGGATGGATTTTATAGTTGGATTCTCTTCCGTAATAAACGGAAATTCGTCAATGATCAGCACCGTCCTTTCATCAACTTTCCTGTCCACATATTCAAATGCATCTTTCCAGCCTTCAAATGATGCTATATATGCACCATCAAGTCCCATCTGCACCATTTTTGAAAAGTCTTGGAGATTCAGCGAATCATTTTTCTCCTGTGCAGGGAAAAAAATGGAATTTTTCCCCTTGGCAAATTCCAATAAAAGAGTGGTTTTTCCCACCCTACGCCTGCCATACATGACAAGGTATTCAAACTTGTTGCTTTCATACAGCGAATTCAAGATATTTAACTCGTTTTCTCGTCCAATCATTTTTTGCCTCCTCTATACTCATAAGTAGTCTACTTATGAGTATTTTATCAAGCATATCATAAAAAGTCAATGTGTTACTTCAAAAAACCTTAAAGCAAAAAAGGCTCCCGAGGAAGTCCTCGGAAGCCTTGATTTTATTGACTTTTTTATTGATTACTCAATGATGGTAGCAACACGTCCGGAACCAACGGTACGGCCACCCTCTCTGTTCTACGCATTGTAAATCGGCATGAAACCTGCTGTTTTTATGTGTTTTGTGTCACATATATCGCTCATGTGGCACAGAAAATCAATGGTTCGAAAATTTTTTAGAGCCAAAATAGAGTCAACCACTATTTTTTAATTATATCAGAAACTCCAAAGTTACGCACAAATATATCACGCTGTTCTGAAAGGCATGACGTACGGCCTACTCCCACAGGCCGGCCGTCTTCTTCAATCTCTCCGTCAGGTCTTTGAATTCTTTGTCCTCTCTTATGAAATCAAAACGATCAAGCTTCATTTCTTCCAAAAGACGTGCGGTCGCATTGTTTTCATCGCTTGTCATAAAGGATCCATAAACATCGCCCCGAAGGACCAACGAAACATGCTCTTTCTCCTCATCATGCTGAAGAAATGCTTCCGCATGATCCGCTGCCGCCTCTAGGTGCATCATCGTTTTTTCCTTATCCTTTACGTGGCGACCCAAAATACGCGCAATATGAACATGCGCTCGCATCAGGATTTCATGAAAGAAACCAAAATCCTTTTCTTCAAACAAAATGTCAAGAATGTCTATGATCTTTTGGGCCAAGGCAGCCTCTTCCATGGCGTTGTAAGCGTAGGTTCCGTCATCGAACCGCATGTTGAGGGTGTCAAGTAACATACAGAGAAACTGGAGCAGCATGAAGAATTCATACTGTTTACTCTCGTACCTGGCGCGGTCCTTTTGGACCGAGGCAAGCAGCGACTCCTTGCAAACAGACATAGGCGGCATCCGTTGCGCGATCTCGATGGCTTTCTCATTTTCACCCAGATCTCGATAGGAATAACACAGTATCTGGTTTGCGCTCGCACGCGTCTGCTCATCCTTACAACCCTCTAGGATCTTCTGACCGTATTCCATGCATTTACGCAAATATTTCTCCTGCTTCTTTTTCTCCTCTTCAGTATCATTGTCCACGGAAAGGTTATAATACAAAAACATCAGTGCTTCCATAAGTTCATAGCTGTTGGGGAATCGTTTGAGCCCCTCCAGGAGTACTTTCTCAGCCTTCACCTTATGTGCACGGCTCATAAGCAGATGCGCCTCATCGCTGATCCTTTTGATTTCCTCCTCATCCTTTTCGTGATCGATCCCCAAAAGTTCATCCGATGAGACGCTAAATACGTGACAGAGAACGGGAATTGCCGAAATGTCCGGCAAGGTCTTGCCATTCTCCCACTGGGATACGGCCGAAACGGAGACATTCAGCTGCTCCGCCAACTGCTCCTGTGTAATGTCCGCACTCCTTCGTAGTTTCGCAATATTATTTCCTAGATTTTTAAACATATTCTCGTTGATCCTCCCATTTCATTTTTGAATTGTTCGGCGCCTTATAAATAATATACGCCATTCTCGCCCAAATGAAAAGGGAGCAGTACTTAAGAGCATCTTAAGTACTGCTTAAATTTTAAAGTTTGGCTTTTGTGTCTTCACTGCTGATCATTCTTGGTTGGACTGGATTCTGGGCTTACCTGGACTTACTTAGACTTACGCTTATATGAGAAATTCTTGTATATAATCCGCTATGATCCTCGTATTTAATGGCCGATAAACACTTTCATGAAGTAGCAAAATGTCCTTGCCGATGAGCAATCCATTTCGTTCATAGGCATCCAATTTCATGAGCACGTTATTATAGTAACCAGGATTGTCCATCATGCCAAGATGCTCTATGTACTTTACTTCTCCCGTCGTGATGTTCATGACCGTAAAATCCGGATGAAACTCCTTCATCTGGCCGTCAACCCGCAGCAGCAACGGCCTCTCGTAATGATAAGGAATCCCCTGCCTGTCCAGCTCATCCGCAATGATTTTCTCCGACTTCGACCGCACCCGCTCCCCCCGATGCGTATAGTATTCCGTCTTGTCATTCTCCGCAAATCCCATCCTCTCATAAGTCACGTTTCTGAACTCCCGGATCCTCTTTTCAACCGGCACAACATCCGGCTCAAAAAGGACTTGCTTCCCCTCGTGCATGTGGGTATAGGCTTCCTCGAGGCGGGTCCTTGTTTTAAGAATTGTCCTCAATTGACGAGTATAGCATTCCAGAATGGGTAAAAGTCTTTCCCAATATTCTTGTTTTGCAATTCCTTTAAGATAATCAAGCTTCTTAACTTTACTCACATATTTGCGATTTACGCAGTATTGGTAATTGCCTTTCGTTTTCCTGCATGTCAAGACTCCTGTATTCTTCTCCCTTCCCTCAATACCCTTTCTTTTTGTCATGATGCTTTGTTTGAGTGCTTCTATTTTCTGGATTTCCTTTTGAATTGCTTTTTTCACCTACTCTTCAATTCCTCCTTTATTAACTAGATACCTGCAAACAATTCATGCTTCCTTTGGAAGTCTTTCTTCCCACTTGCCTGCGCAAATGACTACCCGTGGACAATGCTTGCCTCTCTGGTAGTCTTCCTTCCCACTTGCCTGCGCAAATGACTACCTGTGGACA
>CAMZDG010000029.1 GCA_947305245.1 uncultured Lachnospiraceae bacterium
AAAGGAGGAACAAAAGATGTTGGAATTTCGGTATGACACGCAGCTTCTCATCGAGGGAACCGGCTTGGATGAGGACGAGATCACGGATTACATTACGGAGCATTTTGAGGGAGATTGCCTCCTTGCGGTAGGAGATGACGAGCTGATCAAGATTCATTTCCACACCAATGAGCCTTGGAAGATCCTGGAATATGGAAGAAGCCTTGGAGAGATCTATGACATCGTCGTGGAGGACATGGATCGTCAGGCCAGAGGCCTGCACGGCTAAGAAAGCTCCTTGCAGCGCCTCGAAGGCGTTAAAGGAAGTCATAACAAAGCAGGATCAGAAACGAAGTACGCCTGGAAAAACGAAACGGACTGGCAGGTCTTATGACCCGTCAGCCCGTTATTTTATTACCAGTTCATAACCTCGCGGATGGCGGGGATCAGTACGGCTGCCGCCTTTTCATGTGCGGACTCGAGGGGATGATAGTCTGAGACATAGCCAACGGAGGCATCCTGTTCCGGAAGATGCACGGTTTCGATCCGCTGATCGCCCGTCTCCTTCGAATAGGCGGCCACTGCCTTGCAAACCCAGGGGTAGAGGCGATCGCCCATCAGTCCAAGGACGCAAAAGATCATGGCGTCGGGATTATGCCTGCGCACCACCTTTAGGAAGGCGGCATAAGCGGTCGCATATTCCTGCTGCCGAGCCTCGTCATCCTGACAGTAGCTGTCGTCATTGGTCCCTAAGTTTACGACGATCGCGTCCGGCGCGTAAGCGCCAAACTCCCAGGGAAGGTTGGATGGAGCAGGGATCCCGGGCATATGGTCATAGCTAAAGCCCATGGATTCATAATAGTCAGGAATGCGCTGGTTTTCCATCTTGACGGCGGGATCGCCCGTGTAGCCGGAGATGATGCCATAGCCGCTGATGGAAAACATGGCGAAATCCGCGTCCAGCGCGCGGGCGGTCTTATAAGCATAGGCCCTGGTCACGTCCTCCGTGGCCGTCTGGAAGGGATGCAAGGGGTCCTCGTCATCCACGCCGTAGCCGCAGGTGATGGAATCTCCGATGAATTCGATCCTATGCGCCTTCGCGGGGGTGGGGCGGACGCTCTCACCCTCCCCGATCTCCAGGGGAGCGATGCGGGCCAGGGACATGGCGCACTCCGAAAGCTTCATCACGCGGATCACGGATCTTTGGGGAACCGAACTTTCGGCGATGCGAAGTGAAGTCTCGCCTGCGGACAGCTGTAGGTCGGCGACTCTTTCCTCGTTTTGATAAACGGCCATGCGGGCGTAATTTGCCTCGTTGTCAGGATAGGTAGCGGCTTCTCCGCCAAGGAGGGTTAACTTAAGGCCGCACCCCTCATATTCGAATTCGATTCCGGATCCGGACAAGCTAAGAAGCAGCTCATCGCCAAAGAGCATGCTCCGTCCGAGAAGTTTCACGTTGGTTTTATCACAAGTAATTTTCATGGGATTCTCCTTTTTCTTCGTTTCTCCATTCTACCACGCCCGCGCGGCAATCGTCAACTTTCGCCTCAGGTTTCAAAGATCCTCCCCAAAAAGAGGAAAAGGGGCTGCTTTTGAGGGCGGCTGCGTGGCCAGTTTATAAATTTTTAACGGGAATATTGTATTTATTTTAAACATTTCTCTTGGGATTATGTTACAATAAAATGTGCGGGGGACATCTAAGAGACGACTTTCCCGTCAGGAAAACAAGTGACGCCGAGAGGAGGCATGGTACGCGCCATGAAATTTAAGACAAGGTTGCAGGTGACGTTCATCAGTATCATTGTACTGCCGCTCCTTCTTTCGGTGCTTGCATTCATGATGATCGGCGTATATCTCATGAACGTACAGAAGGGCTTTGGATTAAGGGATCTGGATTATGGCCTGATGTCCGACAATCTCAAGGATTTCCTTGGGGACGTGGATCAGATGTTTGACGAGCTCGTCAAGCAGGCGCGCGAGGATGCCACCGTCTTTAGCGATCTGGAATATCTCGAGAAGAAAAACGAGGAGCTCTCCCGCAGGTCCACGTATCTCATCGTGAGGAAGGATAGGGACCTCTACTACGCGGGGAATCCGGAGTCGGCGGAGAAGATCTTCCAAGGGCTGCCGCCCTATGGGACCTTTAACCCGGACAAGAATCGCGAGTTTTATTTTAATGACAAGGAGAGGTACGTAAAGCAGTTGGATTTCCTGTTCCCGGACGGAAGCAGGGGGAGCCTTTTCGTGGTGACGAGGGCGAACGTGCTGATCTCGAGGAAGCTTCTTGGCTATATGTTCATTGCCGTCGTTTTGATCCTTTTGTTCACCAGTCTCATGCTGACGCGCTGGATCCGAACGGGCGTGTTCGCTCCCATCGCGGAGTTGAACGTAGCAATGAAGAAGATCAAGGACGGGAATTTCGATTATGCGCTGGAGACCTCGGCCGAGGGCGAGATCGGCGATCTATACCGAAATTACGAGGACATGAGACTTCGCCTGAAGGAATCCGCCGAGGAAAAGAAGGACAATGAAAAGAAGAACAAGGAGCTGATCAGCAACATCTCCCACGACCTAAAGACCCCCATCACGGCCATTAAGGGTTACGTGGAGGGCATCATGGACGGCGTGGCGGACTCTCCCGAAAAGATGGATAAATATATCCGGACCATTTATAATAAGGCGAACGACATGGACAAGCTCATCAATGAGCTGACGACCTATTCCAGCATTGAGACGAACCACATCCAGTATAATTTCCAGCGGATCAACGTGGCAGATTATTTCGGGGACTGCGTGGAAGAGGTCGGCCTGGATCTGGAGGCGCGCAACGTCAAGCTGAATTATGCGAATGCGGCGGATGCGTCCACCGTGGTCATCGCGGACGCGGAGCAGATGAAGAAGGTCATCAACAACATTATCAGCAACAGCGTCAAGTACATGGACAAGCCGAACGGCAGGATCGACATTCGCATCCTTGATCAGGAGGATTCCATCCAAGTCGAGATCGAGGACAATGGAAAGGGCATCGCGCAAAAGGACCTCACGAGGATCTTCGACCGGTTCTACCGGACGGATGCGTCGCGTAATTCCGCGCAGGGCGGAAGCGGCATCGGCCTTTCCATTGTAAAGAAGATCATCGAGGATCACGGCGGTTACATTTGGGCCACCTCGAAAGAGGGAGAGGGCACCTGTATGCACTTTGTGCTGAGAAAATACAAAGAATTGGCATAAACGAAGGAGGGACGAAACCTATGAGTAAGATTTTGATCATTGAAGATGAAGAGACCATTGCGGACCTGGAGAAGGATTATCTTGAGCTTTCTGAGTTCCAAGTGGATATTTGTAATACCGGAGACAAGGGATTGAAGGCGGCACTGGAGGGAGATTATAATCTGGTGATCCTGGATCTGATGATGCCCGGAATGGACGGCTTTGAGGTCTGCAAGAACATCCGGAAGGAGAAGGACATTCCCATTTTGATGGTTTCCGCGAGAAAGGATGACATCGATAAGATCCGCGGACTGGGCCTTGGCGCGGACGATTACATGACCAAGCCCTTCAGCCCCAGCGAGCTGGTGGCAAGGGTGAAGGCGCATCTCGCGCGGTATGAGAGACTGGTTGGCACCAACCAAAAGCCGCAGAACGACATCGTGGAGATCCGCGGCATCCGCATTGACAAGACGGCCCGCAGGGTTTACGTGGACGGAGAGGAGAAGGTCTTCACCACGAAGGAGTTCGATCTTCTGACCTTCCTTGCTGAGAATCCGAATCACGTGTTCACCAAGGAGGAGCTGTTCGAGGAGATCTGGGGCATGGGTCCCGTGGGCGACATTGCCACCGTCACCGTCCACATCAAGAAGATCCGCGAGAAGATCGAAAAGGATTCCGCAAAGCCGCAGTACATCGAGACCATCTGGGGCGTGGGCTACCGTTTCAAGATCTAAGGGATTGACTTATCGCAGGGATGCGTATAGAATAAGAACGTCATGTTGGTGAAGATCAGTATCAGAAACGGAAGGACGACAAAATGCTCAAACAAGTATCCATTTATGCAGAGAATAAAAAGGGAACCATGCAGAAGATCACGGGGATCCTTTTGGAAAATGACATTAACATCTTAGGTTCGGTGACGAACGACAGCGCGGAATATGGCATCATCCGCATGGTGGTGTCCGATGCGCAGAAGGCATTTGATTCGCTGACGGCAGCAGGATTTCTCTGCCGGCTGACGGACGTGATCGGCGTGGAGGTTGCGGATGAAGTCGGCAACCTGAACCGCCTGCTAAAAGACCTGGAGCAGAGTAATATCAGCGTGGATTATCTGTACCTTTCCTTCAACAGGGCATCCGGAAAGCCCATCATGGTCTTCCATTGCCTGGACACGGGAGAGGTGAAGGCCTGCCTTGCGGCCAAGGGTTACACCGTGATGTAAGGAGGACGAGATGCTGCCGGAAGCATTTTTGCAAAGAATGCAGGAACAGCTGGGCGCGGACTACCCGGAGTTTTTGGCTAGCTATGATCAGCCAAGGCATCAGGCGCTGCGCCTGAATAGGATAAAAAAGACGGAGAGCGGAGAGAGCATGAAAGAGGCCCTGACCGCTCTTTTTCGCATGGAGCAGGTTCCCTGGGCGGAGAACGGGTATTATTATGATCCGGCGACCCAGCCGGGGAAACACCCCTATCATGAGGCCGGGCTCTATTATATCCAGGAGCCCAGTGCCATGGCGCCCGCGGGCTTTCTGGAAGTACGCCCCGGAGAGCGCGTGCTGGATCTTTGCGCGGCGCCTGGAGGAAAGAGCACCCAGATCGGCGCGATGCTTCAAAGGGAAGGACTTCTTGTCAGCAATGAGATCCATCCGGCGCGGACTAAGATCCTTTCGGAGAACGTGGAGCGAATGGGGATCCCGAACGCTCTTGTGACGAATGAGACCCCCGAGAGGCTTGCAGAGGCCTTTCCGGGATACTTTGACAAGATTTTAGTGGATGCCCCTTGCTCCGGTGAGGGGATGTTCCGGAAAAATGAGATCGCCCTCACGGAGTGGAGTCCTGAGAACGTGAGGCTCTGCGGCGAGCGGCAGGACGAGATCCTGAAAGAGGCGGCAAGGATGCTTCGGCCCGGCGGAAGACTGGTCTATTCTACCTGTACCTTCGCTCCCTGGGAGAATGAGGGCTCGATCCGAAGATTCCTGGAAAGCCACCCGGAGTTTTCCCTGGTGAAGGGCCTCAAATTCCGGACGGGGAAAAGCTTAGACGCGGCAAAGCGCCAGGGCGAAGACCTGGAGGAAGGGCGGCTTTCCGAGGGAGAAATTCTCTTTGACGGCATACTGCAGCTCTACCCGCATCAGATCCGCGGAGAGGGACATTTTCTGGCCGTGCTCCAAAAGGAAGGCGACGTGCCGGAGGGATACCGCGCGGTGCCGTTGCAGGGCATTTCAAAGCCCGTCAGGGAGACGGACTGTAAGGAGTGGACGGAATTCGCGCGGGAGACGCTGCGCCGGCCGATCTCGGTTTGCGTCTACGGCGAGGAGGGGAAGGGCGAGTTGTTGAAATTCGGCGACCACCTTTATCTGACGCCAAAGGACTTCCCGAATCTAAAGGGGCTGAAGGTCCTGCGGCCCGGATTGCATCTCGGCGAAGTGAAAAAGAATCGCTTCGAGCCGTCTCATGCGCTTGCGCTCACTCTGGGAGCCAAAGATGCAATGCATGTTTGGCGAATGAGCACGGCGGACAGGCTTCCGAACGTATACTTAAGCGGGCAGACCTTTGCCGCAGAGGGGGAAAAGGGCTGGAATCTGATCTGTGTGGACGGCATCTCCCTGGGATGGGGAAAGCTCGCGGGCAACATGATGAAAAACCATTATCCTAAGGGACTTCGCAAGGACGGGATCCTATGTTGACGGCCGTGGATGGAAAGCACCCTGGGTGGCAGAATGCGCTGATGGCTATGGACGGAAAGCATTCTGGATGGGAGGAAGCGCAAGTACCTTGCATGGCCGGTGAGCGGAGGAAGGCGAAATGAATTGGATTGAGATATCGGATCTGGAGGCGCCGGAACTGGAGGTGTTTTCCAAGCTTTCGGAAGTACAATTATTGCATTATTATGAGCCGGCGCCCGGAATTTTTATCGCCGAGAGCGCGAACGTGATCCTGCGGGCCTTGGAGGCGGGGTATGAACCGTGCTCTCTTCTTTTGGAGACCCAGAGGGTGGAGAAGGAAGGGCGGCCCGTGCTGGATAAGATCGAGGAGATTTATGGCAGGGAATTTCTGGAAAAGGTGCCTATTTATATTGCGGAGCATGAGATCGTGACAAGGCTGACCGGTTATAGTCTGGTGCGGGGGCTCTGGGCCGTGCTCCGAAGAAAACCCCTGCAGGACTTAAACGGATTTTGTGAGGGAAAGAACCGGCTGGCGGTATTATATGAAGTTGTCAACCCCACCAACGTGGGAGCCATCCTCCGATCTGCGGCGGCGCTCGGAATGGACGGCGCGCTCCTGACTAAGGGGACGGTGAACCCGCTGACCAGGCGCAGTGCCCGCGTCAGCATGGGAACGGTGTTCCAAATTCCTTGGACCATTGTCGGGAAGGAGGAGCCGGAGGGAGTAGATTTTGTGAAGCGGCTAGGCGCGCTGGGCTTTCAGACTGTGGCGATGGCGCTGACCGAGGACAGTGTCAGCGTGCGGGATGAGAGATTAAAGAGTGCAAAGCGGCTTGCCGTGATCCTCGGAACGGAGGGCGACGGGCTTCCGAAGGATGTGATGGAGGCCTGCGACTATCGCGTGATGATCCCCATGTATCACGGTGTGGATTCGCTGAACGTGGCGGCGGCGAGCGCGCTGGCGTTCTGGGAACTAGGACGATAGTGGATGGCAGGAGACGATAGTGTTCCGGGAGCCTAGTCGGTAACGGATGACAAGGAATGGTGACATTTTGGGAATTGGGACGGTAAGAAATGGCGGAGAGTAAGATGCGCTGCAGGATCCTATATGAAGATGAAAGCGTCCTTATTGCATATAAGCCGGCGGGGCTGGCTACGCAGAGCGCGGGCGTGGGGCAGGCGGACGCGGTGAGTGAACTGAAAAACTATTTGGCGAAAGCCTCCAAAAGCGCCGGGAAAACGGCCGCAGGGGGCGCGGCGCGGCAACCTTACCTGGGCGTCGTACATCGTCTGGACCAGCCCGTGGAGGGACTTTTGGCGTTTGCAAAGACGCAGGGCGCGGCAGCCGCGCTCACAAAGGAGTTGCAAAGAGGCACGCTGAATAAGACCTATCAGGCATTGGTGGCAGGAAGGCCAGGTGCGTCCGAGGGCGATCTGAAGGATATGCTTTGGAAGGATGGCAGCACGGTTCGGGTGGTCACCGGACGAGAGGGAGAATATCCCGACGCAAAGGAGGCGCGGCTTCACTATCGCGTGCTCGCTTCGGATGCGGAGAAGTCTCTCCTGGAGGTGCGGATCGAGACGGGCCGATTTCATCAGATCAGGGCGCAGCTTGCGCATGCCGGCATGCCGATCCTGGGGGATCGAAAGTATGGCAGCGCAGCGTCCGAAGGCTTGGCCGTGGGACTGCGCGGACTTGCCCTGTGTGCGCGCACTTTGGAACTGATCCACCCGGTCACAAAAAAGAAAATGCACTGGGAATTAAAGGAAAAGACAATTGATTGGAAGGATTCATAATACCCTCAAGTCTGTCCATACTATCGTTAGCGAGATGCCAAGAAGCATAGTCGGGGGAACGGGAATGGACAAGTTTGCCAAGGGATGGAATGGATCAAAGATTCGACAAAATAGCCTTATCATGCTGCTCCTTCTTGCGGGGGCAGTATTTTTATTCCTCAAATTTTTGGAACCGCTTCTATCTCCCGTCCTTGCGGCCATGCTTTTTGTGACGATCTTCGGGCCGCTTCTTCAAAAAATGCAAAAGCTGCATCTTCACCGGCAGGTGGGCGCCGTCCTGGTCCTCCTATTGGCGCTGGCCATTTTCGGGCTTCTTCTCTGGGCACTTTGTCATTTCCTTTGGAGCGAATATCCAAGTTTTCTTTCACAGGCGGAAAAATGGAAGGAACAACTGCCCGGATGGGCCGACGGCTGGGTGGAGCTCGCGCTGTCGGAGCTTCGAAAAAGCGCTGCGACCTTGGAGAGGGGGATGCTGGGTGGTGCCCTGCATTATGCGGGAAAGGCCGCGGCGATCGGAGGCTTCCTGATCACGTTTCTGATCGCCGTGGTCCTTCTGGCAAAGGATTATGATGAATTCATGAACCGGCTTCTTGCGAGGGAGGATTGTCACGTGCTTTTATCGGTCATCTGCGGCGTGATCCGCTATCTGGCCACCTATGTCAAGGCGCAGGGCGTGATCATGATGGTGATCGCAGGCCTTTGCGCTCTCAGTCTCAGCCTCCTGGGCGTGGCGAGAGGAGCCCTTTGGGGCCTTCTTGCCGGCGTGCTGGACGCCCTTCCCTTCATCGGGACAGGCGTCGTTCTCGTGCCCCTGGCCCTTCTGCACCTTCTGGAGGGGAAAACCGGGACGGCCATTGCCATCGCCTGCCTTTACCTTGCCTGCATCCTCCTTCGCGAGATGCTTGAGCCAAAACTCATCGGAAAGCGGATGGGCATTCGCCCCATCTTTGTTCTCCTTAGCCTCTACGCTGGCATCCGCCTCTTTGGCCTTGCCGGCATCATCAAAGGACCCCTAGGCTTCATCATCCTTTGGACTGCCCACCACCACCTCCACCCTCACAATGACAAAAAATGAGTATAAAACCATACGATACTAGCAGACAAACAAAAGTAAAATGTGATATAATAAACCATAATTGTAATATAGAACATTATTAAGGTGTTAAACATCTCGAGGGGATGGTCTACGTGATCTTCCGTCAGGCATGTGTGCCAAGCGTTGGTACTTAGGTGGTACGAAACAGAAGGGCATTCATGCACTTCTGTGAGTAACACCTTAGTACCACTACGCTGCACTCATAGCGCGAGCGTGCCTGAGGAAGACCACGTAGACCACGCCCCGAGTGCTTCACGTTTTACAAGGAGGGTTACTATATGGAGATGAGAAGATTTGCAAAACTGGGGATCGACGTTTCACTTTTGGGCTTTGGCTGCATGCGCTTTCCGACGCGGCCGGACGGAAAGATCGACCGCGAGCTGGCGCAGCAGATGCTGGACAAAGCCATCGAAAGCGGCGTCAACTACATAGACACGGCATACCCCTATCATAACGGTGAGAGCGAATTATTTGTGGGAGAAGCACTGAAAAAGTATCCGAGAGATTCCTTCTACCTCGCGACGAAGCTTCCCTGCTGGTTCATCAACGACGTGTCTGACGTGGACAAGTATTTTAATGAGCAGCTGCAAAAGCTTCAGGTAGATCACTTTGACTTTTATCTGATGCATGCCATGAACCGCGGCAGCTGGGAGAAGATGGTAAAGCTTGGCACCGTGGAGCGCCTTGAGGAGCTGAAGGCGGAGGGCAAGATCCGCTTCCTTGGATTCTCCTTCCACGACGATTATGAGGTGTTCGAGCAGATCATCAAGTACAGAGATTGGGATTTCTGTCAGATCCAGCTCAATTATATGGATACGGACGAGCAGGCCGGCATCAAGGGTTATCGCCTTGCGGAAGAGCTGGGGATCCCTCTGACGATCATGGAACCCATCAAGGGCGGCTCCCTTGCGAACTTCTCCGATGACATCATGGAGGTATTCGAAAACGCAAGACCTGGCATGTCTGCTGCCTCCTTTGCGCTTCGCTACGTGGCGACGATGCCGAACATTCTCACTGTGCTCAGCGGCATGTCCACGATGGAGCAGGTGGAGGATAACCTGAAGACCTTTACCAACTTTATTCCCATGGATGAAAAGGAATGTCAGGTCATCGAGACCGTCAAGAACATTATGATCAGCCGCATCCAGAATGGCTGCACGGGCTGTCGGTATTGCATGCCCTGTCCTTTCGGGGTGGACATTCCCGGGAACTTCAGCGTGTGGAACAGGTATCACATGTACCAGAATTATGGCGTGGTCGCATGGCAGTGGGA
The DNA here is from genome assembly GCA_947305245.1 of uncultured Lachnospiraceae bacterium. Taxonomy (GTDB): domain Bacteria; phylum Bacillota; class Clostridia; order Lachnospirales; family Lachnospiraceae; genus Acetatifactor. The sequence goes on from CAMZDG010000029.1 coordinate 10,022, forward strand.
AGGCATGGGCCGCGACGGAAAGCAGGCTAAGAACTGTAAGGAATGTGGAAAGTGCGAAAAGGCCTGTCCTCAGCACTTGGCGATCCGCGAGGACTTAAAGAAGGTTCAGGCGGACATGGACAAGCGGGAGTGGAAAAAGAATTAAATCTCATGAGGGTGCGGCCGAAAGGCGGCACCCTTTTTGAAGGGTGGGATTTTTTTTCGCGTGAGCGCAGGCGCCTTTTTCCGCTGAAATGATAGACAGACAGGGCTTGACGTGGTAAAATATCTTTTGTAATATGCCTTCTTATAAGCATGAGGTAAAAAGATGAAATATGATGAAAAATTAGGTGAAAATCTAGGGGTCCAATTTGTGGAAAACATGCCTGCTGCCGCCTTCGTTTGCCGTGTGGAGGGGAACAGGGAGCTTCTGTTTGCCAACCATAAGCTTGTCGAGCTGTTCGAATGCGAAAGCGTTGAGGATTTCATGGAATATACGGGCAGCGTCTTTGACGGATTGGTCAGCCAGACGCAGTTCCGCAGCATCTATAAAGAGGTGGTGCTGCAGGTCTATGAAAAGAAGAAGACGACGGGACGGCTATTTTACCACATTGTGACGAAAAATGGAAACATCTGCCTTGCGGAGGAGCATTGGACATTGGTGCAGGATCCTGAGGAAGGTGCGCTCTTTTATTGCTTTATGATCCCTCGCGAATATGAGGTGGGCGGCGCGGACTATGATCCCGTGACGGGTCTTTACGGGAAGACGCGGTTCCTTACTTATGCCAATGAATTCAACAAAGAGATGAGCGGGAAAACGAACGAGGAATATGTGGTGGCTTATCTCAACCTGGTGAATTTTAAGCTGTTGAACGTAAATCGGGGGATTGACGAAGGGGACGCCTGTCTGAAGGCCATCGCGGATGTGCTCTCGACAGTGTTCGAGGATGCCTTTCTTGCAAGGCTTTCGGACGATCATTTTGCCATTTTAGATCGGCGGGAAAACCTGGAAAAAAGAATGGCTGCATCGAAAGCAAGCTTCAGCGCGAAATATGAAAATCGCTTTGGCGTGAGCGGGAAATGGGGATTCTATCCATTTACGCCCAACGAGGAATTCGACATGGAGAAAGCGATCTCTTATGCAAAGCTTGCCTGCGACAGCATAAAATACATATCGAACGTTTATATCATTGAATTCACGGCGCAGCTTGCCGAGAAACAAAATCTCTCTGAGCACTTGGCGCGAAGCGTTGATGAAGCGATCAGCAAGGGCTGGGTCAAGGTATACTATCAGCCGGTGATCCGGGCAATCACTGGGGAGCTTTGCGGCGTGGAAGCCCTTGCCAGATGGATCGATCCGGAATTTGGATTCATTATGCCGGGCGATTTCATCTCTGTCTTAGAGGGGAGTCGGCAGATCCATAAGCTGGATGCCTTTGTGGTAGAAGAGGCCTGCAGGACCATCCACGACAGGGTGGAGAAGAAATTGCCCGTCGTGCCGATCTCCGTGAACTTCTCGCGGCTGGATTTCGCCGCCTGCGACATGCTGGGGATCGTGGAGGCTGCAGTGGAAAAATATGACGTGCCCAGGGATTATCTGCACATCGAGGTCACGGAGAGCATGATCGCGTCGGACGAAGCACTGATGCGAAGCGTCATCGACAGCTTCCGCGGCGCGGGATATGAGATCTGGATGGATGATTTCGGAAGCGGATATTCTTCCCTGACGGTGCTCAAGGACTATCAGTTTGACATGCTAAAGCTCGACATGAAGTTCCTCTCGAGCTTCACGGACAAGTCCAGGGACATCATGCGTTCCGCCATCATCATGGCGAAGGACCTTGGCATCAAGACCCTTGCCGAGGGTGTTGAGACCAAGGAGCATCTGGAGTATTTGAAGAGGATCGGCTGCGATCAGATCCAGGGATATTACTACGGAAAGCCGGAGCCTGCGGATGATATGTTCCTCCATCTTTTGGAGAAGAAGATCCCCGTGGAGCTTCGAAAGTGGCGGCATTTCTTTGAGGTCGCAAGCTTCAACGTCAGGGCGACGGACATTCCTCTCGAGGTGATCGAGGATGACGGAGTAAGCTTCCGCACGCTCTTTATGAATGATGCCTACAAAGAACAGATCGGCCTTCAGGGCATTGGACTGGAGGAGATCGATCGGCGGATCTATCAGACGAACTCTCCCCTGCTCGAGAAGTATCGTGAGTTTGCGGAGCAGATGAAGCGCACCGGTAAGCCGGAGACCTTTTATTACACGAAGGATGAGGAGTATCTGTGCCTTCGCGGACGTGTGATCGCCTCGCAGGACGGCCACAGCATTATTAAGGCCACGATCATTAATGTTGCCGCAGATCAGAACTTAAGCCAGGTAGAACGCATGGATTCCAAGCTGCGTGCCCTAAATCTCCTGTTTAAGGTGATCTTGTTTGCAGATCTGAAGAATCAGAGGCTGACGCCTCTTCTTGGGACCTCTCCCAACATGAAGACACAGGAGATGGTAGAGGGCAACGTGCACGCAAATAACGCGATCTTTGCCGAGAATAACGTGTTCCCGACGGAGCGGGCAAGGTACCGCGCGTTCATGGATTTCTCCACGGCGAGGGAGCGCGTGGAGCATTCGAGATTTGGCTACGTGACGGACGTCTTCCGGATCAAGCAGCCGGATGGCAATTATCGGCTGGGTGAGGTTTCCCTGATGCTCATCCCCGGAACGGACGGAAACGAGTTCCTGTACTGCGTGAAACCGTACTTTGCCGTGCATGACGGCCCGGAGGGCGTGAGCAAGCTCCTTCATGACGGCGCAAATCTTCAGGGGCAGGAAGCAACGCATACGCTGCTTTGGGACAACATGCTTTGGAACAGTAGTGTGAAGTTTTTCTGGAAGGATCGGAACAGGAGATTTTTGGGTGCCAGCCAGGCATTTATGGATTTCTTCGGATTCAGTTCCCTGGAAGAGCTTGTGGGAAAGACGGATGAGGAATTGCATTGGCACATTGATGACGCGCCATACCGTGAAAAGGAGATCGCCATCCTGCAAAAGGGAGTCCGCTTCCTGGACGAGCCGGAGCAGTTCATTGTCAAGGGCGCGCTCCACAGCGTGATCTGTTATAAAATGCCTATTTATGAGAATGGCCTGATCGTCGGCATCGGCGGTTATTTCCTGGATGCGGAGCGTGAGATTGGCAAGGCGACGCAGGGACTGCAAAGGATCAAGAGGGATCCCGTGACGCAGCTCATGGAGGCGCATGCCTTCGCGGACGTCCTGGACGATTATGCAAAGCAATATCATAAAGAGGGAAAGAAATATGGACTGATCCTGGCCCGAAACGCCAAGTATGACCGAATCCTGGAAACCTATGGAGAAGAGGTCGCAAATCAAGTTCTGGCAAAGATGGGAGCGATCCTGAAGGAGAAGCTGGGACAAAGCTGCGTTCTTGCCAGAATGCAGGACTCCGTCTTTGCGGTGCTGATGTACCTGGAAGAGGAGCAGGAAGCGCATGAAAAGGCGCAGCTGGTGCAGGAATCCCTCGACGAGCTCAAGACAGTCAAGGGAAATCCCATCACCATGCGGATCCAGACCGTCGTCAGGGTTTGCACTGGAGAGCAGGGCGCGGACAATTCCATGTATGAAAATGCGATGACGGAGCTGATGAAAGAAAAGGCAGAATAAAGGGAGGACAAGGCGAGATGGCAAATCCGATTTTACCGCTCTGGGAGTGCATCCCCGACGGAGAGCCAAGATTATTCGGAGACAGGGTATATCTGTATGGATCCCATGACAGATATGGATGCAGCAGGTTTTGCGATTATAAGTTAAAGGCATGGAGCGCGTCGGTGAACGACTTAAATCACTGGATCTGTCACGGACACATTTTCCAGACCAGACCGGATACGGATCATGCATCCAGCGTTCCGCACACGGAAAATGAATTGTATGCACCGGACGTGGTGGAGAAGGACGGGAAATATTATCTCTTTACTTACATTGTTGGAGCGAAGGGGTGCGTGAGCGTGAGCGACAGACCCGAGGGACCTTTCAAGTTCCTGTCCACGTATGAATATGCGCCGGAGGACGCGGGAGATGACGGAATCTATAATGATCCCGGCGTGCTCGTGGATGACGACGGCAGAGTCTACGTATATTATGGCTTCGAGGGCTCCAACATGAATGAGCTCAATCCCGAGACCATGTATCAGGTGGTTCCGGGGAGCCTTAGGAAGCGCGTGATGGATGACCGCGCGGAGGTGCCCGTGGAAAAGCGCTTCTACGAGGCGAGCTCGCCCAGAAAGATCGGGGATACCTATTATCTGATCTATTCGCCGAGAAAGGGCAGCAGGCTTGCGTATGCCACGGCGGACGCGCTCACCGGGCCGTTCACCTATCGCGGTTATATCATTGACAACGGGATCGATTATCCGGGCGGAAACAATCACGGATCTCTTTGCAAGATTGGCGATCAGTGGTATATTTTCTATCATCGCATGACGAATGATTCGGTGTTTTCCAGACGGGCTTGCGTGGAGAAGGTGGAGATCCTGCCGGACGGCAGCATCCCTCCCGTAGAGATGACTTCCCTTGGATTTGAGGAGGCCCTGACGCCCTATGAGCCCGTGAAGGCGGAGATTGCCTGCGTGCTGAAGGGCGGATGCTTTGTGACGGAGAAGGACGTGTTCCGCCGCGTCGTGACGAAGGTGACGGAAGGCTGTGTCATTGGTTATAAGTACTTTGATTTTGGAGAAGACGATGCCACAAAGACCATGGAGCTGGCCGTGAAGGTTGTCGGCATGGGTTGCAAGGGAAAGCTCCACGTCTGGATCGACGGAACGGAAAACGCTCCGGAAGAGGCGAAGGACGGGCAGGAAGCAGAAGCACCGGCAAGCCAGGAAGGCCATGGCTGTAAGACGGAGGAAGGTCTGGAGATCATCTGGTATTCCTCGGAAGGAAAGAAGCTCCCCGGCCGTGAGATCGGCGTGGTGGAGATCGGCCTTGGCGACGGGGTTTACCGCGGCAGGGTGGAGAAGGTCACGGGAAGACATGCCTTGTATTTCGTGGCAGACCTAGGGCTTCCCAAGGGCGCCTGGACGAGCAGCTTCTTTGACGGCAGAGTGATCTGCGAGCTGGAGGAGTTCGTATTCCTGAAATAGCAACAGAGATTGGAGAAAAAGATATGAGTGAGATCAAGGCGACGGTGCTTTCGAAATTTCAGGAAGTGTTTGGAGACGCTGAGGGCGCGAAGGTGTTTTTTGCACCGGGACGCGTAAATCTGATCGGAGAGCATACGGATTATAACGGAGGTCACGTATTTCCCTGTGCGCTGACCATCGGGACCTACGGCGTTGCAAGAAAGCGCGGGGATAGGAACCTACGGTTTTATTCCATGAATTTCGAGGACCTCGGCGTGGTGGAGTCCTCATTGGAGGAGTTTGTTCCCGGCGGGGACAAGAACTGGACGGCATATCCCAAGGGCGTCATGTGGGCCTTTGAGCAAAAGGGCATGAAGATGGACAGCGGGCTGGAGCTTTTGCTTTTTGGCAACATTCCGAATGGCTCCGGATTGTCTTCCTCGGCATCCGTGGAGGTGCTCACGGGCGCGATCCTACGGGAGCTTTACGGATTTGAGGTGACGAATCAGGATTTGGCCCTCATCGGACAGTTTTCCGAGAATCAGTATAATCTGGTGAACTGCGGCATCATGGATCAGTTTGCCATCGCCATGGGCAAGAAGGATTGTGCGATCTTTTTGGACACCTCCAACCTGCAGTATGAATATGCTCCCATCGCATTAAAGGGCGCAAAGATCGTGATCTCCTGCAGCAACAAAAAGCGCGGGCTCGGGGATTCCAAGTATAATGAGAGAAGAAGCGAGTGCGAGACGGCGCTTTCCGAGCTTCAGAAGGTCATTGCCATAAAGAGCCTTGGAGAGCTCAGCGAGGCTGATTTTGAGAAATATCAAGACGCGATCGCAGATCCCATTCGCAGAAAGCGCGCAAAGCACGCCGTGTACGAGAACCAGAGGACTCTGAAGGCCGTGGAGGCCTTAAAGGCCGGTAACCTTGAGGAGTTTGGCGCGCTGATGAACGCTTCTCACGTTTCCCTTCGGGATGATTATGAAGTGACGGGGATCGAGCTGGATACCCTTGCCGAGGAGGCGTGGAAGGTACCTGGCGTGATCGGCTCGAGAATGACTGGGGCGGGCTTTGGCGGCTGCAGCGTCAGCATCGTGAAGGACGAGGCCGTGGAGAGCTTTATCCAGAGCGTCGGGGAAGCCTATCTGAAGAAAATGGGCTACGCCGCGGACTTTTACGTGGTGGAGATCGGGGACGGACCCAGACTTCTTTAGGCAAAGTGCCACTTGCCAAACCTTATAAATTCGGATATAATGTGTAACTGTTATAAGCGAAAAGGAGATGATCCATATGATCAATTTTCATAACAGAAAGACGAAAAGGACCATTGCGGCAGTGATCGTGATCTTTCTTGTGATCGCCATGATCGTTCCGCTGATCCTCTCGTTTTAAAGAGGAGCGAACGAAAAGACGATATCTGTTTTCAGTAAGAGGCATAGAATGAAAAAGGGATTTCGTTTTGGCGCCTTTCTTTTTGGCGCCTTCATTGCATTTGCGTGCATGGGATCCGTGGCCAGCGCTTCCGAGATGACCATCAAGGAGGGCGTGTACGTCGGAGAGGATTCTCTCGCCGGCATGACGGCCGAGGAGGCGGATGCCATGATCCGCGGCAAAATAGCTAAGATGGGGAACAGTCAGGTGACCCTGGTCTATGACGCAGGTCATGAGATCACGGTGACCGCGGACGCCCTCGGCCTTGCCTGGGCCAATCCTGAGATCGTGCAGGAAGCGGCGAGTCTTGGAACGGAAGGAAACGTCATTCAGCGTTACAAGGCCATCAAGGATCTGCAGTTTGATAATAAGGTATATGAAGTTCAGCTAAAGTATGACGTGGCGGCGATCAATGAGCTGCTGGCGGAAGAGTGCTTAAGGTTTGACCGTAAGCCCGTGGATGCGGGACTGACGCGCATTGACGGGCAGTTTCAGATCACGGAGGGTCAGGTGGGCTATGAGCTCGACGTGGAATCCTCCATCGACGTGATCTATGACTATTTGGAGAATGCCTGGAATGGCACTGATTGCAGGATCAGGCTGAACGTCGTGGAGGAGCATCCCCGCGGCAGGGCGTCGGATCTGGCTCAGGTGCAGGATCTTCTCGGCAGTTTTACAACGGATTATAAATCCTCCAACGCGAACAGAAGCGGAAACGTGGCCAATGGTTGCAGCAAGATCAACGGCACCCTCCTGTATCCCGGTGACGTATTTTCCGCCACGGACGCAGTGTCACCCTTCACGGATGCCAATGGCTATTCGATGGCAGGGGCTTATCTGAACGGCAAGGTCGTACAGAGCATGGGCGGCGGCATCTGCCAGGTTTCCAGCACTCTTTATAATGCAGTGCTCCGCGCGGAGCTGGAGGTGGTGGATCGAAGCCCGCATTCCATGGTCGTAACCTATGTGGATTTTTCTGCGGACGCTGCCATTGCAGAAGGGGCCGGGAAAGACTTTAAGTTTATGAATAATACGGCATATCCCATTTATATTGAGGGATATACAAAGAATAAAAAGATCACCTTTAACATCTACGGGAAGGAGACTAGACCGGAGAACAGGGAAATACGATTTGAGAGCGAGGTTCTGGAAAAGACTGAGCCGACCATTGACCTGATCACGGCGGATCCCTCCAAGCCGATCGGTTATGTTACCACCGAGGCGGAGCACATAGGTTATAAGGCAAGACTTTGGAAGATCGTGACGGAAAACGGCAAGGAAGTCAGCCGCGAGATCGTCAATAACAGCAAATATACCGTGTCTCCGAGAAGCGCCGTGGTTGGCGTCGCAACGGATGAGGCATGGAAATATGAAGAGATGATGGCGGCCATTGGCACCTATGATCTCGACCACGTAAGAGTCGTGATCGGACTCTTACAACAGCAGTAAATGACTGATGACGGAAGGGAGCCGGGATTTCCCGGCGGGGACGAGAAGATGAAGACTGGAAAGCTTCCGGAGAGCGCACTGAAGCGCTCTGTGCTGAAACAAGTTCATACGGGAAATCATCGGATCAAACCTTCTGTTTCAGGAATGATTTTAGAGAATACGAAAGGCGCAGCCATAGGGTCGGACTGCGCTTTTTTTGCGGCATCGGACGGTCAGGTTCTGGCATGGTGTGCCCAGGAGGCCGCAGTCGCGGGCAAGGCGGGTGCAGACGTCCCGGCGGCCTTGGTGCAGAAATGCGTCAATAACCTGGCGGCCGCAGGTGCATGTCCCGCATCTGCCCAAATTGGCATCCTTCTTCCCGAAAAGTACGAGGAGCCTAAGCTGAAAGCCTTGACGGATCAGCTTTCGGCGGCTTGCACGGCGCATGGAATGGAGATTGCCGGAGGTGACACGAACGTCACTTCTTACGTGACGGCACCCATCATCACCATCACGGCGATCGGCGTGACGGACAGGGAAGGGATGAGAGACCTTAGCATGGCGAAAGCCGGACAGGACCTGGTCCTAAGTAAGTGGATCGGGCTGGAAGGTACGGCCATATTGGCGAAAGCGTTCAAGGAGAAGCTTTGCGGCCGTTATCCTGCTTATCTTGTGGAGGAGGCGGCAAGCTTTGATCGGTTTCTTTCCGTGGAGGAAGAGGCGAAGATCGCCGCAGAAAGTGGCGCAGCGGCCATGCATGACCTGTCGCAGGGAGGCGTGTTCGGCGCCTTATGGGAGCTGGCGGAGGGCGCGGGCCTCGGACTTTGCGTGGATCTGAAAAAGATCCCCATCCGGCAGGAAACCGTGGAGGTCTGTGAGGTCTGCGGCGTAAACCCGTATGAAATGAGAAGCGGCGGAAGCCTTCTTATGACGGCGCAGGACGGTAAGGCACTGGTGAAGGCCCTTGAGGCGGCGGACATTCCGGCGACGATGATCGGAAAACTCACGGAGGGGTCAGACCGCATCCTTCAAAATGAAGAGGAAGTCAGGTTCCTGGACAGACCCAAGGGAGTGGATCTGATCGCAGAAGCCTTGAACGCATAACGATCCGGAAAAACAGAAAGGAGTATTACGATGAGCGAACAAAACGAAAAACTGAGAGAAGAATTATTAAAGCTGGTGGAAAGAAACAGCCGCATAGATTTAAAGGAACTGGCAGTGCTTGTGGGCGCCGATGAGATCGACGTAGTGAATGCCATGGAGGAGATGGAGAAGGACGGCACCATCTGTGCCTATCACACCCTCATCAACTGGGAGAAGACCTCCATTGAAAAGGTGACGGCGCTGATCGAGGTGCGCGTTACGCCGCAGAGGGGTCAGGGCTTTGATTCCATCGCAGAGCGGATTTATAACTATCCCGAGGTAAGGAGCCTTTACCTTCTTTCCGGAGGCTTTGATCTTATGGTGATCCTGGAGGGCAAGACCCTTCGCGAGGTGAGCTCCTTTGTTTCCGACAAGCTTGCCACAATGGATACGGTCCTGAGCACCACGACGCATTTCATCCTGAAGAAGTATAAGGACCACGGCACCATTATGACCAACAAAAAAATAGACGAAAGAGAGATGATCACGCCATGAGAAATCCATTGTCAGATACCATTGTACAGATCAAGCCCTCGGGCATTCGGAAATTTTTTGACATCGTCAGCGAGATGAAGGACGCCATCTCCCTTGGCGTGGGCGAGCCCGATTTCGATACTCCCTGGCATGTCAGGGAGGAAGGCATTTATTCCCTGGAAAAGGGTAAGACCTTCTATACCTCGAACTCCGGACTAAAGGAGCTTCGCGTAGAGATTTGTAATTACTTAAAGAGAAGCCAGAACATTACCTATGATCCCATGAAGGAAGTGATCGTTACCGTCGGCGGTTCGGAAGCCATCGACATCGGCCTTCGCGCCATGATCAATCCCGGGGATGAGGTACTGATCCCGCAGCCTTCTTACGTATCCTATGAGCCCTGTGCCATCTTGGCAGGCGCAAAGCCCGTGATCATCAATCTGAAGGCAGAGAACGAATTCCGCCTGACCGCTGCGGAGCTGGAGGAGGCCATCACGGATAAGACGAAGATCCTGATCCTTCCCTTCCCCAACAATCCGACCGGCGCCATCATGGAAAAGTCGGACCTTGAGGCGGTTGCAGAGGTGGTCAAGAAACATGACATCTATGTCATGTCGGATGAAATCTATGCAGAACTGACCTATAAGGATAAGCACGTGTCGATTGCAAGTCTTCCCGGCATGCAGGAGAGAACCATTCTCATCAACGGTTTCTCGAAGGCCTATGCCATGACCGGTTGGAGACTCGGCTATGCCTGCGGTCCCGAGGCGATCATTAAGCAGATGACGAAGATCCATCAGTTTGCCATCATGTGCGCGCCCACCACGAGCCAATATGCGGCCATAGAGGCATTAAAGAACGGTGACGCGGACGTGGAAATGATGCGCGAGTCCTATAATCAGAGAAGAAGGTTCCTGATCAATGCCTTTAAGGAGATGGGCCTGGAGTGTTTTGAGCCTTACGGCGCTTTCTACATTTTCCCTTGCATCAAGGAGTTCGGCATGACCAGCGATGAGTTCGCGACGAGATTCCTGGAGGAGGAGAAGGTGGCAGTGGTGCCCGGCAATGCCTTTGGCGACTGCGGCGAGGGATTCCTTAGAATTTCCTACGCTTACTCCCTGGAAAAGCTCAAGCTCGCCATCGGAAAGCTGGAGCACTTCATCACGAAGCTTCGCGCTGAGAAGGCAAACTAAGAAAGCAGCGAAGAGAGAGTAGGAACATGAAAATTGTACTGCATCAGCCGGAGATCCCGGCGAATACGGGAAATATCGGGCGGACCTGCGTGGCGACGAACAGTGCGCTACACCTGATCGAACCGCTGGGATTTCGGCTGAATGAAAAAGAAATAAAGCGTGCAGGAATGGACTACTGGGAGCATCTCGAGGTGTACCGGCACATGAATTATCAGACCTTCCTGGAAGCGATCCGGGAAGACCTTGCAGCGCACCCGGACGCGAAGATCTGGTATGCGACGACCAAGGCAGAGCGTTCCTATACGGAGGTTTCCTTTGGCCCTGAGGACTATATCATGTTTGGCAAGGAGAGCGCGGGAATCCCGGAGGAGATCCTTGTGGAAAATCGTGAGAGGTGCATCCGCATTCCCATGGCGCCGGCGATCCGATCCTTAAATCTGTCGAATTCCGTGGCGATCGTCCTGTATGAAGCACTGAGGCAAAATGAGTTTCAGGGTTTGGAGCAGGCGGGTGAACTGCACAGGTTACATTGGGGGCAAGCTTGACCGATTATATCATGGACCTGATCCGACTGATGCTTGCGGGCATTCCTGTTTATGTTTTGCTGCGGGTCTTTCTCCTGCACCGCAGGGCAAAGAAGCTTGGCGCAAAAGCCGGAGTGAAGAAGATAAAACTAAAATATAATAAGCTCAGAGAAGTGCTTCTGGGCTTGTTTGTTGTTTTTATGATGGCACTGCTTGTCTTTGTCTGGCAGGGCGAGTATCATTCGCCGGGTGTCATGCTACGGCTCGCAAGGCGCAGATGGATCACGGGGGAGGGCATCAATCTGGTGCCGTTTCACACGATCCGAAATTATTATCGTGCCTTCGGGGTTCACGGAGACCTGTTTGGGATCAACATTATCGGCAACATCCTCATGTTCATGCCCTGGGGCTTTGGACTGGCCCTGCTTTGGAAGAAAAACCGCAGTCTCCTTCGGCTCCTTTGGTTTTCGGCGGCTTTGCCGGTCTTTATTGAATTCACGCAGCTCTTCATCGGCCGTCACGTGGACGTGGATGATTTCATTTTGAACTTTGTCGGAGGCATGCTGGGCGGGATGCTCTTTCTCGTCCTGGCGCACTTATTTCGCAGTCTGAAAACGGCTGCACTTTAGGAGGTCATTATGGGAAATACGTTAGATCCGAAGATTCGAGAGAAAGCGATCACGAGGACAAGCATCATCGGGATCGTTACCAATGTCTTCCTGGCAGCCTTTAAGGCGGGGGCCGGACTCATCGCCGGATCGATCTCCGTGGTGCTGGATGCCGTGAACAACTTGACGGACGCCTTTAGCTCCATCATCACGATCCTTGGCATCAAGCTTGCGAAGAAAAAGCCGGACGAGAAGCACCCCTATGGCTACGGGCGGATCGAATACTTTAGCACAATCCTGATCGCGGTCATCGTTCTTTCCGCGGGCGTGGCTTCCCTTGTGGAGTCCGTAAAGAAGATCTTTTCGCCGACGCTTCCGGAATACTCTCTGGTGACGGTCATTATCATCGTCATTTCCGTTATTACTAAGCTAGTATTGGGGCGCTTCGTAAAGGGGCAGGGCGAAAAATATGCCTCGGACGCACTCGTCGCATCCGGATCGGATGCCAGCTTTGACGCCATTATCTCGGCATCGACGCTGATTGGCGCCGGCATCACCTACTTCCTTCATTTTTCCGTGGACGGGATCCTCGGCGCGATCATTTCGGCGTTCATCGTAAAGGCTGGCGTAGAGATGATGTTAGAGGCCGTGAGCCACGTCATTGGAAAGCGCCCGGACAGCGCCATCACGGGAGAGATCAAAGCGACCGTGAATGCCATTCCCGGCGTGCTTGGGACCTATGACCTGATCTTGCATAATTATGGGCCGGATTCCGCCATTGGAAGCCTTCACGTTGAGGTGAGCGGGGATATGACGGCCACGCAGCTGCATGCCCTGACACAGAAGATCCAGATGGCAGTCTTGGAGAAGTTCCACATCTTCGTGACCGTCGGGATCTATGCGGTGGAGCAGGAAAATGCCGAGGTGATCTCCATGCGGACAAAGATCGGTGAGATCTGTAAGGGTCATGAGGGCGTGGTGAACAGCCACGGAGTCTTCATCGGCCTGGAGGAGAAGAGGCTCTCATTTGACGTCACGCTGGACTTCAGCGTTGCGGACAAGCCTGGCATGGCAAAGACCATCCAAAAGGAAGTGGAGGACACCTTCCCCGGCTTTACCGTGACCGTCAACTGCGATACAAATTACAGCGACTAAGCCCATCGCCGCATGATCAAAGCAGATTGTTTTGAGATATTGCATAAAACGATTGACAATCAAGGAAACTGTCTGTATAATCGTAGATGTCAATAGCATTTACTTGACACCGTAACTGTTCACCGTGCATCGCCGTTTGGCGGGAAAGGAGGTATTAAAATGTTGTTCCGCGTACGCAACTTTGATAACATTCATAGCTATGATCATACCTCCTGGAGATGCGTAAAATAGCACGGCGGGTTTCATTCCTCATGGGATTTCCATGGTTACTGAAAACGATAAGAATCGCTTATTTTGCCCTGATACCGGAAGGTGTCAGGGCTTTTATTTTGGTAATTTGAAAGGGAGTGAGGCCGAATGTTTCAGATAAAGAACGTTACGCTAATACATAAAAAGGATCTGAGAACGATCCTGGAGAATTTTTCCCTCGTCTTGAATGACGGGGATAAGGCCGTGATGATCGGCGAAGAAGGAAACGGAAAGTCCACGCTGATGAAATGGATTTTCGACCCGGAGCTGGTGGAGGATTATATCGAGGCGACCGGAGAAAAGGTGATCAGCGGAGAAAAGCTGGGGTATCTTCCCCAGGAGCTTCCCGAGGAGGCGAAGAAGAAAAGCGTCAGTGAGTATTTCATGGACAGTCCGGACTTCCTGGATCAGACGCCCAGGGAGCTATCGAAAATGGCAAGCGACTTCGGCGTGGAGCAGACCTTTTTCTATCGGGAGCAGGCGATGCAGACCCTCTCCGGCGGCGAGCGCGTGAAGGCGCAGATGATGCGGATCTTGATGGAAAGACCGACGATCCTGCTTCTCGACGAGCCGTCAAACGACATTGACATCGAGACGCTGGAGCTGATGGAAGGATTGATCAATGCCTGGGAGCATGCCGTGCTTTTCATCTCGCATGATGAGACACTGATTGAGCATACGGCGAACCGCGTGATCCATTTCGAGCAGATCAGACGCAAGACGAGATGCCGCCATACCGTGGCGAACGTTCCTTACAGGCAATACGTGGAGGAACGCCTGAACGCCTTTGAAAAGCAAGAGCAGCTCGCGCTCGGAGAGCGCCGGGAGAAGCGGATCCGAGATGAGAAGATCCGAAAAATGGAGCAGAGTGTCGGATCCAGACTTGACAATATTTCCAGGGCGGAAAGGGACGCGATCGGAAGGCTCTTAAAAAAGAAGATGAAGAACGTCAAGGCCATGGAAAAGCGCTTTGAGCGGGAAGACGAAAACATGACGGAGCTTCCGGAGCAGGAGGAGGCCATCTTTTTCAAGCTTGGGAACAAGGACAGCGCCATTCCTTCCGGGAAGTGGGTGCTACAGTATGAAAAGAAGGAACTGATGACGGCGGACGGGAGCAGACTCTTGGCACGCGACATAGAGTTAAAGCTTCGGGGGTCGGAAAAAATTGGAATCATTGGGACCAACGGATGCGGAAAGACGACATTGCTCACCTTGCTGGCGGAGGAGCTTCTTGCCAGGGCGGACCTGCGGGCGCAGTATATGCCGCAGAATTATGAGGCGCTCCTAAACATGGACCAGACGCCGGTGGATTTTCTGGACAGCACCGGGGACAAGGAGGAGCGGACAAGGATCCGCACCTATCTCGGATCGCTGAAGTATACGGCGGATGAGATGGAGCATCCCATCCGGGAGCTTTCCGGAGGGCAAAAGGCGAAGGTACTTCTGCTAAAGCTCAGCATGTCGGGGGCGAACGTGCTCATTTTGGATGAGCCGACGAGAAATTTTTCGCCCTTGTCAGGGCCGGTGATCCGCAAGATGCTTCGGGAATTTCCGGGCGCCATCCTCAGCGTCTCCCACGACCGAAAGTACTTATCCGAGGTGTGTGACAAGATCTATCGCCTGACGCCGGAGGGGCTACGCGCCCAAGATTTGTTGACTTGATAACATATGACCGGATGTGTTATGGTGAACCATTTTCGATGACAGAAGGAGAAAAATGAATACAATTGGAACGAAAACTATAGAAACGGAGCGACTGATCCTAAGACGGTATGTCGTTACGGATGCGGAGGACATGTTTCAGAATTGGGCGGGGGACCCGGAGGTGACCAAGTTCCTTTCCTGGCCGACGCACAGGAGCGCTGAATTCACGCGGGAGCTCCTCTCGAAATGGGTTTCCTTTTATGAGGACGGCAAGACCTATAACTGGGGCATCACCTTAAAGGGCGAGGACCATGTCATCGGGAACATTGCGGTGGTGGAGCGAGAGGAAAGGACCTGTTCTTATGAGGTCGGATACTGCCTTGGCAAGGCCTTTTGGGGACGCGGCATTATGCCGGAGGCCTTAAAGGCCGTGATCCAATACCTGTTTAAAGGAGAGCCGGACTTAAATCGGATCATTGCCACCCATGACATAAGAAACAAGAAATCGGGTCGCGTGATGCAAAAGGCCGGGATGCATTTTGACGGTGTGCTGCGGGCTTCCAAAAAGAATAATCAGGGGCTTCATGACACGGCATATTATTCCATTCTTCGAAGTGACCTTGTCTCGGAAAAACAGTATGAAGACCTTTTTCTTGAGATGAATCCGGGATTTTTTGAGCGGGAGTACGTAAAGAGAGTTTCGGACGAGGAACCTGCCTCCGAAATGTTCCTGCGGTTGCAGGGCTTTGACGGGCGGTGTTATGAAAAGGCATTTCCGAAGGAAGTGAGTTTTGGGTATTATCAGGGTGACCTTGAAGAATTATTGGATGCGGTCCGTAAGGTGATCCCCCATTGGGTGCCGTTTTTTACCGAAAAGTCCCGCGTATATTGCGGTTTCGTGGATGGAAAGATTGCGAGCTTTTGCATGATCGAGGACTTTGGCGAACACCTGGTAAATGGCGAAAGGTGGAAGATTGGCGGTCCCGGATGCGTCGGGACGGTGCCAGAGTACCGCGACCGCGGCATCGGGCTGACGATGGTCCGCAACGTCACAGAGATCCTGCGGGATGAGTTTTATGATTATAGTTATATTCATTATACTTATGAGACCGGCTGGTATGGAAAGCTAGGATATGAAACCGTTCTTAGCTGGAGCGGAAGCGGGTTTATGAGGCGGTAACGAAAATCTAATAGAGCGGAAGCGGGTTTATGAGACTGGAATGTGAACCTGAAAAGAATGCATAAGAAATGATTGAGGAAGCAGGAGGAACAAGGAATGAAGCTAATCTTGGTACGACATGGAAATCCAAATTATGAACTGGATTGTCTGACGGAATTGGGACACAGGCAGGCGAAGGTAGTTGCGGAGCGTCTGATGGAAGAAGGGATCGAGGAGATTTATTGCTCGCCATTAGGACGCGCCAGAGAGACGGCGCAGGCCTTTGTGGAGCGTTCCGGACTGGGGCCGGTGCATATTCTGGATTTCATGCGCGAGATCCGGTTTGGCTGGGAGGACGCGCTGTATAAGGCCGGGAATCCTTGGATCTGTTCCTTTGACCTGGTGCATGAGGGAAAGGACCTGCAGGCGCCCGACTGGCGGGAATATCCTTGCTTTGCGGGGAATTCGGCAACCTATGACGCTGACATAGTCATGAAAAAGGCGGATGAGTGGCTTGCGACCCTTGGATATGAGCGGGAAGGTCTTTACTACCGTTGCAAGAGAAAGGACGACAAGGAAAAGACGCTGGTGTTATTCAGCCACGGCGGCTCCTCGACGGCATTTTTGTCACGCGTCTTAAACATTCCGTTCCCGCATATGTGCGTGATCCTTGGACATATCGGACACACCTCGATCACGGTACTGCAGTTTGACCGCAGGCCTGGCGTGCTGTCGATGCCGATCGTGGAAGTGATGGCAGACGCGAGACATCTGAAGTTTGTGGAGTAATGACAGGAAAGAAAATAATAGCAAGAAGGAAAGCAGGCAGAAAGGATAACATAGGGTTATCGGAAAGGACGAGAACCATGGTGATGTTTTTAAGAATGAGAAATATCTGATCGCCGGAAGCCGTTGATAAATGGTTTCCTGTGCTTGTAGACAATGAAACAATTTATCATAAAGGAGAACAATCATGATATTTCAAGACAATATAATCAAGCAATATTTAAAAAATGTATATTTTATCACGGGGACGCCCTGCGGCGGTAAGACGACGGTGTCCCGCGCGCTCGGAAAAAAGTACGGGATTCCCGTGTATGACATTGATGAGCGCTTTGAGGAGCATCAGCGGATGTCGGATCCCATCTCGCAGCCTGCGATGAACAAGAATTTCAAGGACGCGGACGAGTTTTTTGGACGGAGCGTGGAGGAGTATCGCGCGTGGCTTTTGCAGAACACGAGAGAGCAGCTTGACTTTGTGCTGCTGGATCTGATCCGGCTTTCTCAGAATGGCAAGATCCTTTGCGACTGCCATTTAAGACTGGAGCAGGCAGCGATTTTCACGGATCCTTCGAGGGTGGCTTTCATGATCAAGAAGCCGGAAAACCTCGTGGATGAGTATTGCAATCGCGCGGATCATCAGGGATTTAGCAACTTTATTCACAGCGCGACAGACTATGAGAAGGCGAAGGCGACCTGCAATGAGACCTTATTATCGCTCAACGAAAAGTTCTATGAGGACGTGAAGGCGAGCGAGTATTTCTGGCTGGAGCGGGACAATGCGAGGAGCGTTGATGAGACGGTAGCGCTGGTGGCGAAGCATTTCGGATTCGACGCAGACATTCAGATTGTGCGGGTCTCGAAGGATACTCCCTTGGCGGAGGAATTCTTGCACTTTGTGGAGAACTGCTCCTGGATCGAGGGCAGAGACCATATTGCAGGCTTGATCCGAAACTGGGAATTTACGGACTGGGAGACCATGTTTGCGGCAGTGGCGGACGGGAAGATCGTTGGAATGACCTCGCTCCTTAAGACGGATTATTATCCCCTGCCAGAAATCTATCCTTGGGTGTCCTGCGTCTTTGTGGAAAAGGAGTATCGCGGGAATTGCATCAGCGGAAAACTGATCGCCGCAGCCAATGAATATGCGAAGTCTCTGGGATTTGAGAAGACCTATATCCCGACCGAATTCACGGGATTCTATGAGAAATTCGGGTATACCCACGTAAACGACATTGTCAATTACGGGGGCGGCGTAGATCACCTGTATATCAAGCTGCTATGAGCTTTGGGGACGGGGTTCGTAGATCATTTTTTGACCCATTAACCCCGTCCCTGTGGTTCCTCGGGGCCTCCCCGAGGATTTGAAAAGGAGGCGATGGCATGAATTATTTTATCGAGGGCGTGCAGGGCGCCGGAAAGAGCACCTTGGCAGGGCGGCTTGCGAAAGAATTGCCGGACTACCATGTCTTCCGTGAGGGGGATTATAACCCGGTGGAGCTAGCCTGGTGCTCGTACCTGACGAAGGAACAATACGACGCGGTGCTTGAAAAATATGCCGGGATCGCGGATGAAATTAAGGAAAAGACGACGGTCGAGCGCGTGTTTGCGCCTGATAGAGCAAGCGTGGGAAATGCCGTGGGAATTGGCATCGAGAAGACTGTGGAATGGAGCGGGGATAGGACTGCGGAGGACCGTTTCGTTCTGACCTATACCAGAATCCTGACGGACATTCCTGGATTTCATAAGGATTTGGAGCAATATGAGATCTACAATGGCAGGATTTCCAAGGAAGAATTCGAACAGGTTATCCTGTCGCGCTTCGCGAAATGGAAGGGTGACAAGCAGATATTTGAGTGCTCGATCTTCCAAAACATCATTGAAAATCAGATTTTATTCTATGAGATGACGGACGATGAGATCGTGGCGTTCTACAAGAAGCTGGCAGGCACCATTCAGGTGGAAAATTATAAGATTCTTTACCTGAACGTACAATGGGTAGCCGGGGCGCTGGAGGTCATTCGAAAGGAGCGCGTGGACGCAGACGGAAATGAAATGTGGTTCCCGCTGATGTTGGGATTCCTGGAGGATTGTCCTTATGGGAAAAAGCATGGACTCAAAGGCTTTGACGGGCTGGTAGCACATTTGGAGCACAGAAGGAACTTGGAGCTGCGGATCCTGCGGGAGGTGTTTCCGGAGCAGGCGGTGATCCTAAAATCCAAGAATTATGAGCTGGATGCACTGGGCTTGTAAGAGGAGAAAGAATGTCAGAAGATCCTTGGAACATAGGCGCAATGCCAGGGTGGAAAGAGGAAGTTATAAGGGGGAATGTGGATTGACGAGTATTTTAGAAAAGGCAAGGGCCTTTTACGATTTAGATGGTTTTGAATTTTACCAGGTGGGCGGACATGACGGCGGAAGAAATCTGGTCTATGTCTGCGAACAATATGGCGAGAAGAAGTATGTCCTTCGGATTTCCGCGCTGGGAGACAGAAGCGCCGAAGAGTACCTGGCAGAGGCGGAATTTGTGCATTATCTCGCAAAAAACGGGGCTCCCGTGGCGGACGTGATCCCGTCGAAGGCGGGTAGGCTTGTGGAGAGTTTTGGGAATGGCGCGGAATGCTATGCTTCTTTGTTTGCGTATGCGAAGGGAATGCTGCTTTCGGACAATGGTTATCGTTATAGAGACGGGGCGCCGCTCTCCGAGTTGTTTTATAACATGGGAAAGACGATCGGGGTGATCCATCGGCTTTCGAAGGAGTATCATCCGACGTACCGCCGGCAGCAGTATTTCGACAAGTACAACATGGAATACATTGACAAGCTGATCCCGGAGACTTACGCAGAGCTAAAAGAAGCTATCGCGGATCGTTTGGAGAAGTTTAGGGCACTGCCTATGGATATGGAGAGCTACGGCCTGGTGCATTTCGATTTCAGCGACGGGAACTATCACGTGGACTACAGCGACGGTGCGATCACGACCTTTGATTTTGACAATTGCATCTACTGCTGGTACATGTTCGACCTTGCGCATCTTTGGACGCACGGCGTAGGCTGGGGCATGTGGATCGAGGACGGGGAAAAGCGCCTGAAATACCTGAAAGAGAACTATTTTTCGGTGGTTCTCGAGGGCTATCGGAGCGAGACAAGCCTTCCGGAAAACATGCTGGAGAGGCTGCAGCTCTTCATCGACATGGTGCATATTGAAAACATTGTGGACGAGTTCGAATGCGCGGCCCGAGAGGGCGAAGAGGTGGATCCCGAAGATATTGAGGATGCCGCAAAATGCCTGGTGGAGAACATTCCCTACGCGGGCGTCGGAGAAGATTGATCAAGGCTAGACCCTATTGGAAAAAGGAGAGGCCAGGAGGACGTAAACATGACGGAAAAGGTTCGGCTTTTGGAGGAAATTGGCGCAAACGGTCACGTGGCGTTAAACGTGTTGCAGTATGACGGTTGGCTTTTACGGTTCTCGAACGGTTACACGAGCAGGGCCAATTCGGTCTGCGTACTCTATTCTTCCACAAAACCTGTAGAGGAGAAGATTGCTTACTGTGAGAAATGCTATGCAGGGCAAGGATTGCCGACAATCTTCAAGGTGACGGACCAGGATCAGGAGTTCTCAGATCTGCTCCTGAAGCGCGGCTACGAGGTGGTAACGCCGACGGATGTTATGGAAACTGCCGCGTGGGACGCTGCAGGCGAAAGCGTTTGCCTGGAAAATGTCGGGCAGGCGAATGGCGGATGCGGGGAGGCGCGCTGCGTTTTTTCTTCCGAACCGTCCAAGTGGCTTCCCTACTATTTTGCGTTTGAAAACCTCACCGATGAGACAAAGAAAAATACCTTTCAAAAGATGCTTTCGAAGGTGATGATCGATGCGGCATATGGTATACTTTATTTTGAGGGAGAGCCCGTGGCATGCGCCTCGATCGCAGTGGAACGCGGATATGCACTTTTGCATAACGTGATCGTCACTTCTGCCATGCGGGGAAAGGGTCTCGGGGAAAAGCTTTGCCGGGCCATGATCTCGAAGGCGAAAGAGATGGGCGCGGAGCACGTGTTCCTGCAGGTGGTTCAGTCCAATCAGGTGGCGATGAACCTATATCAAAAACTAGGATTTCAAAAAAAATATACTTATTGGTACATGAAAAAGGCTTAAACAAACTGGGAGGAAACTATGAAACAGAAAATAGAGAATCAGAAATTGGTGCAAGAACCAATACGTTTAGAAAAAGTCACGTGGGATAATTTTGAGGCCATTACGAACCTCCACGTGAACAAGGAGCAGAGAAGCTTTGTGGCAAGAAACAAGGACAGCCTGGTGCATGCTTTCCTGGCGATCACGGATGAGAAAAAGCAGGTATTCACCTATGGAATCTATAAAGGGAAAAAGCCCATCGGCTTTTTGATGATTGGTTATGACATCGGAGAGGATGACGGCACGGAGCCTAGTGCAGATTGGTTCCTCAGAAACAGTTACTATATCTGGCGCTTTATGATCGACAAAAGATATCAGGGAAATGGGTACGGAAGGGAAGCGTTAAAGCTTGCCCTCGATTTCATCCGCACTTTTCCGGCAGGGGAAGCGAAATATTGCTGGCTGTCCTATGAACCCGAAAATGAGGTGGCAAAAAAGCTGTATCTCTCGCTTGGCTTTAGGGAGCAGCCGGAGCATTATGCGGAAGGGGAAGAGATGCCTGCCGTGCTGGAACTGTAACGGAAGA
Organism: uncultured Lachnospiraceae bacterium; assembly: GCA_947305245.1. Lineage (GTDB taxonomy): Bacteria > Bacillota > Clostridia > Lachnospirales > Lachnospiraceae > Acetatifactor. The sequence continues at coordinate 31,649 of CAMZDG010000029.1, forward strand.
CCCAATCTAGTATAGACATGTCATTGAAAAATAATGGAGGCAAAGATGGAGACGAAATATTACGTGGTCGTGAGCATTGACGGAGATTATGCGAATCTTCAGCGGACGGACGTAGAAACGGATGACTTAAAGCTTGTGGCAAGGGCACTCCTTCCGACGGAGATTCGCGAGGGAAGCCAGCTGAAGTATGAAATGATGGAATATGAACTGATCTAAAAGGGATGAAAGGTGAGAAGAATGAAGATAAAAAGATTAGAGGGAATGGAAAGATATGACGCATATCTGACGGCAGTGTATTGCTTCCACATGCGTGTGGACGACGTGGAGTCTCAGCGCGAATTGTACGCGGCGGACACGAAAGAGGATTGGGGCGCCTTTGATGAGGACGGCACGCTGATGGGCCGCATCATCAATCATAAGTTTCCTTTCTATTTGGACGGAAAGCCGATCAGAACCGGCGGCATTGGCGCTGTCGCAACGCTTCCGGAATATCGTGACAGAGGTGTCATAAAGTCAATCTTCAAAGAGCTCCTGCCCGCGGCATATAAGGACGGAGAGGTGATTTCGACGCTGTATCCCTTTAAGCATGAGTTCTATCGCAAGCAGGGTTATGAAGTGGTGAGGACCTGGAATGATTATGAATTACGTCCGGGCCTGCTTTGCGAATATCGCTTTGACGGAGAGGTGCGCAAGTGGAACGTCGGCGACCCCGTCACGGATTTTATGACGGTGTACAAGAGCTTTGCAAAACAATATAATCTGGCCATGGACCGCGACGAAAAGGTCATGCTGGATCATATCAAGGTGGAGAAGCCTTATATCGACAGGAAGTTTTCCTATGTGATGAAGCAGGGGGGGAAGCCGATCGCTTACGTGATTTTCACGGATGTTCGGCATGATCCTGCGGCCATCCTGCAGGTGGAGGAATGTGCCTGGACTTGCCGCGACGGATTCCATGCCATTTTGGGATTCCTTGCCAGATTTGAGGCGGATTACGGGACCATCAATCTGCCCCTGCCGAAGGGGATCGACCTGCTTCGCATCGTGCAGTCGCCGCTGGCTTATGAGATCAAGGAGATCCCGCAGCAGGCCTTTATGGTCAGGGTGATCAATGCGAAAAAGCTTCTGGAAGTGGTCGCAAAGCCTGCGGACTGCGACTTTACGATCAAGGTGACGGATGAGCTGATCGCAGAGAATAATGCGACCTATCGCGTGCGAAACGAAGGAGTGCAGGTCAGCAGAAAAGCGAAAGCAGACATGGAGCTGAACGAGCGCGCGCTGGCGCAGCTGGCGGTCGGCGGTCTGAATCTCGACGAGGCGATGCTCAGGGAGGACGTGACCGTGAATGCAAAGGAAGAGATGCTGCGGCGCGTCTTTACTGAAAAGAAGATTTACGTGAGCGAGCATTTTTAAGGAGCGTCTCGTCGGACGCCGTATTGACGCAAAACGGGAGAGACTCAAACACTGATGTGGGAGGGAAAAAACAATGAAATTAATGGTGATCGACGTACAAAAGGGTATTACGGACGAGGAATTATACAATTATGAAAGCTTTCTGGAGAATGTCAAAAAGCTGATCGCTACCGCGAGAAAGAACCAGGTGGAGATCATTTATTTCCAGCATGATGACGGACCGGATTCCGGATTTTCCGTAGGAGACGAGGCATTCGAGATTTCTGAGGAGGTTACGCCGGAGGAAGGAGAGAAGGTCTTCACAAAAGAGATCAACAGCTGCTTTGGGAACAAGGAGTTCGCTGCCTATATGGAGGCGCAGGGGGATAAGGATCTGATGATCATTGGCCTGCAGACGAACTTCTGCATCGATGCGACGATCAAGTCAGCTTATGAAAAGGGGTTTCACGTGTATGTGCCGGAAGGGGCGAATTCCACCTTCGACAATGATTACATGACCGGCGAGACGACCTATCGGTATTATAATGAATTTGTGTGGCCGAATCGTTTCGTGGACTGCGTCGACATGGAAGAGGCCATCGCCCTGCTAGAGGGACGGAGCATCGAAGAGGAATAAGAAATGGAGTCATATGACAAAGTAATTGATCAGTTCACGCAGGGAGCCGTGGAAATTCTTGGGGAAAATCTGGTCGGCGTCTATCTACACGGCTCTGCCGTCATGGGATGCTTTCAGCCGAAGAAAAGCGACCTGGATTTCATCGTTGTAGTGAAGGACACGGTACCGGATGAGGTCAAGAAAGCCTTTCTTGACATGGTGGTGGCGCTGAATGCGGAGGGACCTGCAAAGGGCATCGAGATTAGCATTGTAAGGCGAGAAGTCTGTGATCCCTTTGTCTATCCCACGCCGTTTGAACTGCATTTTTCCGCTGGGCACCTGGAATGGTGGTCGGAGGCTCCGGAGGACTACGTGCAGAACATGAAAGGCACAGATAAGGATCTGGCAGCGCATTTCACAGTCATTCGCGCACGGGGGAATTGCCTTTATGGTTTACCGATTGCGGAGGTCTTCGGCGAAGTGCCACAGCAGGATTATATTGATTCGCTGTGGTATGACATTGAAGGCGCGGCGGAAGAGATCATGGAAGCCACCATGTATCTGACACTGAATCTGGCGCGGGTTCTGGCGTATCTGAAGGAAAAGAAAGTCCTTTCCAAGCAGGAAGGCGGCGAGTGGGGACTGGGCGAAGACGACCTTGGGAAAAGGGTGCCGGGGCAATACCATCCGCTTATTCGAGAGGCGCTGGAGGAATATCAAGGCGGAGAGCCGGATTATGATTTAGAACTTGCGAAAGAATATGCGACTTACATGCTTTCTGAGATAAAGAAGCTAAAGTAGAACTCGGGGCATGGGTTTGTATCAAAGGGGAAGGGAAAGAGAAATGGAAAAATATATTGAAGGAAATAAGGCCGCGTGGGAGGAAGCGTTTGATAACAGGGACGCCTCCTGGGGTGCGGACGTAGTTGAAAAAATACGGAAGGAAGAGTATGCGTTTTTCAATCAGGAGACGCAGGACATACTGAAAAAGATCAACTTGGAAGGGAAGGTGATCGGGCAGTTTTGCTGTAATAATGGGCGCGAACTTCTTTCCCTCGTAAAAAGCGGAAAAGCGAAGAAGGGCATCGGCTTTGACATCGCGGAGAATCAGGTGGCATTTGCCAATGAAAAAGCAAAGGAATTAGGGCTGTCCTGCGAATTCGTGGCAGCGAATGTTTATGACATTGATGACCGTTTCAAAGAGCAGTTTGACCTGGTGATCATCACCATCGGCGCACTTTGCTGGTTTGAGGATCTGGATCGTTTCTTTGCCGTTGTGGCAAAATGCATGAAGCCGGGAGCCGCAATCGTGATCAATGAGCAGCACCCCTGCACGAATATGCTTGCCACGGCAGGGGATGAGCCATATGAGCCCGATCATAAAAAGGAATGTCATTACTCGTATTTTGAGCATAAGTGGGAAAGCAACGGCGGCATGTATTACATGACGCAAAAGTGTTATAAGTCTAAGACATTTACCGACTTTACCCATTCCATGTCCGAGATCATGACAGGGATGTGCGTGAATGGGATTGTGATCACGGGATTGAAGGAGTATGACTATGATCTCAGCGGCGGGTTCGCCGAGGTGGATCGCAGCGGATTCCCTCTTTCCATGATCATACAGGGGAGAAGGCAGTGATAACGGGCAAAAGACGCTCCGGGATGGACAAATAATAGGAGACAACGAGATATGAAGGTAAAAGAAAGCGAATACTTAAAGCTTAAGAAACCAATACTGGAAAAGCTGCTCGAGAAGCTTCTTGTAAGCTATGAATATGCTTCGATTCTTGCGAATGACTCAAAGAGCACCAACTATAGAGTGTCTAAGACGGGCACCAGTATTTCAGAGGACGGAACATTATCTGAACGCGGATTCTGCGTGAAGGTATATGATAACGGTAAGGCTGCGGAGTACAGCTTCAGTGCCATAGAAGAGGATACCGTGGACGCAGTATTTGATGAGATCACCAAAAGACTGGATACGCTCGGAAAGACCTTGCCTGATGGAGTAACGGCGTTTCGCTTTGACGGCGTTGAGGACGAGAAGCTCTATATCAACGAGAGCACGGAATATGAAGTTGACCCGGAAGAAAAGGGCGATAACAACATTATTGATCTTTTGACGCGGATTTCAGAAAAAGGGCGCGCCTATGACGAGAAGATCATAGACTGCAACGTTGCGTTCTCTTATCAGAAGTATTCAAAGATGTTCTTGTCCAAGAATAAGGATCTTACCCAAAACGTGATGTGGTCCTGTGGTCATATCGTAGCCATGGCAAAGGACGGAGAAGAAGTCCAAAACAGCTATAAGCCCGTATCCATGCTAGGCGGCATTGAGGTGTTGGATACCTTGGAGAGCAAGCTGGAGGAAGCGTGTAAGACGGCGATTGAGCTTCTCTCGGCGCAGCCCATGATTCCCGGTGAATACGATTGCATCTGTGAGCCCGACGTAACTGGCATGATCGTGCATGAAGCGTTCGGACATGGCGTTGAGATGGATATGTTTGTCAAGGACAGGGCGCAGGCAAAGGATTTTATCGGCAAGCAGGTGGCTTCCGAACTGATCACCATGCATGATGGCGCTACTGTTATCCCCCAGGTAGCCACTTACTTTTTTGATGATGAGGGCGTGGTGGCGCATAATACCACCATCATCGAGAAAGGAATTCTGAAAACCGGCATTTGCGATGCGCAGTCAGCAATGCATCTGGGCGTGGCAGGCACGGGTAATGGCAGACGCCAGGATACCACAAGAAAAGCTTATACTAGAATGACCAATACCATCTTTGAAGCAGGTACGAGCAAGGTGGAGGACATGATCGCCTCCGTCAAGTACGGGTTCTTGCTCTGTCAGGCTTCCTCTGGCATGGAGGATCCTAAAAACTGGGGCATTCAGCTCATGGTTGACATTGCCAGGGAAATCAAAGACGGTAAGCTGACAGGAAAGATCTTTTCGCCGATTGTTCTGACTGGTTACGTACCTGATCTGCTAAAGTCCATATCCATGATATCAGACAGGATCGAAGCCGGTGGTACTGGTTTTTGTTGCAAGGGCGATAAAGAGGCCGTTAAGGTATCGGACGGCGGCCCTTACATTAAGGCGAAGATCAGATTAGGTTAATCATAAAGAGGTGCGATATGAAAGCAAAAATCCTGGCCTCCCTAAAGAGGCTTAGCATTGAAGAATATATGATCTACGTAAAGTCCTATAAAAGCACGCAAATGTTTTTTGTAAAAAAGAGCCTGGATTGCAAGAGGGCGGAGAATACGCAAATATATAACGTAAACGTATTCAGATCCTTTGAAAAAGACGGCAAAAAGATGAAAGGGAATTCATCCGTATTCGTTTATGACGGTATGACGGACGAAGAGATCGATGCTACCTTAAGCCGCGCGTACCTTGCAGCATCCTTTGTGTGCAACCCGACATATGAAGCGATGGAATGCACCGAGAATAAGTTTCTAACCATGGAATCCGACTTGTTCGACTATACGCTGGAAAAGTGTTGCGAGAAGATTTCACAGGCACTGTTTGCAGAGGATAACAGAGAGGATGCGTTTATCAATTCGGCGGAAGTGTTTGCTTATGAAGTAGGCGTCGAGATCATTTCATCAACGGGCATTGATTCCGGGTATATCAAGAGAACCGTCAGTGGTGAATTTGTGGCTCAGTGCAAGGAGCCTCAGGACGTAGAGACATATAAAGATTTTAGGTATAATAACCTTGACTGTGAGTCGTTAAAGTCAAAGGTTCGTAAAACACTTGAATATACGCTAGAGCGGGCAAAGGCGACGGAAGCGCCAAAGGCTGGAAAATACAGAGTGATCATCAGCGATTCCTATGTTGGTAACGTCTTTAGCTATTACAGCGAAAGAGCGCAGGCTGGCTATATCTATGCCGGGTATTCAACGTTTGAAGTAGGTCAGAACGTGCAGGCGCTCGATGCCGAAGGCAAGGTCGCAGGCATAAAGGGTGACAAGATCAGCATGACGCTTGTGCCTACCGAGCCCCTGAGCGGTGAAGGAATCTGGCAAAGAGATCTTGAATTGTTGGATAATGGCGTGCTGAAAACCTATTATGGGGGCCTGCGCTTCTCAAGATATTTAGGAATTGAACCGACTGGATTTTTCGGCTGTGTCAATGTGGCTCCCGGCACGATGTCCGTGGAAGACATGAAGAAAGAACCCTATCTTTGGGTGGTTAATTTTTCTGATTTCCAGATGGATGATTTCACGGGTCACTTTGGCGGTGAGATCAGACTCGCGTTCCTTTATGACGGAGAAGAGGTTAGGCCGGTAACTGGCGGTTCCATCAACGGAAGCATCATTGATTCACAGACCACAATGCATTTTTCAAAAGAGATTCAGAGATCTGCTGATTTCGTGGGCCCGTATGCCATGTGCTTTGAGGACGTACCCGTGGCGGGCGCGTAGGAGGATCTATGAGAAAAGAATTTACGGCAGTATTCAGCGGATTCCCGGAACATCATTTTTCGGAAGAGATCGCAAAGCGACTGCGCGAGGAACTGACGCAGAGGAGGAGCATCGTGTTTATCACCGCCTGTCCTCTCGACTATGCGCAAAATGACGACGACTGTGATGGCATGTATGAGATGTTTGCTGAGCAGGGGCTGCCTTTTGATCAGCACTCGGTGATCGATCAGCGAACGGATCCTTCCTTCGCAAAGGAACTTGTGGAGCATGCCGACTGTATCTTTCTGATGGGCGGCGGAGTCTGTGAGGAGCAGCTTGACCTGATCAAGGAAAAGGGCTGTTACGAAGCGCTCCTTCATTGTCATGCGGCAGTGTTCGGCGTTAGCGCCGGTTCAATGAACATGGCAAAGGACACGGTGGATTTCTTTGAGTCCATGGAACCCTTTGAGGGACTGGGCTTCACGAACATGACGGTGAGCTGCCACCATGACCCGGAGAATGCCTGGCGTTACGAAAAGACGCTTCAAATGTCTGAGGACCGCGTGGTATACGCCATGGAGGACATGAGCGCGTTCTTTCTAAAGAACGGGAAGATTGACGTTGTCGGGAAAATCTACCGCGTGGAGAATAGGGAACTTAGATTACTTACGGAGGAAGACTTAAAGGAATTGGAGCGATAAATTGAGGGTTGGCGTGCCGATCCAGGGCTTTTACCACCCATGGGACAAGATGGCTTGCGTGGGTGGTACGAAAAGCCCCAAACGAAGAATTGGAACCACCTATGGAGTAAGAAAAGCTTGCATGGGTGGTACGGAAAAGTTTGTCGGGAGAATTAAATTTGCAAACTGGGGTTGCAA
>CAMZDG010000030.1 GCA_947305245.1 uncultured Lachnospiraceae bacterium
TCGCGATGAGGTTTCTCTGCGTCTGCATCGTCGGCATGAAGGATCTCGGCCAGGTGGGCGTATACTTGATGAACGGTCTCGAGAACGGAATGCCGGACTCATTTGCATATCCGATCGCATGCGCGGTTCCACTGTCCGGAACGCCAGCCACGATATCCGGCTTCACGTGATCCCTGCCCGCGTCGCGCTTTGCCAGCGCCGCACCGCAGTTATAACGCATCTGCTCCACGCTGATGCCCTCATAGGAGGAGGAAGGGTAGCCATAGTAAATCCAAAGGAAGGTACAGATCTTCATGTCCTTTCCGGGATTCACAAGGGTTCTTACGCCCTCAGGCGTCACGACGGCGATCTCGCCAGGCCCCAGTTCCTTGCAATCCTCGTAGCCGAGGTTCAGATAAGCAAAGCTCTCGAAGGAAACACAGTGCGCGTCCTTCTTCTTTCCGATCACCACGGGAGTTCTTCCGAGCCGGTCTCTCGCCGCATACAGGCCAATGGGGGTCAGGATGAGAATGCTCATGGAGCCTTCGATGACCTCCTGCGCATACTTGATGCCCTCCACCAGGTTATCCTTCTGATTGATCAGGGCTGCCACAAGCTCTGTCGCATTGATCTCGCCGCTGCTCATCTCCATGAAATGGGACAGACCGTTGTCAAAGATCTGCTTGGTCAGCTCCTCCGTGTTGTTGATCTTTCCCACGGTGGTAATGGCATAGGTGCCGTGATGCGATCTCATGAGAAGGGGCTGAGGCTCATAATCGGAAATGCATCCGATGCCGAGGTTCCCTTCCATGGAATTTACGTCGTGATCAAATTTGGTTCGAAAGGGAGCGTTTTCGATGTTGTGGATCGCGCGGTCAAAGCCCTTCTTTCCGTAGACTACCATGCCCGCCCTGCGGGTTCCCAGATGGGAGTGATAATCCGTTCCAAAGAACAGGTCAAACGTACAATCCTCTTTTGCTGCGACTCCAAAAAAACCGCCCATGTTATTTCTCCTTGTATGAATAAAATATTTAACAATTACACGTTGATCTCTGCCTTAACGCCAAGAAGATCCGCGTTCGCGTCCAGGATGGGACGGATGACATTGTTAAGGAACGCGTCAACTTGGACCACGCTGCGGCCAACGTAGCGCGCAGGATCCATGCACTTCTGGAGGTCTTCCAGGGAAAGCCCAAAGGCGGGATCTGCGGCGATGAGCTCCAGGAGATTGTTCTCCTTGCCCTCTACCTTAACGTTGCGTCCGGCTTCCATGGAAAGCTCGCGGATGCGCTCATGCAGCTCCTGGCGATTGCCGCCGTTCTTCACGGCATCCATCATGATATTCTCGGTCGCCATGAAAGGAAGCTCACTGCGAAGGCGCTTCTCGATAACCTTGGGATACACCACCAGGCCGTCCACCACGTTCAGGCAAAGATCCAAAATGCCGTCGATGGCAAGGAAGCCCTCGGGAATGGAAAGTCTCTTGTTCGCGGAGTCGTCCAGGGTTCTCTCAAACCACTGGGTCGCGGAGGTAATGGCAGGATTTAAAGCATCTACCATCACATATCTGGACAGGGAAGCGATCCTCTCACTTCTCATAGGATTTCTCTTATATGCCATGGCAGAGGATCCGATCTGGTTCTTCTCGAAGGGCTCCTCCACTTCCTTCAGGTGCTGAAGAAGGCGGATGTCATTGCTCATCTTATGTGCGCTTGCCGCAATGCCTGCGAGCACGTTGGCCACTCTCGTGTCGACCTTTCTGGAATAGGTCTGGCCAGACACGGGATAGCACTGGGTAAAGCCCATCTTCGCAGCGATCATGGGATCGATCTTGTCGATGGTCTCCTGATCTCCGTTAAAGAGCTCAAGGAAGGATGCCTGGGTTCCGGTGGTACCCTTGGAGCCAAGCAGCTTCATGGTGGAGAGCACGTGCTCCAGATCCTCTAAGTCCAGGGAAAACTCCTGCAGCCAGAGGGTCGCACGCTTGCCGACGGTCGTGGGCTGTGCAGGCTGGAAGTGCGTGAACGCCAGGGTGGGTTGCGCCTTATATTTGTCCGCGAAATCCGCAAGCTCCTTCATCACGTTGATCAGCTTCTTGCGAACCAGCTTTAACGCTTCCGTCATCACGATGATGTCGGTGTTGTCTCCCACGTAGCAGCTCGTCGCGCCGAGGTGGATGATGCCTGCTGCCTTCGGGCACTGCTGGCCATATGCATACACGTGGCTCATCACGTCGTGGCGCACTACCTTCTCACGGGCCTGTGCCACGTCATAGTTAATATCCTCCGCATGGGCCTTCAGCTCATCGATCTGTTCCTGCGTGATCACGGGCTTTCCGTCCTGGGAAAGGCCAAGCTCCATCTCTGTTTCCGCAAGGGCGATCCACAGCTTTCTCCAGGTCCGAAACTTCATGTCGGGGGAAAAGATGAACTGCATCTCCTTGCTGGCATAACGCTCTGACAAAGGGCTCTGATATCTGTCGGTACTCATTGATAATCTCCTTTATTTTAAATCTCCAAAGCCCAAGGAACCTGCGCCTTTGCAAGAAGTTTCCTTGGGCCATTTGTTTATGCTAATTTTTTCCCGGTCAAAAGCTCGTATCCCTGAAGGTACTTGTCGATGGTCTTCTGAACGATCTCATCGGGAAGCGTCCAGTCATGATCATGAGACTTCAGCCAGTCTCTCGCGAACTGCTTGTCGAAGGAAGGCTGTGCATGTCCGGGCTCATACTCGTCAGCGGGCCAGAAGCGGGAGCTGTCGGGAGTGAGCATCTCATCTCCGAGTACAATGTTTCCGTCCTCGTCGAGACCGAACTCGAATTTCGTGTCTGCGATGATGATGCCTCTGGTCAGTGCGTAGTCCGCACATTTCTTATACAGTGCAATGGTATAATCACGGAGCTTGGAAGCATATTCTTCGCCCTTGCCCGGGAAGCGCTTCTCCAGGTAATCCACGCTGGCCTCATAGGAGATGTTCTCGTCGTGGTCTCCGATCTCCGCCTTGGTGGAAGGGGTATAGATGGGCTCAGGAAGCTTGTCGGATTCCTTCAGGCCCTCAGGAAGCTTGATGCCGCAAACGGTGCCGTCCTTTACGTAGCTCGCCCAGCCGCTGCCGGTGATGTAGCCTCTTACGATGCACTCCACGGGAAGCATGTTCAGCTTCTTACACATCATGCTGTTGCCGTCGAACTTCGGCTGCTGAAAGAATTCAGGCATGTCCTTTACGTCTACGGAGATCATGTGGTTCGGAAGGATGTCCTTCGTCATGTCGAACCAGAACTTAGACATCTGGGTGAGCACCGTTCCCTTCTTCGTCACAATGTTGTGAAGGATCACGTCAAAACAACTGATGCGGTCCGTGGCAACCATGATCAGGCTGTCGCCGTTGTCATAGATCTCACGCACTTTTCCCTCTTTGATGGGCTTTAGCTCCTGCATATTCTCTTACCTCACTCTCTGATCGATCTTATCAAAAAGAATCACTTTAATAGATAAACACGTTTGATGAAAATTTTCAATAGAAAAATCCTAGAAATTTCACCCAAAATGAAGGTTTTTTTTGTGGAATCATTCGCTCACGCTAAAGCGGTATTGATTCTTTAAAACCTCACAGAGTTCTTCGCCCTGCTGTTCATAAGCGCGCTCGTCCCCGTTCTCCCTGGTCTCCCTGCGCTTGCGGAGCATGAGTTCCTCCGGTTGGAGCAGGAACTCCCGCCGAAGCTCCTCCATCTTCTTTTCCAGCTCGAGCGTCAGGTCATAATGCTCCATCTCGCCCGACGCAAAGGAGACATACTGTCCCTCTGACAGATCCAGGCGCTTCGTCGCAAGGAAACACAGATATTCCTCGGGTTCCCCTAGGATCCGATACGCCGAAAGGAAGCTGTCCCCCGCCTGCGGCCACAGCATCAGCCTCGCATAGGCCACGCCCTTATTGTGAAAGATCCGCGCCTTGAGCTCGTCTCCCGGCATCGCCAAGCCGCTCTGCCCGATCTCATCCCATTTCAGCAACAGGCCGTCATATCCGCGCACGGCCGCCAGATACTTTTTCTTTTTCACCAGGTAATCCACCTGCTCTTTTCGCTTTTCGATCCCGGAAAGGCCCGCGCCGCGCTTTAAGATCTGCTCCACCTGCCGGATCTCGTCCGCATCATAAAGCCCCACGTATTGCAGGATGGCAGAGACAAAGGTGCTCATCGACCCCTGCCTGTGCACCATGGGATGCAGAAAATCCGCGAGCTCGTCCAGCCCGCAGCTCTCCCGGATCCAACGGAGCAGCGTGTCACTCATGATGGAGCTGTCCAGAAGAAACGCATTTTCCTTCAGGGCATAACACAGCTCCTCCATGCAATAGACCCGGATCTCCAACCCCTGGATCAAGTATGGTACGGAAGAATATTCACCAACGCAAAGATATGCCTGCATAGTCGCCTCCTAGCTCAGACTCACGTCCTTCTCCCAACTCCTGTTCTCAGCGGGCCGAAACTCGCCAAAGCCCAGATCCCAAAAACTCGCGTGAAGGACGTTCTCCGCCTTCATGCTCAGGGTCATTCTCACGCGGGATACGTCGCCCGGCAAGCCCTCCAGCTCCAGGGGGATCGAGAACTTCCCGCCGCCCACAAGGCTTGTGGCCACAAGCTCCACGACGCGGTCCTCCCGCAGATAGAACTCCTGCGTGGCAACCGCCTTTTTCCAATCCGTGCCCGCATCGAGAAGCGCCAGATACGTATTCTCGCCCTGCCGGCGCACGTTCATGCCAATGTTACTCTTTAGCTTGTCCTCTCCGAGGAACACGTAGCTGCTCGCCGCCTCGCTGGGCTTAAAGCGCTCCAGCATCCCGTGACAGGCACCCTTGCAAAAGAGATTGTTCCCGAGGAAGATCCTTCTGCGGTCACAGAGAAACCTCAGGGATTCCTTGAGCCAATCCTCGGAAAAATCATCGCCGATCAGGTAGACGGAAGCAATCCTGCCGTTTCCGACCTTCTCCTTGACCAGCTCCAGAAAGGCGCGGTCCAGCATCTGATTTCCGGCTGCCTCCTTTGCCGCCAGGGATTCCCTGGAGGGGAACTCCTCCTCTTCCCTGTGGATAAAGGTCACCACGGGCTTTGTCTTTCTGTTACATTCCATCCGATAGCAGATCATGCGATTCCCCTGATAATGAAAGAGGATCGACGGCTCCTTCCAGAGCTCACCCTGCTGATGGATCAAATAATCATAATAGCTCTCCTGATGCGACTGATAGGAGATCCTCTCCGCCTTGAGGCGAAGGTTCGCGGAGACCTTGTCAAGCACCTCCGTAACCTGCGGATCCATCCGGTCACAGGTGATCATCAGCGCCTCGATCTTCTCCGTCCCCGCCGCGCTCGAAAGCATTCCGAGACTGCGCTTGAAGAACAGGGTGAGCAGCGCCACGGGATCATATTCCGTGCCTTCGATCTGGATCGCCTCGCCGTCTAAGGCAAGCTGCAGAAGGTTCTCCACCAGGATGCCGCCGCTCTTTTCCGCATACTGCAGGGCTTCCTTTCCGTAGAACCACTGGTTCACGCCCTCCCGCTTGCAGAGCGCCGTCGGGATGCTGAAGGACTCCGAACCTGCGACGGAGGAGACCGTCTCCACCGGACTTCCGGCCGCATTACAGTAGCTGATCTGCGCATAGTCCCATCCGAGATCATATCCCACGATCAATTTTTGATTGCCGCCTATCTTAAGCATCTTCCGTCCTCCCAGACCCCTATCGCATCACAAAGAGATTTTCGCCACAGAATTCCTTGAAATAATATTGCTCCAGCGTCTCATCCAGGGCATCGCCGTCCCGCATGCCGAGGCTGGTCACCATGTCGTTCACCATGCCGTACTTCGTGCCCGCCGTCTCAGGGGAAACCTCCTGATGCTGCAAGCTGCCGTTCGCGGTCATGATCTCTTCGCCGCCTTGCTCCTCCGTCACGTAATACTGGAGCGTCTCGCCAAAGAACAGCACAAACTCCCTGCAGCAGATCCCCCAGAACACGTCGCGCATGTTTTCGGACTGATATTCCTGCCCCTGTCCGCCCTCGCGGGTGATCAGGTAGTGGATCCTCGCCCTTCCGCCAGGCTTGGTGCGATATTCCACGATGACCTTGTCCGCCAGCTCGCCGATCAGATGTCTTTGATGTCGAAGCTTTCGGTAAAACTCGAAGTGGATCTTCTCCGCCATCATCTCACGCAGGAATACATCCAGCACGCTGTCCACTTCGCGCGAAACCGAAGCGGGATTCTCCGCATAATATTTCAGGAACGCCAGCTTGCACACCTTGGGAAGTCCCGCATCCCAGCGCTCGCCGTCCAGCATGACGCGGACCAGGATCTCGTCCATGGGCTTTTCCCGCACAAAATACTCAAAGCTTCCCTGGATCACATAAGCCTTGATCACGGAGGAATCTCCCGCATTCTTATAATAATCCGAGAAGATCTCCGTCCGCTCAGCGATATAGCCGCCCGTATAGATCAGCTGCGTCAGGATCCGCTCCTCCAGCCCCGTCATCTCCAGGGAATTCGCCTGCAGCTCCTTCCAGAGGTCACGCAGATCCTTCAAGAGATCCTCTAAGTGCTTGCTCAAATAATCCAGTACCGCTGCGCCCGCCTTTCCCCTGCGGAAAAGATATTTTGCCGCCGCAGTGATGCAGGGATCCTCCTCGCATCCGCCGGCCAAAAGACTCCCGAGAAGTCTCGCCAGCGTATTCCCGTCCATGAAATACGGACCATACGCCCGCATCCATCCGTACGCCGTCTGATAATCTCCGCGGAGCACGGCATATTTCGCCGCCTCCATGCGCTGCGTCAGCGTCATGGGCAGCGGATCCAAAAGTGCCAGGACCTCGTCCATCTTCTCCGGCTTTTCTTCCTCGAAAAATTGCCCGAGAAGTTTCAGACAGAGTTCTCTCCTCGTCTCGCTCGCAAGGCCATCCCATGTGCAAAGGCGCAGTGCCCTGTCCGCAAGCGTCTCATCAAACGGCCCGTCCCCCGCGTTCCTAAGGAGGTACAGGTCGAACTCCGGAAGATCCACCTCATACTTGGAAAGCTCCTCTAAGAAGCGCTCCGGCTGCATGTAATGGGTCAGATCCGCGGTCTCTTCCTCCGTGAAGCGATTGCCGAAGGCGTCCTCATAGAGTAAGGTGCTCTCTCCAAAGATGGGCGCGCAGGCTTCCCCGCCAATGAGGGGATATTCCCGCCCCTTGGCGTTTCCCCTGGCATGAACGATCACTTTCTTCAGCCGCGCATCCTTCACGCGGATCCTGGTCGCAAAGACAAGGCGCAGGATCATGTCGGCGTTTTGCTGCGTGATCATCTCCGGCAGGAGCATTCTCGCATATAATCTGGCAAGGTGTTTGTTGATCCTGCCCTTGGAGATCTGCTCCAGGACGAAATCACGACACTTTAGCACGTACTTATCATACACTTCAGCGTACAGCACCTTATTATCCAGCACATAGTCATACAGGAAGGCACTGCGCTCATAATCCAGCTTGTTCTGGTAAGAGAAATACAGCACGGCCGCCTTGGGCAGGGTCTTTCTCTCCTCAGGATCCAGCGAGGACATAAAGGATTCATAGAGATTCGTGATGCGAAGCTGCTCCTCCACGCCCTTTTCATACCATGGCAGGGACCTCGGTCCGAGCACGCCGCCGCGCACGTAAAGCTCGCAGAGGCGCTGGACGATGCGCACGTCCTTTCGCTTCTGGTAAAGCTTTTCCAGGATGTCGCAAAGAAGCGGCGAATAGTCCTTTTCCTTCTCCAAAAGTCCAAGGAATCGTTCCGCAAGGTCAGGACTGAAGAAATCCTGCCGGATGCCGTAATACAGGACCTGCCTCTCGAACGCGCCGAGCTTCCGAAGGAGCGCGGGGTTGCTAAGGTACGCCTGCAGTGCCTCCACATAGAACACAAAGCTTCGGCAGCCAAGGTCGAATTGCTTTTCCATGAAACGGAGCTTTTCTCCCGGCCGGTCCACGAATTCCTCCGAGAGATAAAGGAGAAGCCAAGCGATCCGCCAAGACTCCGGATTCTTATGATGAAGCTGCGTCACCTCCTCCGTCACCCGAAGGATCTCCTCCTCATCCCTGCTAAGGAGCGTTGTGAGATAGAGATAATAGGCCCAGAGCTCCTCGCTGTAGCGTCCCCGCTCCATCAGGTCCACGGCATGAGACAAAAGCCACTGTGCCTCGTTCTGGCAGTCCTGCGTGATGAGGAGCTGCGCCTTATACAGGCAAGGCGCGGGATCCGTCTCGTCCAGTGCCATCAGCTTCTCCACGAGCCCTTGCGTCTGCGTAAGCCACCCGGACAGCCCGATCTTCCTCGTCCGGAACTTCTCATAGAGTCTCATGACGTCAGCGATGGCCTGCTGCCGGTGGAGTCTGGCCTGATCTGCCACGCGGGCCACGCCAAACTTCACGGTCACCTCCGTCTCAAAGCTCGTAAAGGAATTATAAAAGATCAGCTTCCCCTGATTCACGCCCTCCTTCAGTCTGGCCGTGTCCACGTAAAAGGGAAGTCTGGCATAATTGCCGAGGAAGTCCTCTTCCACAAGAAGCGTCTTTTCTAAAACAAGGAACTCCCCGTCAGCTTCCACGTTCAGGGCAACATAGCCCCAACCGCTCTTCGTGACGGTCATTTCCTGTTCCAAAAGCTCATACTCCCCCTCGACGGGCTGGAGTTCCAACAGGATCTGAGAAGAGTCCGTCAGGAATTCCACATACTGCTTTTTCCCTGCGTGGATCAAGAATTCTTCCATGTTCTGTTCCTGCCCTGGATAGACGGAAAGGCCATGCCATGCAGTGACAAGTTGGGGGTCTTCCTGCGAAAGGAGGTCGATAAATTCGTCAGAATAGAAAATAGAAAGCGCTTCCTGCCAATTGCCCTTGGCAAGCTTCGCGAATTGAGACAAATCTTGAATGGGTCCGACAGAGCTCTCCAAAAGGCCCTTCACGCAGCGCACCTCAAAGGGGAGGGAATACTCCCCCAGGCTACTGATCACGCGAAAGGCGCCCTTCGCCGTCTCGCCGGCCTCCAGGCATGCGCCGTGAAATACGTAAAAGATTTCGGACTCGCGGCCCGAGAAATCTGCGGTCAGGCACTCCATGCGATAATCCGTGGAGACAACGTGCCCCGTCGCCAGAGACCCTCCCGCGACAAAGACATGAAATGAACCGTTATATTCTTCTCCCGGACGGATCGTGATCTCCATGGTAGCTTGGGAAAAGTCGAGGGAACCAGTTTCACCGCCATAATTCCCGTTTAGAACCTCGTCAATGACCTCTCTCACAGTCGCGCCCTCCCCAAGTTTATTATGAAATCGTAAACAGTATAATTATACCAAAAAATTCCGTTTCAGGCAATCCATTTTGACCTGTCTTGCCATAAAATCGCTCACTCCAGATTCAGGCGATTTTGCACCACGTGAATGGACCAGCAAAACAGAACTACCGCAAAGAACAGGTTGATCAAAAGGCTGATCAGGTTCTTCCCGTTGGCCATGATCAGAGAATTGCTTGACTCCGTGATCTGGCTGAACTGAAACATGGTCATGCCAACGCCTAGGATCCCGGAGGCGATGTTCATGGCCATTCTCACGCCGATGTAAGCGATGATGCCCATAAGTCCCTTATTCTTCCAGGAATACTGGCCCAAAGTGACCGCGCCAAACATGATGCAGATGGTGCTAAAGGGAGCGATCAATATCGTGATCAAAAAGACCATGGCAGAACCGGTAAAGGAGAAACCTGTCTCCCTCTTGATCAAATCCAGGATCGATCCAACGGTATCACTGGCGGACCGGACAAGCTCTGCAATGCTGACATCCATGACTCTGGAAGCGCCGAGAAGCACAAGAAAGATGACCATGGCATACATGGCAAGCGACAGGATCAATACCCATACGCCCGCGGTCACCGTCTTAGCGATCAGGATTTCGATCGGCTTGACCGGCAGGGTGTGCGTCAGATACCCCTGATCGGAATACATGCTGCGATAGAAGCGAACGCCCAGCCAGATCAGGAAGCCATAGCTAATGCCCACCAGCATGACGGCATAAGAAAGGAGACCCAATAATCCAAGAAGCACGCTCAGAAGGCTCATCGGAATGCTTGCATCCTTTCTCTGACCGATGATGCTTCCAAACAATGGCGAGAGCAGATAGAGCGCACCGAGCGCCGTCACGCAGGCCGCCACGATCAGAAGCAGAACTCCCATCCTTCCGACGTTTCGAAATTCATGCTTGAACAGTTTCCCTAACATGCGAACACCTCCCTGAAATATGCGTCAACGCTCTTTCCCTGCTGCTCTCTTATGGCCGCGGCGCTGGTATGCAAGATCACCTTTCCCAGGCGCATAAAGAGCACTTCATCCAGCACCTGCTCAATGTCGCTGATCAGATGTGTGGAGATCAGGATGGAGGAATCCTGACGATAGTTGTTTAGAATCGTCCGAAGAATATAATCTCTGGCCGCGGGATCCACGCCTGCGATGGGCTCGTCCAGCACGTAAAGATCGGCCTGACGGCTCATGACAAGGATGAGCTGTACCTTCTCCTTGGTGCCCTTGGAGAGCGTCTTCATCTTTGCGTTCGGATCGATCTGCAGGTCGGCGAGCATCTGCTCTGCCTTATCTCTGGAAAAATCCTCATAGAAATCCACAAAATAATCCAGGATCGTATGAATGGTATCGCCCGGCGCGAGATAGGTACGATCCGGAAGATAGGAAATCCTGGCCTTTGTCTCAGGTCCGATCTCCATGCCATTCACCCGGATCTCACCGGAGGTCGGCCGCAGGATCCCGTTGATCATCTTGATCATCGTGGTCTTTCCGCTGCCGTTCGGTCCAAGCAGGCCGATGATCTTCCCCCTGGGCAGTGAAACCGTCACGTGATCCACGGCATTGATGCCATAACCATATGATTTTGTCAGATCGATCAGTTCTAGAAGTTCGCTCATAACAACCTCCCGTAAATCGTTATTCTCCCTAACTAATATACTAATGGAATCCTGTCGTTTGTCAATCTTTTTCCCATGGTTCCCTTCCCCGAAAAAGCGGCATACGATATAGGGAAAAGATCCTTGGAATAATAGTCATGTCAAATCTGGAAAACCAATCCTTTCAGTCAATTTTCGGCCTGTCTGCGGCGAGCGAGCCTTCCTTGGGAAGCATAAAGATCTGCGTCACTTCCTCCTTAGGGCTCCTCCCCGTGAAAGGCGCCGCCGTCCGCATCGCCTTTACGGGCATGCCGGAGTCACCGGCCACTACCCTCATGACGGATGAATCCGGACAGACGAAAGTCATCTCCCTCCCGGCGCCAAACGTATCGCTCTCCTTAAGTCCCGACCAGCCCCAGCCATACTCTGAGGTCACTGTCGCGGTCCAGGCGCCTGATTATGAAGACGCGCTGATTTCCGGCGTTCAGATCCTTCCGGGAGAGCTGGCCGTCTTGCCCGTTCGCCTGCGCCCTCTCTTCCTTCCGAACAGTTCGGGGGAGGAGCTCTACGTCATCCCCGCCCACACGCTCTTTAGCGATGATCCGCCCAAGCTCCCGGAGGCGGAGATCAAGCCCCTGCCGGACACGGGAGAGATCGTCTTAAGCCGCGTGGTCATTCCCGAATATATCATTGTTCATGACGGCGCTCCCGAGGACTCCTCCGCGCCAAATTATTACGTGCGCTACAAGGATTATATCAAGAACGTTGCCGCGTGTGAGATCTATTCCACCTGGCCGGAGCAGGCGATCCTCGCCAACGTCCTTGCCATCGAGTCCTTCACGCTCAACCGCATTTACACGGAATGGTACCGCTCCAAGGGCTATGATTTCACCATCACTTCCTCCACCGCGTATGATCAGAAATGGGTGAATGGCAGGAACACCTATGAAAACATTGACCGTCTGGTGGATACCATCTTCGCGAATTACCTGTCCCGCCCCGGCGTGAGGCAGCCCATCTTTACCTCCTACTGCGACGGAAATCAGACAACCTGCGGCGGCCTAAATCAGTGGGGTTCGAGATATCTGGCGGACGAGGGCTACAGTGCCATCGAGATCCTGAGGCGCTACTATGGCAATGACTTATATGTCAATACGGCGCAGCAGATCTCCGGCGTTCCTTCCTCCTATCCGGGTTATAATCTGCAAAACGGCTCCACGGGCGAGAAGGTTCGTCAGCTCCAGTCGCAGCTAAACCGCATCTCACAGAACTACCCCGCCATTCCAAAGCTTGTGGAGGACGGGATCTACGGGCCCGCCACCGCCCAGTCCGTGCGCGTCTTCCAGCGGGTTTTTGGCCTTCCTGAGACCGGTGTCACGGACTTCGCCACCTGGTATAAAATTTCCGAAATCTATGTCGGGATCACCAGAATCTCCGAACCCGGCACCTATTAGAGAATAAGGAATGCCATGACCTTCGTTTCCGGTGCTTATTAAAAAAAGGGATTCCCTAACCTCCGATCCTTGAATCATTGCGAAATCTTCTAACTTCGATACTGGCCCGGGGCGATCCCGAAGGCAGCGCGAAAATTGCGCAGGAACACGGAATAATCCCCAAAGCCCGTACTCTGATATGCAGCGGTAACGCTCTCCCCCTTTTTTAGGAGCTCACAGGCCCGGATCAGCCGCTTATTCATCACGAAGGCGTGCGCCGTCACGCCCGTGAGTTCCTTGAATTTTCGAAGGAAATGGTACTTGCTCATGTGCACCTGCTCCGCGAGCACGTCCAGCGTAATGTTCTCCTCCAGATGCTCCTCCACGTAGGCGTTCACCCGCTCTACCAGCGGATGCTCTGCCACGAACTCTCCCGCCAGCAAGGATTCCTTCCGCGTGCAAAGAAGGTTTAAGTGCGAGAAAAAGAGTGTGAGATACCCGCGGTCCATGGTGCGGCGGATCCCCGTGGATTCCCCGTCCATGGCAAGCTTTAAGAGATATCCCCGGAGCATTTCCTCATAATACACGGGGAAATGCCATGCCCGCGACGCCGAAGTCCGAAAGCACTCCGTCAGGTCCATCTCCGCTTCCGAAAGTCCCCGAAGGTAAGCGCCGGTCACCCAGAGAATGATGCGCTTGGAGTTCTCTCCCGCCGCTTCCGTCGGCTGATATTTATGCATTACGTTCAGGTCGATCAGGAGAAAATCTCCCTTGTGAAGGTGATAGCTTTGCGTCTCCACCATAGAGGAATACTCCCCCTCAAGCACATAGAGGATCTCGTAGAAATTGTGATAATGAAATGCCATGGCGCCCGTGGGAACGCCCTCTTTTTCATAGACCTCATAATCCCCGTCGATCAGGTATTGGCGCTCTTCCGTGGCAGGGAGCCTACGGATCCGCCCGCTCCCAGTCTTCTTTTTTTCCTCTTTCACGTCCAGTCCTCCAAGCATCTCAGTGCACTTTTATTTCCAGTCCTTTTCCATTTCGCAGCGCCACACTTTTTCGCATCCGATCGTCTTACGTCACGATTCCTTCGCACGTCTCTTTCATATGGTAGCAATTTTTACATGTTTTTGAGCAATTTATATGCTTTTCTTGCATTTATAGTTTGATTATACTAAGAACAGACAGTGGTTGCAAGGATTATTTTATCCTTGCCAAAGCAAATCAGGCGCTCGCATCGTCCTGCGCCGAACATCATTCCAGGAGGAAAAAACAATGCAGATGACTTTACGCTGGTATGGCAGCAAGTACGACACGGTAACCCTGAAACAGATCCGTCAGATCCCCGGCGTGACGGGCGTGATCTCCACGCTTTACGGCACGGCTCCCGGTGAGGTTTGGGAGATGGAAGACATCCTGGCCCTCAAGAAAGAGATCGAGGACGCAGGCCTGAAGCTCGTCGGCATCGAGAGCGTAAACGTGCATGACGCCATCAAGGTTGGCACGCCTGACCGCGACAAATACATCGACAACTATATCACCACGCTGGAGCGCCTTGGCCAGGCCGGCATCCACATGGTATGCTACAACTTCATGCCCGTGTTCGACTGGACCAGGACCGAGCTGGCACGCGTTCGTCCCGACGGTTCCACCGTGCTCGCTTATACGCAGGAGGCCGTGGATGCCCTCAATCCCGAGGACATGTTCGCTTCCATCAGCGGCGATTCCAACGGCGCCATCCTTCCCGGCTGGGAGCCTGAGCGCATGGCACACATCAAGGAGCTCTTTGAAATGTATAAGGACGTGGATGACGAGAAGCTCTTCGCGAACCTCAAGTACTTCCTCGAGCGCATCATGCCCGTCTGCGACAAGTATGACATTAACATGGCGATCCACCCCGACGATCCCGCCTGGAGCGTGTTCGGACTGCCCCGCATCATCATCAACAAGCAAAACATCCTTCGCATGATGAAGATGGTGGACAACCGTCATAACGGCGTGACCTTCTGCTCCGGTTCTTACGGCACCAATCTGGAGAATGACCTTCCTGACATGATCCGCTCCCTGAAGGGACGCATTCACTTTGCGCACGTGCGTAACCTGAAGTTCAACTCTCCCACCGATTTCGAGGAGTCCGCGCATCTTTCCAGCGACGGCACTTTCGACATGTACGAGATCATGCTCGCACTGTATGACATTGGATTTGACGGACCGATCCGTCCGGACCACGGGCGCATGATCTGGGACGAGGTGGCAATGCCCGGGTACGGCCTCTACGACAGAGCATTGGGTGCGACATACCTCAATGGACTTTGGGAGGCAATCTGCAAGTCTCATAAATAATCATAAGATTTAGCCAAAGAATGGCGGAAAGTGTGAGAAATATGAAGCTAACATTAGAGGGAATTCGGGAAGAAAAGAAGGAGTATCTTGCAAAAGGGTACAGACTTCCTGAGTTTGATTATGAAGCTGTTAAGCGAAATACCTATGAGAGGCCGGTGTGGATTCATTTTGGCGCGGGAAATATCTTCCGCGCGTTTCAGGCGAACGTGGTACAGAATCTGTTAAATCAGGGGATCATGGACGTAGGTCTGGTTGCGGCGGAAGGATATGATTATGAGATCATTGAAAAGAGTAACAGGCCGCATGACAATTTGAGTCTGTTGGCGACGCTGAAGGCCGCAGGGACGGTGGAAAAGACCGTAGTTGGCTCGATCATGGAGTCGTTGATCCTGGATTCGGAAAATGAGGCGGAATATGGCCGGCTGAAGGAGATCTTTCGGAATCCAAGCCTGCAGATGGCAAGCTTTACGATCACGGAAAAGGGTTACAGCCTGGTGAACGGAAAAGGCGAGTTACTTCCCAGTGTGGCTGAGGATTACGAAAAAGGCCCGCAAAAGCCCGGAAGCTATCTTGGCAAGGTGGTTTCCCTGTTATATACCAGATTTGAGGCCGGAAAGCTCCCAATCGCGATGGTCAGCATGGACAACTGCTCCCACAATGGAGACAAGCTTTATGCGGCAGTGAGTGCCTTCGCGGAAAAATGGTGTGAAAACGGCCTGGCTGACAAAGAATTCCTTGCTTACGTCAATGATCCTGCCAAGGTCTCCTTCCCTTGGAGCATGATCGATAAGATCACGCCCAGACCGGATGCCAAGGTGGAGAAAATGCTTCTGGACGACGGTATGGAAAGCCTTGAGCCCGTCATCACCTCCAAGAATACCTACATTGCTCCGTTTGTGAATGCGGAGGAGTGCGAATATCTTGTGATCGAGGATGCATTCCCGAACGGAAAGCCTCCCATCGACAAGGGCGGCATTATCTTTACGGACCGCGAGACCGTGGACAAGGTGGAAAAGATGAAGGTCTGCACCTGCTTAAATCCCCTGCACACCACCCTCGCAATTTACGGTTGTCTTCTTGGCTACACACTGATCGCTGATGAGATGAAGAATCCACTTCTCAAGAAGTTTGTTGAAACGGTCGGTTACGTGGAGGGCCTTCCTGTCGTGGTGGATCCCGGGATCATCAAGCCGAAGGATTTCATCGATGCGGTGGTGAACGTCCGCATTCCCAATCCCTTTATGCCGGACACGCCGCAAAGGATCGCAACCGACACCTCGCAAAAGCTCGCCATTCGCTTTGGCGAGACCATCAAGGCGTATGAAAAGAGGCCCGATCTCAGCGTGAGCGACCTAAAGTTCATCCCTCTCGTGTTTGCAGGTTGGCTACGCTATCTTATGGCGGTGGATGATCAGGGTAACGCATTCACGCCGAGCTCTGATCCCCTGCTCGACATGGCAATGCCTTACGTGGCAGGCTATGCGCTCAGTGACGCGCCGAAGGATCTGTCCGGGCTTGACGGTCTTTTGCAAAATGAGAAGATCTTTGGCGTGGATCTGGTAAAGCTCCAAATGGCAGATAAGGTCAAGGAGTATTTCCTTCAGCTCTCTTCCGGGAAGGGTGCCGTGGAAAGTACTTTGCGTAAGTTTTTTGCTTAATTACTTTTCGGAGTATTCCGCCATACTACTTTTGGTTGTATTTGAAAGTAGTCTAAATTAGTTTTTTCAATTTACAACCATTCGTATTATAATATAGACATCAAATAGAACATACGGAGGTTGCTACCATGAAAAATCTGTTAATGCTTCGCAATCATGCAGGATTAACGCAGCAGGCCTTGGCCGATCATTTTCATCTCAGTCAGCAGACCATCTACAAGTATGAGCACGGTTTGGCCGAGCCAGACGTTGAAACGATGATCCAGTTTGCGAAATTCTTCGGCGTCTCGGTTGATTACCTGATCGGGAACGAGCCGGAAGAGCCGCAGGAGATTGATTACACCGTTGATGAAAAGGAAACGATCAACAAGCTCCGCCAGCTTTCTCCCCTGCACAGGGAAACCATCAACATACTGATCAATCAATTGATGAAATAAGAAAAAGGCCAAAGCACCCCCGGTGTTTTGGCCTTTTCCTTAGCTATATTTTCATCTCTCTCACTTCTTAATTCCGGCTTCCTACTCTCGCTTCTTACTCTTGCTTTTTACTCCCGCTTCTTACTCCCGGCGCTGCTACTCCAGGCGATCACCTCATGCAGGATCAGCGGAACGCTTGCAAGTCCCAGTAGCGTCCCCCACTCCGCGAAGCTTAACCGTACCGTTCCAAAGGCATGACAAAGCACCGGAATTTCCGTGACGGCAGCCTGTAATGCCACTCCGAGGGAAAACGCCAGAAGCATGATGCGATTCTGAAACATTCCCTTTCGAAGCACCGGCCTGGTTACGTCCCGCATGCCGATCGCATGAAAGAGCTGGCTTACGCCAAGCACGGTAAAGGCATAGGTCTGCCTTCGCATTAAATCGCCCTCCGGAAGCAGGAACGCCGCAAGACTGATCCCTGCGATCAAAAGTCCGTAAAAGCAGGTGCATCCAAGTCCTCCCCTGGCGAACAGGGTCTCCTTGCTCTGTCTCGGCGCACAGCGCATCAAAGCCTTTCCGTCATTATGGTCCACGCCGAGTGCCAGCGCCGGCAGGGAATCCGTGATCAGATTGATCCACAGGACG
The DNA here is from genome assembly GCA_947305245.1 of uncultured Lachnospiraceae bacterium. GTDB lineage: Bacteria > Bacillota > Clostridia > Lachnospirales > Lachnospiraceae > Acetatifactor. Next base: position 17,417 of record CAMZDG010000030.1, read on the forward strand.
TGGCTGCTCCTTAGCGGGGCGGAAAACCCGAAGGCCACCGCGACAAACATGGTCAGAAGCTCTCCCAGATTCGAAGAAAGCAGAAAGATCACTGATTTTCGGATATTTTCATAAACTCCTCTCCCCTCTTCGATCGCCCGCTTTATGGTCGCAAAGTTGTCGTCCGTCAGCACCAGATCCGCTGCCTCCTTTGCCACCTCCGTCCCGCTCTTTCCCATGGCAATCCCAACCTGCGCCGCGCGAAGGGACGGTGCGTCGTTGACGCCGTCTCCCGTCATGGCGACAATCTTTCCCTGCAGCTGCAAGGCCTTTACGATCTGCATCTTTTGTGCAGGCGTCACCCTCGCGAAAATGCAAAGGCTCCGTCGCTCCATTTCCTTTGCAAGCTCTGCCTCTGAGAGCGATTCCAGCATTTGTCCCGTCAGGCACTGGCTCTTTTGCCGCGCGATGCCAAGTCGCTTTCCGACGGCAAACGCCGTTGCGACGTGATCCCCCGTGATCATAATGGTCTCAACGCCTGCTTCCTCCAGACTTTTCACGGCGCCGGCCGCCTCGGGCCTGGGCGGATCTCCTAGGGCCACAAGCCCCAGAAACGTCCATTCGGAAGATAGTTCCTCCGATCTTTGCATCGCCACTGCAAGCGTGCGCCAGGCCATGCCGGCCATCTCCTCCGTGACTTTTAGGATCTCCCCTCGTTCCTTTTCGCCAAGCCTCCTTTCCCTCCCATGCACGAGAACCGTTTGACATGCCTGTAATATTTGATCCGGCGCGCCCTTTCGAAATCCGATCCTCCCCCTCGCATGCCGATGAAAGGTGGTCATCTGCTTTCTCTCGGATGAAAACGGGATCTCCTCCAGCCTTGGAAGCTCCCGCTCAAGGCTCTCCCGAGCAAGCCCAAAGCGCCTGCCAAGCTCCAAAAGGGCCAGCTCCGTCGGGTCGCCGATCCCCGTCTCCAAAGACGCATTGTTGCAAAGGAGCAACCCCTGAAGGTATTCTTTGGGAGGAGCCTCACCGCCGGGGGAATTCCCTTGGGGCAGACTCCTTGCGTGTCCGTCCCAGTATCCCATCTCCGCCCTCATCCTGTTTTGCGTCAGCGTCCCCGTCTTATCCGAGCAGACCACGTTCACGGCGCCGAGAGTTTCCACGCTGGGAAGCCTTCTCACGATGGTTCCCGCCTTGACAAGTCTTGTCACGGAAAGGGCGAGACAGATCGTCACCACCGCGGGCAGCCCCTCCGGCACTGCCGCCACCGCAAGGGAGATCGCGGCAAGAAGCATCTGCATGACGTCCCGCTTTTGCAAGACGGCGATCCCAAACAGCGCAGCGCACAAAAAAAGGGAGAGAAGGCTTAAGACCGTTCCCATCTCCCCTAAGCGCCTTTGCAGGGGAGTGAGTTCCTCCTTCTCTCCGCGTATCATGTCGGCGATCCTGCCGATCTCCGTATTTTTTCCCGTTGCGATCACGATCCCCTTCGCTTTTCCCTCCACGACCAGCGTGGACTGAAAGGCAAGGTCGCTTCGATGCAGCTTGGTTCCGTCCATCTCCTTTGCCTTCTGGAACACTTTCGCGCCCGGTGCCTGCTTTCCGGCGGGCAGGGATTCTCCCGTCAGGGCGGATTCCTCGATCTTGCATCGGATCGTCTCCACAAGTCTTAGGTCGGCGGGAACCTTCATGCCTGCTTCCAAAAAGACCAGATCTCCAACCACCAGCTCCGACGCAGGGATCTCTCGCGGCTTCCCTTCCCGAATGACACATGCCCTCGGGCTTTGCAGCTCCCGAAGCGCCTCCAGCGCTTTCCTCGCCTTGCCCTCCTGGACCGTCCCGACCATGGCATTGAGAAGCACCACGGCCACGATGATCGCAGCGTCACTGTACTCCCGAAGCATCAATGAGATCACGGCCGCCACCGCAAGAACATAGATCAGCGGATCTCGAAGCTGCTCCAAAAACGTGACAAGCCAGCTTTTTCCGCGATGCTCGCTGATGCAGTTCGGCCCATCTATGGCGAGCCTCTCCCGCGCTTCCTTCTCCGTTAATCCCTGCTCTGTCACTTCCACGTACGCCCATTCCTTCAATGCTCATTCATGCATATGATGCACGGCTCCGCGTCATGCCACCTAAACGGGATCTTTATTTTAGCAATTCTTTCGTATAAGCGTTCCGGGGATGGGCAAAGATTTCCTCCGTCTCGCCGATCTCAAGGATCTTTCCGTCCTTCATGACCATGATGCGGTCGCAGACCTGATAGATCACGTTGATGTCATGCGAGATGAACAGGAAGGATGTCCCCAGGTCGTCCTGCAGCTTTCGGATCAGCTCCAGGATCTGCGCCTGTATGGTCACGTCCAGCGCCGAAACAGGCTCATCCGCTATGACAAGGCCCGGCCTCGTGATGAGCGCCTGCCCAATGCTGATGCGCTGCCGCTGGCCGCCCGAAAGCTGGGAAGGTCTTCTCGTAAAGTATTTCTCCTTCAGGCCCACCATGCGGAGCATCTCATAAGCCGCCGCCTCACGGTCCTTCGGCGTCATGGCCTTCGACGGATCGAGCATGCCCTGCGCGCGAAGCGGTTCCTGTAAGAGCCATCCCACCGTCTTCGCGGGATTTAAGCTTCCGTACGGGTCCTGAAACACCATCTGCGGTGCGTTGGAGAAGTGCGTCACGCTCCCCTCCACCATCCGGTTCAGTCCAAGGATTGCCTTGGAAAGCGAGGTCTTTCCGCACCCGCTCTCGCCCACAAGCCCCAGGATCTCCCCTTCATAAACAGAGAAATCCGCATGATGCACCACGCACTTTTTCACCGTTTTTCCAAAGAGCGAATTGGCATTTTCCCGATAGAATACGCTGAGGTCCTTTACTTCCAACAGGGCCTTCCCCTGTGCGCCCTCCTCTTCCTTCCTTGCTTCCCTTCGCTTCTGATAGGCTGACTTTTTCTTCCCCGTACGCCCGGGCACGGCATTGATCAGCTTTTTCGTATAGTCACCGCGCGGATCGCCAAAGATCTCCTCCGTGTTTCCTTCTTCGACGATCTCGCCGTCCTTCATGACAAGGATCCTGTCGCAGAGCGTCCTTGCAAGATTTAGGTCATGCGTGATAAAGAGCAGGGAATTCTTCTGCTCATGATTGATCTTTCGAAGCAAGTCTATAATTTGGTTTTGGATCGTGACGTCCAATGCCGTGGTGGGCTCATCTGCCACGATCAGGCCAGGGTGCAGGATCACCGCGATCGCGATCATCACGCGCTGACGCATGCCGCCCGAAAGCTGATGCGGATAACAGTCATACAGCTTTTCCACGTCTTTGAGGCCCACGCTGCGAAGCGCCTCGAGCACCCTTTGGCGGCGACGCTCCTTTATGGCATCCCGCTCGCGGATCCACTCGGTCAGGCCTGCTTTCTCCTTGGAGCCCTTCTTTTCTTCGCCTTGCGCCACATTTCCATCCTGGCTCTTCTTGTCATGTAAGATCAGGACCTCCTCCACCTGCGCTCCCACCTTCATGGTAGGATTGAGGGAAGTCATGGGTTCCTGAAAGACCATGGACATCTTCTGTCCCTGGTATTCCCTGTAAAGGGCATTGTTTCTGGGCGTTCCGGCCTCCAAAAGGAGCTGATCGTCATAATAGATCCTGCCGGAGGTCACTCTCGCCGTCTCCGACACAAGCCCCATCATTGTCAGCGCCGTCACGGACTTTCCGCTCCCGGATTCTCCGACCACGCCAAGGATCTCCCCGTCTCCGATCGTAAAGGAGACATTTTTTACCACTTCAGGACCGTCAAACGCGACGGACAAATTCTCAATCTTGATCATTTGCGGCCCTCCTGTTTTCTCCGGATCCCCTCGCTAAGCAGCGCAAAGCCAAGAACGATCCAAACAATGGTCAGGCCGGACGAAAGTGCATACCAAGGCGCGCGCCCTAAGTACCCCTGCGCATCCGACAGCATGTTTCCAAGGCTTGCCTCCGGGTGCTGCACGCCAATCCCCAGATAGCTCATGCCGGATTCCGCCAAAATGGCGTTATTAAATCCAATGGTCACGCTCACCCAAAATACGGAAAAGATATTGGGCAGAATGTGCACGAACAAAATTCTCAGTTTTTTGACCCCCATGAGGCGCGCGCGCATGATATAATCCGCGTCGCGCAGGCGGATAAATTCGCTTCGCACGATCCTGACATAGCTCGGCGTAAAGACGATGCCAAGCGAAAAGATCACGTTCTGCTTTCCCCTTCCGAGAATGCTGATGACCACGAGGGCCAAAAGGATGCTGGGGAAGGAGTTGATCGCATCCGTCACGCGCATGATCACCTCATCCAGCAGGCCGCCGAAATATCCCGTGATCGCGCCGATCAGGATCCCGGCGCCCGCGGAGATCAGCACGATCAGACTGCTGACGATCACTGTGGTGCCAATGCCCTGCATCACGCGGGAGAAAATGTCACGGCCAAAGTTATCGGTCCCGAAGATATGCCGGAGGCTCGGCCCGTGAAAGCGCTCCGCCGCGGACATCGCAGTGGTCCCGTAGGGCGTCCAGAAAAAGCTCAGGATCCCGAGCATGACGGCAAGGCCGGTCATTGCCAGCCCCACAAGAAAATATGCATTTTGATCACGAAACCAAGCACCAATCTTTTTCATAAGCAGCCCTCATGCGCATCAGCTCCTGCTTCCAAATCGTCAGCCAGGCAAGATCATCATTTGTTGCTGATGCGGGGATCGATCACGCGATACAGCACGTCCACCAAAAAATAAACAAAGATCACGACAAAAGTAATATATAGGATCAGGATCTCCACGACGGGGAAATCTCTGGTTGAGATCGAACTGATCAGCAGCTTTCCGATGCCGGGCAGACCAAAGACCTGCTCTACCACGATGCTTCCTGCAACAATCTCCGCTATGATCATGCCAAGGAAGGTCACCACGGGCATCATCGCATTGCGGAGCACGTGAAAATAGGCCACGCGGCGCTCGGACGCGCCCTTGCTGTATGCCGTTCGCACGTAATCCGCGCCATTCTCCGTCAGCATGGAATTTCGAAGAAATCTCGCCGTCATGGCAATCTTGGGGATCGCCACCGAGATTGCCGGGAAAAGAAGATACGAAATACAGCCCCAGAAATCCTCTTTATAGCTGACGTAACCGCCGGGGGAAAACCACTTGAGTAAAATGCCGAACAGATAGGTCACGAGCACGCCGAGAAAGAAGGACGGAACGGCCATGGCCGTCTGCGTGCCCATGCTTAAGACCGCATCGAGAAAACGGTTCTTGCTCCTGGCCCAAAAAACGCCGAGAGGGATCGCGATCACCGCGATCAGAACCATGGAAATGGCAGCCAGAAGGAGCGTCACGGGGAGCTTATCCCCGATCAGCTCAGCCACTGGCATCATTTGATTCATGTTTTTGGAAAAGCGATAGCTGTTCCCGAAATCACCCTTTAAGACATTGCCCGCCCAGCTGAAATACCGCACCACCGGCGGAAGGTCAAGTCCTAATTCCTTGCGAAGCGCTTCCTCCCTCTCCGGCGTTGCCTCCGTCCCGAGAATGGAGGTCACGACGTCGCCGGGGATGATCTGGAACGCAAGAAAGGCCAACACGGATACCAGGAACAATGTCATAATGAGAGTAATGATCTTCTTTACCAGGTATTTCATGTTGGCCCTCCTAATTGAATCGCTTCGCGATGTTCTGCTTCATTTGCTCCGTTCCCTTTTAGGCGATGAAAATTCCGTCGCAAATTCAGCGTCAGATTTTTCATCAGGGGGACGTCGCTTCATTCCGCATTTAAGGGGTTACTTGTTTATAAAGTATACTGTGCTCATGTCCTGCACGTAGATCGGATAGAACTTATATCCTGCAAGGTTCTTGCTCAGCGCGATGGTGATGGGGGGATCCTGGATGAAAGCAGTTCCTGCTTCCTTCACGAAGATCTCCTGCGCCTCCTTATAGTACTTTGCCTTGTCTGCAAGGTTCATGCTCGCTTCCGCCTTCTTATATGCCGCATCATATTCAGCACTCGAGAAGTTGATGAAGTTCTTCTTATGACCGGTCTGGAAACGAACCATCAGATAGCTCGGCGTCATGTCACAGGTGATGGCACAGATGGATGCCTGATAAGCGCGGCCCTGACGATATACGTCCTCCAGCCAGGTATTCCAATCCACAAGCTCGATCTGGCAGTCAATGTTCGCCGCCTTCAGCTGCTCCGCAACCACATCCGCCGTCTGCACGTGTGCCTCATAGTTGGAAGGCACGATCACGGTAAAGGAAATGCCGTTCGGATAGCCAGCTTCCGCAAGGAGCTGCTTTGCCTTCTCGATATTTGCGCCGGTGCCGTACACGTCATTCAGGTCTACGTAATAATCCTTCAGCGTAGGCAACATTGCCGCACTGATGATGGCACCGTTGCCGCCCACCACGAACTCATTGATCAGGTCTCTGTCCATTGCGTAGCAGACCGCCTGACGAACCTTTACGTTGTCGAAGGGTGCCACCTTATTGTTCAGGAACATTGCCTGCAATGCGTCAGAGGGCGCGGAAAGGATCTGATACTCATTTGCCAGCTCAGCTGCCTGAGAATCGGTCAGATAAGAATACAGATCGATGCTGTGGCCCTTGAGCTCCAAAAGTGCTGTGTCAGCGCCGCTGACGATCTTAAAGTTCACTTCATCCAGGTAAGGAAGTCCTTCCTGCCAATAGTCGGGGTTCTTCTTTACGACAAGACCCTCCTGGGGCTTGTAAGACACAAAAGAAAAAGGTCCCGTACCGATCGGATTGCTGCCTTCCTCTTCGCCGCTTCCTGCGGGGATGATGGCGGTCGTGAAGCTGTAGATCAGCTCCAAGTTTGCACTGCCCGTCGTTACCTGGACCGTATGTTCGTCAACGATCGTAACGCTTTGGATCGTTGCCAGGCTCGAGATCAGAGGCGTGCCGTCAAGTAATCCGGATGCCCTCTCCAGGGAATATTTCACGTCTTCAGCCGTCACGTTCTTTCCATTGTGGAACTTTACGTTGTCACGCAGGGTGAACGTGTAGGTGAGCCCATCCTCCGAAACGGAGTAATCACTAGCCACTGCACAGATCAAAGAGCCATTTTCGTTAACCTTTAATAGACCTTCAAAAATGTTGAACAGAATTTCCTTAGTTCCTGCCGCAGTTGCTTTGTGTGGGTCAAGACTGTCAATATCCTGTTGCACTCCGACTACTACCTTTCCGCCGTACTTAGGATCTACGGCAGGAGTCTGATTTTGGGTGGAACCCTGTGATTCCACGGTAGAGTCAGGAGCAGAGGACTTATCCTCCGGAGACTTGCCACCTGCGCATCCGCCCAGTGCAGCTACCAAGAGAAGTGCCATGAGGGTAATGCTAAATTTCTTCTTCATAATGCTCTCCCTTTCTTCCAGAAAATAAATCTCTCACTATTCAATTGTCACCCTCATTGTAACACAGAACTCCCGAAAAGCAAGTTTTTTTCTAAGTACAAAGCAAAGAACCCCTACATGACCTGTTTCCAGAGGAAATATCCTGTCGCATAGACCGCCATCAGGAAGGAAGATAGCGAGATCAGCCAAGGGTAAATCTTAGGATGTCTGTGGGTGAATTCGCCCGCGATCATAAAGAGCGGGAACGCACAGAGCATATACCTGCCGCCGCTGATCAGCCAGGTCACCGAATAACAGATCATGGTATAGACGAATAAATATGCCGTGTACTTGAGCGGATGGCGCTTTATGCCATACGCAAGCGCGGCCATGGCCAGCACGAACGCCAGATATTCCGGGATCCAGATGCAGGCCTTGATGGAAGTACCCACCGTGGGATTGACCAGGTAGGATACAATCTCTTCCAGCGAGTTGGTGAAAAAAGTGGGACTTAAATGCCAATGCTCCCTCTGATAGGTCACAAACTGAAAGGCATTGCCCTCCACCACATAATTGATATAGCAATAGATCAGGTTGCCCACGGGAATGAGAAGCAAGAAGATCCCCTTGGTGAAGACATATTGGAAGAAGGTGCCAAGCTTTTTCTCCCTTGCAAGTCTGACGGGAGAATAAGTGAGCAGGAACTCCACGCCGGCAACGCCGAGTATGATCACGCCCTGCGCACGGCAAATGGAACAAAGCAGGCCAATTAGGCCGACGCCAAGCCAGCAATGCCTTTTGATCAGATAAAATGCGATCGAAACCATGCAGAAGAACAGGCTCTCCGTCATGGCCGCGCCAAAGAAAAATGCGAAGGGGGACACGCTGAGCAGCACCAAGGCCTTCTCCGCCACGTCCCTGTCATACTCCCTGACCAGCGTTGCATAAAAGAAGACCGCGCCCACCGCGAAACTAAGAGTGGAGACCAACATGCCGGCAAGCTGCCAGCTCGGACAGATCAGGTGGAACAGACGGACCAACCATGGATAGAGCGGGAAGAATACCAAAAAGAGATGCTGTCCGTTTTCGATGCAATTTGCATAGCCCTTCTCAGCAATGTCCAGATAATGCGGACTGTCCCAGTGCGCCCAGCACTCAAAGAATGCCTGGAGCGAAAACTTGGCCTCGTCCCGAAATATCATGTAAATAGTCGTCGCACAGACATAGAGCAAAAGCCGGAACAAAAGCGCCAGACCAAATACCTTTGCAGCCGTCCGAAGCGTAATCTTCTCCTCGGGACGCCCCTGCGCCACTTCCTCCGCCTTGGCCGCTTCTTCCACGGCTTCCCCAGTCGCCACTTCCTCTGTCTTGGCCGCTTCTTCCGCCGCCTCTCTTTTCCCACTCAGCTGTCTGATGAATTCCACAAACCAATAGACGATGAGCAGTACCACCACTGCCACGTAGATAAGCTTGATCATTTCGCAAACACCTCCGGTACGGCAACATAATAATTTCCATACGCATAAAGCGTATATTGATCCCAGGACTGCGAAAGCACGTCTTCCTTTCGCATGACGTAAACCACGGGCTCACCAGGATTTGCAACCCTCTGAGAAGCATCCGCATACGTGATCATCTCCTGATAGGTCAATCCATTTTCATTCAGGCGCTTCCCCTGAAAGACCTCCGCGTCCACGGAAAGCGCGAACATGGTCAGGATCTCCGAGGAATTCCTCGCATACTCCCCTCTCACGTAGGGCGTGATGACATAGCGCGTGCATCCCTCCTGCTCTCCCGCGAAGGATACGGCCTCCACGTAATCCGCGAAATAATACCACCGAAGCGAGTCCGCATGTTCCGTAAAATAAGTGCGAAGAAACAGGACGCTGAGGATCAGGTACGCCGCACCAATGACCCAGGACATCCTTCCGATCCTCTCCGCCGTAAAGAAAATGCCAAATGCCGCGAAAAGGATCAGGGAATAATGCAAAATATTGATCCTGTTTACGTTCACCTGCGCCGTGATCAATCCGGAAAGGTTTGCGATCACGTAATACGCAAGCACGGCAACGTACCCCGCCCTTACCTTCTGATCCTTCTCGCGGATCAGCTTTCGGATGCACGCAAAGATCCCAAGGAAGACAAAGGGAAGAAAACACTTCCAGAGTACGCCGTGCCCCTGGATCGTATTCCAGGGCAGCCCGTCGCCGTTTAGATAAACGCCAGTCAGAGACTTTAGGTTCGCCTGAAGCTGCGTGAGCTTATGATCACTAAAAAAGATCAGGTCCCTAGAGCGAACGCTGCCCTCGAAATAGGGCATGGTACAGAAAAAGGTCCGTATGGTCTTCCATCCGAACGCATTGATCATCATGGTAAGGTAAATCGGCCAGGAAATGGCAAAATACAATAATCCGCTGAGCAGGACGCTCCGCCAGTCAAGGAGCTTTCTCGCAAGCAGCCAAATGCTCAGAAAGAGAAGGAACACGGGAACGGTATAAAACGCGATCCCGTAGGAATACATGCAAAGCGCAAAGGCGATCATGGAACAGGCGAGATACCGCTTCTTCCCATCTAACGCCTTCAGCAGAAAGAACAGGCCCAGCAGGAACAGATGCGGGAACAGATTGCAGTCCAGTGCCCATCTGCTTTGCATGAAATGCCAGGGATTCGTTGCGCCAAGGGCCAGCACGATCAGCCCACCGCGCGCTCCGAGAAGCCTCTTTCCGAGAAAAAAGAGCGCGGCCAGTCCAGCCATGCTAAAGAGCAGCATGGGGAGTCTGGCCGTTATGGCGCTCAGCCCAAAGAGCTTGATGAAAGGGACCATGCAATACGACAGGAGTACGCTCATCTGTCCATAGCCCCAGGCCTTAAAATGCGTCGGCAGGAAGGTGCCAAAGCGATCCGTGGCATAATCCGCCAACGCCTTCGCGTCCACTGCTGCCATGGCGCCGTCCTGGTTCATGCCCGCGGGAACCTCACCGAATCTCCAAAGCCTCAGAAAAAGCGCAAGGAGCATCAAGACGATAAAGAGGATCCTCTCTGCTCCATCCGTCCGGCGCAAAGCCTGTTTGGAAGGCTCCTTGGCATCAGGCGAAGGAACCGGCTCCTTCGGGTCTTCTGGCTTCTTCCGCCAAAACTCGAGGACTATGGCTCCGCCCGCCATCAGCAAAAACAGGATCGTAAATATTTGATTATAAAAGTTTACGATATTCATGCTTTACCTTATCCGCAACATTGATCTCTATGCCCAACTGTACCTCAATGATCTGTAACTCCGTCTCCGCGAAGACAGTATGCTTACAACCGATCGGCATCTTTATGACGTCGCCGACTCCGATCTCCTGCTCCCTGCCATCCAGAACGGCCCTGCCCTTTCCCGCGATCACCGTCCAAACCTCATCCCGGTGCTCATGGCTGTGATAATTCATTCCATGTCCCGGATTGAGCGTCACCTGAATGGTCAGGCTCTTCGGCTTTACGTCCAAAACGCGAAAACTTCCCCAACTCTTTTCCGCGAACATGACCTGCTGATCAATGGCATCCACGTAGGGCTTGATGTAGGAGCTCTGCTCCTTGTCACTGACGAGGATCCCGTCCGGGCTGGCCGCGATCACCGCATTTTTCAGGCCCATGGCAAGGATGGGGATGCCAAGCTCATTAATGGCATGTACATTCTCACAGGTTTCATTCATCCGCACGTCGCCGATCGAAGGCTCCTCCATCGCTTCCGTGAGGGTGTTCCAGGTGCCAAGATCCTTCCACTGACCCGCAAACCGAAGGACCGCGATGTCCTTCTCATGCTCCACTACCGCATAGTCAAAGCTGATTTTCGTCAAGGTGTCATATTTTGCAAACAGATCCTGATAATCCGTAAAGTCGATCAGTTCATGTGCCCGATCCAAAACGTAAGAAAGCTTATACGCGAACACGCCGCCGTTCCAAAGCCCGCCTGCCTCAATATACTTTTGCGCCGTCGCCGCATCCGGCTTTTCCTTGAACTCCGACACCTTGGAAATACGCTCCTTTGAGATCGGAAGAATATATCCATATTTCTCCGAAGGGTAGGTCGGGTCAATGCCCATCAAAGTGAGGTTTGCCGTGCCATCCTGCGCCAAAGACCAAAGCTCCTTCAGAGCCTGAAAATAAGCCTCCTCGACATATGGGTCCACGGGGCAGACCACGACTGCCTCATCCAGCCCAACGCCCTTTACGTCATGCAGATACGCTGTGGCAAGGGCAATCGCCGGGAAGGTGTCCCTTCTGCAGGGCTCCACGGAGATCCCGATGTCGCCGCCAAGCTGATTGTGAATGGCGGAAACCTGCGATTTCGAAGTCGCGATCGTTACCTCCGCCTCTTTGTCAACCGCCTTGATCTGACGATAGACGCGCTGCACCATGGATTCATAGGCATCCTCACCGCCTCTGCCCCCTGCGGGAGCGTTTGCGCCTTCCCCGGCCTGCTTATGAAAAATCTTGATAAACTGTTTTGACCTGACATCATTGGAAAGAGGCCAAAGGCGCTTGCCGGAGCCCCCCGATAATAAGACGATGTTCATGAACCGTTCCCCTTTATTGTATCTGTTATCCCTCTTGAGCTCAGCTTCGTTGCCATCCCAAGGTTATCTTTCCGCTCTCATCGGATTGTTTAAGAAATCCTCATATGCGAGCCGAATACCGTCCTCGAGCTCGGTCTTGTAGGTCCAGCCGAGCCTTGTCGCCTTGCTGACGTCGAGGAGCTTTCTGGGCGTTCCATTGGGCTTGGAAGGATCCCAGAGAATCTCTCCTTCATAGCCAACCACCTTCGCAACCAGCTCCGTCAGCTCCTTGATGGTCAGTTCCTTGCCAGTTCCCGCATTCACGGTCTCATCACCGCTATAATTGTTCATCAGGAACACGCAGAGGTTCGCCAGATCGTCCACGTACAGGAACTCTCTAAGGGGAGAACCGTCACCCCAGCAAGTAACCGTCTTCGCTCCGGAAAGCTTCGCCTCATGGAATCTTCTGATGAGTGCAGGCAGCACGTGACTGTGCTCGGGATGATAATTATCATTCGGCCCATACAGATTCGTCGGCATCACGGAAATGTAATCCGTGCCATACTGACCGTTTAAGTATTCGCAATACTTTAATCCGCTGATCTTCGCCAGCGCATAGGCCTCGTTTGTCTGCTCCAGGGAAGAAGTCAGAAGACAGCTCTCCGGCATGGGCTGCGGCGCCATGCGGGGATAAATGCAGGAAGAACCTAAGAATTCCAGCTTCTTACATCCGTTCTTCCATGCGGAGTGAATTACATTCATCTCAAGGATCATGTTGTCATACATGAAATCCGCCTTCGCCGTCGCGTTACCCATGATCCCGCCAACCTTTGCAGCTGCAAGGAACACGTACTCTGGCTTCTCCTCGGCGAAGAACTTCTCCACCTGATCCTGACGAGTCAGGTCCAGCTCCTTATGGGTGCGAAGAACCAGATTATGGTATCCTTGTCTCTCCAGCTCCCTTACAATGGCCGAGCCCACCATTCCCCGATGGCCCGCCACATATATTTTCGCGTCTTTTTCCATCATATTTTACACTCTTTCTCGCTATTTACTTTGCGTTTTTCAACCGCTCCTGCTTCACACGCATTCTGCCTCAGCAGAACTCTCCCGATTCTTTATTTTACTACACCTTTTTCAAGATACTCGGCAAGGTTCGTCTTAATGTGCTCCTCAGCGCGCTCCACGGCCACCTTCTTCATGTCATGCTCCACCATGATCCGCACCAGCTCTTCAAAACTGGTCTTTGTAGGATTCCATCCAAGCTCTCTCTTCGCCTTGGAAGGATCGCCCCAAAGGTTTACCACGTCAGTCGGTCTGTAGAAGTCCGGGCTTACCTCAACGACAACCTTACCGGTCGCCTTGTCGATGCCCTTCTCGTCCATACCCTCGCCCTGCCATTCCAGTTCAATCCCTGCATGATGGAAGGCCAGAGTCGCGAACTCACGCACAGAATGCTGTACGCCAGTCGCGATCACGAAATCCTCAGGCTTCTCATTTTGCAGGATCAGCCACATGCACTCCACGTAATCCTTCGCATAACCCCAGTCACGAAGGGAGGACAGATTTCCGAGATACAGCTTGTCCTGCTTGCCCTGTGCGATTCGGGCAGCCGCGAGAGTGATCTTCCTCGTCACGAAGGTCTCTCCTCTTCTCTCGGACTCATGGTTGAACAGAATGCCAGAGCAGCAAAACATGTTGTAGGCCTCACGATATTCCTTTGTGATCCAGAAGCCATACTGTTTTGCCACCGCATAGGGGCTATAAGGATGGAAGGGCGTATTCTCATTCTGCGGCACCTCCTCTACTTTCCCGTAAAGCTCAGAAGTCGAAGCCTGATAAATGCGGCAGGTATCTGCGAGCCCACAGATCCTGACTGCCTCGAGCACGCGAAGCACGCCCGTTGCGTCCACGTCCGCCGTGAACTCCGGCACGTCAAAGCTCACCTGAACGTGACTCTGCGCCGCCAGGTTATAAATCTCATCCGGACGCACTGCGGAAATAACCTTCAGAAGGCTCATGGAATCCGCCAAATCCCCATAATGCAGGTGAAACCTCGGATTCCCCTCTAGATGCGCGATCCTCTCCCTAAAATCGACGCTGGACCTCCTAATGATCCCGTGCACGTCATATCCCTTCTCTAGCAAAAACTCCGACAAGTAAGATCCGTCCTGTCCCGTCACTCCCGTAATTAACGCCTTTTTCATCTTCTTCCTCCATTTTATCCAGCCGATTTTCTGAATTCTTTCCGTCATCTGCTTTTTCTTGTTATAATCCATTTTGTTTTTGAGGTAACCTGGCTTATATCCGGCCCATAACCCTCTGGAATGGTCTGGCTAGCTTCCGGCACTTACCCCCTCCGAGAACAATAAGCCGGACGCACTTAGCGAAACAGCCGGCCGAATCGTCGATTTCGAGATAACCATTATCGAAGAAATCGACGACGCATGAGGACGGCTGCTGAGCTTAGTAAGTCCGAGCCGTTCCCAGAGGGGGTAAGTGCCGGAAGCTAGCCTACCTGGTCTAAGAAGGGCCATGGGCCGGATACAAGCCTCGCTTTCCATACCCACAAAATGGATTATAACAAGAAAAAGCCAACTTCTGAATTCAGAAAATTGGCTTTTGCTTACATTATATTGACTTTTTAAAAAGGCTTTTACCATTGCTCACGATACTTGCTCGGTGCCATGCCTTCCACTTCCTTGAAGACGCGTGAGAAATAGTGTGGCGCACCAAGACCACATTCCAGGCCAATTTCTTCGACAGATTTGCCGGTAAAACGGAGAAGTCGCTTTGCCTGCGTGATTCGTACGCTAAGCAAGTAAGAGTTAATGGTCATGCCATATTGCTCACGGAAAACGCGCGTCAGGTAATACTTATTTACATAAAATTTGGCGCTGAGGTCGTCCAGGGTGATCTTCTCGGCGTAGTGGGTGTCCAGGTAGGCTTTTACGGGAATGACGGACTTCTTTTTTGCAGGCAGGTCCGTCGCGTCCTCGGGATGCCAGGATTCCTCCATGAGGAGCGTGAGAAGCTGGCTGAGGCCCTCATGGATCCGCATGTCACGCACATGCTCCGTTCCCTTAGCCAATTCAAATAGTTCCTGCCAAACACTGACGAAAGCCTCTTCGTCCTTAGGTCGAAAGGCCGGGCGGCCGCCTCGCTCCAGGTATTTCTCGTAGATCAGGGGAAGCGTCGGACCGTCAAAGTGGCACCACTGTAAGGACCACAATGCTTTCTCATCCGTTCTGTGCAGATATGGCTTCTGGCAGTCGATAAAGACGCAGTCCCCCGCCTCCAAAGGATATGACTTGCCTTCATATTCCAAGGCTCCAAGTCCCTTCATGACGCGGAAGAACAGATAGGACCGAAGTCCCGACCTGGCGGAGG
The DNA here is from genome assembly GCA_947305245.1 of uncultured Lachnospiraceae bacterium. Taxonomy (GTDB): domain Bacteria; phylum Bacillota; class Clostridia; order Lachnospirales; family Lachnospiraceae; genus Acetatifactor. The sequence goes on from CAMZDG010000030.1 coordinate 32,693, forward strand.
CGTGGGCCTTCTTCGCCTGGAGCGAACCGATCTCCTGCAGGGACAGAAGCGCCGTTCTCGCAAAGGAAGAGGGCGTATATAAAATTCGATCCGAAGACACGATCAATGGCTGATCTTCGCTAAAAAACCGCTCCATATTTTCCTCCTTCCGCTCCTGGCACTGCTCCACTTCTATGATCATGCACTTATTATAGCTTTGGGGTACCTTTTCCGTCAATCAAAAAAGTACCTGCCCGTTCCAGGCAGGTACTTCTCCTCTTTATGGATCATACCTAGCGGTTGATCTCGATGTCGCCGCTTGCGGTGGATACCTTTACCTTCAGGAAAGGCTCCTGGCCGATGGTGCCTACGGCTCTCTTTCCATTCTTGACATAGTTCACTGCCTCATCCGTTGCAATGCAGTCAAGGAAGGTCTTGATGTCGCCGCTGGCCGTATTCAAGGTCATCTGCACGCCAACCTCCTCAGGAAGTGCAAGCGTCACGTCACCGCTTGCCGTGCTGACCTCGAGCTTCTCGCCGGCCTTCGTCAGGTTGCACTCCACGTCGCCGCTGGCGCTGCGGAAGCTTGCGTCACCCTGGAGTTCTCCTACCTTAACGTCACCGCTGGCAGAGTTCACGGATGCCTTTCCGACGATCTTGGAAACCTTTACGTCACCGCTGACGGTTCTGATCTGCACTTCGCCCTCAACGGACTCAAATGCAATGTCACCGCTGACGGTGCCAAGGCTTACTTCGCCGATGGCACAAGCGCCGCTAATGTCGCCGCTGACCGTCTTGATCACCTGCTTTGCCGCGCCGACGTCCTCTAAGGAAACGTCACCGGAAGCAGTGAGAACCTTTAACTCTTCCAGGGTGCCTGCCAAGCTTTCCGGAAGGAAGACCCGAACAATACCCCTTCTGGGGAATCCGATCAGGTTAGGGCCAAAATGGATCTTCAGCTGCTTTCCGCTTACCACGTACTGCAGAAGCTGATCCTCCTTGGGGTCCTTATTATATAATTCCTGCACAAAAATCTCAGGATCCGTGGTCAACTGGATATCCACGTCAACGGGAGAGCTCTGAAGCTCCATCACGATCTCGGTGATGCCGTCTGCCGCGAACTTTCTCTCATTGCAGATCTGCATGTCCTTATAATTTCCGTCATCCGACTGGAAATTGATGCCTACGTCGCTGATGATCTGCTTGATGCTGTTACTGATGTTTTCAAATACGGAACTGGAAGCGAAAGCGTTCAGCGCTTCCTTTGCCTGCTGGCCAAGATCCTCTGCCTGCTTCTCCATCTGCTGGCCAAAGCCCTTTGCCTGCTCGCTAAAGTCCTTCGCAAAATCCTTCGCGTACTTCCCGAAGTACTCACCCTGCCATTTCCAATACTCGCACTGCTTCTCCCAGTACTCGTTTTGCTTCTCCCAATACTCGCTCTTCGCCTTGCCGTCCTTGGCATCTTCCGTCTGAGCGCCGAGATCTGCGAGGAGCTCTTCAATATCACCGATGGAACCCATTACCATCGTATAAGCCTGCTCCTCCGTAAAACCTCTCTGGATCAGATCTTCATATCTTTCCTCTGCATTCGAGATCATCTCTTCCTGCAGCTCTTTTACCTCCTGCGTTTCAGGCACGTTCTCGAAGAGATTCGTGATCTCTGATTTAATCATGTCCTTCATGTTTAAGCCTCTCTTTCCGTCGCTTACGCGACCTCCCATTCATTCTGTTAACTTTTTACACCAGCAGGCTGTCGATCATTGCCTTTGCCTTCTGCCATTCCGCCTTATTCTGTTCGTAGACTTCACGTCCCTTGTCCGTGATGGAGTAATAACGCCTGCGGGCGCCAACCTCCTCATCTCCCCAGTAAGTGCTTACCAGGCCGTCCTTCTCCAGACGCCGAAAGGCAGAATACAGGGTCGCATCCTTCAGCTCGATCTGAGCCTCCGTTTTCGCCATGATCTCCTTGTTGATCAAATATCCATAGCTGTCCCGCTCGCTGAGGCTAGCCAGAATAATGGTATCCGTATTTCCTCTTAAAAGATCCGATGCAATAGACATCTTGCCACCATCCTTTCCCTAAGTTTTTCATCAAGATTTATCTTGCCTCGATGGTTATAAGATAGCACAAGATACCTCGCCTGTCAAGGTATATTTTATTAAATATCTCTAAACTAAACTCCCATGAAAAAAGGAGGCCTAAGGCCCCCTCTTTCATTGTTTATCCTAAACATACGCCGCATATTACTGCGTCAGCGCATCGGCATAGTATTCCAAGATACCGCCCCGCGAAAACTCCTCCACCATTTGGTAAAGATCCTGCGTGAGTGCCTCGCAGTTTGCCGCCGTAATGCGGTTTTCGTCCCTTGCGACGCGGTCGCAGATCTCGCAGTTCACCTCATAGGAAAAATGCACGCTGTCCATGTAGTGATCCAGGTTCGCGGCGAGATCCCGGTCGTTTTGGAAGTAATAGATCTTCACATTCTCAAACGCGTCCATGGCCTTCACGAACTCCTGCGTCTCGCGGATCTTCTGGTCGATCTCGCCGGCGCGATAGGCTTCATCCCACCACAGAATGCTGATGGGGGAAAAGACCACGTAATACTCCGTCTCAGGGTGCTTCTGAATGCGCTCCGAAAGCAGGCCAATATTCGTGGTAAAGTTCTGGTATGTCGTTTCATTAAAGGTCGTTGAAAGGAACTCCTCCCTGGGCGAATACCGTCCGGTGATGGCCGCCGTGCTAAAGGTCTTGCTCTGATACCAGCTGTAAGGGTTGTCCTCATCATAGGAAAGGCCATAGGTATAGACGAACTGCAGCGGTATATTCTTCAGAAGAATGTCCTTATTCAAAAGGTACTTCACGTCATCAAAGGGATTTGCATTAGTGATAAAGTCCGTATCCATGCGGTCGAAGGTGGGCTTTAGGTCCCCCTCGAGCGCAATGTAATCAATATAATAAAAGACTTTTCTAATCTGCCTTTTTTTATAGGCGCGGTCGAGATAGGTCAGGAAATCCGCGTTCGAACCGCCCGCGCGGATCGCCTTGATGGGCTCGCAGCCGAAGTTCTCACGGAATTGTCCGAGGTTGTTGTTCTCCGCGGTGCTCGTGCCAAGCAAAATGGCATCGTAGGTAAAGTGATCGATCGTCCCCGCCACCTGATAATCCCTGTCCTCCAGCACGTGCTTTAGCCCAAAGACCGAATCATGATAGTGATAAAAAGGGTCGAAAAGGATCACGATCGATGCGGCAACAACAAGGATCGCAAGCAAACCAATATAAAATTGCCTTAAAAATTTCTGTTCCATGCAATTTCTCCAAGGAAAGCCGACGGTTTTCTAAAAGTTAAAATATAAGAAAGTTGAAACCTGATTTAAGGAAATGATGGCCCATGCCGTGAGGAGTACCAATACGGCCGTGAACCTTCCCGTAAAGCCCTTTTGCTTTTGATCTGCCAGGATCTCCTGTGCATTTTTGCCGCGCAGGATCAGTGCCGAGATCAAAAGGAGCACTGCCAAAAAGGCCGGATAAGCAATGTTCAAAAGGCTCGGGCGGAGCTGCTCAAGGAGTCTGCTCCAGACATAGTTCTCCGAAAGCGATTCGAAGGAATACGATATCTCGATAAGGATCTTCGAAACCGACGGGACAAACATCGCCTTGAGAAAACGGCACATGACAACCCAGGATTCGCTTCGGAAGATCGCTGCGGCAAACACCGTAAAGACAAAGGTGCAAAGCCAGGAGGCGAAGTTCTTTTTCAGCTTCCAGAACTTTCTTTGCGCCCATACGGCCGCGATGCCCCAGCATAGTCCCCAGAACACAAAGGTCCAGCTTGCGCCGTGCCAGATCCCGCTGACCAAAAAGACGATGAGCGGCGAGAGCACAGTGTAGAGCTTCTTCACCTTCTTGTTCTTCTTTCGCATACCCTTCATGGTCAGGGGCATGTAAAGATAGGTCGTAAGGAATCTCGTCAGGGTGTAATGCCATCTCTGCCAGTATTCCGTGACGGAATGCGATTTATAAGGCGACTTGAAGTTCACGGGCAGGTCAAAGCGGAACATCTTTCCGATGCCCAGCGCCATGTCGCAATAACCGCTGAAATCAAAGTAAAGCTCGAAGGCATATGCAAGCGCCACCAGCCACGCCGAAGGCGTATCGAGCCACCAAACCTTGGTAAAGCCTTCATTGACAAAGATCGCAAGACTGTCGGCAAGCAGGACCTTTTTGATCAGGCCCAGGCAAAATAATATCGTGCCGTCTGCGAAATCGGCCGCAGAAAACTTGCGCTTAGAGAGGTCCTGAAACTGCGGGATCATCTCACTGTGAAGCACAATGGGACCTGCGATCAGCTGCGGGAAATAGGTGACAAAACAAAGATAATCGAGGAGCTTATAATGCGGCGCAGTCCCCCAGCATCTGTCGATCACGTAGGAGAGCTGCTGCAGCGTAAAAAAGCTGATGCCTAGCGGCAAAATGATGTGCTTAAGCGTGAAGTCCGCCCGAAAGAGTGCATTGACGTTCTCCACGAAGAAATCATAGTATTTATAATAGCCAAGAATGCCTATGTTAAAGACAAGCCCAAGTGCGAGGCAGACCTTCGGCGCATGCTTTCCCTTCCACTTTTCCAGAAGAAGGCTGATCAAATAGTTCCCTGCCATGCTGTCCAAGATGATCAGAAGGTAGGACGGATGAAAATATCCGTAAAACCAAAGGGACATGCCGATAAGGAACGCCTGCGCCAAGGAATAAAGCTTAAAGTGGCCAAGCAGGTACCACCCTCCCAAGGCAAGCGGCAAAAATAAGAAGATAAAAATCTGTGAATTAAACAGCATTGCTACTCTTCCTTAGTTTCCAAGCTTTTTCAGGATCACGTCGACCATTTCGCCGACGTTTTTCATGGTGGATGCTTCCCCCATGCTAAAGCGGATGCCAAAGCATTCCTCAACGTTTACCAAAAGACCAACGTGGGCAAGGCTGTTCCAGCCGTCAATGTCGGATGCCACTGTCGCGTCACTCACCGTGATCGACTCGTCATCAAACGTATCACGAAACACTTCATTGATCTTACCAAACACTTCTTCCCTGCTCATGCTTCCCTCCCGGTATATTCCTTCGAAAAGCCTTCCCCGCCGCGCTTTATTTCGCCAGTACGGTGATCACGCGGTTTTGCTTTTCATATTCTTCAGGGATCTCGAAAAACCACTCCGAATCCCCGTTTTCTTCTCTCTTTAATAGGGCGAACCCTCTTTCGGCAAAGAAATCCTTTACCATGCCGTTCTTTTCCGTCTTGTAATAATATCCGTGAATGC
>CAMZDG010000031.1 GCA_947305245.1 uncultured Lachnospiraceae bacterium
TGGCAAATGAACTGGGAGTCACCTTCCAGGCGGTGAGCAAGTGGGAAAACGGCGTAACCATGTTTTCCATTGCGTGCTGCCTAAGTGATATGGGAGAGTATGGGAAAGCAGCGGATGCATGGAAGAGAGTTGTGGACGAATTGATCGCCAGAGGCTTTACCTATGAAGTAGAGTGGCCTCGCCAGATGATGAATGAAGCTAAGGCGAAGAGCTGAGGCTACCCTGCACCGAAGCGCATTTTATGTCGGGAAGCTACTGCCATGATGAGCTACAATTCAGTCAGACGATCGGAAAAAGGAGCGAAACAATGAATTGGATGACCGGATTACAAAGGGCGATTGACTATGTGGAAGAGCACATCCTTGAGGATCTAAACATGGAGGACATAGCCGCGCAGAGCTTTTCCTCCAGCTATCATTTTCAAAGGGTGTTCAGCATCGTATGCGACATGACCATTGGGGAATATGTGCGAAGCAGAAGGCTCTCCTTGGCGGGAGCGGATTTGGCACGGGGAGACGTGAAGGTGATCGATGTTGCCATGAAATACGGTTATGACAATCCGGACAGTTTTGCAAGGGCTTTTCAGCGATTTCACGGCGTTTTGCCATCTCAAGTGAAAGCGGGAGACGCGACCTTAAAATCCTTTTCCAAGATCGCACTAAAACTATCGATGGAAGGCGGTGCGTCTATGAATTACAGAATTGAAGAAAAACCGGAAATGATCCTGACGGGCACAAAGGTGAGGTTTCACGGAGAACCATGGGGGGAGGAGCGAGCGCGGCAGGAAGAGAATTGGTACGTAACAACGCGCGGAGTCCAATGGTTCCTGCGGGGCGTGGCAGCAGGCGGTGACATATACCAGCTTGTTACGAATGTTAATGGTGAAGGATATGACTTTTATTACTGCCATGAACTGGAAAAATGGGACAGAGAGCACCTTTTTGATCATGCAGTCACGGGTGTAGATTTTGTGGAAGGTCTGGCGCTGGAAAACATTGTCATCCCTAAATCAACTTATCTCATCCTGGAAGCGAAAAGCGAAAAGAACACGATTCATGATTATCAGGAATTGTTGAAACAAAGGGTGCAGATCATAACGGAATGGATGCCGGAAATGGGTTTTGAACTCAAAGATGCACCGGAGATCGTGGTAATGCACTGGATGCCAAGGGCAGAGCGTTTTATACAGATTTGGATGCCCATAGAAAAAAGATGACATCTCCTTATTTTATTGGTTTTTTCGCTTAAGCAGGAGTAGGGACGGGGTTATAGGATCAAATAATGATCTACGAACCCCGTCCCCGTAGGTGTCATTTCATCTAGAAACTTTTCTAATCTGATCCGTCAGATCCTTTGGTGCTTTTGCAAGCTTGAGCTTTGCTTCAAAATCAGAAGTAAAGCTTGTAATCAATGCATTCAGACTCTCTTCTGACATAAAGGGCTGGAATGCCTTTACGGCGTTACACAGCATGACGGCTTCTTCAGTCTTTTTCTGAAGAGATTTCTCCGGATCACGAAACCAGATCTGTTTTGAAAACTTGTTCAGGACAAATTGGCTCAATTCGAAAATGTTTTTGTTTAGGAGGTTCATAAATTCGGGAGTGTCCTTAGCGAAAAGCTGCTCGCTCTTTTGACCGGAGGTTTGATACCAGTCGGGCAAATCCTTTTGATAAAGAGCCAAGGCTTCTTGGGTTTGCCCGGCAGCGTGCAGAAGCTTTCCCTTCATCACGACGGCATCCGCACGGATAAAGGAGTCCTTGCAACCGTCGAGGATGCGGTCGCATATTTTATTGATTTCCTCAGTATGTTCCAACACTTCATTCTTGTCATTATCGGCATATCCGCCGATCAGATCCCACATATACAATTCCATAACGCGGTAATCATTGGGATACTTGCGGTATGCAGTGGCAGAAAGAGACTTGCACTTTCTTTGTTGGTGCGCCTCTGCGGCGGATTTGTGATCCCGTAGGAAACCTTGAATTTCAAGCTCCACGGCGCAGGCGTCATAACTCATGAGCTCGTCTATGGAAACTTGGAAATAAAAGGCGAGCTTAGGCAGGATGGAAATGTCGGGCGTCGTTTCCCCGCGCTCCCATTTACTGACGGCGACGGCTGATACGTGCATGGATTCGGCCAGCTGCTCCTGCGTAACACTTTTTTGAACGCGCAGTCTTTTGATGTTTTCCCCAATCAATAGTTTCATGGTTTTCTGTCCTTTCGTTTTTATTCGACGTCGTAATTTCATTATAGCAATCAGATAAGTGTTCACAAGATAATGACAAGACGGAGGTGTTTAACTGACAGTTAATATTTTAATTGAAAACGAGATAATCCGCAAGCGGGTAATGGCCCATAGGGACGGGGTTATAGGTTCAAATAATGATCTATGAACCCCGTCCCCAGAGGGTTGTTCCGTATGGTAAGATAAGGTATAATAATTGTATGAGTTGTTATGGTAACGCAGAAAGGGATGCTGCACGAATTTGGAGGTCGCCATGAAGGATATTCGCGCAGCTTAGGGGTGAACATATGCGAGGAAAAGGGAAGAAGGCAGTTCTGATAGTAGCGGTTGTAATAGTTGTTTTGTATATTTTAGAGCGCAGTTCATGTTCTTATACGCTTGGGCTTTTGATGCTATCTGGGTGCTCGGGTTCCTCTTCTGAAGGAAGCTCCAAAGGAAATGAAAACAAGGCGTTTGCTTCCTTGGAACAGGCGATGGTCAATTACGGAGTCGACAAGGAAGCCTATGAGGTAACGAGTGTTTTCGCGGATGCATATACTGCCCGAGGGAATCTCGTCACGAAGTTCCAGTTTAAGATTGGTGACATGGAGTATAAGGCCATGGTTGATGACGAGTCAGGACAGGTCTTTACCAACTATTATGAAAATGAATTCCAGTCTGCTTTAGAAGAATATCTTCGTAAAGAGGTTGATCAGTCCGAGGCGCTAAGCGGCGGGACATACGAGCTTACGGCTGTGTGGGTACCAAGCAAGGTGGGTATCTATGCAGTAGAGCAGGACGGGTTGGTTCCGGCAATGTTAAAGCCAGAAGATTTTGAAGCTTTTTTTGCCAAGTATAATGAAAATGCTATGCCGGAATTGGAGCTGAATGTTTTCGTAAAGTATTATTCACCTGAGGACAACCTCAACATGAATAAGATGAAAGAGTTGTTTCAGATCAATGCGAGAGATAATTTTTATTTCAGAGGGTGGACCTGCAAATTTTATAAATGTAAACCAGTAGATGCAGAAGAGTCAAAGCTGTTTGCCAAGTATGTGTACAGCTATGTTCAGCAAAAAGTAACGGTAGAATATGTAACGTCATTTGGAAAGTAAATAGCGCGTATCTAACAAAGAAACCGACGTAATTATAACTTTGAATATAACATGACAAAATTATTATACGCCCCAACCTTTTGAAACATCACCTCACTATATAGTCATAAAGGCCTGAAAAGAAAGATTCTTTCGAACATGGAGGAGACAATGGAAAAACAGTTGGTAGATCATATGATGGAGACTTATTTTCATAAGATCTACGGATTTGCGGTGAAGAAGGCATATTCGGATGATGAGGCGCAGGAGCTTTGCGCGGAGATGGTGAAGGAGGTTTATCTTTCCCTTCTTAGCGCGGAAGAAATCTCCAATACGGACGGTTACGTGTGGCGCATTTGTTCTAACGTCTTTGCAAGGCACGTCTCATCAAAGAAGAAACAGGGCATTTCCCTGGACGGCTTGGAGCTGCCTTATTATGACGAATATGATCTGGGCGAAACCGAGGAAGAATTCGCGAGGCTCCGCAGGGAAATCGCCTACCTTTCTAAGAGCCGCAGAAAGATTGTTTTCTCCTTCTACTACGAGGGAAAGTCCATCGCAGCCATAGCAGGCGAGATGGGCCTTTCCGAGGGTACCGTAAAGTGGCATCTAAACAAGGCAAGAAATGACTTGAAGGAGGGTTTTGGTATGGAAAGGAAAATAGGAACGCTGGGAATTTCTCCCATTGAGGCAATTGAATTTGGACATAATGGACGACCGGATCCTGACGGTGGACCGGAAAAATATTTGTCCGATCCCATCCATCTGAACATTGTTTACAGTGTTTATGAGACGCCGCGAACAAAGGAGGAGATCGCGCAGGAGCTTGGAATCACGCCGGTATTTCTGGAGGACAAAATTGCGCTCCTGGAAAATAATGGATTCTTGGTGAGGACGAGTGGCGACCGCTACACCACTTATGTTTGTTTTTCGCCAAGAAAATATTCCTTGGAACAAAAGGACAAGGTCAGGGAAGTGCAGCTTCAGGTCGTGCAGGAGCTTTTGAATCAGTATGTTCCCAAGGTCCGGGCGGCCATTGCAGACGTTCAGGACGTCTATATTCCCGGCGGAAACAGGGAATTATTTGAGGCAGCAGTGATTTTTTATGCGATCACGAATAAGTGTGGGATCTCGATCCAAAAGGATCTCGGGAAGTATTGGATCAAAACGCTTGGCGGAGGTGCGTATTTTGCACACGTACAATTAAAACAGGAGGCTGAAGATCCGGAATATGTAATGAAGCATAAGGGAACCGGAAGAGATTATTCCGCCTGCGGCAATATGATCAGAAAATCTGAGAAGTATGAGGGCGTATATTCCTGGTCCATCGACACGAGATTTTGTAGCAGGAAAGGAGCCTGGGAAAACAATCGGAACGAGGATTATGACTTCCTGTACGAGTGGATCTGCGGGACCATCCAGGACGACGCGGCCAATCAGGAAAAGGTAAAAAGGCTTCGCGAGCGTGAATATATCACGGCGGATGGCAAAGTGAACGTGATGATTGTGAAGGAAAAGGCGGCGGAGTTTTTTGCAAAAATCCCGGAGCTCGATGAAGAGATCAAGAAGGAATTCGCCGGTTTTGCCTTAGAGCAGGCCATGGAAGAGGCAAAGAGATATCCGGCACAAATGCAGGATTACGTCGTGTTTTTCCATACCACTGGCTTTATTGGTCCCATGGAGGCGCTCATGGTCTTGGATGAGATGTATGACCAAGGCATCTTCCGGCCACTGAAGAAGGAAGAGATGGTGACCAGCCAGCTTCTGACTTTCTGCGACAGATTGCCTGAGTAAACTTGAGCTTAGAAGAATGACGGATCACAAGGAAGTTTGATGCAGGTGAGGAGATGCACGTATGGAAATAAACAATAAAACATTCGAGGATTATGCCAGGATCCTTCGGGAGGCAACGCCTTACAAGGATGGCAACGCTGGCATAAAATATATGGTAAAGCCTGACAAAAGGCGTAAAGACGTTATCAGGAAGTACTATAAAGAAAAAGCGGGGCTCGATCTTGACGTGATCGAAAAGTCGTCACTAACGACCTGGGAAAAAGCGATAAAGCTCGCGCAATTTGTTGCAAAGCACGTTCCGCATGACAACCAGAAAAAATGGATCAGTAAGCTAAATGCCATAACATTGTATGAATACGCGAAAAAGACGCCAACGGGTTTCAACTGCAGGTGGCATTCCATCATGCTAAGCGAGCTGCTTTTAACCGTTGGGATCAAAAATGCGTTTATCACGTGCCTTCCCGAAGACAAAAATGATGGGGATTGTCACGTGGTAAATCACGTCTGGCTTCCGGAAAATCAAAAATGGGCCATGATCGACAGCGACATGACGGAGTACGCCATCACGAAAGAAGGTACCCAGCTTTCTTTGTTTGAGATGCGCGAATGCATTTGCTCCGGTGGTGACTTTGAAATATGCGTTCTTCCGGGCTTTGAGGATACGTGGTACGGATCCTCTGAGGGAAGAGAGTATCTTAAGTGTTATTGGGCGAAGAATCTGTATTGGTTCGCAAGGCATACGACGTATGGATTTAGTTTGGAAAGCAGGAGACGCGTCGGCGATTCTTACGTATGTCTGATTCCTCCGGGATATGATTATAAGAAGGTGAGAGATTGTAAAGAGATCACCAATGAACGGGAATTTTGGGGATTGTCTTGATCTCGGATCATAAAAATATAACAAAGGAGCAAACAGATGATCATTAGAAAAGCAACGGGGTCGGACGCGGATGATTTGAAAACGTTATATTTTGATTATTTAACGCATTATCCTCCCAGGGAAGAACAAAACATGCAAGAGTGGCAGGACCTGCTGAATATCTAAAGCGATTCCCGAATCTGGAGAAGGAAGAGCTCCGCGTATTACACAGCACTGCCGGCGACATGTGCAGGGGACTTAAGAAATATGAAGAGGCGTTTGCATATTGGGAGAAGGCGCTCGAGGCCGATGCCTGGCCCATGGATCCCCTGTATTCCATTGCGTGCTGCCTCAGCGATATGGGAGAGTACGCGAAGGCAGCAGACGCATGGAAGCGGATCGTGGACGAACTGATCGCCAGAGGCTTCACCTATGAAGTGGAGTGGCCGCGCCAGATGATGAACGAAGCGAAGGCGAAGAGCTGAGACGGATCATTTCATCCGGAAAGCGTGGATCTGATCCGTCAGATCCTTTGGTGCTTTTGCAAGCTTGAGCTTTGCTTCAAAATCAGAAGTAAAGCTTGTAATCAATGCATTCAGACTCTCTTCTGACATAAAGGGCTGGAATGCCTTTACGGCGTTACACAGCGTGATGGCTTCTTCGGTCTTCTCCCGAAGCGTTTTCGCCGGATTGCAAAACCAGATTTGTTTTGAAAGCTTGTTCAGCAAAAATTTGCTTAGTTCGAAGATGTTTTTGTTTAGCAGGTTCGCAAATTCGGGAGTGTCCTTAGCGAAAAGCTGCTCGCTCTTTTGACCGGAGGTCTGATACCAGTCCGGCAGATTCTTTTGATAGAGATCCAGGGCCTCTGACGTCTGTCCGGCGGCATGCGCAAGCTTCCCCTTCATCACGACGGCGTCCGCACGGATAAAGGCGTCCTTGCAGCCGTCAAGGATGCGGTCACAGATTTTATCGATTTCCTCGGCATGTTCCAATACTTCATTCTTGTCATTGTCGGCATATCCGCCGATCAGATCCCACATATACAATTCCATAACGCGGTAATCATTGGGATACTTGCGGTATGCAGTGGCAGAAAGAGACTTGCACTTTCTTTGTTGGTGCGCCTCTGCGGCGGATTTGTGATCCCGTAGGAAACCTTGAATTTCAAGCTCCACGGCGCAGGCGTCATAACTCATGAGCTCGTCGATGGAAACCTGGAAATAAAAGGCGAGCTTAGGCAAGAAGGAAATATCGGGCGTGGTTTCTCCGCGCTCCCACTTGCTGACGGCTACGGCCGATACGTGCATGGATTCGGCCAGCTGTTCCTGCGTAACGCTCTTTTGAATGCGTAATCTTTTTATGTTTTCCCCGATCAATAGTTTCATGGTTTTCTGTCCTTTCATTTTATTCGACGTCGTAATTACATTATAGCAAATCACTAAGCACGGGCAAGATAATGATGCTTCGGAGGCGCTTAACCAGCAGTTAATATTTTAATCAATATTATGACGATCCGCAAGCGGGAGCACCCGGCAAAAGAACATTTAAATTGACCGCCGTTCCAGGCTTTGGTATACTTGAGGTGGTAACATAACGAACATGAAGACATAGGGTGAAAATCGAATGAATGATAAAGCATACGCGAAAAATCATAAGGGAAGACAGTGACACCTATTGTTATGATGAGGAAGGAAGGTGCATCTCTCAAAAAGAAGTGAAGGCCGGGATGGTTCATTATGAGAGGAAGAATACGTATGACGCTGACGGACGCCTTACGGAGTACTGGGACAGTACGCTGGACTGGCAAAATGGGCATGGATCCGGTTTCCCGAACGCGTATAGAAACAGGATCGAGTATGATCCGGAAGGACATAAATCGATCATCAGATCCTATACCGAAAAAGGGGAAATAGAGAAAACCATAAAATTCGGTCCCGGGGAGAGCTGCACGTAGATTGCATAAGAGTATATGACAGGCAAGGCCGCCTGATCCGACATGAGACGCGTAACACAAGTCTCACGGAGCTTCAGAGCTTTGAGTATGAATACCTAAATCCCTTTACCGGAAAACCGATGTTGTCAAAAAGAAAGTCATTTCAAAGTGACGGATCCTTGCGGAGCGTATTGGAGCTAAAGTATTCAACCGTCGGAGAGCGTATGCTGCGCGTGGAGATACCGGCAAAAAAAGAATTTGAGAGAAAGACGTTGGTCGGAACGTATGACGAATACGGTAATTTAATTTCAGTAAGCTGTGATAATGAGTATTGGGCACGGGAATTCCGATATGTTCCGATGCTTATTCCGAAGAGCAGGCTGTCTGTCGTCAAGGAAGAGGAACGGATAAAGCTTGGAGAGCGGAGCTGGGACAGTGACCTTATTCCTTGCCGGTTTGATCAGGCGAGGTTCCATGTGGAGTAAAAAAAGAGGATCATGGCAGGAGAACCGGATCAGTAGAAATGGATCAGGAAAACTGGTTGATTATATGAAAGGACGTAAGAGGTATGAGGATTAGAAAATTTGCTTTTCTTTTGATGATGATGGCGGCGTTATCTTTATGTGCATGCAACGTGAAGGGCGTAGTTGAAACCTCCAGGCCGGAAAGCTCCGAGAGCCTGCAGGAAGATGCTTCCGGCGAGGGCGCAGGCAAGGAAACGGCGGATGCGACAAAGAATACCGAAAAAGAAGAGACGAAAACGACGGAAGAATCAAAAGAGGAGGCTCTTACGCTTGAAACGGCGAAGCCGGGAGACGTTGTTGACGGGATCGTTGTGGTTGCCAAGAAAACGCCCCTTGAGATTCCCGATAACGAAGCGCTTCGGTTTATCAGGGACTTGGAGATCGGTTGGAATCTTGGAAATACCTTTGATGCAAGTGATTGCAACTGGCTTAGCAATGAGATGGACTATGAGAGTGCATGGTGCGGTGCCAAGACGACGCAGGGTCTTATTAAGGAGTTGAAAAATGCCGGTTTTAAGACGATCAGAATTCCCGTGTCATGGCACAACCACGTTGACGAGAACTACAATATCAGTCCGGCCTGGATGGACAGGGTCGAGGAGGTTGTAGGGTGGGCTTTGGCTGAGGACATGTACGTCATCATCAACATTCATCATGACAATGCCGAAGATTTTGAGTACCCGTCCTATGACAAGCTTGATCATGCAAAGGCATATGTCACCAAGATCTGGTCACAGATTGCAGACCGATTTGCCGATTATGACGAGCATCTTATCTTTGAGACAATGAACGAGCCGAGGCAGGTGGGCACCAATAACGAGTGGTGGATCAACGTAAGCTCAGATGTTGGAAAGGAGTGCATGGACTGCGTCAACCAGTTAAACCAGGCGATCGTTGACGTGATCCGTAAAAACGGCAAGGGATACAATACCTCCAGATATATCATGGCTCCCGGATACTGTGCTTCCGCTGACTTTGTGATCGCTGACGGTTATAAGCTGCCGGAGGATCCCAAGGCTACCGCTGAGAACAGGATCATCGTATCGGTACATGCCTACACGCCCTACAATTTTGCACTCAATCAGGGGAGCGGCGCGGTGAAGGTATTTGACATTAAGACGAAGAAGGGTACCGGGGATATTGACGGCTTTATGAAGAAGCTTTATGACAAGTTCATTTCTAAGGGCATTCCCGTTCTGATCGGAGAATTTGGCGCGCTTGACAAGAACAACACCGAGTCGAGAATGCAGTTTGCGGCTTATTATACATATAGCGCAAGGTATTACGGCATGACCTGTCTGTTCTGGGATAATAATGCTCACAAGACAAGCGGGGAGAACTTTAGACTGATCGACAGAAAATCTCTTGCTTGGACCTATCCTGAGATTGTCGACCAGATGATGCATTACTGCAAGGCAGAGGAATGAGCGAAGGGTTCATAAATCGGGCCGCATGGGAGGTATGGGTGACAAACAGTATTTTATGGGAATATGGGCTTGCAATCGGTGTTTCGGTCTTTTTGTGGTTTGTGTTGCCTGCCATCTTGACGTTTATTTCGGATCTGGAGGATAAAAAGGATTATAAGGGCTTTGAAGGCATGGGGTTGGCGATCATCATCCTGTTTACTTACCTTGGCCTGAACATTGTTCTTGCAGCCCTGTTTTTGGTAGCGAATCCTATCCGCATTCTGATCAAGTACAGGCAGGAAATAGCAGAGATGGCGTCATTTGGCAAAAGGCTCGGGACATATCTGTTGGTGGGGCTGCCGATCCCGTTTTCTCTGATCTTTATCCTTCGCAGGCATTTTGAGGAATTCCTTTTTCATTTGCTTTATGAGACGGGGGAAAACGGCTATGAGGTGCCGGCCGCGAATTATAAGGATCCGAAGGAATTCAGGGAGGAATTGAGGAAAAGGCAGCTGCTGTTTACGGAGGAGGATCGGAAATTATTAAATGAGCTGAACCAAAAATATGACATCGGCAAGGCGCATAAAAAGGAAGAATACTATACGCCGGCGAAGATGCAGAGCCTGCAGGAAGAGCAAGACGACTTGTATGATAAAAATGTCATCGAACCCGGGGATGGCAGAAGGGCGCCCGCCTATCTCTATAATTCCATTTTGATTTTGCCGCAAAGAGGCGGAAAGCTGCAGTATGCACCCATCGGGCGTTATACAATGAGCTGTTCATATGGCGGGGAAGTGAATAAGCCCTTCCATCAGGACTATTACGTTGAGTGTAAGATCCTTTTTATTGACGGGCATGTCTATGCCATGATCGGCGTGGGGGAGAGCCGCTGCATTCAGGAATGCTTTGAAGAGCATTACAGCCCCTTTTACGTGCTCTTGTCGGAGGAGGAGAAAATCACTACCTTTTTCAAGGGAAAGTACTATCCGGACGGTGCGTTCGCGCATGGCTTTGATCACGTGCATCCTTTGAGGATGCAGCCGAATACCAGGCAGCAAAGAAGGGGGAATCCGCTTCGGCCGATCCTGTATCCCGTGAGGAAGGTGGACCGGGTGGATCTGAATACGGTCAATGCGGTTGCGGAGGAATTACAAGGTGGTATTTTGAAGGAATCCATAACGTATTATTCGGACGGGCGCTTTGAGGACTATTTGAGGGTGAAAGGGTCAAACAAGTGACATAGAGGCTTCACCTTCCGATTTTGGGCAAATGTTTTGAAATCATGGAGGATGATTTATGAGCATTCAGGAGGACGAAATGCGTTTTCCCTTGTATCATAAGGTAAAGAAGGATCACGACATAAATGTTTACGTCGAGGAACAGAATAAGTCCATGCGAGGGGGATGGCGGTGTCATCATACAGCTTAACAATTCCGTGTATCGATTGACTGACGGGGCCCCGGAGCTCCTTTTCAAGGCGGATCCATACATCTTGTCCCTGGTGTGCGCCACGGCGGATTACGTTGTCTATTTCAGCGAAAGCGGAAAAGACGACATGGGACATTATCAAAACAGTATTTGGAGATATGATCTTGGCACAAAGGTCACGTCGCAGGTATTCGGCGGGGATTTCTACCTGCCCGGAAATTTCGGCGTGAAGGTTTATGGGGATTACTTGTTTATGAACTGGATGAATGACCTGTACCTGTCAGACCTGAAGCAGAATCAGGAGATCATTTTCAAGGATTATAAGCTTTTGGAGATCTCCGAGGTGCAAAGCAGGCTGCCGGAAGGGTTTGAAGTGACGGCCACCTCGGAATGGGACTCTGACGGCGAGCATCATATCGCCAAAGACATAACCAAGGACGGGAAGCCGATCCTCTTTTATGAGAATGCCTACCCGGGGCCCGAAAAGGAAAGCTCGCTTCCGATCAGTAATAATAATCGTTGTCTCAAGAATTATTCCTATTATGACGGGAATTATTACATGATCTACGTGGAACCTGAGCACGTGCCATACTCAAGAGTTCCCGACGTTTACGGAACGGCGGAGAGAGTTAACACGGATCATTGGAGCAAGGATTATATTCAGATCATAAGCGGTCCGGATCATTCTAAGGAGGAGCCTTATTATACGGAGTATCGCGTCAGGATCATAGGCTTCCTGCCGGAAACCAATGAGGTCATCTTGTATCAGTTTAGCGACGGCTCGTTGGTTGTAAAGGATTTGGACGACAATACGGTCACCGTTCTCGATAAGATGAAAAAAGTGAGAACCATCCAGTTTGAATGGGTCGATACGGGACTTTACTGGTTCTATCTGGACGATACGGAAGAAGAGTACGGCGGATGCCATGATTTTTCTAAGGCCGGGGCCGTTGGTGAGCAGAATGCGTTGGTAACGCCATATGCGCATATGGCGAAGGAGAAGACATGAAGCAGATTGTGATCATAGAGGATGACGAGGCATTGAATCATGGCATCGCCATGGCGCTAAAGAGAGACGACCTTTCGTTTCATCAATGCTTCCGGCTGGGAGATTATAAAGAGGGGGAAAAGGCGGACCTGATCATTTTGGACGTCAATCTGCCGGACGGAAATGGATTTGATTTTCTGAAAAGGCTCCGGCAAAAGTCGACCGTCCCGGTGATCGTCCTCACGGCAAACGACCTGGAGACGGATGAGGTGCGGGGGCTGGAGCTGGGTGCGGATGATTATGTGACGAAGCCCTTTAGCCTGATGGTCCTCAGGGCCAGGATCGAAAAGCTCCTTCGCAGGACAGAGGCGCCCAGGAAAGATACTTACGTGGATGAAAATTATTCCTTTGATTTCGAGAGAATGGTCTTTCTGGCGGAGGGATGCGCGGTGGAGCTCAGCAAGACGGAGCAACGGCTCCTCCGGCTGCTCGTCGGGAATCCGGGACAGACGCTCGCCAGGGATTTTTTGGTAGACAGGGTTTGGACGGACGGAGCGGAATACGTGGAGGAAAATGCCCTGTCGGTGACGGTGGCGCGCCTTCGGAAGAAGCTAAATGCCAATGATCAGATTCAGACGGTCTACGGGATCGGGTATGTTTGGAGGGCAAAGGAATGATCAGCCAAAGAAAGCTCTTGGAGCGACTCGACCAGATGCTTGAGGACGGGATCAATGGCACCTTTGAGGAGAAGAGCTTTGATGAGAGTGAGCTGTCAAGATTAGAGGCCAAGTGGTACCGCTATCTGACCTCCTCGAAGCTTGCTTATCTGAAGACGAAAAAGGAGCAGGAGCGCATCCAGGAGATGGTTTCCGACGTCTCGCATCAGACGAAGACGCCGCTTGCAAACATTCTTTTATATACGGAGCTCTTGCGGGAACAAGACCTGGACGAGACGAGCAGGAAGCTTGTGGAGGAAATCCGGCAGCAGTCGGAGAAGCTCGATTTTCTGATCCAGTCCTTGGTAAAGACCTCCCGCCTGGAGGCAGGCACCATTCAGCTTGCGCAGGTGCAAAATGATCTCGGGCCCATGGTGGAGGCGGCGCTTTCGCAGATCCGGCCAAGGGCGGAGGAAAAGAAGATCACGCTCCGTCATGACAAGCAAAGGACCATTGCGAAATATGATCCAAAGTGGACACAGGAGGCCGTGTTTAACCTGCTGGACAATGCAGTGAAGTATTCGCCGGAGAGAAGCGAGATCGCCGTGACCATGAAGGAGTATGAGATGTTCTCGAGCATAGCGGTTTCGGATCAGGGCATCGGGATCTCACCGGAGGAGCAACCGCTCGTCTTTGGGCGGTTTTATCGCGGGAGCGAGGTGCGCGGGCAAAGCGGCGTCGGCATCGGTCTGTACCTGACGCGTCAGATCATCGAAGGACAAGGCGGATACGTCACCGTTCACTCTAAGAAGGGCAGTGGTTCTACCTTTGAGGTTTTCCTGCCCAGATAGCTTTTCTCCCATTCTCTCATAAATCTTTCAAAACTGACAGATTCTGGAAAGAACCTCGTTAGATTCCCATTTTATACTAAGTACAGTGATAAGCTCACTGTACTTTTTTTATGCAGCAAAGGAGGACAACCATGTCAGTATTGAAAACGGAAGCACTTACGAAGCAGTATGGACGGAAGGAGACGGCCGTCCTGGCCTTGGAGAACGCCAACATTTCGGTGGAGAGGGGCGAATTCGTCGCGATCGTCGGTACCTCCGGAAGTGGGAAATCAACGCTCCTCCACATGTTAGGAGGTCTGGACCGGCCCACCTCCGGCAAGGTATTGATCGATGGCAAGGACATTTTTACCATGAAGGACGAGGAGCTGACGATCTTTCGCAGGAGAAAGATCGGATTTGTCTTTCAGGCATATAATCTCGTGTCCACGCTGAACGTATATGAAAATATCGTCTTTCCGATCCAGCTCGACGGGAATGAGGTGGATGAGGCATTTGTCTCTGAGGTGATACAGATGCTGGGACTTACGGAATTAAAGGACCGTCTGCCGGGAAATCTCTCTGGAGGCCAGCAGCAGAGAGTTGCCATCGCAAGGGCACTTTCGACAAAGCCTGCCATCATTCTTGCGGATGAACCTACCGGTAACCTGGACAGCAGGACGAGTGCGGACGTTCTAAGTCTTCTGAAGGTGTCCAGCCAGAAATATCATCAGACGATCGTCATGATCACACACAATGAGGCGATTGCGCAGATGGCGGACCGAGTGATCCGGATCGAGGACGGACATATTGTAAAGGGCGGTGAGGAAAGTCATGAATAAAGTAAAAAATCAGAAACTGATCCGCCTTCTTGCATTTCGGGAATGGAAGGCGAGCCGCAGGATGAATGTCGTGCTGATTCTTTCCGTCATCCTGACCTGCATCCTGTTCACCTGCGTCGCGAGCATCGGCGGGAACACCGTCCTTGCCTTTCAGGAGCAGAGCATGCGCATGGTGGGCGGAGATCACATGGCTGGGTTTAAATATGTACTGCCGCCACTTTATGACAAAGTTGTCGCAGATCCCAAGACGAAGGACGTGGTATACCGGATCATTGTCGGAAGCGGGATCAATGAGGAGTTTCGAAACATCCGGACAGAATTAAACTGTGCGGGAAGTGATGATGCGGCCAAGGCGTGCTTTGCGCTTCCGACGACGGGAAGACTTCCGGAGGGGATCGATGAGATCGCCGTGAGCACCCTGATCCTTGAGGAGCTGCATCTTCCGTCGGAGCTTGGGACCTTGGTGCCCTTGAAGATCGATGTTGACGGGACTGTCATAATGAGAGAATTCACGCTCTGTGGCTTCTGGGAGGGCGACGGACTTAGCAGTGTGCAGCTCGGCTGGGTTTCCCGGGAATTTACCGACAAGTACGTGCCAACGCCGTCCGTGAGCTTCCATGACCAGAAGGAGGGCTTATGTTATGGCGGGTATTGGCAGGTGGACCTTAACTTTGGGAATAGCTTTGACATCGAGGGAAAGCTGGATGCATTGCTTAAGAGACTTGATCTTGACGGCAACGACAGCTATGAAACCGGGGTCAACTGGGCTTATTCCATGAGCTCTATGAAAAGCGATCATGAATCCCTGCTGAGCTTTGCCATGATCGCGCTCCTCGTCTTCTTTGCCGGATATCTGATCATTTATAACATTTTCCAGCTGAACATTACGGCGAACATCCAAAAATATGGCTTGCTTAAGACCATTGGCGTGACGCCGACGCAGATCCAGAAGCTGGTGCGGATTCAGGCCGGGATCTATGCCGCGGTTGGGATCCCGATCGGGCTATTGATCGGTCTGCTTCTCGGAAACACCCTGTTTCAGTACATTCGGCCAATCCTGTCGCTTCATGGGAAATCCTTTAGGGGCTTTGGGCTGAAGGAAATCCTGCTGATCTGCCTGATCGCCGGTCTGTTTAGCTTCGCGACGGTGAGCTTTAGTGTTAATAAGCCTGCAAAGATCGCCGGAAGGGTTTCTCCGATCGAGGCACTTCGGTTTAATGAGACGAAGATCACTTCGAAGAAGGCAAGGAAGATCCGTAAGGTTTCTCCTTTTTCCGTTGCCATTAGTAATATGGCGAGGAGCCGGAAGAAGATGGTGATCGTCATCCTCTCGCTGACCCTGTGTCTGGTCCTGTTTAACACGATCGCGATCGTATTTCACGGTCTTGACATGGATAAAATGCTGCAACACCTCATGGTGGGTGACTTTGAGGTACTCAGTGATAAAAGCAGCACCTCTCCGAAAAAGTCCAAGATCCTTCCGGAAAGGATCGAGGCGGTCCGCGCGATGGACGGCGTGAAGGATTGCAGCGCGGTATATTACGTAGATGCAGAGGTGATTCTTTCGGGGAAATCCCTGGAGCGGGCGGAGGAGCTTTTTGAAAGCTATGGTGAAGCAGAAAAGTGGGAGGAGGTTGTGGAAAACGACGACTTTAAGTACTCGGAGGGGTTGGATCGATATCTCACGTTGAGAAATCTGGCGCGGGGTGCGGAGCCCTACATAGAGCCAGGGCACGTAAAGAGTGACCTCTATGCCGTGGGGGGCGGTCTTCTGGACTATTTGAACGTAGTCGAGGGTACGATTGACGCGCAAAAGTTTCAGACGGGGAACTATGCCGTGATCTATACCAAATGGATCCCTTTAGATTCTGAGGATAAGGCAGATGATTTCTTCGGGATCGGGGATAAGGTCACCGTCCGGGTGGATGACAGGGAAAAAGAATATGAAGTGATGGCGATCGCGGATATCCCTTATTCGCTGAGCACAAAGAGCTATCATCAGCTCTATGCGCACGTATTGCTTCCGGAGAGTGAGTATTCCTATTTTTCAGAGAATGAGAATGCGATGAACCTTATGATCCGGGCCAAGGACGGAGAGTATGACCGCGTCCGGGATGCGCTGAAAGACATGGCGTCGACAATAAGTGACGGGTTCTTGCTTATGACAAAGCAGGATTATTTGGATGAATATAAGGGATTGCAGCAGATGTACAAGGTAGTGGGCGGCGCACTGACGATCATCCTGGGGATGATAGGAATCCTGAATTACGTCAACGCCGTAGTGACGGGCATGATCTCGAGAAAAAAAGAATTTGTCGTGATGCAGGCGGTAGGCATGACGGGAAAGCAGATGAAGGAAATGCTGATCTGGGAAGGCGCGACCTATGTCTTTTGGACGTTCCTTTGCAGTGCCGGGATCGGTTCAGTCCTGGCAAGCTCCGTATTGAAAAATCTGGCGAGACAAAGCGCATTCTTTTCCTATCACTTTACGATCGCGCCCATCCTGACCTGCATCCCCATCCTGCTTGTGCTGGCGATAGTTGTTCCGCTGCTGTCCTTCCGGTGGATCTCAAGAGGAAACACCGTGAACGTCGTCGGCTTGGAGTAAGAGCTAATTTGCCATGGCTTTCTTTTCGTTCTTGATCTCCCAGTGGATCAGGAAGGTCAGGGCTGCGCGGAGGGCGATGATGGCGCCCAGGATGCCGAGCTCTGCCCATTCGCGGACGACCACGGTACGAAGAACCTCGCCGCCGAGCTTAAATTCCAAGGCGAGGGCGATGCCCTGCGCAAGGCGAAGGCGGATGGATTCATCCTTTTTGACCCATAGAAGGAAGCACTTTACGGCAGTATAGACAAGGATGCTGATACCAAAGAACTCCAAGAGCAGGGTAGAGAATTCAACGACGTAGCGAAGGATCAATTCAGCGTTTTCATAAGCAATTTCCATAATTGTATACCCCCATTCTTCTTTTATTATACGAAGAAGGTCGAAAAATAGCAATCAAAAATGTGTTGACAAAAAAATACTTCGGTGCTAGAATTAAATTACTTCGAGAGAAGAAGTATTTTGCAAAGGAACGGATCATGAAGAAAACGGCGCAGGCAGGTATCCCACAGGTGGAATTGCAAAAGATCATAGAGTCGGTGGAAGAGATCAAGGAGCTGTTATCCTCGGACCTTTGGAACAATATTTTCCTGAATTGTTCGAAGAATGAGGTTTTGATCTTCTGGCTTCTGTATCAAAAGGGCGAGGTGAACATGTCCGAGATCGCGGAGTACGTTCACGTGCCGCTGAATACGGCCACCGGCATTGTGAATCGGATGGAAAAGAACGAGATGATCGTCCGGACAAGGTCGAAGGAAGACAAGCGGGTCGTGCTCATCGCTTTTAGTGAAAAGGGTATGGCACAGTTTCAAAGCTTGTTGAACGAGGTGTTCCGCTATGGGATCAAGGTCATGGACAGTCTGACGCCGGAGGAAATGGATCTATTTTTTAAGATGATCACGAAGGTGAAGGACGTGCTGCGGCAGGAAAAGAAGGAAGAGATGGCCGCAAAGAAGGTTCGAAAGATCACGATCGAATGAGAAGAAGGGCAGTTATGAACAGGAGTAGTAACTGCCTTCCACTTAAGCAAATACTTCGAGAACGGAACTATTCGAGAGAGGAAACATTTGCCTGAAAGGAGAGTAGGATATGGGAAGGATTTATATCTTTACCGGAAAAGGGGGCGTGGGAAAGAGCAGCGTGGCTGCGGCGCACGCGATCAAGAGCGCGGAGGAAGGAAAGAGGACGCTGCTTGTCAGCACGGACATGGCACACAATCTGGGGGATATTTTTGAAAAGCGCCTCGGAAAGGAGCCGGAGGAGGTTTTGCCGAATTTGGATGCTTACGAGATCGATCCGGATCACGTGATGTCGCAGGAATATGCCTCGATCATGAAATACGTGAGCAGTCTGATCGCGGACTCCGGAGTCTTGGATGCGCAGGACTTGGGCATGATCCCGGGCATGGAGGATCTGTTTTCGCTCCTAAAGATCGCGGAGATCTATCATAGCGGGCAATATGAGCGGATCATGGTGGACTGCGCACCCACGGGGGAGACGCTCTCACTCCTGAAATTCCCGGAGCTGCTGTCCTGGTATATGGAAAAGCTCTTCCCCATCGGAAAGATTGGGATCAGGATGCTGTCTCCCATCTCGAAGACGGTCTTCCAGGTGGAGATGCCGAATAAGAACGCACTGAATGAGATTGAAAAGCTGTATCTGAAGCTTTCGGAATTGCAGGAGCTCCTCAAGGACCGCGAGATCACGAGCGTTCGGATCGTGACGACGCCGGAGAAGATGGTCGTGGAGGAGACGAAGCGCAATTATATGTACTTGAATCTTTATAATTTCAACGTGGACGGGTTGTATGTCAACCGCATCCTCCCAAGGGACATCGATAATCCATTCTTTGACGGGTGGCTAAAGATTCAGAAGGAATACCTGACTTATCTGAAGGAATGCTTTTCGGCGCTGCCGATCTACGAGATCCCCTGGTACGACGAGGAACTGAAGGGCGCGGACAATGTGCGCAGGATCGTTAGGGACGTGCTGGATCGCGGAGAGGTCTTTGAGACGAAGGTCCTGACGGAGCGCGAGACGTTTCATAAGATCGAGGAGGGGTATGAGCTGGAGGTGTTCCTGCCATATGCCAACAAGGAGGACATAGATCTTTATCAGTCTGCGACGGACGTCGTGATCAAGACGGGGAATTTCAAGCGGAGCATTCCCTTGCCCAACGTGCTTCGTAAGTACGCGGTGACGCGGGCGAAGTTCGAAGGGGACAGGCTTCAGGTAAGGTTCGAGAAGGAAGAGACGGCGTAGCGCTCCATGGGGAGAAACGCATGGACGGGAGCGGGGAGCGAAAGAAGGAGGCGAGTCGGTATGACGAGAGAGCATATGCAAAGAGTGAAGACGGCCATGGAATATCAGAAGAAGGCGGTCAGGGCGCTGCTGCCGGAGAACGTGGGGGGACACCTGGAGGTGATCGAAAATGAGGTCCGGGCCATGCTGTTTGACCTGGCGGTAAACATGATCCGGGACGTCAGGGAGTCGGAGCTTTTCCGGTGCGATGCAGTGAAGGCAGGCGGCAGGGAAGAGGATAAGAAGGATAGGTCCGGCGCAGGAGTAAGAAAGGTCGACATTTCATAGGCAGAAGGGAAGAAAAGACATGAGAGTGATCATATATACAGGAAAGGGCGGCGTCGGCAAGACCAGCATGGCTGCGGCGACTGCCTGTAAGCTTGCAAAGGACGGGAAGCGGGTGCTGATCATGAGCACGGACCTGGCGCACAGTTTAAGCGATGCTTTTGATCAGAAGGTGGGCATGACGGCGACAAGGATCGCGGAGCGGCTGTATGCGATGGAGATCGATACGGTTTATGAAAGTGAACGGAGCTGGGGGCATATCAGTGAGTACGCGAAAAGGCTTCTTACGGCCAAAGGCGGCGCGGGAATCGAGGCGGAGGAGCTGATGATCTTCCCCGGGCTGGAGGAGCTGTTCTCCATGTTTAAGATCCTGGAGGTTTGTGAGAGCGGGGAGTATGATACGGTGATCGTGGACTGTGCGCCCACGGGGGAGACGCTCTCGCTCCTTAAGTATCCCGAGAGGCTGTCAGGGCTGATCCGAAAGGTGCTGCCCATGAAAAAGATCGGCGTGAAGATGGTCGGACCCGTGGTGGAAAAGACCATGAAGATCCCCATGCCGGGGGAGTCCGTTTTCGATGACGTGGAATATCTGATGGATAAGATGGAGCGCCTGCAAAAGCTACTTCTCAACAAGGACGTGGTGAGCCTACGCGTGGTGACGACGCCGGAAAAGATCGTGATCAGTGAGGCGAAACGAAATTTCACCTGCCTTTGCCTCTATCACTACAACGTGGACGCCGTCATCGTGAATCACGTCTACCCGGACAGCGCCATGGAGGGGTACTTTGGAAAGTGGGTAAAGCGCCAGGAGGACGCACTCAGGGAGATCCGGGAGAGCTTTAGTGAGGTTCCCGTCTTCTTGCTGGAGCTGCAAAAGGAAGAGCTCCGCACGCTGGAGGGGCTGCAGAGAATTGGGGAATCATTGTTTGGCGAAGTGGATCCGAATGCCGTTTTGTTCCGCAAGGAGATTTATCTCGTTAATGCGAAAGAAAATTTCCTGAAGGTCTATCTGCCCTTTGCCGAAAAGGAGGAGCTCCGCTTAGAGCAGGATCAAAATGAGCTGATCCTCGGGGTCAGGAACGAGATCCGCAGGTTCCCCGTGCCGGCGGAGTTCGCCGGAAGAGAGATCGCGGGCGCGAGGTTTGAAGAAGGGTATCTGAAGATTGATTTTCAGGAGGGGTAAGGGATTTCTGTTACGCGACTGCATTTTTCCTTGAAACCGCGGCCGCTTCAAGGTAAAATAGAGAAGGCGAGTTCCTCTTGGACGGGGTAACATAAACCGAGAAGCGGTTGGATCGGAAGGAATGGCATGCAGGAAAAAGACTTATCCCAAAACAGAATAAAGGAGGACACGATCCTAAAGATCTTATGGCTTGGAACCATCTTGGTCTGCCTAAAGAGCATCTTCACGGACTTTGGCTTTGACGGTGCGTATCAGCTGGCCATGACCTATAGGCATCTGTCGGGGGATCACATGCTCCTTCAGATGTGGGAGCCGCATCAGACTTCGATCTTCTTAAATGACCTGCTGGTGGGGGTATATCGGCTGATCGTGCCGTCGCTTACGGGAGTCGTCCTTTGGCTTCAGGTCTGCGGGACCTTGCTTTACGCGCTTTTGGGGTACGCGTTTTATCGAAGCCTGCGGGGTGTGACGGATCCCTTCACCGGACAGGTGATCTGGATGTTCCTTTTGGTATTTCGCGCAAAGCAGACCGTGTTCCCGGAATACGCGAACATGGAGCTGGGCTTTTCGATCTTGGCGTTTTGTCTGTTGCTTTTCTTTTTCCGAAATCAGGAAAAGTGGTATCTGCCGATGCTCATCGGCGCCTGCATCTTCCTGCAGACCCTTTCTTATCCAAGCTGTGTCCTGAGCGCCGTGGCAGTCGTCGTCTTATTTTTCTTAAAGACGAAGGCGAAGTGGAGAAACACGGTTTTATTCCTTGGAACGGCGACGATGATGGGAATGGTCTGGCTGGGATATTTCCTGATCCGAATGGGGACGGCGGATTTTCTGCTTGCCGTCAAGAATATCTTTTTGGCCGATTCTCATTCGTCCACCCGGTTTGACGGATATTGGAGAGGCTTCCTCGTGATGGCGGTCGCCGCTTTGGGCTGCATTGCTCTTGCAATGCTTTGCCGAAAGCTGTTTGGGCCCTTGCAAAGGTTCTCCTTGGGCACGGTCAGCGCAGGTGCATTTCTGATCCTGGAGATCGTCATGCTGGTATTGGAGCGAAAAACGCAGCTCGGCTGGACCTGCAGCATTTATTTCCTTCCCGTGCCACTGCTCCTTTTGTCCGCGTGGGGCTGCCGAAAGGCCACGCAGGAGGAAAAGACCGCATGGCAAACGGGCGTCTATCTTTCCGCCGCATCCTTTGCGGCCACTTTGGTCTTGACGAACCTTGGCATGATCACGATCACGGCCTATCTGGTGCTGGGCGCGGCCGTGTCGTTTCTGACGCTCCGGCATCTGTTTAAAGATGACAGATGCGTCATAATATTATTACTTCTGCTCGTGCTGATGCACAGAGGGCTGGTGATCTGGGGCATGGGGAACATGAACGGCAGGGTGCAGATGGTCTGGGAGGTGCAGAACGTGATCCGGGGAGGCCCGGCGGTTGGCGTTGTCTGCGATCATCTGAACAAAGAGGTGGAGCGGATCAATCTGCTGGAATTTCCACAGCTTTTTCAAAAGCAGGATAAGGTGCTCTTTGTCGGGGAGGAGCTGATCAATCCTTTGATCTTTCTCTATACGGACGCGCAGATCAGCAACTATTCCACGATCGACACGCCGCAGTATAACGAGTGCCTGGAGGAATATTATCAGCTCAATCCGGACAAGGAGCCGACGGTGGTTGCCGTATCGAGCTGGTTCGGGAACGCCACCGTTCCGGAGGATACTTGGATCATGCAGTGGGTGAATGCGCGGTATGAGCTCACCATGGACGCCAGCTATTTTCGGATCTATCGAAAACTTGACGGACAGGGCGCACAATAATATAATGGAAGAGTCATCGGAGCCCGGGGCATGCCTGGATCCGTGGCGAAGAGGGCGAGCCGGAGGGCGCGCAGGGAAGGAGACCAAAACCGTGAAAGAAGGCATTAAGATCAATCATAAAACGTTAAGGAACATTTCCATGCGGGTGGTGCCGGGACATTTTGTCACCAGTCACTCCCACATCAATTATTATTTTGACATGACCACCATGAAGATCCGTCAGAGCGAGGCGCAGGCCGTTGCGTCCGCCATCGCGCAGCAGTATTCCTACAGCACGATCGTGGACACCATCGTATGCATGGACGGTTGTGAGGTGATCGGCGCGTATCTCGCCGAGGCACTGCAGAATGCAGGCATCATGTCCATGAACTCACATAAGACGATCTACGTCGTGACGCCGGAGATCAATGCGCAGAATCAGCTGATCTTCCGCGACAACATCCGAAGCGCCATTGAGAATAAGCACGTGCTGCTGCTCCTGGCATCGGCTACCACGGGCAAGACGATCTCATCGAGCCTTGAGTGCATTCAGTATTATGGCGGCCAGTTGGCTGGCATCTCCGCCATTTTCTCCGCCGTTTCCGAGGTGGCAGGACATGAGGTTCACTCCATCTTCCAGGCGAAGGACGTGCCGGAGTACTCGACCTATGTTTCCCATGAGTGCCCCATGTGCAGGAACGCACAGAAAATTGATGCTCTGGTAAACAGCTACGGTTATTCCGAGTTGTAAAAAAATTCCCCTCAGGCCTTGACCTGAGGGGTTCTTTATGCGCTCGTTTATTTCTTTTCTTCTTTGGCAGGTTCCTTCTCCTTGTCCTCGGAAGTTTCTTCCGTCGCCTTGTCTGCCATGGCTTTCATCATCTCGTCTGAGAGGAATCTCGTCATCTCACACTTCTGCAGATATTCATAAATGGTCTTGGATAGCTGCAGGCAGGTGAGATTTGAAGTGTTGTTCTCAAAATCCTTGTCGTGCAGGCATTTCTGCTTTGCACTTTGGAAGCCATCCTTCGTGTTGCCACAGCTTAAGTCGAACTTGGTCGGATCTACTGCGTTTCTGGTCACGACAAAGTAATTGGTCTCATAGATGAACTGTGCGGCGCCGCGCTCGGAAAGATTCAGGGACTGCTTCAGGATGTGCTGCGCGGTGGTCGCCAGGCGGATGTCATCCTTATGTGCGTCATAGAACTTGTCGATGGTCTTGTTCAGATCCTTCTCCAGGATCTCTTCGGAATCGCTCTTCAGGAAGTTCACGTTGATGGAAATAACGTACTTGGACTGTCCGATCTTATTGATGTCACCCTTGTTCAGCACGGAAATGGTAAGCTGTCCGCCGAACGCATAGGAAAGCTCCTCTCCCGGGAAAAGGTTGCGGGCATTCTCCTTAAATACCTCCAGGGCTTCGTCCGTCATTTCCTTGTCCTTCTTATAATTGCTCACGGAGTTAAAGAGGAACTGATAATAGTTGCTCTTGTCCATGGTGCTGCTGACATAGGCGTCGGACACGTATTCATACATGTTGTCTGACTCCAGGAATGCCATCAGATGGATCTCTTTGCTTCCGCCCAGATCGGAAGACTTTGCGATCAGCGTGAATTCGCCGGCCTTGCAGGTTCTGGTCTCCATGGGCTCCAAGCAGTTGCAGCGGTCCGCAAGCTTGGAGATCATTCCCCTTTCGTTTTCGTCGAGTAAGGAAATGGCCTTGTTTCTGTTCATTCGTAACATTGTTGTTACCTCCCCAATTGACGCATATTTCGAGCGCCACGTTTCGCTAGTAGCCGCTTCCCCAAAAACGGCCCTATTACTAATATAATGCATATTTTGTCATTAAGCAATCAATTATTGCAAAAAATATACTTTCCTTGCAAAAAACTCGCTTTCTCTTTTCAAAAGTCATCCGCTGTGCGATAATAAGGGAAGTGGGAGGTAACTGGAATGATCAAAGTCACGGTATGGAATGAAAACCTGCATGAGAGGCTTCAGGAGGAGGTCCGGGAGATTTATCCGACGGGGATCCATGGCTGCATTGCAGAGTTTTTAAGTTATGATGAGGACGTGCGGATCCATCTTGCAACCTTCGATGAGCCGGAGCACGGGCTGACACAGGAGATCCTGGATGAGACGGACGTGCTGGTATTCTGGAGCCACGCGCTGCAGGAGGCTTTTTCGGACGAGGTGGCGGAGCGCGTGCGTCAGGCAGTGCTAAACGGCATGGGACTGGTCGCTCTGCATTCCGCGCATGGCAGCAAGATCATGAAAAAGCTGCTCGGGACTTCCATGACTTTGAAATGGCGGCATGGGGACCGGGAGAGGCTCTTTGTGACGGCGCCTTCCCATCCGATCGCGAAATACATTCCGGATTATATTGAGCTGCCTGTCGAGGAAATGTACGGGGAGTACTTTGACATACCAAAGCCCGATGACGTCATATTCACCGGGTGGTTCGCCGGCGGCGAGGTGTTCCGCAGCGGCTGCACCTTTACCCGCGGCCTTGGCAAGATCTTTTATTTCCAGCCGGGACATGAAACCTACCCCACCTATTATGACAAGTATGTCCAGCGGATCATCACCAATGCGGTCTATTGGTGCGCGCCCGTGCGGCGCTTAAAGCACCCCATGGAAAATCAGGAATCCAAGATGACCCCCGAGGAGATCAGCGGATATGCGGCAAAGGCGCGCAGGAAGGCGGAGGTGCATACGGATTTTGCAAGAGAGTTGCAAGATGCGGCAATCCTAAACCGCAGCGGAGCGGCGCAGGGAGCGGAGCCCGCAGGGGATTCCAAGGGGATCCGGCTGTCTATCTTCTATGAGCATCTACGCGAGGCAATGGAGCAGACGGGGAAATCCCTGGAGGAGCTTCTTTCCATGGCTCGCGAGGCCGGGATCCGGGGCGTTGAGATGGAGTTTACGACGCTGGTGAAGCGCCCGGAGCTGAATCGGATCATTCAGAACGCGGGCATGGAAATATCGAATTTATATCAGTTCTTTGATTTTGGAAATAAGTATGCGGCGGGCATGCACACGGGAAGAAAGATGATCGATACCGCGAAGGCCATGGGGATTGCGCGAGTGATGATCATTCCGGGGTTCCTTTCGCCGGAGCAGGCGTCAGACCTCACGAAGGTCAGCGCGTCCTATGAGGAGACGGCCGCATACATGGAGGGGATCGCGGAGATCCTTGCCATGCGGGATGCCATCGCGGAGCTGACGGAGTATGCGACGGAGAGGGGCATCATGGTGTCGCTCGAGGACTTTGACAGCTTTACCTCCCCCATCGCGCGGATGAACCAGCTGAGATGGTTCCTTGAGCAGGTGCCGGGGCTGAAGCATACACTGGACATGGGGAACTATGCCTTCAGCAACGAGAGCGCCGCTGAGGCATATGAGCTCTTCAAGGATCAGATCGGCCACGTGCATTGTAAGGACCGCGGCGAGGAGAAGGAAGAGGATCCGGAAATCTGGGAGGGGCTTGGGCTCCCCTACGGAGAGACGCTCACGCATCGCCGGGGCATAAAGCCGGTGCCCGTGGGAGAGGGCTATCTTCCCATCGCGGAGCTGGTAAAGAAGCTGAAGGACCAAGGCTATCAGGGGTATTTCGCCATCGAACACTTTGGCGCGCCGGATCAGCTGGGATTCATGCAAAAGTCCGCGGAATATCTTCGCAGCCTGCTCTGAGGCGGAAGTGCTTGCGCATTTTATGATTTCAAGGTATAATGTCTTTAATTGTTTGTCCGTGGGAGAGACCGACGGACTGCGGAAAGGATCAGATTTTTTATGACGAGAGAAGAAAAAATTGAGAAACTGAGAAATTTGCGGAAGGCATATATTCTGTATTCGCTGTATACCAGAATCCCCTTCGTGGAATGCGAGCAGAGCAGCTTTTATGATCAGACGTATCTCTTTGAGACTAGAGAGGATGCGGAGGAAGCGGCGAAAACGATCTTTGACGGCGGAGATCCCGTGGGCATCACGGAGCTGAATACGGTGGAGATGGCGCCTCCTTCTGAGAACAGCAACGTAGTTCCTTTTAAGAAGATGATGCGCAATCAGATCCGCGAGCATCTGACGAAATTCCCGCTCTTTGGCATCAATGCGGTATTCTTTAAGCCCGCCGGCGAGCGCGGAGAGAGCCTGCCTTTGGATGACGTTCTGCCCAACGAGGTGAAGGATGCAGTCAACAAGGAGATGAATGACCTGACCGGCGTTCAGTTGACCGGCATTTATTTCGCACAGTACATGCGCCGTCAGAACAAGGACTTGGCCGTGGCAAAGGAGCGCTATGAGGAGTTCTTTGCAAACCTTGCGCGTGCAAAGCTGTTCCTTCCCGTGATCCCTGAGGAGGGACACAAGGATGATGCGTCCCTCGATCTGTCGAAGTGCATGCTGCCCGTTTATACGCCGCAGCAGGAAGGCGATGCCGCGCCAAGTGCGGAGGGAGCACAGCAGCAGCCTCCCAAGGTTTCGGCGCTCGGACTCTTTACGAACATGGATGAAGTGGCCGTGCACAGCAGAAATCATCTGACAGAGGTCCGCATTGTTCGCGTTGCCCTTGACGAGGTGAGAAACTTCGTGCCGGAGGCCGTGAATTATATCGTGATCAATCCTTTGACGTTCGCCGTCACCTTAAAGATTGACGACGTGATCCGCGTGATCAAGGAGATCAAGGACAAGGAAGACTAAAGCAGGATCCGCACCTTGCGCGCCTTCAGCCAGTAGTTTACCTGAAGGAGGTAGGCCATCAGCTGAGGTCCGGCCATGAGCTGGCCGTAAAAGGGTTTTCCATAGTCGCTTGGTTTTTCCAGGTAGGATCGAACTTTTCTTGGGTCCACGAGGCGCCCGATGGGTTGCGTCCTCTCGGACAATATTGACAGGAGCTCCTTCCGGAGCAGACTCTCATAGGCAGGGTCGTAGGTCTTCGGATAGGGGCTCTTTTTGCGCTCCGTGATCTCCTTTGGCAGGAGGCCCCTAGAGGCTTCGCGAAGAAGTCCTTTTTCCCTGCCGCCGCAGCTTTTCATCTTCCAGGGTACGTTCCAGAGATACTCCACGATGCGGTGATCGGCGAAGGGAACCCGTGCCTCCAGCCCGGCCTGCATGCTCGTTCGGTCCATCCGTTCCAGGAGCGTTTGCATAAACCAGCGAAGGTTTAGAAACGAGATCTCCCGCCTTCTTTTTTCCACGGGGGACTCGCCGGCCAGGGCAGGACATTCCTTAAGAGTGTCTTCATAGGCAGCCTTGGCATATTCTTCCAAGGGAAGGAGCTCCAGAACCTCGTCTCGAAGCAGCGCCGTTCGGGGTGTGAAGTCCATGGACCAGGGGAAGGTATTGGCTTCAAAGCATTCCTCTTTATGAAACCACGGGTATCCTCCGAAGATCTCATCCGCGCATTCTCCGGTCAGGGCTACCTTATGGTGCTTTGCCACCTGCTTACAGAAATAGAGCATGGAGCTCTCCACGTCGGCCATGCAGGGAAGATCTCTTGCCTCCACGGCCTGGAAGAGATGGGCATAGAGGTCGTCATTCGTGCATTCCAGATAGCGGTGCTCCGTGTGGCAATGGGTGATCATCAGATCGACAAAGGGACGGTCCTGAGAGGGCTGGAAGGCGTTCGCCCGAAAGTTCCTGTCATTGCCCTTAAAATCAAAGGAGTAGGTGGAGAGGCGCTTTCCGGCCTTTTGCATTTCGTCGCTGCATACGGCAGTGACCAGGCTCGAGTCGATGCCGCCGGAGAGGAAGGTGCAGACGGGGACGTCGGAGAGGAGCTGCATGCGAATGCTGTCCGTCAGGAGAAAGCGCGTCTTCTCCACGGTCTCCTCAAAGGAGTCCTCATGAGGATGGCTTTCTAACCTCCAGTAGGGCGTCTCCGAGACGGTCCCGCCGGAGAATTCCAGAATGGTTCCCGGGAGCACCTCCCGAATGGAGCGATAGACGGCTTTTCCGCTGGTTCGCGCAGGCCCGAGGCCAAAGACCTCGCAAAGGCCTTCCGCGTCCACTTCGGCTTGGACGTCCGGATGAGACAGGATGCCCTTGAGCTCAGAGGAGAAAACAAGAGTCTGACCACGGAGGGTATAAAACAGAGGCTTTACGCCCAGTCTGTCGCGGATCAGATAGAGGTTTTCCAGCTGTTCGTCCCAGATCGCCAGGGAAAAGATGCCGTTTAGCGAGCGCAGAAAATCCAGACCGCGCCGGAGGTACCCGAGCAGCAGGACCTCCGTGTCGCAGGTGGTCTCAAAGGGAATGCCGTCCTTTTTTAGTTCCTCGCGAAGGGAGGGGCTGTTATAGATCTCGCCGTTAAAGACGATGGCTGCGCGCCGTCCGTCCGCGAGCTGGCGCGTCATCGGCTGTGCGCCGCCCTTCGGATCTTGGATGGAGAGGCGGACGTGCGCAAGGCCCACGTGCCTTTGCAGGAAGACGCCGTCATCATCCGGGCCCCTGTGCTTTTGCACCTGTCCCATGGTCTGGAGCAGATGATAATATTTTCCGGGGTCTTCCCGGAAGTTGCCGTGAAGATTACAAAAACCTGCGATTCCGCACATGAAGTCTTCCTTTCGACGATGGATTAGGAGTAGGAGATCAGAACGGGCTGATACTGTCTGTGCTCTAACGCCTGCTCCAGCGTATCCTTTAGGAGGTCCAGGCGCGCGACCAGGGAATTGGGCTTTTTCTCCCAATTGTCCTGCCCGAAGGGGACGAAGTAAATATTCTTGGCATTCAGGAGCAGGCCGACGTTCTTCAGGTTTAGCCCCAGTCCGTCATTGGTGGAGAGGGCGATGACCAGCGGCTTATTCACGCGAAGATGCGCCTTTGCCGCCATGAGGACGGGACTGTCCGTGATGCCGCCGGCGAGCTTCGCCGCAGTGTTTCCCGTGCAGGGAACGATGGCGAGAATGTCCAGGAAGGACGAAGGGCCAAGGGGCTCCGCCGTCTCGATGCTCAGGATGGGCTCGCGCCCCGTCACGGCGCGGATCTTTTCCAGATACTCCCCGGGCGTGCCAAAGCGGCTGGAGATCCGCTGGGCAGAATCAGAGAGAATGGGGTAGAGATTGGCGCCAGTGTCTTTTAGGCTTTCGAGGGTTCGAAAGGTTTTATCATAAGTACAAAAGGACCCCGTCAGGGCCACGCCAATGTTTTTTCCGCACAGTTCCATACAGTTACGCACCTTTCCAGAATGATCAATCGAGGGTAGACAGGACATATTTTACAAGACGCTCCGCGCAGCTTTTCGCCGCATATTTTCCAGGGAGCCCGGGGCAGAACAGGGCGCTCAGGGAAAGGGTTTTCGCCAGCTCATAATCCACGCCCACCGCGCCGGAAGCGAGGTCGATGATGAGGCTTTCCTGACGCACCTGGGGAAGGCAGCTTTCGCCGAGGCAGCAGGCGGGGATGGTGTTAAAGATATAATCAAAGCGGGAGACGTTCTTTGGCAGTTTTTCCAAGGGGAAGGTAAGGTATCCCGTGGCCTGCGCCATGGCAAGCTCCGCCGGATCCGCCGTCGTGACGCTAACGCTTGCGCGCAGGCCGGCAAGCCTTTGGGCGATCAGGCTGCCGCATCGCCCGAAGCCGAGCACTAAGCTACTACTTTGATGGAGCAGGGTCTCTTTATGAGAGAGGGCTTCGAGGATGGCGCCCTCCGCAGTCGCCACGGCATTGAACAGGGTCAGGGGTTCGTCTTTCATGAAGTCGTACCACTCGATGGAGCGTTCCTCTAAGTGGCGACGAAACGCTTCCGGAAGTATGCCCCCAAAGACCTTTTGGTGTTTTCGAAGGCATCTTTGGAATTCCGGCAGAGGGATCGAGGTACGCCCCTCGCAAAAAAGGAAGCCATCCTTTTCAAAGGGAATGCCGCAGACGATGGTGCCGGCGCCGTCCATGGCCTCCCGAAGGGACACGGAAGTTTCTTCGCTCGTCTGGCCATAGGTGCCGTGGCAGATCACCCGGCAACCCTCACGTGAAAAGATGGGAGCCATGTAGGAAATGCGGCGATCGCCGCCGATCAGGCATATGTCTCTGTAATCCATTTGATTTCTTTGGCCCGGGGCCACTTTTGGAATTTAGTATAAATTACGCAGTTTCCCCGGAATGGGTTCCTGTCAAAGGTTGACGAAACTGGGGATTCGGTGGTAAACTAATGACAAAGTGGGGATTTTTAAATGTTGGAAAAGTTTCGTCTAAAAAAATGGAAAGATATCCCATATGTCAGCATTCTTCTCGTGGCGATCAACGTGGTCGTGTTCCTGATCACGGAGTTCGTGACGAAGGCTCCGTATGAAGCGGGGGGACTGAGCGTAGAAGGCGTCCTGATGCGGGGAGAATATGAGAGATTCATCTACAGCATGTTCCTTCATGTTGACATTGCACATATTTTCAACAACATGGTCATGCTGTATTTCATGGGGACCATGATCGAGAAAGAGATCGGGCACCTGCCGTTTGGCGTGATCTACTTTTTGTCCGGCATCGGCGGAGGACTCTTGTCCCTTTACGTGAAGCTGGTGCAGGGGAATCCCGTGGGTAGCGTCGGAGCCAGCGGGGCAATCTTTGGACTGGACGGTCTGTTGCTCGCCATGGTGCTGTTCTACCGAAAACCCATGCCCATGGTGACGCCGCTGCGCGTCTGTCTGATGATCGCGCTCAGTCTGTACAGCGGACTGACCGCAGGCAATGTTGACAATGCGGCGCATTTCGGCGGACTCCTGGCGGGACTGATCATAGGCGCGCTGTTCTGTCTGATCAAGCGGTATTCGAGAGGCCTGCCTTCCCTGATGCCGTATGAGGACGAGGACGATGATGAGGAGTGACGCAGCTTTATCAAAAGCTTGGAAAGGAGCAGAAACATGAAGAAGGATACTTGTATTTTTTGTAAGATCGCGAATGGGGAGATTCCGTCCAGAACGGTATATGAGGACGCGGATTTTCGCGCCATTTTGGATCTGGGGCCCGCGACGAAGGGGCACACCCTGATCCTTCCCAAGGAGCATGCGGAGGATCTGTATGAGCTGCCGGAGGAGGTTGCCGCAAGGGTATTGCCCGTGGCAAAAAAGGTGGCAGGCCTTTTGAAGGAAAGACTTGGATGCGATGGCATGAATCTGGTGCAGAACAATGGGGAGACGGCCGGACAGACGGTCAAGCATTTTCACCTGCACCTGATCCCCAGATATGTCGGGGACGGACAAAGTATCCTTTGGAAGCCGACGGAGCCGTCTGCGGAAGAACTGGACGGCGTATGGAGTGCGTTGAAATAAAGGTAGGAGAGACTATGGATAGTTTTTATTCGAATCGTCCCGAGGAGGAATCTCCGGAGCTGGTCTGCCCGAACTGTGGCATGGCCGTGATGGGAAGAGATCATTATTGCATCGGCTGCGGCATGATCGTGACGCCGGTCGACCGTAAAACCTATGAGCGCACGCATCCGAAGGAGAACGCATCCGGAGGCGGAGCGAAGGACGCCGCGGGGAATGGCGGAAATACGGTCAACAGCCGCCTCGAGAAGCTGGAGGATCGGTTTGTCGGCCCCAATAAGAATATCCTGTATCTGAGAGATGATGAGGAGATTGGCAAAGAAGAGGACGAGGATGAGTATGGCAAGCAGCCCATCCCGGATTCACGCCTGCAAAAGGAGCCGCTCCCCATCAACTTCATTCTGATCGGCGTGATCGCCGTGATCATTTTGATCGTGATCGTTAGCGTACTGCTAAATATATAACCTGGAGGGCGGGAAACCGCGTTGAATGACATGGGAGAGAATCAGACGAAAATATGTCCAAAGTGTAAAACACCGCTGATGGACGATAATTTCTGCATGGGCTGCGGAGCTTACGTGGATCCTGAAAACGGAGAGGGAACGGGAAAGGACGGTTCCGTCGGCTACGGGACGACGGGCAGCTTTGGAACCTTTGGAATGAATGACACGCCGACTCCCCGGGCAAATCCGAACGATCCTTGGGCAGATCCGAACGACCCTTGGGCAGATCCGAACGACCCTTGGGCGAATAAGGGGAGCAGCCAGACCTCTAACGGGTATCTGCAGGGCACCTCGGACAAGCCGTCCATGATGAAGTCCATCCTGATCATGGCAGCCATTGCAGCCGGCGTCTTCATTCTCATCATTGCGCTGGACTTTGTGACCAGGGTAAAGGACAAGGTCACGGTGCTGAGTAATTTTGATGCTCAGACCGGTGTCGAAGGCACGATGAACATTTTGGCGGCCGGTGACAAGATCAAGTCGATCGAGGAGGTCGAGAGGCTGAACGTCTCGGGATTCTCGGCGGAGGAGATCAAGATCGTCAGGGAGTACCTGGAAACGCAGTGCACCGTATATGATGCCTATGATTTCATCACCTGGAAGATCACGGAGAAGGATTCCTCCGTCTATCTTACCTTGACCTATTCCGATCTGGATCGGAAGGAGAACATAAGGGCCCTTGAGAAGCTGGGGATCGTGGACAGCGAAGGGGTTGGGAGCAACATTTCCCTGACAGAGACGGTAAAGTCCTTAAAGGCCGAAGGATGGTCGGACACCCCTTGGCTTCAGATAAAATAACGGGAGCGGACGATCAATGAGAACGGTTAGCGTAAGTGAAGTGACAGATCTGGTAAAGGAGGCCTGCATCGAGGCCAATCACTTCCTGTCGAAGGACGTGGAGGAGAAGCTTTGTGAGGCGGCAAAAAAGGAAGAGGCCCCCTTGGGACGCCAGATCCTGGAACAGTTAAAGGAAAATTTGAAGATCGCGGGCGAGGATATGATCCCCATCTGTCAGGACACTGGCATGGCGGTGATCTTTCTTGAGGTGGGCCAGGAGGTCCATTTCGAGGGCGGGAGCCTGACGGATGCCGTGAATGAAGGCGTGCGCAGGGGATATGTGGACGGGTTTCTTCGCAAGTCGGTGGTGAAGGATCCAATCCTTCGCGAGAATACCAAGGACAATACGCCTGCGGTGATCCATTATGACATTGTGCCCGGGGACAAGGTGAAGATCACCGTTGCGCCGAAGGGCTTTGGAAGCGAGAATATGAGCAGGGTGTTTATGTTAAAGCCTGCTGACGGCATCGAAGGTGTGAAGAATGCGATCCTTACTGCCGTGAAGGATGCGGGTCCCAACGCGTGCCCTCCCATGGTGGTGGGCGTCGGCGTCGGCGGAACCTTTGAGAAGTGTGCCATTCTTGCGAAGCAGGCACTGACGAGGCCGCTGGATCAGCGCTCTGAGATCCCTTGGGTGCGTGAGCTCGAGGAGGAGATGCTGGGCAGGATCAATCGCACGGGCATTGGCCCCGGAGGGCTTGGAGGCAGCACAACGGCCATGGCGGTCAACGTGAACACGTACCCCACGCACATTGCGGGACTTCCCGTGGCCATCAATATCTGCTGCCACGTGAACCGTCATGCGGTGAGGGAACTCTAGACGATTTGGCTTAGACCTGGCTGGTGAGAAAGTGAGAGAAGACAATGGACAGACACGTGAATGCACCAATGAGCGCCGAGGATGCAAAATCCCTAAAGGCCGGTGATTACGTTTATATCACGGGAACGATCTATACCGCGAGAGACGCGGCACATAAGAGGATGCAGGAGGCGCTGGATCGCGGCGAGGAGCTTCCGTTAGAGATGAAAAACAATTTGATCTATTATATGGGTCCGTCCCCTGCAAGGGAGGGGCGTCCCATTGGGTCCGCGGGACCTACCACGGCAAGCCGCATGGATAAGTATGCGCCGGCGCTTTTGGACCTGGGGCTGATCGGCATGATCGGCAAGGGCAAGCGCTCTCAGGCCGTGAAGGATGCCATTGTTCGAAACGGGGCGGTTTATTTCGCGGCCGTGGGCGGCGCGGGGGCATTGCTCTCGAAGTCGATCCAAAGCTCTGAGGTGATCGCGTATGAAGACCTGGGGACGGAGGCGATCCGAAGGCTTACGGTCAAGGATTTCCCCGTGATCGTGGTGATAGACGCGGAGGGCAATAACCTTTATGAGACGGCCACCGCGGCATATTGCAAGGAATGATCCCTTCATAAGACGGAAAAGGATTCAGACAGAATTGGGAGAGCGGATATGAGAATTGCATTAATGGTCATCATGAACATTCTTTTGGTCCCTTTTATGTTTATAAAGCTTTGGATCACGGCGAAGCGTTATAAAGGGGATTATATGCCTGGCTTTAAGATCTCGAAGTTTATTGCGAAGCGTGCCATTTGGGGCGGAAACATTAAACTGGAGGTCCACGGACTGGAGAACGTGCCGGAGCAAGACGGATTTATGTACTATCCGAATCATCAGGGGCTGTTCGATTCCCTGACTTTTTTTGCGTCCAGTCCCAAGCCGTTCTCGGCAGTGGTCAAGAAGGAGGCAAGAAACATTATCCTCCTAAAGCAGGTGATCGAGGCCACGGGAACGCTTGCCATGGACCGGGAGGACGTGCGGCAGTCCATGCAGGTGATCAATCAGATCGCGGAAGAGGTGAAGGCGGGGAGGAACTACCTGATCTTTCCCGAGGGGCATCGCAGCCGTGAGGGAAACAAGGTGCAGGAGTTCAAGCCCGGGAGCTTTAAGGCCGCTCTGAAAGCAAAATGTCCGATCGTGCCCTGCGCATTGATCAACTGTTTTATCCCCTTTGACGTGCAGTCCATCCGCCGGGTGACGGTAAAGCTCATTTATCTGAAACCCATGTATTATGAGGAATACAAGGACATGAAAACCGTGGAGATCGCTACGGAAGTAAGGCGCAGGATCGTCGAAGCCATTTCTGAGTATGAAGATAAGGAATAAAAATATTTCGATTGACAAACTAGGAACCCTTATGTATAATGGAAAATGCGCTATGGGTTAGCGCTTAAATGCATATTGGTAGAGACGAAGTTCGGACAAGGAGAAATACTCAAGAGGCCGAAGAGGCGCCCCTGCTAAGGGTGTAGGTCGGGCA
>CAMZDG010000032.1 GCA_947305245.1 uncultured Lachnospiraceae bacterium
GCGTCACCTCCAGCGTTCCGTCCTGGGTCGTCACGGTAAACTGCGCCGTTACGTCGTTGCCGGCCGCGTCCTTGACCACCGCGGTGCCGCTGATCACGTTCTTCAGGTCGCAGACGTTCGTGCTGGAAGGATTCGAAGTAGTCAGTCCGCTCACGGTATATACGTTCCCGTTCACCGTAAACTCCAGCGTTTCAAATCCGCTTACTCTCTTTTCCGTGCCATCATATACATTCTTGATGCTGCTGTTTGCAACCACCGTGATCTCGTACTTATCGCTGCGGTTCTTGATCGTCAGCTTGCCTTTGGTCATGGTCGTTAATTCATAGTTTGCGGTTACGTCCTTCTCCCCGTTCATGACCTTAAAGGTGCCGTCAGTAAAGCTTCCGTTGTCGTACGTATCAGCGAGCGTTCCCTTCGCAGCCGTATAGGCAATCGTTGCCGTATGTCCGGGAACCACGTCCGCGAACGTGCATGCCTCATTGCCCGACAGCTCGCCTCCGTCATACTCCGCTTCCTTGTCAGCCACGCTCACCGTCACTTCGCGCCGCTTGATCTCCAGCGTTCCGTCCTGCAGCTTCACGGTGAACTGCCTGGTCACGTCGTTGTCCCCCGCATCCTTCACGACTGCCTCTCCGCTGATCTTGTTCGTCACAGTGCCTGCGTTCGCACTCTTCGGGTCGGAAGTCG
Source organism: uncultured Lachnospiraceae bacterium (assembly GCA_947305245.1). GTDB lineage: Bacteria > Bacillota > Clostridia > Lachnospirales > Lachnospiraceae > Acetatifactor. The sequence continues at coordinate 688 of CAMZDG010000032.1, forward strand.
TCAGCCCGCTTACGGTGTAAGTGGTTCCGTCCAAAGCAACCGAAAGCCCTTCGACGGTTATTGTCACGCCGTTCTCCTGATACTGGATGCCGTAAAAGCCCTTGGCGCTCTTTTCCGTTCCGTCATATACATTGCCCGTGTTGCTCGCCGCGATCACCGTGATCTCATGCTTCGGCAATTCCACTTCGGTATAAGCAGGCCATTCGCCCGCCTTCACGATGCCCTTCGCATCCATCTGCTTCCCGTCATCCGTCAGGTTAAAGCCCTTCAGGTGAGGATAAAAGTAAGTGATTTTTCCTTCCGCGTCATCCTTGACGTTCTCCGCATAGAGCCAGCAGGTCTCCTGCGAATCTGCAGGCTTAAACCGTGTCTCCAGCCCGGAGCCCGACATTTCTTCCGTAGTCAATCGTGAGACAGTCCCAGTGTCTTCTGATGAGGTCCCCACGGCTGTTGCGGATTCTCCCAAAACAGTACCATTTAGCGTAATGATGCAATTAACCCCGTCAAAATAGACAGCATCCACTTTATCCAAAGAACCGTTTCCAATCACTCCACCAACACGAGTATTATTACCAACGCAGGTTACAGGCCCCACATTATAAGATGCAGTAATACTACTTCCTCTATAGTTACCCCCTACCAAGCCGCCAATATACCATGCATCCGAGCCAGTAACGGAGCCAGTGTTATAGCATTCTACAATTTGACCATCATCGCCGTTGAATCCCATTAAACCGCCAATAGACAATGCATCCGAGCCAGTAACGGAGCCAGTGTTATAGCATCTACTAACCGTTCCGTGATTGTATCCTGCAACGCTTCCGACATACCTGCTTCCAGTGATGCTTCCGTCTTCAAGGCCAACTCTTTGCACAGTGCCATCTATGCCTATGTTCCCAAAAAGGCCTGCAAAACTTGCAGTTCCATTGCTGCTGTTGTTAAGGCCTTTAATGACGTGTCCCTGCCCGTCAAAATTACCCACGTAGAGTTTCCGCGTATCGTCGCTTCCCAACCCATCCCCGATCGGATACCAGTCAGTCGCATATTCCGAATCATCAGGATCATTCTTGCACTCAATATCCGCCATAAGCACTGCGTTTGCGCTCATATTGGCATTTTCCGCATAATCCCCCATGCCGTTTACGACGTCTGCGAATTTCTTCAGTCCTATATAGCTCCAAATCTCATATCGTTTCTCCTTTTCGTTCCACAAAATGCCTGCCGATGGAGCATCAATGGTCACCATGAGGGTCTCTCCGTCAAAGTCTTTATGGTTCTGATCCCCGATGTAGCGCACGAGGACAAAATACTTCCCGACTTCCTTGCCAGTGGGTATTTTATCACTCCAATTCTTTCCGTTATCGGTGCTGTATTCAATTGCCGTGTATCCTTCCGGAGGCGCAAACGGCCCGAACAGAAGCTCCTGCTCAGTTCCGTTTGCCTCAAGGCCAAACTTTGCATCGGGCTTATACTCAATCGCCAGCGTAGGCGCGTCCGCCTTCTGGATCTCAAAGGTTCCTCCCGCGATTGCTCCGGTGGAAAGAATTGTATACTTGAATGAATATGTACCGGCATTGATTGCCTCCGTCAAGCCCTCGATCCTGTAATCCGACGCATTGAGGTTCTTACCATCTTTCGCAATTGCAACACTTGACAGCTGATCCTTGCCATTATAAGTCAAAGCACCCCCGGACACAGTAACTTCATAACCAAGCGCCGCCTTGGCAGGCCAATTTCCGGCCTTAACAATCTCCTCCGCGCTCATCTGCTCTCCGGAATCGTTAAAATCAAATCCCTTCAGATGGGGATAATATGCCACGCCCAAATCGGAATCGTTATCATTCGTAAGCCAAACGGTTCCGTCAAAATTCATGTTGTTCAGAGCTCTCGCACCCGTCATGTCGGTTGTGGTAAGTTTCCCGGACGAGGAACTTTCTTCAGAAGTCCCTATAGCTTTTTTCTCCTCGTTTGCAACCATTGCGCCGTTTAAGCTAATTGCACACGCATCCTGGTCAAAGTAACAGTTTTTACATTGTTCGCCGTGCCCTACAATTCCGCCGACGGAATTGGTAACTCCCGTGGCGATTATGGTTCCTATGCTGTAGCTGTTCTTGACGTCGAATATCACACCGGCAATTCCGCCGATGGCAATGATATCTCCCATGGCGGTTACGGTGCCCTCGTTGAAACAGTTTTGAGCACTCCCGGATTCATCCCCATTATACCCAATCACTCCTCCAACGCAGGCTACTTTTCCCGTACCGGTAATTTCCCCCGTATTGTAGCACGCCTGCACCGCGCTAAAACCTTCTATGCTTCCCGCAACTCCGCCGACATAAGCAACTTTGTTAGCGCTAATGTTTCCTGTATTATAACAGTTCGTAACATTATATTGATTTGTCGCCCCTACCACGCCGCCAACAGAAGAACTACCAGTTACGGTTCCCGCATTCGAGCAATTCTTTATTGCGTCACCATACGATTCTGAAAGCCCAGCGTATCCCACGACTCCGCCAACGTAATCCTTACCAGTCACGGTTGCACTGCTGTGACAGTTTATGATGGTTCCGTCTTGCATAAATGCGACAATACCGCCAGTATACTTTTGCTTGCCAGTAACGCTTCCTCCTTCTATGTAAAGATTCTGCACGGTACCGTTCTTTTTCAAATACCCGAACAGACCTACATAGTCAGAATTCGAATTGTTGATGACAAGATTTTTTATGGCATGGTTATCTCCATCAAACATACCTTCGTAATAGGTAATAAATGAGGAGGAAACATTGTTATGTGTAAAGGAAACGATACATCCGCCAATGGGCGTCCACGCCTTGCCTGGATCCGTTTCGTAATTGGCAGATTCTGATGCGTCAATATCCCTCATCAGCTTCGCGTTTGCGGATGTGTGCAATTCATTCTCATATTTTCCCTTGCTATTGACGATATCCGAAAACTCCTGCAGTCCCGCATAGGTCCAGATCTCATAGCGGTTCTCCTTTACGTTCCACTCAATGTCCGGTATAGGAGCCATGATTGTCACCGTGAGGGTCTCATTGATATCCTCATGATTATTATCACCTACATAGCGCACTTTAATTACATACTCCCCGGCTTCGTTGCCAGTGGGTATTTCCTCGCTCCAATTCTCTCCATTATCGGTACTGTATTCAATTCCTACGTATCCCTCCGGAATCGCACTGGGTGCGGTGATAAGCTCTTGGTCGCTTCCATTTACCTCAAGCCCTTCCTTCGCCGCCGCCCTTTGCTCATTCGTCAGGGCAGGCGCCGCCCGCCGGATTTCGTAGGTTCCCGTTGTGTATGCAAATTGCCCGGGTATTGAAACAGTAAAGCTATATGTTCCCGCATTGATCGATTCAAAGGGAAAAGTGATCTTATACTCCGAAGGATCAGCTACTACGCCATTTTTCTCAACCTTGACTTCCGGAAACTGTTCCGTGCCGTTATAAACCAGCGGATCTCCGGGAATCGAAACCACATACCCTAGTACCGTCTTAGCCGGCCACCTTCCGGCTTTGACGATGTCTTCCGCACTCATCTGATTTCCTTCGTCGTCCAGATCAAATCCTGTCAGATGAGGATAGAATTTATATTCCGTATTGTTTAGATAATGCAACCAATTAGGATGGCTATAGCTTTTATCTATTAGGTAAGTACTTATTACTTGCTGATTAGGCTGAAACCAAAGGGTTGGGATCCCCTGAACCTTCCAGGATTTATAATCTTTACCGCTAATAGCGCCGATGTCTCCGCATAACTGTTTATCATAAATACAATTCTGGGCTATACTAATTCCCCATCCTGCAACTCCGCCAATATTCTCTTTCCCGCTCACAAGGCCAATGTTATAACAATAGATAACATACCCCGAGGAATAAGACTCATCATTGTATTGATAATACCCAAAGACACCGCCGACATACTTTTCACCGTTTACGGCACCAATATTATAACTGTATTTTACGCCGGCAAGTTTCAATCGACCTGCCAACCCTCCGACATACATCGTCCCTTTTACGTTACCAGTATTGTAACAGTGTAGTACGTCACCTTCATTTAATCCAACGATACCGCCCGCGTCTTTCTGCCCACTGACGTCACCAGTATTATAACAATATTCTACGGTTCGCTGACGTGTATCAAAATCCCCCAGATGCCCCACGATACCACCAACGCCATCACCCGTACTACTTACGGCGCCAACATTGGAACAGTTTTTCACTGTTTCCAAGTTTTCTCCTGCGATGCCGCCGACATAATGATTACCATTTACGGCTCCGGTATTTTGGCACTCCTCCAAGATTCGATTTTTATTATTTTTCCCGACAATGCCGCCAACAAACTGATTGCCGCTTATGGCTCCGGAGTTATAACAATTTCTGATTGTGAATTCTTTTTGGGAACCTTCATTCAATCCCACGATGCCACCAACATAGCTATCCGTGCCTTTCACGATGCCAGAATTAGAACAATTCTCGATACAGCCTTTAGAATATCCGGCGATACTTCCAACGCGGTTCCTTCCCGTAATACTTCCATTCTCCATGGAAAGATTCCGTATCGTACCACCGTCCCCAACATGTACAAATAAACCCACGTCATCTGAACTGGGTAGATTGATCAATAGGTTAGAGATGGTAAAGTTATAGCCATCAAAAGTGCCTTCATACCAATTTGTTTTTCCGATCGGTATCCATGCAGTATATGGCTTCTCTTCGTAATCTGCAGAAACCGAGGCATCAATATTCGCCGTTAGGATTGCGTTTGCACCAGGTTCAGCCTTTCCCTCATAATCCTGCAGACCGTTTACAATGACGGAAAATCTCTGTAATTGCGCATAGTTTGAAATCTGATATGGATGTTCTGCAGATCCATCACCTGGCATAGTGTTATCATAATACGAAAGGACATAGGTCGTATCCTTATTGATGGGAGTTTCGGTATCAGGCGTAATGTCCCAGCTCCCAACACCAACATCATTAGATGTCAACATTGAAACGGCAGGGATCTGATCTGCTTTCAGTTTTGCATCATAGCCATCCAGTTCAAGCTCCCTAGGATCAATCGTACCATCTAGCCAAGCCCCGTTCACTACCAAAAACCGAACGGTTTTCTTTTGAAACTTCATGGAAGCATCCGTGAGGTTCGTATTAGCATTCCAGTCTTCTCCCTTTGAGATTTTCTTCCAATCATTTTCACATCCGGCATAGCAAATGGTAGAAAGCGACTCACACCCATCGAATGCATGATCAGCGATGGCGTTCAAACCGCTCGGCAGCATAATCTTCATAAGACCAACGCAGTTTTTGAACGCACCGCTTTCTATTCTACTTACGGTACTGGGCAAAGTGATGCTTGTCATCCCCTGATATTGTTCTTTTGCGCTAAAAGCAGCAGGTGCAATCACCGTAACTGGTTTCCCGCCAAGCGTCGCCGGCATGACTAGATCACCGATCGCGGGATCCGCTCCATATACTATGGCCTCCGTCTTTGTATAATCCAGCTGATAATACCACTTTACGCCATTGTCATCCGCCTGCGCCACAGCTGTACTTGAATCCCAACCACTGCCAAAGACAGCGGGCCACTTGCCAGTCGTGATAATGTCATTTGCACTCATCTGCTTTCCGTCAGCAGTCAGATCAAATCCACTCAGATGAGGATAGTATGCAAAACCATCATAGCTGTCATAAAAAAGCCATATGGGATCTTGTGATCCCGCGGGCATCAGTTTACTACTCAACGCAGAACCTCTCATTTCCAAAGCCTGAAGTCCCATCACGTTCTTTGAATCATAATCCTCACCAGCTACGGCCCCGATGATTCCGCATAAATCAGTGTCATAATAGCACTTTTCCACCACGGAAATCCCTTCCCCTGCTATGCCGCCGACATTCTGTTCGCCGTGCACGGAGCCAATGTTATAACAATAAATAACATATCTGTTGTAATTACTCAAACTATATTTCTCAGAAAAACCAAATATTCCGCCAACGTAATTCGAGCCGCTTACGTCACCTAAATTATAGCTATACCTTAAGCCATGGTCGGTTTCATGCCCTGCAACTCCGCCGACATTGTTTACCCCCTTAACGGTTCCACGGTTATAACATCTTGAAACCACACCGTTGTTATCCCCGGCCACACCGCCGACATTGTTTACCCCTTTTACGGTTCCATAGTTATAACACATTGAAATTTCATTTTTGCTATCCCCGGCCACACCGCCAACATTGTCATGTCCGCTTATTGTGCCAAAGTTATAACAATAATTCACCACTCCATAATTGTTTTCACCAACTATGCCGCCGATGAGCCCAATTTCATCAGCGTTACTCGTCTCAACATTCGTTATGTTTCCGCCGTTGTAACAGTATCGAATTCCCTGTTTTGCATATCCTGCAATTCCACCAATCCATTTTCGTCCACTGATGTCCCCGGTGTTATAGCAATTATCTATCTGGTATCCGACACTTTTGCCTACAATGCCTCCGACATTTAAATCTCCTTTGACAGAGCCAGTGTTGTAACAATTCAAGATTCGACCAATTAGGTTTCCAACCAAACCGCCGACATAATCGCAGACACCGTTCACTTCTCCGGTATTGTAGCACTGATCGATCCTGCCTTTACTGTATCCGGCAATGCCTCCGACACAAGATTGGCCATAAACGCTTCCGCCAACCAAGCCGACATTTTGCACGAGGGCTCCTTCGCCAAGGTATCCAAAAAGGCCAACATCATCGGTACTGGGTTGATAAATTGTTAAATTGAGGATCACATGATTGTTGCCATAAAAAGTACCATAATATGGGGAATAAGGACTACCGATCGGAGTCCAAGCATTGTCCGGATTCGTTTCGTAATTGGCAGATGCCGAAGCATCGATATCATCCATCAGGATCGCCTTCGCGATCATATTCGCGTTATCTGCATATTTCCCCGTGCCATTCACAATGTCCGCGAATTCCTTCAGACCTGCATAAGATTTGATTTCATAGCGTCCATCCTTATCATTCCACACGATGTCATCTTCGGATGTCGCCGCCTTTACGCTCGGCATCTCCATCTCCGGCATCAGGCCGACCACCAGCGCCACGCAAAGAAACCAGCTGAAAAGCCTCTTTCCAAATTTCTTCCAAGCATTCTTCATTTTTTATCCCCCTCATACATCGCCGTCGTTTCCAACGGTCAAAAAACTCACCCAATTTAAAATGTACTATAGACTCGGCATTTTTGCAACCTAAAAAGCCAAAAAAATCCCCATTTTTCGGCAAAAAACTGCCCACCAGTTTCTGGCGGGCAGCATCATAAACAGATTGTCAGTTTCGGTTCTTTCTTACGGCCTTTACCACAATAGGTGCGACCAGGATCGCAAGCAGGTAGCTGATCACGATGGACGGGATCAGAAGCGGTCCCCAGCTTCCAAGCCACATGACAAGGAGCGGCGGAGCCTGGTCCGCAGGGATCTTTGCGTACGCCGTCGCAACGCCGATAAAGCTCACCACGGCGCTCACGATCACGGAGTTCCCGACGGCAAGCGGAATCGAATTGATCAGGTTAAATTTCAGGGAAGGCGGCATGGCCTTCGCCTTCTTCGCGAGCGCCATCCCCAGCTTTCCCAGGGGGATGAAGATCGCCACGATCACGCCGACGATCACGGACTCCACAATGTTGATCAGGCAAAAGATCGGAAGCGGCGGTGTCTGCGTCTTCGGGTCATTGTAGATCACAATGGAAGCAAGGATTCCCATGGCAACGGACATGATGACCGCCATGATCAGGCCGATCGTTTTCTCTTGTTTTTTCATTCGCAGGTTCCTCCAATCAATAATACATGGCTAGCATGACGGCTCCGAGAAGCGTTCCGCAGACGATCCCGACGATGCAGGTCGCAATGGCGAACCGGTCGAAGACTCTGTGCAGCTTTCGGTGGTACAGTACGTGATAGGTCCTGTCATCCCGATAGAACTTGTCGCGGAAGATCCCCTCCTCCGGAAACAGGCAGGGAATCTCCTCCCCGTCCACGAGATAATAGGCCACCTTATATTTTGAATTCTCTGACGGAAGGTCCAGGCCGACGAACTTGGCCTCCTTCCACTTCGAAGTCAAAAGGAGCACGGAGCATGCCAGGAAGATCAGGACCATTAAGCCCGAGGTTAACAGAAGGAAGCCGGTCATGCCAAAGAGCACGTAGCCCAGATTCCCCGTGAGAACGCTGATGAAGATGGCGGCAATGATCAAAAGCAGTAAGATTTCCATGACGCTCCTCCTATTATTTATCATACCACGTCGCGCACGATTATGACAAGAAGTGAGCGCAAAATGCATTTAAGGATTATTTAATAATTCCCCCTGTATGATGAACTCAGAAAACGGAAAGTGAGTTCGAAGACGCCGCTCCACGAGGCGTGCGCAAAAAGGAGAAGAACATGTTTTTAAGAATTCTGAAAAAGGACTTAATGAGAAATAAGACAATGAATCTGATATTGTTTTTGTTCACGGTGCTGGCGGCAGTCTTCGTCGCAAGCGGGCTGAACAATCTGATCTCCGTCCTGAACGGAACGGATTATTATCTGGATCAGGCCGGGGTCGGCGATTATATCATTATCGCGGTGACGGGAAAGGATGACAGCTCCATTCAAGGCGTGCTGGAAAACTCCACGAAGGTGAAGGATTACAAGGTGGATCAGCTGGTGTTCGGTAAGTCGGACGTGCTCCGCCATCAGGACGGGTCGGAGCTCGATAATGACAGGACGATCCTGCTGCAATCCATCGATCGGACGCAGATCAAGTATTTTAATTCTGACAATCAGGTGATCACGTCCGTGGAAAAAGGAAGAATCTATCTTCCGGCCAGATTCCTAAAGCAGCAGGGCATTCAGCCCGGCGATGCGGTGGAGATCCGTATCTTGGACTTCCGTGGCACCTTCATCGTGGAGGGCGCCATGAAGGATGCGCTCCTGGGCTCCAGCTTTATGGGAAATATCCGAGTGCTCCTCAACGAAGCGGATGCGGCGCGCATCTTCGAAACGGAAGGGCTCGAGGATTACATGGGAGTCATCGTCAACGTCACTTCAGACGCGCCCATGGAGTGTAAGGCGGAATTTTCCGGCATTGACAAGATCCTGTTCGATGACCTGCGAAGCACGATAAAGATCACCTACGTACTTGACCTGATCATTGCGTTCATCGTGATGATCCTGAGCATCTGCCTGATGATCGTGTCCTTCGTTTTGATCCGGTTTTCCATCACCTTTGCGATCTTAGAGGATTACCGCGAGATCGGCGTCATGAAGGCCATCGGCGTCCGCGAGCGAAAGATCCGAAGCCTTTACCTGATCAAGTATATGGCCATCGGCCTTTGCGGATCCGCAGTCGGCTGTATCATCAGCTTCCCCTTCGGAAGACTTCTGATGAAGGATGTCACGGAGAATATGGTGCTTGGAAACACCTACGGAGATCTCATCAATCTTCTCGGATCCGCCCTGGTCTTCCTGACGATCCTTGGCTTCGCCTATCTCGCAACGGGAAGGCTCAAGCGGATGACCCCGACGGATGCCATTCGAAGCGGCGAGACGGGCGAGCGCTTCTCCAGAAAAGCCGGCATTCGGATCTCTGACAGCCACTTTGGAAACTGCGTCTATCTCGCAGTCAATGACGTCTTAAGTAATCCCAAGCGGTTTCTCAACATCGTGATCTCCTTCGCTCTCTGTACGCTCTTCGTGCTGATCACGACGAATACGACCGCAACCTTGGACAGCAACAGCTGCATTGATACCTTTGGAACCCGCGCGGACCTTTACATGACGGACGATTCCGATGCCATGACCTTCATGTACCGGGAGAACGGAAAAGAGCTGATGCAAGAGCGCCTCTCCAACATGGAAAAGGAGCTTTCTGACCTGGGCATGCCGGCGAAGGTTGGCATCGAGATCATTTATAAATATAAGATAACGCAGAACGGTACGGAGGTGCGCTATTCCTTCCAGCAAGGCTTGAACACCACGGCTTCGGAGTACGCCTATGAAGAAGGCAGCGCGCCGCAAAATAAGAATGAGATCGCGATCACGAAGAAGGTCGCAAAGGACATGGGGCTGAAGATCGGCGACATGGTGGAGATCGATTTCGGTGACGTGAAGGAAAAGTGCACGGTGACTGCAACCTTCCAGACCATGAACCTGGTCGGCTCCGTCATTATCCTGCATGAGGATGCGCCGACCTCCTTCCTCTACGCCTCCAGCTTTATGCAGTACAAGATGACCTTTACGGATAAGCCGGATGCGCAGACCATCGAGGCAAGAAAGGCACGCCTGAAGGACTATTATCACAATGACAGGGTCATGGATCAGCGGGAGTATTGCATTGATTGCATGCAATCCCTCGACACGGTAAAGCAGGTGGAGCGGCTCCTCCTTGCGATCACCATGATCGTGATCATCCTTGTGACCATCCTGATGGAGCGAAGCTTTATCTCTGACGAAAAGAAAGAGATCGCGATCCTAAAGGCCGTGGGCTTCCGGGACGGCAGCGTGATCGCATGGCAGGTCATCCGCTTCGGGCTGATCGGCGCGATCTCCATGGGGATCGCCATGGTGCTGTCCATCCCGTTTACCAAGCTGACCATGACGCCGGTCTTCGGACTCATGGGAGCAAGCCGCATCGATTTCGTGTATCGCATCGGGAGCCTTTTCACATATCCTGCCATGATCCTGGGAATGACGGTTCTGATCGCATTCCTGACCGCATTATATTCGGGCACCATCAAGGCGAGGGACACGGCTTCCATCGAGTAAATATGGATGAATGTTAGCGCGAGAATATCAGTTGATTCACAGAAAAGGAGAAAATCAGATGAGTAAGGTGTTAGAGGTAAAGGATCTTTGCAAGACCTACGTGGTAGATAAGAGACAGGTGAACGTGCTGCGGAACGTGAACTTCACCGTGGATGAGGGCGAGATGGTTGCCATCATGGGGCCGTCCGCATCAGGAAAATCCACGCTGCTTTACAGCGTGTCCGGCATGGACAACGCCACCAGCGGAACGGTGCTATTCGACGGCAAGGACATCACGAAAATGAAAAAGAATGAGCTTTCGGACGTGCGGCTAGATGAGATGGGATTCATTTTTCAGCAGATGTTCATGATGAAGAATCTGACGATCCTGGACAACGTGCTCCTTCCGGGCTTTCAGAGCAAGAAGCTGCAACGTTCGAAAAAGGAAGTGACGCAGTTCGGGGAAGAGCTGATGCGAAAGATGGGAATCATCGAGGCGGCAGACCACGACATCAACGAGGTTTCCGGCGGTCAGCTGCAGCGCGCCTGCATCTGCAGGAGCCTGATCAACAAGCCAAAGCTCCTGTTCGCGGATGAGCCCACCGGCGCATTAAACCGCGCTTCCTCCAACGAGGTGATGGCGGAGCTGACCCGCATCAATCAGGAGGGCACCACCATCATGATGGTGACCCACGACGCCAAGGTTGCGGCGAAGTGCTCCCGCGTGCTCTACATCGTGGACGGCAACATTAAGGGCGAGTTCTACAACGAAGAAGGCAAGCCGGAGAAGGACCGCGAACGCGCCCTGAATAACTGGCTTATGGACCTTGGGTGGTAAGCATCACGTGCTTGCCAAAAGGCACCTTATGCCTTGTGCAAGCACCTTATGCCTTGCGCATGTTGCTTATGCCTTCCGTATCACAAGAGTGGCTTGGAATTTCCCGGCGGCGACGCTCACAAAGGCGTCGCCGTCCATTTTTCTCAGCAAGTTTTGAACGATATAAAGACCCAGCCCATTGCCTTCAATGTTTGCCGCATTGCTGCCGCGATAGAAGGAATCAAAGAGGCTGGTGAGCTCCTTCTCTTCCAAGGTGCAGCCCGTGTTCTCGACGGTGATGAGCTTGCAGTCCTCTTCCTCGGAAAGACGAATGGTGATCCGCTTTCCGTCGCCGTACTTGATGGCATTTTCCATCAGGTTTTGCAGTGCTTCCACGAGGCGATCGCGGTCTCCCGAAAGCAGGCAGTCCGCCTCCTTTCCCATGGCGATTTCCACCGCTTTTCCGGCGTCATCCGGCGCTATTTCCTCCATGGTGAATTCCGTGTGCATACGGCCGAGCTTTTCCTGATAATATGCCTCGATGGGCTTTAGCACCTCCGAGAGATAGCACTCTCCCATCTCGACCCTAAGCTCCAGAAAATCATTTCGCGAAAGCTGATAGATCTGGTCCACGTAGCCCTTGATCTCTTTGGTCTTTTCTGAAATACCTCGGAGCGCATCCTTCTTTTCTTCCTCGGTTTCATAGATGTCCTCGGCAAGGGCTTTGGAATACAGTTCGATCGCGGACAGGGGCGTCTTGATGTCGTGGGACAGCGAAAGCAGCATGGTCTTTTTGTCCCTTTGATATTCCAACTCTCGCTTTCTGCTTCCCTCCAGCTTTTCGCGCAGCATGTCCATGCCCCAGAGGAACTTTCCAAAGAACCTGCTCTTCTCCTCGCGGATCGGTCTCGTCAGATTCCCCTTGGCCAGCTCATAGGTCATGTCCGTCATGGCGCCGAAGGGCCGGATCACCGTTCGATAGAGATAGATGAGCAACGCGATGGTTAAGACAAAGATCAGGAAAAATCCCGCGTTGACATAGAGGAAGTCGCGATTCTCCCTCACGGGCTCATATTCTATGCGATAGAGCCTTCCGTCCACTTCCTCCACGACATAGTCATAGTTGGAGATCTGCTCGCTGTCAAAGACCTTCACGCCGCGAATGGTCTGAAATCGTGAGAGATCCACCTTCTCCGGCGCATCTCTCCACTCCTTATTCTCTTCCAGAAGTCTGACGACCCTCTCTGCTTCCACGCGGCCAAACCTTCCCTCCTCCTTCTTTCCCAGGAGTAAAAGCAGGTCAAAGAGCAGAAACAAAATGAGCTCCGCCAGGACAAATCCAATTGCAATTTTCATAAACTTATTCAAATCGGTATCCCACTCCCCACACGGTGATCAAATGCTTTGGATGCTTCGGATCCTCTTCGATCTTCTCGCGAAGCCACTTTACGTGCACGGTCAAAGTCTGCGCCTCCGACTCACTGTCGCTCCCCCAGACCGCATTGAAAAGATACTCTTTTTTCAGCGTCACGCCTTTATTCTCCATCAGGAGCTTTAGAAGCTCAAACTCTTTTCCGGTAAGGCTTTTCTTCTCTCCTCCGACCACGAGCTCCTCCGCCGCGGCGTTGAGCGAAACATTCCCCTCCGTCAGGATCTCCTGCGCGAACTTCCGCTTGAAGATCCCGTTGATCTTCGCGAGCAGAATGTCAATGTCATACGGCTTTTCCACGTAATCGTCCGCGCCAAGGTTCAGGCCCTTCAGCTTATCTTCCTTCTCCGTCTTCGCGCTGGCGATCAGGATGTGCGTCCCCAGGTCCCTTCGGATCCTGGAGCACACCGCGAACCCGTCCATGCCAGGCAGGCATATGTCAAGGATCACAAGCTTTGCGCCATACTTTTCATAAAGCTCCAGCGCCTTCTCTCCGCTTCCCGCCACCGACACGGCGTACCCGTTCTTCCGAAGAAACGCTGCCAGCAGGTCACCGATCTCTTTATTGTCTTCTACGATCAAAATATCCAACATAAATTATCTTCTCCTACGCCGTCTTCGTCTCGGGTGCACAAGGTTTTGGCTTGCCACCTTCCTCTTTTGCTCCCGCTGCTCGATGAGCCTTTGGCGCTCCTCGGGATCCGCCTCCTGCTCGATCCTCTTTTCCATCTCGCTCTTTCGATACTCCGCGAGCACCTCCTGCACCTTGGAGTAATCGCGTTCAAAGAGCACCTCGCTGATCTGCCTCCGCAGCACGTCCTCCGGGATCTTTTCCGGCACGCGTTCTAAGATCTTATCGCTCACCTTCGCCTTATTCAGCACCTTATATTTCGGCATGCCGTTCCACTCCTGGATCTGCGCGAGCTCCGGCCGCCAAAGGAGCTCTAACTTTCGCTTCCACTTCATCTTCGGGTTCGGCGAAGGGTGCCTTAAGATATAAAAATCAAACTGTCCGTCCACGATTTCCACGGTGATGATACCCCAGTAGGCCGGCACGTGCTCCGGCACGTGTTCCCCGTGACTGCTGCCCACGACAACAAGGTTATAATCGAAATAATGATCGTAGTCCCGCACCTGATCCGCGAGCCTTACGTAGGTGTCCGCATCGCTCTTGATCTCAATGCCGTAAAGGGCATCCGGCACCACCATCACAATGTCCGCACGCGACCTCCCCATGGTCTTTTCCTCGATGATGCGCACCTTCCCGTAGGTCTCCTCCAGGAAGGAAAACAGGGGCTCGCGTATATCCTTGTCTTTCAGGATCTCCTTGCCTGGAGCCTTTTTCTTTCGGCTCTTTGCGGCCTTTTCTTCCTGCCTTTTTTCCTCCGCCTCCCGAAGCCTTTCATCCAGCTCCTTCACGATCTCCCGAAGGGCCTTTCCGTCGCATTCCACCGTCAGGTCCGCGTACCGCTCATAAAGCGGCAGCCGCTCCTCATAGAGGTCCCTTAGGGTCTGCCCGTCCCGCAGTGTCACGCCGCGGGAATGCAGGTCGCCTACGCGCTCTGCGATTTCCTCGTAAGAGAGCTTTAAATACACGATGATCCCCATCCGGTGGAAATGCTGCATGGCCTTCGTTCCATACACCGCGCTTCCTCCGGTGGCGATCACGGTTTTCTTGCTTTTTATGGTCGCATTGACCTCGTCCTCGATCTGCCAGAAGCCTTCCGTTCCCTCTTCCTCGATCAGGTCCTGAAGGAGCTTCCCGTAATGCTCCTGGATCACCAGGTCGGAATCGATGAATCGATAGCCAAGGCGCTTTGCCAGCACGACGCCCACGGTGCTCTTCCCCGCACCGGGCATGCCGATCAGTATCACGTTCTCCATTGTCCTTCCCTCCCGCTTCCAACGCCCTTGCCGCTATGACGCAACGTAGATGAAGAGGGCTGCGAGGATCAGCAAAATGATCCAGATGATCGCCCAGACCAGCGCCGCAATGTTGCCGCTCTTTTGGTCGATCTTGCGGAAATATGCCCATAAAGACTCATAGCTTCCAATGGTACCGCGATTTCGGTAAATAATGGCCTCCACGACATAGGCCAGAAAGCCCGTCCCCACAAAGATCGCCAGTGCTATGATCACCATCTCTACTTTTCCCATCTTGCTTACTCCTTGTCATTCTTGCTGATTCCAGCTTTTTTTCGACGCGCGGAATTCCTCCAGCGCCACCTTCCCCTCCGGCGTCACCGGTTTGATCCAGGTGCCGCGGAAAAGATGGATCTGCATTAATATATATCGGATCGGTTCGTCAGAATAACAACAGGCAAATACGACAAGCGTAGGCCAGTGCCAGATCATGCCTCCCGTCCAGACCAGTGGGATCAGCATCACCCACATGAACACGATCTCCAGGACCGTTCCGTAGACGGCGTCTCCGGCCGCCCGATAGGTATCATTCTGCGTCCAGTTCCCCATGCGGATGATCGCAGCCACCGCAAAGATACAGATCAGTCCGAACGCAATGTCAAAGCTTGCATCCCGCATTCCCATCAGGTGAAGAATGGGCGAATGCAGGGCGATCAAGGCAACGCCAAGCAACGCGATAAAGCCCTGGCAGAGATAGACCAGACGCCATGCACGCGCATAAGCAGTCCGAAGATTCCCCGCGCCGACCTCCTTGCCGACCAGGATCGAAGAGGCATTGGAAAAGCCTGCAAAGAAGCCGATGACCAGACCCTCCAGGGTACGGAACACCGCCAGCGCCGCAATGGCTTCCTCCGGCTGTCTGCCGAGCACCACGTTGATCATCATGTTGCCGACGCCGATCAGGATCTCGTTCATGAGGATCGGGAAACACTTCTTGAAATAGGCCGGGATAATGCCCTCCGTCCAGGTGAAGTGCCTCTGCACCGCGAAGAGATACGGATGGCGATTGATCCTTGCCATGATGAGGATCACCAGCGCGCCGACGCCCTGCGCGATCACCGTGGCAAGGGCCGCGCCGCGAACGCCGAGGGCAGGAAAGCCAAGATGCCCGAAGATCAGCACCCAGTTCAGGCCGATATTCGTCGCCACCGCAGCGATGGAACCGTATAACGGGAGCTTTACCCGCTCCGTGCAGCGAAGCATGACTGCCATGGCCATGGAGAACACCATCAGCGGGTAGGCAAACCCTGCGATCCGAAGGTATTCCACGCCGATTTTCTGGATGGATTCTTTGTCCGTATAGAGGCGCATCACCTGCTCCGGAAAGACCGTGGCGAGCACGCAGAAAAGCCCGGCCACCGCCATCATACAGGTCAGCGTCAGTCCATAGGAACGGTTGATACCGTCCTCATCCTTCGCGCCCCAATATTGGGAGATAAACAGCATGCCGCCTCCCACAAAGCCCCAGTATCCACTGAACATCAACGAGGAAAACTGTGCGCAAAGGCCGACGGCACCGATCTCCGTCTGCCCCAGGGAGGCGATCATCATGGTATCGATCATGGAACCGGTGGTCGTCAGAAGGTTTTGCAGTGCCACCGGGATGGCGATCACTGCAACCTTCGTCAGAAAGTCCCACCAGTCAAATTTTACTTTACTTTGTGTCATTTTGTCTTAATCCTTTGGTGCCACGTGGAAATAGGAAACAGGCGTTCCGTCGTCGCCGAGGAGCGTGTAATTATGGATGTAGTTTCCGTAATATCCGCCCGTCTGCCAAGCGTCAGACCCTTCCTCGCCACCGGAGAGCTCCATGTTAGGTCCATAGTAGAATGCATCATCCATGGTCGTCTCGTAAATGATAAAGGCAGGGCTGCCATAGCATTCCAGGGTCACGCCGTCTTCGATCATCAGGCAGGTCTCACTTTCCTCAGCGAACATGAATAGGCCGCCGTCCGCATTTTGATTATACATATTGACCACCAGACTGCCGTCGCCGGTCAGCGTAAGGCTGCCGCCGTAGTGGAAGCCCCAAACGAGCAGCTGATCGATAAAGCTCATGCCTTCCAGCCGGATGGTAAAGCCATTGCCCATGAGGTTAACGTCAAGTACGGTCGCGTCGAAATCCCTGAGCGTCAGCGTATTCGTATCCTCATCATACCAGGCATTGGGAAGCGTCGTCTCTTCGGCCGAGTCATAATATACCCATGCCTGGCCGGCCTTCAGGTAAGTATACTGATCGTCGCCGGGCAGGATCATGCGGATGTAATACTCAGGTCCTTGTACGTCTCCGGAATAATACCCGTAAAAGTCAGGATCCAGGTGATCCAGGTCCGGGAATTCGTAATAGTCATACGGCTCATCCCATTCATCCGTGGGCTCGTCATACGGCTCATCCCACTCGTCCGTGTGCTCGTCATAATAATCATCCGGGATGTCGTCAACGCTTTCATACGCATTGTAGAACACGTGGAGCTGATAGATCACTTCCACGGTTCCCTGCGGAATGTACCAATTGTCGATCCCCGCGTCCGGATCGCCAATGATGATGGCATCGTCGCTGGGATTATATCCGATGGCGTGCTGCATGTCATAGTTATAGCTCATGCTGTCAGGATCTCCGCCCTGCTCTGCAACCCATCTGCGGCACTCTTCAACGCCTTCCTCGCCTTCTTCGCTCGCGGTATACAACTCCTCCGTGGGCACGTAATAAACGTGAATGATCGCGCCTTCCAGGTCACCGGGATATTCCCGGCCCATCTTCTTCGAGGAATGACCGTGATCGTCCCTGTCGCGGTGCTCTTCCTGCTCCTCCCAGTGCTCCCGATCATGCCATTCATGATTCAGGAAATCATCTCCCAGAGGGTCTGCGCCATAGGACGCAAAGATGATGGACAGCGTGGCCACGGTGGTCGCAGCGGGAAGCAGCATGATCTTCTTGATCAGGTTATGCCTTGCATTCCCCTGCTCTCCGTCCTGCCCGCCGCTCCTTCCCTCGAATTCCTTCACGGGGGACTCGGCGAGATCCGGCGCGCCAATATATTCCGGTGCATAATCCTTCGGCTCCGGCGGCGTGGCTGATTCTGCCGGCGGAAGACGAAACTCCTCCGGCATTCGATTTGATCTCATAAAGTCTCACCTCCTTGCAATAACGATTTGTGGCTACTTGCAAAAAGGTCTTATTTGTCCATGTGTACGTCCACCTGAGGGAACGGTACCTCAACGCCAAGCTTCTTAAAGCCGATCAGGAGATCATGATTGAGCACTCTCGTTCCAACATAGATGTCTTTCTCCTCTACGTATACCACGAAACGCAGCACCACGGCGCTGTCTGCCAGCTCGTTCACGCCAAGGTACTTCGGTGCTTCCTTCATCATGTCCTTATGACTTTCATAGATCGATTCCATCAGCCCGGGGATCTCGCTCTCAAGCTTTTCAAGATCCGTGCCGTAAGGAATGCCAATGTCGCTGATGCTGCGGGAGGTACGGTCGGAACGGTTCAGGATGTTCTTCATCGCGGAGTTGTTCACGATCTTCACGTTGTCGCCGGGATCGGTGATGCAGGTCGTGCGGATGCCGATGTCGGTCACGGTTCCGCGGAAGCCGTCCACCTCAATGATGTCGCCTACGTTATAATGATTCTCAAAGATCATGAACGCGCCGGTCACCACGTCTGCGATCAGGCTCTCAGCGGAGAAGCCAACGATTAATGCGACGATCCCGACACTGGCTACGATGGTGGAAACGTTCACGCCGAGAATGGAAAGTCCCCAGCAGAGGATCACGATGGCTGCCACGTACTTCATCAAGCTTGCAATGATGGAGAGGATGGAACGCGCCCTGTGATTCTTGGGCTTGGGAAGCCCTAAAAGGAATACGACCAACGTCTCAACGGTGATCACGCAAAAGATCATCACGATCAATTTCCAAAGAGCGGCAAAGCTGAAATTGGAATTCTGCAGGTCATCCCAGCTGAAAACCTCAGTCAGAAATCCCACGGGGATCAGCACGGCCAGGATCACTGCCATAACGATCAAACGGATCAGCGCACTCTTACTCTTGCCTGCTTTCGTTGCATCAACAGCGTTCGTCACTACGACTTTTTTCGTCTCTTCGACTTTCTTTGTCTCTTCGCTCATCTTTCATTCCTCCTGCTCAATTTATTTTCTAAACCTGAATTTTCCCTTACTTACCCAAAGCACTTCCTTTGCCTGCCAGGGCGTTTCCCCGTCGAAATGCACCCACTCGGGCCTGTTCGCAACCAGCCGCATGGTCTTACACCGATGGCAGGTGATATTGCGAAAGAGAAGGTGCTTTTTCAGATAGACTAGACCTACCGCGATCAGCAGCTTCCACTTTGGCATGTCACGGACCAGACAAAGCTCCAAAAGTCCGTCCGTCGGCTCTGCCTCGGGGCAGAACGGTACGCCCCCTCCTTCCCGGGGATGCTGCATGCCCACCACAAAGAACAGCCTGCCGATCTTGATCGGCTCCTTGTCGTCGAGGTAGAGAAGCGCCTCCGTCTCCTTCCTGGTAAAGATCTGCTTGATCCCGACCATCAGATAGACCAGCTTTCCCAACCCGAACAGATTCAAGATCTTTTTCAGGCGGCTGCGGGAAACCTCCTCGCAGATGTCCGCGTCATATCCAACGCCGCAGCTGATCAGGAACCTCCGCGGCTCATGATCATCCGCCCTCACAAGTCCGTAGTCCAGTCTGGTCTCCATGGGACGATCAAGAAGCTCGTCCAGCGCCACGATCGGATCCTTTTGCACACAGGCGTTCGCGGCGAAATCATTGCCCGAGCCCGTCCGGATGCAGGACAGCACCGTATGGTCGAAATCCCGGATGCCATTTAAGACCTCATTGAGGGTTCCGTCCCCGCCGAGCACCAGGAGATGACAATCCTCCGTCAAATTCTTCGTCAAATCGCGCACAAGGAGCGTAGCCTCACCCGGAGCCTTCAAAATATGCTTCCGATAAGGCACGCCCCTTGCGTCCAATTCCTTTTTCACTTTTTTCCAGACCCTCTTTCCCCTGCCGGAGGAAGAAGCGGGATTGATCAATATCTCAAAGCCGTCGTAACCCTTATTCTGCATATTGACAACCGTCCTTTGCGAATGCTTTTTCCCCATGAAAAACTCCGCGAAGCCTTATGTCTATAGCATAGCATTTTTTGCGAAATTTCGCAACAGTTTCGGCAGATTCCTTGCCTGTTCTTTGCCTGTTTCGGCAAGGGTACGGCGAAACGCGTTTTATTCATGCCTCAGCGCTTCGATCGGGCTGAGCTTTGCCGCCTTCCTCGCGGGATACAGGCCGAAGAAAATGCCAACGCCCGCTGAGAATGCGCTCGCACCGACCACGGCACCTGCGCTGACCTTCACGCTAAAGCCGATGATCTTACAGATCAGTGCCGCGCCGCCAACGCCGAGAAGGATCCCGATGATGCCGCCGAGCAGCGTGATAATGGCGGATTCGGAAAGGAACTGCAGCATAATGGAGGAGGTTCTCGCACCCAGTGCCTTGCGGATACCGATCTCGCGCGTTCTCTCCGTCACGGAAACCAGCATGATGTTCATAACGCCGATACCGCCAACGACCAGGGAGATCGCTGCCACCAGGCCGATGAACAGAGTGACGTAATCCAGCACCTGATTGATCTGTCCCATGTAATCTCCAAAGCTTTCCACGCTGATCAGGCCCTTGCCCTTACAGTCGAATTTCTCTTCCATGTAGTCCACCACGTCCTGCGCCACCTGATGCTGGGATTCCGCGGTTTCACTGATCACGGTGAAATAGCTATAGGCAGGCTTCTCAATGCCAAAGCGACTCATGATCACCGTATCCGGCAACTCCAGATAGAGAATGACCCTTCTGGAATCATAGCCCAAGGCCTCCTCCATGGAATCCGCGAGATAAGCGAAGACGCCCGTCAGCTCTTCCTCTTCCCGAACACCAATGATCTCTAATTCGACAGGCATGCCGTAAAAGACGAATTCGATCGGCATTCCAAGCACGTCGACATTGCCAAACAAGGCTTTGGCAGAGTCCTCGTGAATAATGCAGACCTTGGCGCCCGCATAATACTCACTGTCCGTGAAATACCTGCCCTTAATGATCTCCTGATCCGAGTAATTCACATCCATCCCGGGCGTACCAATGATCAGATAGGTCTCGAAATCTCCCCTGCGGTTACTAATGTGCGTGGAGTATGTGCTATACGCATAAATTTCCTTGACATTGTCGATGGTCCGCCTGATCTCGTCAAAGTCCTCCATGGTGAGCTCAATGTCCACCCCCTGCTCCGTCGGCTCATAACAGGAGATCATGATCTGATTGCCCACCAGATCGTCGATCCCGCTGTTCACGCCATTCTTGACACCGCTGCCGACCGTGATGATAAGGATCACGGAAGAGATGCCTATGATGATGCCCAGCATGGTAAGGAAGGACCTTCCCTTATTGCTCCTGATATTCATCAGGGCGATTTTAACGTATTCTAAGAATTGTGCCATATGATCATCCTATAAAATAAACTATTCTGCAGACTTTGTGCCGTTTCTCGTTCATTGTTTTGGGTTTTACTCTGCAGGAGTCGCGATCACTGCCGTGCCTTCTTCAAGATATCCGCTGTACTTGGTCACGACTTCATCGCTTTCCGTGATTCCTTCAAGGATCTGTGCAGTTCCGTTAGACACGATGCCCACCTTCACTGCCTTTTTCGCGATCACTCCATTCTCTACGACATAGACGAAATCTCCGTCCTTGTTGGCGTTCACGGCCTCGGTCGGAAGCTGCAGCGCATTCTCCGCGAAGTTCGTGTAGATCGTCATCTTCACTTCCATGCCGATATAAACGGAATCGTCCTTCTCCAAGAGCTCCACCTCGAAACCTACGGAAGCCGCATTCAGATTGGTGACCGTCGCGATCCTGTCAATGTGAGTTACCTCGCCCGGGAAGGTCTTGTCTCCAATGGTCACGTCCACCTTCTGCCCGACTCTCAGACGCTCCATGGCATACTTTGCGGCGCCGGCCTTCACGATCAGCTTATCCGTCCGCTCCAGGGTTGCCACCGGCATGCCTGCGGATACCTGGCTGCCAGGCGCAACGCTAAGACTCGTAATGACGCCCTGCACCTGCGTGCTCACGCCCTTTCTCGCAAGCTCCGCATCCTCAAGGAGCTTTTGGTAAGAAAGATCCGTCAGCTCTTTGTCGATCTCCAGCTGTCTGCGATTATAATCATCCAGGACGGAAGCCTCTCCGGTGGACTTCTGCGTCTGCATCTTCGCCTGATATTCCCTCAAGTCCGCCAAGGTCTCTTGCTCCTCAGCGATCTTCTTTTCCAGGTCTGCCTCATATTCCGTCTTCTGAAGGAGGGACTGCTGGAGCGTCAGCTGCTCAAGCTGGTTTAACACCTTCTCCAGCTCTTTTGCGGTAGTTTCATATTCCGTCGTCCCCGGCGTCAGTCCGGCAAGCTTTTCCTGCAGCTGCGCCTGCTGCTTTTTTAGATTATAATTTGCCAACACGGCGTCATTGCTCGCCTTGGTCTTATAATCCGAAAGCGCATTTTGCAGGTTGGTTAAGTAATTCTCATGATCCTCGATCTGCTTTTCCAGCACGGAAAGATTGACATTTGCCTCCTTCACCTTGCCGTTGCCCTTGGAACTGTTATTCACCGTATTGTCATAAGCGATCTGGCTCTTCTCGTTCTGGAGCTTGGCCTGATACAGATCCTCCTCCAGCTTGGCGAGATTATAGCTTGCGATCAGCGTGCCTGCCGTGACCTCATCTCCCGTCCGAACGTCCACCTCAAGGATCGTCCCCGAAGCAGGCGCATAAACATTCACCGTGTCAATTCCCGCGATGTTACCAGTGCTGCTGATCTCCTCCTGCAGGTCTCCGCGAGTCGCATGCGTCGTATGCACCGTCTGCATGAGTTCGATGGGCGGATGCAATGCTTTATAAACTGCAATGCCACCGATCACCAGCACGATCAAGATGATAAAGATGATGATCTTTTTTCCTTTTTTTCTTCTCTTCGTTTTTGCACTCACTTTATGCTTCCTCCTGCTGGGTTTCTTCTTCTGCCTGTTTTGCCATCTGTTGCTCTGCTATCCGTTGCTCTGTTTCGTCTGTTTCAGCATTCAATCGCTTAATTGCGTAATTTTCGCCTTTTTCCGTCTGTTCAATTTTAGCATTCTGCTCCATGTCGAAACCTTGCCTGGTTTCAGCAAACTGATCCTTGCTGAAATCCTGCTCCTTTTCGTTGTCCTTCTCAACTTTGGAATCGTGTTCGATATGACCATCCATAATCTGTATTACGCGGTTTGCCCTGGCGGCGATCTCGCTGTTATGTGTGATCACGATCACGGTTCTTCCGTCGTCATGAAGCGCTTCCAGGATGTCCATGATCTCCCACGTGGAATGCGAATCTAGGTTACCTGTCGGCTCATCGGCCAAAATGATGGGCGGCGCCTGTGCGATGGCCCTTGCGATCGCCACGCGCTGCTGCTGACCACCGGACATTTCCGAGGGTTTGTGATCCATGCGATTCCCCAGTCCGACCTTTTCCAAGGCGGTTTCGGCGAGCACCCTTCTCTTGGAACGGCCAACGCCCCGATAGATCAGAGGCAATTCCACATTCTCAAAAGCCGAAAGATTTGCGATCAGGTTAAATCCCTGAAAGACGAACCCGATCTCCTGATTTCGAATGTCCGATAACTCATTGTCATCCAATTCCATCACATCCTGCCCATGCAGAAAGTAGGTACCGTCGGTTGGAATGTCCAAGCAACCCAGAATATTCATCAGGGTGGATTTTCCACTGCCGGACTGCCCTATGATCGCAACATACTCTCCCTCTTCAATGGAGACAGTCACGTGATCCAGGGCTCTCACTTCATTTTCACCGGGATTATAAACCTTGCTAACATCCCGAATGTCTACCAAAGCTCCCATAATCTTCTCCGTAACATTTGTTATTTAATGATTTTCGCCTATCCAGTTTTCAAAATACCCGTTGGGTCAATTTTGAGGCTCCGAAATCACTCATTTTGGAATAACTGTCGTTTTTAAATCGAAATCCCTTATATATCCACCAATTCCACAGAGTTATCCACAGTGACAATACTGTCATTTTTAAATCCTTTTCTGATGTCACATGGCTGATTTTCTCTCATCATACCATACAATTTCCGAAGGCGCAAGATGGTCAGTTTCCATATTTTCCCCAAGAATCCCAGAATCTTTCCAGTTTCTCGCTGAGGCGTTCCGGATTTACCACCTCATAGTGCTCCCATTCCCGGGGAAACATCTTCCGATAGGACAGCTGGAGGAATCTCTCGTCCAGCAGCGCGATCACGCCAACGTCCTCCTGCGTCCTGATCACGCGTCCCGCCGCCTGCAGCACCTTGTTCATTCCGGGGAACCGATAGGCATAATCGAACCCATTCTCTCCCCGCGCGTCAAAATATTCCTTTAAAAGCTCCTTTTCAAAGCCCACCTGCGGAATCCCCGTTCCCACGACGATGGCGCCGATGAGAGAATCCTCCCGAAGGTCGATCCCCTCGCCGAAAACACCGCCGAGCACGCAAAATCCCACCAATGTGCCCTGCTGTTCCTCGATCTCGATCTCCATGCCAATCAGGGATTGTAGGTCCACGTCCGCATTTCCGCGGAATCTGGCCAGGAAAAGTTCCTTTTCTTCCTCCGTCATCATCTCCTGCTGGAGGATACATTCTCTGTCTGCGGAAGCAAATTCCGTCGTAAAAACTTCATATAAGGAACGTAAAAAGGCATGGGACGGACAAAATACCATGTAATTGCCAGCCCTGCTTCCCACGACGCGATCCACGTAGCGCGCAATGTTGTATAATTCCTCCGGAGATCTTCTCGTATACCTTGTCGTCACGTCATTCGCGATAAATAACGCGCGTTTTTCGTTGTCAAACACGGATTTTGCATAGACTTCATAGTCATCCTTCTCCCCGCCAAGCAGCTCCTTATAGTACTGGATCGGAAGGAGTGTCGCGGAAAAGAGGATGGAGCTTCTCCCTCGCAGCATGCATTCCTTCAGATTCTCCCGGGGATTCACGCAGAACAATTTAATAAGGAAGGAACCGTCCTCACGCATCTGAACGTATTTGACGTAATTTTCATCCACGCGCTCGTAAATGACCAGGAAATGCGCCACCTCGAAGAAAAACAGCAAAAGCTCCTCCCTGCAGGACACGGTCTCCTCTTCCTGCTCTGAGAGATAGTCTGACAGACAGGCGTAGAGCCGATTTAACGCATTTACGAAATCATCGATCTCCTCCACCACCAAAGATGTCTCACATTCGCGTTTTAATAACAGTAGTTCTTTATTGCACTTTTCAAGATGATATGTTATTTTTTCCGCATATCCCTCTCGGAGGAAGATGCTCTTTGCTTTTTTCTTTTTCCCTTTTTTTACGGGCTTTTCGACGATCGACGTCTCGGTTGACGAATCCGTCAGATTGAAAGATAACTGCTGATTTTCCTCCGTTTTATCCGTCTTTTTCCCCTCTTTTTCGTCCGAAAGGCGCTCCATCTCCTCCATCATGCTGGCATGCACGAGACGTTTCAGGGTCAGAAAATCCTCCTTGACGAGCTCCGCGGAATACATCTCCCTTCCTCGCTCCAGTAGGTTATGTGCCTCGTCGATCAAAAAGAGATAGTCTCCCCCGCCGCTCTCGAAGAACCTCTTGAGGTAAACGTGAGGGTCAAAAAGATAATTATAGTCACAGATAATGGCATCCGCGAACAGACTGAGGTCCAGAGCCATCTCAAACGGGCAGACCTGGTGCTTTAGCGCATATTCCTCGATCTTTTCCCTGCTGAACCGATCCTCGTGCATCAGAAGGTCATATAAGGCCTGATTGATGCGATCGTAATGCCCCTTCGCATAGGGACATTTTTCCGGAACGCACTCCGTTTTCTCCTGGAAGCATATTTTCTCCTTCGCAGTGAGCACAATGCTCTTAAAACGCACTCCCTGAGCGCGCAAAAGCTCGATCGTGTCGTCTGCAACCGTGCGTGCAATGGTTTTCGCCGTGAGATAAAATATACGGTCTCCCATGCCCCTGCTCATGGCCTTCATGGCAGGGAAGATGGTCGAAATGGTCTTGCCGACGCCCGTAGGCGCCTCGATAAATAGCTTTTTCTTGTGATAAATGGTCTGATAGACATAGGAGACCAGCTCCTTTTGGCCATCCCGATAGGGGAAGGGGAAGGTCATGGCATCGAGGGACGCCTGACGGATCCCACGCCATTTCCAGGTGTGATCCGACCACTTCCGGTACTCCGCAATGAGCTCCAGGAACCATTTTTCCAGCTCAGGAAAGTCGAATTCCTGGTAGAAATAGCGCACGTCCTCCGTCTCGAGGTTGCAATAGGTCATCCTCACCTGCACCCTCTCCCGCCTGTTTTGAAGCGCGTAGAGATAGCCGTAGCACTTCGCCTGCGCCACATGCACGGGAATGGGCCGCTTTAGGTGGTTTAAGTCACGATAAGTCCCCTTGATCTCGTCGATCATGAGCTTCTCAGGAACGTCCAAAATGCCGTCCGCCCTACCCTCGACGACCAATTGGTATCCATCGGCCGGAAAAATCGCTTTTAGGGGCACTTCCGCGCGATATTCGGCCCCCATACGCTTTTGCAACATGCGGTGGATCCTGCTGCCCTCCTGCATGGCATTTTCCGCCCCAACCTGATGACGGTTATTGATGTCGCCCTCGCGGAGCAAAAACTCCACCAGACGCCTCACGGAGACCCGGATCTCACCCATGGGCAATTCCGGATGCACTTCTCCATTATCCGCAGCTTTCTTTGCGGGTAAGTTGGCCGATTTTTCTGCAGCCGTTTCCACTGCCTTTTTTTCTGACTTTTGCTTTCCCATGGTTCCTCCTTTCTCCTTGTCTGGTAAGGTTTTGCGCCCTGTCGAAATTTCTGAATTTACCTTTGCGGTAAATTTCTATTCAAAAAATCGTCTTCCGTCGGCTAATTTCGTGCGTTTCCGGGCATAAAAAAGACACCCTAAGAAAAATGTTACTCCATCTTCCTCAGGGTGTCAATTTTCTTTCGCCAAAAAGACAAATCTTTGAGGTTATGCTCCTTAGCAGGCTACGGAAAGTCTGTTCAGCAATTCCTCAAATTCTGCATTATACCCGTGATAAGAAACCTTCAGGGGACGGGTGAAATCCAGGGCATACACGCCGAGGAAGGACTTTCCGTCCACAACGTAACGGTTATAGCTTATGTCAATGTCAAAATTACATTTTGCAGCAATGTTCACAAAGTTCTGAACGCCATCCGGGGTCAATCGAATTGTCTTTACCATAGTAATCCATCCTTTCTTTCGAGACGAAACAACCAACTGCGAATTACTATTATTTTAAACAATCGGGCCCAAAAGTAAACCGCAAGGATACACAAATAATCGTGAAATATCCCTTCGAATTTGTGTGTTTTACCGTCACCTTTCGCTTTCCTTCCCCATTGCCATGACAAAAATATCCAAAATCCATGGAAAATCCATAGAAAATGCTTGCAATCCAAGAAAAAAAGCTGTTAAATAGTAATGGTATGTTATATGCCAGAAAGGGTCATAATTTATGAGTAACTTAAAACTACCCAAGGGCTATCATTCTGAACTGAATCTCTATGATACCCAGATCGCGATCAAGACCGTCAAAGACTTCTTCCAAACGTTGCTGGCTGAGAGGCTCAACCTCCTGCGCGTATCCGCTCCTCTCTTTGTGGATCCCGCATCCGGTCTGAACGATAACCTGAACGGCGTTGAGCGCCCCGTATCCTTTGACATCAAGAACGAAGGCGGCAAGGAAGGCGAGATCGTGCAGTCCCTTGCGAAATGGAAGCGTTTCGCGCTGAAGAAATATGGATTCTCCGTGAACGAAGGCCTCTACACCGACATGAACGCCATCCGTCGCGACGAGGAGCCCGACAACATCCACTCCATCTTCGTGGATCAGTGGGACTGGGAGAAGATCATCGCTAAGGAAGATCGAACCCTTGATACCTTAAAGGACACCGTCCGCACCGTATATAAGGTACTCCGCAAGACGGAAAAATACATGTCCATCCACTATGACTACATCGAGGAGATCCTGCCTCACGACATCTTCTTCATCACCACAAGTGAGCTGGCAGAGATGTTCCCCGACTACTCCCCCAAGGAGCGCGAGTATTACATTGCCAAGGCAAAGGGCGCCGTATGTATCATGCAGATCGGCGACGTGCTCGAAAATGGCAAACCGCATGACGGCCGCGCACCGGACTATGATGACTGGGCGCTGAACGCCGACATCGTGGTATACTATCCTGTCCTTGACATCGCACTGGAGCTTTCCAGCATGGGCATCCGCGTGGACGAGGTTTCCCTGCTGTCCCAGCTCGAGAAGGCCGGCTGCATGGAGCGCGCTGAGCTGCCTTTCCACAAGGCCATCTTAAATCGCGAACTGCCTTATACCATTGGCGGCGGCATTGGACAGTCCAGAATCTGCATGTTCTTCCTTCGCAAGGCGCACATCGGTGAAGTACAGTGCTCCCTCTGGCCGGACGACATGCTGCAGGACGCTAAGGAAGCAGGCTTACAGCTACTGTAAGGCCATTGCCAATTGATGAACATGCGCTTAGACGCACAAAACAAGCGGGAACGCAACCCATGCGCTCCCGCTTTTCTTTTGCTCTCTGGGTGAACCATAGGGACGGGGTCAATGGGTCAAAAATGGCTTACTACCTCCGTCCCCAGAGTTCATCCTCACCCCGTCCCCAGAGCTTATCCTGGCACCTTATGCTTGTAAGGGAAAACCAATAATAAAGCATAGGCCATTTCCCAGAATCTTATGCTTGTGGAGAAAAACAGGCGAAAAAGAAGTACTCAACCTATGCCATAACTCAAAGAATGACTGCACGAAAGGCAATAATGAAATCTGTGCAGTCAGGAATACCTGAAATTGACTGCACGAAAGGCAAAAGTGAAATCTGCGCAGTCAGAAATACCTGAAATTGACTGCACGAAAGAGAAAAGCAAAATCTGTGCAGTCAAAAACACTGGAAATGGACTGCACGAAAGAGAAAAACAAAATCTGTGCAGTCAGAAACACTGGAAATGGACTGCATGAAAGAGAAAAACAAAATCTGTGCAGTCAGAAATGTCGGAAGCTGACTGCATGAAAGAGTAAAACAAAATCTGTGCAGTCAGAAACACTGGAAATGGACTGCACGAAAGCGAAAAACGAATTCCGTGCAGTCATCCATGCGGAGAAAGGTTCGCGGTTCATGATTTGTAGAACGGAAAGCTTACTTTGCCTGCCAGATCACGAACTTCTCGCTCTCAAAGGTCTTTTCATAGCCATACAGGCCCATAAATCTGCGGATGAGCTCCCACTTGGGATCGTCCGTCTCGGAAAGCTCAGCCGTGTCTCCCGGCGCGATGGGGCCATCGCTCGCATATTTCTTTTCCGCGATCACCACGGGCTTTTGACGCCTTGCAACGCTGATCTCATTCATCCGCACGTCCATGGTGTCCTGCATCACGTCATAGCCGAAGGATGCCAGGTCATTCCAGGAATGAATGGTTGGACGCATCTGAAGATAGAATGCCACCGCAGGAATGTTGCCGTGGAGAATGACCTCCCTGCCGGCCAGGCCCTGCGCATTCGCATAATCCGTCAGCTCCTGAAGCTCTTCCGCCCGCGACGCGTTCATATGAATGCCGCGAAGCACTTTATTTTCCGCAACAACCGTGTCTGCATATCGCACGCCGGTGCCCTCGCAGAACACGAAGCGCCAGCCAAAGGCCGTCATCTGCACGGCGCAAACCAGCAGGATCGCCCAGACGGAGACGCACGCCGCACCAAGCCCCGGCCAAATTGTTCCGATCCAGTCCGCCATCTCCCTCTCTGCTTTCTTAGGCACTCCGTTGTCTGCTTCCTTGCCTGCCGGAATCTCTGCTTCTTTTCCCTTTTCCAGCCTTACCTCTTCCAGCTCTTTCTTAGGCACTCCGTTGTCTGCTTCCTTGCCTGCCGGGATCTCTGCTTCTTTTCCCTTTTCCAGCCTTACCTCTTCCAGCTCTTTCTTAGGCACTCCGTTGCCAGCTTCCTTGCCTGCCAGAATATGTGCATCCGTGCCGTCTTCGCTTCTTGCTTCTTCCAGCTTTTCCAAGACAAATCGCGTAAAACCAACCACCTTCTCCAGCACGAATGGTGCGAAGGCGAACAGGTTGTTAAAGCTGGGATAAATGCCATTATTGCTTCCCAGGGAAGTCAGGAGCCCTACCAGGATCAAAGCGGCCCCGTAGAAGCGGTTTATTTTGCCATTTCCGGGCCGAAACGCCTCGATGGCACCAATTCCCAAGGCAATCATCCAAAACAGCGCACAGGGCCAATAGGCGGCGTCATAGCTATGGTACTGGAAGGAAGTAAAGTAACCGGCGTTCGGCCGCTTCCAAAGCATCCAGAAAACCATCATCACGCTGCAAAGCAAAGCACCCGCCATAAAGATCCACCTGACGAGCTTTCCAAGCTTCTCCCCGGCCTTTCCTGCAAGCCCTTTCGGAAGATGCCCTGCCAGCATCCCGGAAAGAAACGTAAGCGCCACAAAGAATCCCAAACGAGTCACCCAGTAAATGGCTTCCTTGAAGGGCCAGATCAGTCCCTGCAGCATCGAGGTCGGCTTATAATCCGTCGCGCTCTCCGTCATGGCAAAGAGCATCTGAATTCCCTTCACGTAATCCGTGATCTCATAGCGGAGCGCGATCCATACGAAGAAAACAAACAGCGCACCCATATATCCAAGAAGACAAAGCAACGTATCCTTTCCAAGCTTTGTCATAGCTTTTCCAAACCACTTTTCGTCCTCCTTGCGGCGCTCCCAACCATCCCAAATGGAATACGCCCACACTGCGAGGATCAGGCCCATCTCGGGAAGATTCGAAAAACGCACAAAGAGATTGACTCCAAGACATACGCCCGCCAGCACCAGCATCCACCGCTTTTCCAACCGAAGGCCCTGATACAAAAGGATCAGACAAGCAAAAAACAGCACGTAGGTCAAATAGTTATATAACAGCGCCGTGGGACACCAGCACATACTCACGGCGATCATCTCACCAAGGAACGCGAGCACCGGCGAGACGCGAAGCACCCTCGTGAAAAACAGATACCCCATCATCGCCAGCAGACTGACCGTAAGCCCCGTATAAATATTCAGGCCCAGCATGGTCCGACCGAAGGGAAGGATCGTTAAAAGATGTCCGACCGCGCCTGCAAGGTAGGTCGAGAAGAACCAGGTCGTCCCCAGACTTTCCTCGCTGAAATTCACGAAATTACCGTAGTTATAGCCCACGTCCCAGAGATCTCCGCCGATGAAGACATGGCGGAGTGGATATAGGATCAGCACGGCAAAAAAGCAGACTTCCATGATCCGTCTGCCTCTTCCCATCTTCTCAATTCTCCCCTCGCGGGCGTCACGCCTTTGTTCCATTCCGTCTCCCATCAAATCAATATATTGTTACCATCTTACCCCACGGGCCATGCCTTTGTCAATCATTGCGCCCTTCCCGTGCCTTCTCTTCCTGCGCCTTCTTCTCTTCTTTTTCCTTCGCGTCTTCCCTCTGCCTTGCGATCATCACGGAAAGCGAGAATCTCTTCTCCTCCGCTTCCGCCTTGACGAGTCCGTCATACCGCTCCACGGCGCTTCGAATGTTTGCAAGCCCGAAGCCATGATGCTCGGAATCCTTCTTCGAGGTATATCCGCCCTCAAAGAGCTTTTTCAGGTTCACCTTCTGCTCCGTTCCATTGCTGATGCGGATCACGAAGAATTGCCCCGTGCGCTTGATCTGCAGGTCCACCCACCTGTCTTCCTGCTCCTTCAGGTTCGTCACCGCCTCAATGGCATTATCCAGCGCATTCGCGAACACGCTGCAGACGTCCATCGGCTTCATGTGCAGGCCGCCATCCACCACGCCGTCCACGGTGAAACGGATCCCAAGCTCCTCCATCTTCGCCGCCTTCATGGCCACGATGCAATCCAGCATCTGGTCTCCGGTCACGAACTTCGGCGACAGATCCTTGATCTCTCCGAGAAGCTGCTCCAGCTGCTCCTTGGCCTCTGCCGTTTTCCCCTCGTTCATCAACATGTCGAGGAGCGAAAGCTGATTGATCATATCATGTCGGAACGCCCTGGTCTGCGTCTGCGTCTTCTTATACTGCTCGACATAAGCGAGCTCGGCGTCCAGATACGTCTGCTGATATACCGTCTTGTCACGGAGCACGCTCCGATAACGGTTCATCAAAAACAGGATCGGGAAAAAAATGCTAAGAAGCGGGATCATGAGCGCAAGAGAATATTTTTGGAACATCACGGAATAATCTCCCGTCACCAACCCCGCGAAGAAGCTCATGAAAAAGATCCACACGGCGAAAAAGAAGATCTCAATGGCCCTCAGCCGAAGGAACAAGCCTTTCCGATAAAAACCAAAATAAAAGATCAAAAGAAGGCTCAGCGAGAATAGCGCCAGAACCATATAAAACCGGAAGCCAAGCGGATCCGTCGCGTTGCGAAGCCGGCTGATCACCAACGCCGGATTCCCGTCCAGGATCCCGAACAGATTGAGTAGCAGGGCCACCAGAAATTCATTGCTGAGCCAGAGCACCAAGACCGTCTCTAAGGCGTACAAAACGCGCAGGGCTTTTTTCTGATCATACAGAAAGATAGATACCACAAACACAAACAGATAGAAAAGAAGGCCAACGTCCAGCGTCGTATCAACGTTTACCTCGGCGAGCGGAACGAAAAAACGCGCCGCAAAGCAAAAGACGTTATATGCAGTAAAGCACCAAAAAAAGGCGCTCATGGCAAGAACGCCTTTTCGGCTAAGTTTCACGTAGTGTCCCAAAAAGCAGGACATGATGATCAATGCACTGATCGCATTCAGCGTCGTGCTTGCAAGCGAAAACGTGCCCGTCAGCAAGGTCCTGACGTTATCCCATAAATTCATCATCTCCGGCATTCCATTCCTCTTTCCGATGGCAATGCAGGATAAGCTCCGTTACAGGACGCAACCCTTCTGAAGGATCAGGTTGGCGTACTGACTGGTCTCTGAGGTGGCGATGATCGCATACGCCTTCTTTGCCTCCTCATAAAACGCAAAACGCTCGAGCTTCTGGATCACGCCTGCTCCCCTGGGCTCTGCCTTTTCGATCATCGCCTCATAGGTCTTCCAGATGGATACGTCCGCCTGATCTCCGGGCACCCGCTCCATCAGACTGACCGGCCGCTCCACATACTGATCCAACGGAAACACCTGCAGGATCGCCTCCAGGATTTCCGGCACGCCGTGCCCGTCCATTCGCAGTACAATTCCATTCTTTCCCATGCTCTGCGCAGGGAAATTGCCATCCGCTATTACAATAGTATCACTATGTCCCATCTCGCACAAGACTTTTAATAATTCCGGCGACAGCATGGGAGAAATTCCTTTCAACATATGCGTTCCTCCTTATAACATATTCCCAATTTCCGGCAGGGGTTGCAAGCCTTCAAATCCATAAAACCGCACCGCGTTCTCACCGAGGAAGGCTCTCTTATCTTCGTCGCTGAGCTTCTCGCTCTCCACAAGAAATCTCACTGCGGAGCGATACGTGATATCCGTCATGGTGCGAGGATAATCACTCCCCCACATCAGCTTGTCCATGCCGCAGATCTCCTTCGCCTCCAGGATCGCGTCCACGGCCGACGGATATGGGTAAAACTCCTTATGAAACAGCCAGGTCAGGCCGCCGCTCTCGACATACACCTTCGGATTCCTCGCCAGCGCGATCTGCCGCTGCCAGCCATCCGTCGTCACCATACCAAAGTGCCCGATGGCGATCCGAAGCTTCGGACAGGCATCGATCAAATACTGCAGCCCGTCCACCTGCGCGTCGCCGTCCGCCATGTCGATGGAGATAAACTTTCCTGCCTGCTCCACCTTCTGAAACACGGGAAGGAGTTTTCTAAGGTCCTGATCCGCCAACCTTCCGGCGCAGATCTTCAGTCCGTCGAACCCCTCCAGCGCATAGTCCTCCCGCTCCTCATACAAAGAGCAGACGCGGAACCGCTCCGGATAAGTCTCGCGCACCTTTTTCAGATACGCATCCTGATTCCCATCCATATACTCCTGCGTCACCACGCAAGCATTCACCTGCGCATAATCCATATTCGCGAGCAGCCGCTCCGCCGTATTCCTTCCGTCCTCCAGATACGGCGGCATCATCTGCCTCACCTCCCCCAGGAACATGCTCTTCCCATTGCCCACGTGCCTCACCGGCAGTTCATTGATCATCCCCTCCTGCTTCTCCCACAGGTGAAGATGCGCATCCACCTTCACGCAATCCCATACGTTACCCACTTCACAACCCCCTTTTCAATCCCCTCTCCCACCATTTCCAGCTCTCAAGGGAACAATTTCTTCTTTTTCTCCGCTTTTTGTCCCCCTCTCACTCCATTTCTCGCTCTCAAGGGAACAATTTCTTCTTTTTTCTCCG
>CAMZDG010000033.1 GCA_947305245.1 uncultured Lachnospiraceae bacterium
CGGAAATGCCTGTGAGGCACTTTTTGAACGCGTGCAGGCTTATGAAGAGACGGCAGGGCTTCATTCTGACGTCGGCATGACGCTTTCGGGAGAATATTTTTACGGCATGGCACAGGCGGAGGTTTCCTCGTTTCGCCTTTGCATCGACACGGTGCTTTGGCTTTTGGGAGAAGGCGATTCGCTGGACGACGTGATCGGCGACGCGCCCTATAGGGACTGGGATTCCATTGTTTCCGCGGGCCTTGGGAGCGACGCGCCTTTTTACTTTGAGGGCCTGATCTACACCTTCCGCGGGAAAACGGAAGAAGCAGAGGCTTGCTACAAAAAGGCAGCTGCCTATCCGAGCCATAAGGAGCGGGATTTTTATTTCCTGCGGAATATGAGCGTGAATGATCTCTATGCGCTTCGGGAGCAGGCTTTGACCTTAGAGAGGGAAGTGAGTAGCCACCTTGTGCCGAGGGCGAGTCTGACGGCAGAACGCACCGGCGCGGAGTTTTCGCCGGCCTATCATCTGATCATGGCGAAGGAGTCGCAAGATCCCCTGACGGCGAAGCAATGCGCGATCAACGCGCTGATGGCCAGCCCCAGAGAGCCGAAGCTCTACGGCGCGGCAGCACTATTTGCCATGCATGCACAGGATCCTGAACTCGGGAGCGAGCTCATAAACGAAGGGCTTTTCCTGTGGCCGAAGGACGACCTTTTGAATCTGCTTGCAGCGTTCTTTAGCTACTCTTCGGGGGAATATGATGCAGCGAAGAAATTCCTTGCAGTCGCGAAGGAAGGCGGGGACGCGAAGATTTTGGAATATGCTTCCGCACTGGAAAACGAGATCAGCAGGCAGCCCGTAAGGCTTGCAAGCACGGCACTTTCCATGCAGGAGCAGTCCTGGCTTAAGCTTCTTCGGCCGATCACCTTGCCGAAGGTTTCAGAGGTGACCTCCTATCCGGTGGAGCTTCGGGTACAATTTCCGCAGTTCTCGCCCACTACCTTCGAGGGCACTCTTTCCGTAAAGGGTCAGATCACGGACGAACAGATCATGTCTGCGCTAAAGAGCGCAGTGTCAGCCGTTTCAGAGTACAAGAGCCTGGACGACGCGGCGACGGACAGGTCCCAAGTGGACAAGCTGACGGAGAGTCTTAAGTTTACCAAAGAGGATCAGGACAGGATCATTCATAACTGGCTTTCGCTGCTTAGCTGGGACAAACAGTATGACCTGATCAGGGGGAAGATACCAAGCTTTGATTCCTATGACGCCGCGAGCGAACTGATCGGAAAGGTTTCGGAAGCTGCGGACGAACTGGGACTTGAAATTCCGGGGGATGACACGGGTCTCATCCTTGCGGGGCTTATGGTTTCGATCAAGGAATATCAACACGACCAGCAGAAGTATAAGGACATCGCAACGCTTTCGCAGGCAAAGGGAAGGCTTCGGGTCTTTTATGACAGGGTGAATGAGCTTCTTCGAAATGAGAATTCAAAGAACATGCGTTGGACGATCCGCATCCTGCAGCAGAAGACGCAGGATGAAATCTTCGACTATGCATATGATATCAAGGCGCCATATCTTTTCACGGCAGACATCGAGCTGGTAAAGCAGGACGGCGAATACGCGGACTTCACCGGGACCTATTCCGGATATTTTAACCTTAGCCTTTCGGCAGACCTCAGCGACTACGACAAGATCTTTTGCCAGCGCGTGGCGGACCAATATACCGAGAACGCGAAAAAAGGGCAGCTGAACCACACATACAACGCCATCTCAACAACCATCAACCGTCCGTCGGAAAGCGAATGCTATGTCAAGGGCGAGGGCGTTTCCGTAACGCTTTCCATGCCCTACGGGACCAACCGAATGAAGTTCGAGCTTCCGCTGGATGCCACAAAGATGGAGTCGAAAAGCAAGGTTCTCATCGATAAGTCCTATACCTACGGATATTCCGGGAAGGATATGACCGAGACGATCACGCACACCAGGATCGAGGATTCCGAAACGGGGACGTCGCATCTATGGATCCATAGGGTGGTAACGATCTCGGGATATTCGCAGAGCTTCGCCGAGGAGCAGGAAGGAACCGTCGGGGACATGGACGTGAGGCCGTACTTAAAAATGAATCTGGTGATCGATACAAGGATCGATAAATAATATGAAACGAAGGAGAAAAGTCATGAAGAAGAAATTAGGTATCGTGTTGGCACTTTTGATTGCGTTGTCTCTTGTCGCATGTGGAAAGGAAGCCGGAGGCGGATCCTCTGACGGACAGGGAAAGTCGGACGCGCCGCTGGAGAGAGAGGACGATTCCTCGAAGAAGAGCGAAGTCGTCGAATCAAAAACAGACGAGGACGAGAAGAGTGGGGAAGATATCGGCTCGGGAAGTGTTGGATTTTCTTCCATCTCTGACATGCAGAGCGCAACGGACGTCATATGGGGAAAGCAGGATGACATATCCCGTCAGGAGATCATCGACGCGGCGAGGGCGGAAGGAATGGATGTCTCCTTTGGCGCTGACGGAAGCATGACCATCGTGGATACGGACGGAAGCGTTCTGATCCAGAATCCTGACGGAAGCTGGACGCAAAAGGATGAGGATGGCACGATCAGCCAGCTGGGTGGCAGTTGGCCGTCGAATGAGTTCACAAAGCTGATCCCGGATCCCGGCTTTGCGGTTCTTGGCCTGTCCGCCTCGGATGACGAGTTCACCGCAGCCTTCCAGGGCGCCAGCGTGGATGACATTAAGGCATACGCGGACAAGATCAAGGCCAAGGGATTTACGGTCGATGCCGAGGAACAGGACCGTGAGGTCTACGGCATGACAATTTATACCTACGAAGCCTATAATGATGACGGATATTATGTCAGCGTTTTCTTTACCTCCGGCACCAGCGGAGTTACGGTGAGCAAATAATCTAAAAGCCCTGACCATCTTCAAGTGGTCAGGGCTTTTTTCGGGCAAAGCTTTTCAGTGAAAGTGGTCGGATGGCGCCTTAGTTCAGGGCGTAGTAGAGGCCCTTTAATGCCATAAGCTCGTCGTGGCTGCCCTGCTCGGCGATCCCCTTGTTGGAGATGTAGAGAATGCGGTCGGCGCTTCGGATGGTGGAAAGTCTGTGCGCTACCATGAAGGAGGTCTTGCCCTTAAGGATCTTTGCCAGAGCCTTTTGGATCAAGGCCTCTGTCTCTGTGTCGATGGAGCTTGTCGCCTCGTCCAGGATGACCACGGAAGGGTTCTTTAGGATGATTCTGGCGAAGGAGAGAAGCTGTTTTTCACCTGCAGAGAGGCCTGCACCGCGTTCTTCCAGCTTATGCTGATAGCCATCCTTAAGTCTCTGGATGAATCCATCCGCATAGATCATCTTTGCGGCAGCGATGCATTCTTCATCCGTCGCGTCCGGGCGGCCGTAGCGGATGTTTTCCAGGATGGTGCCCTTGAAGATAAAGGGCTCCTGCATGAGCACGCCCACTTCTTTCCGAAGGGACTCTAAGGTCACCTTCCGCACGTCCTTGCCGTCGATGCATACGCTCCCTTCCTTTACGTCATAGAAGCGGGTCAGCATGTTGATAACGGTGGTTTTCCCCGCGCCGGTAGGCCCCACTAGGGCGATGGTCTCGCCGGGGCGCACATGGAGGTCGAAGTGCTCTAAGACGTTCGCATCCTCCTCATAGGCAAAGGTCACGTCGTTGAAATCTACTTTTCCTTTTACGTTCTCTAAGGTCTCGCAGTCTTCTTCATTCGCTATTTCCACGGGATAATCAATCGTATCGAATACCTGCTCTAGGTTGGAGCTTACCTGCGCGAGCTGTTGGATCAAGATCGCGATCATGGTCAGGGGCCCGCTGAACTGCGTCATGTAGCTGGTGAAGGCAACCACCAGGCCGGCATTGACATTCTGGGATCCGCCGAGGATCAGGGACAGCGCCACGCCGTAGAGGCAGACGGTGCCGAGATTCCAGAAGGTTTCCACGATGGGGGTGTTGAGCTCGTTGCGCCGAAAGATCCGAAGCCATTGCTTTACGCAGGCGTCATGAATCTCGGCATAGGTCTTCTCACTGCTCTCGGTGCGATTATAGCTCTTGACGATCTTCTCGCCCATGATGGTCTCAACCACAAAGGCGGAACGGTTGGAGTTCTTGGCGCGGAGCTTTGCGAACTCTTTCCGGATGAAATAGCGGAGCGTGAAGATACAGATCATCATCGGGATCACGATCATAAACACGATCCCCGTGAGCGCGGGGGAAAGGCCCAGCATAAAGAAGGTCACGATGATGAGCTTTACCAGGTAGGAAAGGAGGTTTAGGACATAGTTGGAAAAGAAGTTTGCCAGATCGTTCACGTAATCGGTCACGCGCACGACGATCTTTCCGTTGGGCTTCGAATCAAAATAGTCGAAGGGGAGCTCCTGCAGCTTATAAAAGATCTCTTTGCGGACGTCGCAGATGATCTTGTGGCCGACGATGCCCATGATCCTTTGGTGCACGAAGTTGACGCAGATCTCGAGGAAGGCGATGGTCGCCATGGAGGCCACGACGAAGGCAAGGAGCTTGTAATCCTCCGTCTCTACCACGTTGTTGATGATCTCCTTTAGGAGGAGGGGCGTGATCATGGCAAGGCCTGCCGATGCCAGCATCAAAACGCCCACGAGAACGAAGTAGCCGACATAGGGCTTCATGTAGCGGAGCACGCGCCCGAACTGGCGGATGTCAAATTTCTTCTTGATGACTTCATCCTGGAAATAAGTATTTCGTTTTGCCATGTTACACACCTCCTTCCGCGATCATGTCAGCGAGGGCGTCGAAGTTCACGGAGCCCTCCTGGTTCTTTTGGATGTTGTAGATCTTTGCGAAATCGCCGTTTCGGCTCATCAGCTCGTCGAAGGTACCACGCTCCGTGATGCTGCCGTCCCGCATAAAGAGGATCTCGTCGCAGTCCACGACGGAGGAGAGCCTGTGGGCGGAGATGAGGAGCGTCTTGTCGGGATAATATTTCTTGATGTCGGCGAGAAGCTTTTTCTCGGTGCCGACGTCCAGGGCGGAGGTGGAATCATCCAGCACCAGGATCGGTGCGTCGCGAAGCAGCGCCCTTGCGATGGAGACTCGTTGCTTTTGTCCGCCGGAGATGCCAAGGCCTCTTTCGCCGACGATGGTCTCATAACCGTCGAGAAGATTCGTGATGAAGCCGTGCGCCTGCGCATGCTCTGCAGCCTTCTGGATCTGCTGCCTTTCGACTTCAGGCTCGGAATAGGCGATGTTGGAGGTGATGGTGTTGGAGAAGAGGAACACGTCCTGGAACACGTAGGAGAACTTTTGACGCAGGGAATCCAGATCATATTCACGGATGTCCGTGCCGTTCATGGTGATCCTGCCGGAGCTGACGTCATGTACACGGATGAGGGACTCGAGGAGTACGCTCTTTCCGGAGCCCGTACCGCCCACGATGCCGATCTTCTTGCCGGGAGTGACGTCGAGGCTTACGTGCTTTAAGATCTCCTGCCCCTGAATGGAAAGGGAGGCATCCTCCACCTTTAAGTGGATCGGATCGATGGACTTGGCGGACTGCCCGCCGCCCACGATCTTACTCTCATGGGTCATGAAATCCAGCATTTTCTTACCGGACACGAGCTGCTGCTGCATCTGGAAGATACTGTTGTTGATCTGAGTGACGTGGTTCATGATGCGGAAGACATAATCCGCGCAGGCAACCAGATAACCGACGAGGAGCTGTCCGTGCATGACCAGAACGGCGGCCACGGCAATGCTTCCCACGTAGGCCACCTGGCGGATGATGCTAAAGACCGCCTCAAAGGTGGAGGAGAGCTTGATCTGTTTGACGTGGGAATCTCTCAGGGTGATATTCGCCTGATCGAATTTCCTCTTTTCGAGCTCTTCGTTGGTGAAGGATCTCACCAGACGAACGGCCTCGATATTCTCCTGCACCGTCAGGGACATGTTACTGTTGTTGCCGCGGATGGCGCGGAAATTCGCGCGCGCCAGCTTTCGGAAACGAAGCAGCGCCACGGCGAAGAACGGCGTCAGCACCACCGGAATGATCAGGAGGTAAGTGTTGATGGAGGCCAGCATGCATACCGCCACGACCAGTACGAAGATGCTGTCGAAGATGTTCGGGATCATTCTGCAGAACAATTCCTTGAACATGATGGTGTCGGAGTTAATGGTGGTCAGAAGTTCGCCCGTGTTATATTCGGACACAGTCTCGGAGTCCAGCTCCATGAGCTTATGGAAGGTGAGGACACGAAGGTCCGTCTCCAGGGCGAGGCCGAGCTTTTGCAGGATGTAGTTCTTTACGTAGACGATCACGTCCTTAAAGAGGATCAGTCCAAGAAAGACGAAGGCCAGCGTCCAGAACAGCTTCATGCTGTGCACTTCCCCGTATTTTCCGGAAAGTAAAAAAGAGAAGACGCCGCCTTCCTCCGGGGCTTCTTCCTTGATCACGTGGTTGATGAACATGGCCGTGATCAGCGGCAGGAGCAGGTCCGCCGTCAATGCCGTAAAGCTGAGGAGCTTTGTCAGAATGTCTAGCGGCAGATGTTTCTTCCACTGTCTGAACCCAAATTTGAATACTTCCATATACGCACCCTTTCTGCGCAGATCGCTTCCTGATCTTGTTTCTTTGCTTCTACCTAGAATACTACTTTTTTCAAAGACATGCGTCAATATACTCCAAACAGATGTCAAACATACTACAAAAAGAAGACAAAAAAATACAAATAGTGCCGTATTTCCCTCTTTCTTTACAGACTTTTCAGATTTGCTTTAGAAAGGCCACTTTACAAGGAAGGGGGCTTTTGTTAGAATAAAATGGACCTAAATTATATGGATGGAAGGTTTGAAAAATAATGGGATTTGACGGAAATGACAATAACAATATAAATGAGAATGACGATGTGATCCGCCGTGAGGACGAGGGCGGCAAGGAGACTCCAAACGTGCTGAACTTCCGCGAGGACTGGGACGAAAAGGGCAAGTCTCAGGGGGAGAACCGGGACGAAAAGGGCAAGTCCGAAGACGCAGGCGAGAAGAAGCCGGAAAAGTCCGAGAATGAGGAGTTTGAGGACGTCTGCTTTATCTGTCGCAGGCCGGAGAGTAAGGCAGGGCGGATGTTCAAGCTGCCGAATCATATCTGTGTCTGCGATGACTGCATGCATAAGACGATGGACACCGTGAGCCAGTTCGATTATCAGGGGATGCTGGATCATACGATCAATCCGCAGGGCGACGACTCCGAGAAGGGATTCATGCGCGGCTTTCCGAAGATCAGCTTCGTGAACCTGGCGGACCTGCAGGGGGACGGCGGCATTCCGAATAAGCAAAAGCTCAAGAAAAAGAAGACAAAGGAAGCGGTGCCTGCCATCGACATTAAGAATATTCCGGCGCCCCATAAGATCAAGGCGAGCCTGGATGAGTACGTGGTGGGGCAGGAGCATGCCAAGAAGGTGATCTCCGTGGCCGTTTATAATCATTATAAGCGCGTTGCAACGAACACCATGGACGAGATTGAGATCGAGAAGTCCAATATATTAATGATCGGACCGACCGGCTGCGGCAAGACCTATCTGGTAAAGACGCTGGCGAGACTCCTCGACGTGCCGCTTGCGATCGCAGACGCGACCTCGCTGACGGAGGCGGGCTACATCGGCGACGACATTGAGAGCGTGGTGAGCAAGCTCCTTGCGGCAGCGGACAATGACGTGGAGAAGGCGGAGCGCGGCATTGTATTCATCGATGAGATCGATAAGATCGCAAAGAAGAAGGAGACCCACAGCCGCGACGTCTCCGGCGAGAGCGTGCAGCAGGGGATGCTCAAGCTCCTCGAGGGCGCGGAGGTGGAGGTGCCCGTGGGCGCGAACAGCAAGAATGCGATGGTGCCCCTTGCCACGGTGAACACAAGGAACATTCTCTTTATCTGCGGCGGCGCATTCCCTGACCTGGAGGGGATCATCAAGGAGAGGCTGACAAAGACGGCGTCCATTGGCTTTGGCGCGGACTTAAAGGATAAATATGACAAGGATAAAAACCTCCTTTCAAAGGTGAAGGTGGAGGATTTAAAGAGCTTTGGCATGATCCCGGAGTTCCTGGGGAGACTTCCCGTGATCTGCGCGCTGGAGAGCCTGACCAAGGAGATGATGGTAAAGATCCTGAAGGAGCCCAAGAATGCGATCTTAAAGCAGTACCAGAAGCTCTTGGAGCTGGACGAGGTGAAGCTGGAGTTCTCGGATGGCGCACTCGAGGCCATCGCGGAGAAGGCCATGGAGCGGGATACGGGCGCGAGGGCGCTTCGCTCCATCATCGAGGAGTTCATGCTCGACATCATGTATGAGATCCCGAAGGATGATAATATCGGGAAGGTGACCATCACCAGGGAATATATCGAGGGGACGGGCGGTCCGCTCGTTGAGATCCGCGGAGGCGGCGAGCCCGAGACGGAGTAAGGGCCGGAGCCGTGCGAAGGCCTGGGAGCATTCCGTAGGACGACGAAGCCTTGGGAAGGCCCGGGAGCATTCCGAAGGGTGCCGGGACTTCGAAAAACCTGAGGGGAGAATTCGATGAATTCGAAAACTGGGAGAGATAAGTTCTTTAAGTGGTCTGTTTGGCTGGCAGCAGCCGGTCTATGCCTCGCAACTTCGATCAAGATGATGGTCGTGGGCTTTAGCGCGGACGAGGAGTATCAGCTGCTGCTTTCTTATCGGCTGGCGAAGGGAGACCATTTATTTCGAGAGGTTTGGGATACCTTGCAAACCTCTGCTTTTTATGCTCAGTTTCTGACCTGGATCTTTATCAAGATCACGCATGGCACTGAGGGGGTCTTGCTATTCCTGCGCGCGTGCTCCATCCTGACGCAGGGGGGAGTGAGCGCCTTTTTCTATAGTACGCTGAAAAAACGCCTGAGCAAGGAAAGCTCTCTTCTTCTTGCCACGGCGTACTTTTGTTTCTTTACGAAGCTCCTGGCCATTCCGGACTTTTCTAATTTACAGAGCTGGGGCATGATGATCCTCGTCTGCGCCCTCTGGAGGGCATGGGAGGGCCTTGGGGAGGACGAGGCAAAGGGAGAGAAATGGATCCCGTGGGTGATTCTGGCGGCGCTTTCCTATTGCGTGATCGTGCTTTCGTCGATCTGCCTTCTCATGATCCCCGTGATCGCGTGGCTTCTTGTACTGCTGAAAAAGGACGGAGGCCTTCAGAGAAATCTGATCTTTTGGGGAACCTGCGCTCTTTGCGGCGTTTTGTACCTTGGGATGCTCCTTGCGCTCAACGGCTTTGACGGGCTGATCGTCGGGATCCGGGGCGTTCTCGGAGGAGACGGGACGCATGCCTCGGGAGCGCTGCTGAGCGGGGAGTCCAAGCTTGGGATCTATCTTCACGAGACGGGAAGGGTGGCCCTATATCTTGCGGCGACGCTGGCGCTGGCGATCCTGCTTGCGGCGGCATGGCGAAAGTGCATTTCGGGCAGGCGGACGGAGGGGGCCTTGGGAAGGAAGCTTTGGCTGCCGATCTGGATCCTGGAAGGCTTTGCAGTGACGCTGTTTTTCTGGATCGTGAAGGGGGAAGGGTTTGACGGCTTAAAGCTCTATGTTCCCGTGCTTTTGATCGCCGGCATTTATGAGACCGCATGCGCCGCGCAAGCAAAGAGGAAAGCGAAGGAAGTAGCGCAGGGCGGGAGCCTTGGAAGCTATGAAATGCTGCCGGCATTCTTTGGAATGCTGCTTGGGATCTGCGCGTTCCTTAACGTCCTTTTGATCAGTAACGTGAACCTAATCAATAATCTTACTTTTCTTGGAACGGCTGCGATCTGGGGGCTTGCGATCCTTGTATGCCGCCTGGAGAAGGGCTGTGAGATCGGATGGACCCGAATTCTTCTATGCGCGGCGTGCCTGACCATTGCCTTCGGGAGCTGCTATACGCTCTGTACGGGGCCTGCAGGTAATAATCTGTTGCAGCTTTATCACGTGCGCGGGAAGATCCAGACGGGACCTGCAAAGGGGACCTATGTCTCAAAGCAGATCGCGGACGCATATAATGAA
Organism: uncultured Lachnospiraceae bacterium; assembly: GCA_947305245.1. Lineage (GTDB taxonomy): Bacteria > Bacillota > Clostridia > Lachnospirales > Lachnospiraceae > Acetatifactor. The sequence goes on from CAMZDG010000033.1 coordinate 10,030, forward strand.
AATGTGAAGATCGTCTCCGAACGCATCAAGCCGGGGAGCAGGATCCTGATCGTGACGAATTTCTTTCACAATCAGTCGCTGACGCTTCTTTATATGATAAATGATTCGCAGATCAGCCACTATTCCGTGAATTCCACGATGACCTATAATGAGAAGCTGTTCGAATATTGGGAAAGATTTCCGGACCGAAAGCCGGACTGCATTATCATCAACGGAGACTCCTGTTTTCAGGAAGATCATCAATGGGCGATGGAGCTGCTAAAACAGTATGATCCCATGGAAGAGTTCTCCTGGTATTCCGTTCAATACTTTGTTCGACCAGAGTTCCTAAAGTGATTTGGGAACTCTTTTTTTGGAAAAAGTATTGACATTTACCAAAAGTATGATAATATTAACATATGAACAATGATTCATATGAAAACGGAAAATAAAGTGGCATACGGAGGGAACTTAGATGAAAAAGACTTATAAGATTGAAGTGGACTGCGCGAACTGTGCATTAAAAATGGAAGAGGCCGCAAAGACGGTGGAAGGCGTGGCGGAAGCTACGGTGAGCTTTATGACGCAGAAGATGAAGGTGGAGTTTGCGGACGGCGCGGATGACAAGGCCGTGATGGAGAAGGTCGTGAAGGCTTGCAAGAAAGTGGAAGAGGACTGCGAGATCTACCTTTAAAGCGATAGCTGCCTTAGGCAGACGGGTTTATGAATTGTCAGAGGAAAAACTATGACGAAGAAGCAGAAGAAAGTATTGTATCGGATCCTCATTGCCAGTGCCTTGCTCGTACTGCTGCATTTTCTTCCGGTGAGCGGGATGCTGGCCTTTGCACTGTATCTGATCCCTTATCTTATCATTGGTTATGACATTTTGAGAAAAGCTGCGCTGGGAATCCTTCGCGGCCAGGTTTTTGATGAAAACTTTCTGATGGCGGTGGCAACGGTCGGTGCCATGGCGCTCGGCGTCTATGAAGAGCTAAGCGGCGGCGAGGGCGAGTTCGCTGAGGGCGTGGCCGTTATGCTGTTCTATCAGATCGGCGAGCTGTTCCAGGGCGTGGCCGTGGGAAAGAGCCGCAGGAACATCACCGCGCTGATGGACATCCGGCCGGACTATGCCAACGTTGAAAACGAAAACGGCGAACTTGAGCAGGTCGATCCCGACGACGTGGAGATTGGAACGATCATTGTCGTACAGCCTGGCGAGAAGGTTCCCATCGACGGCATCGTAATAAGCGGCTCATCGACGCTGAACACTGCGGCGCTCACGGGCGAGAGTATTCCGAGAGACGTCTCTGAGGGCGACGAGATCATCAGCGGATGCGTCAATCTTTCCGGTCTTCTGAAGATCCAAACGACGAAGGAATTTGGCGAATCCACGGTTTCGAAGATCCTGGATCTCGTGGAAAACTCCAGCATGAAAAAGTCGAAGTCCGAGAACTTCATCAGCAAGTTCGCGAAGATCTATACGCCTGCGGTGTGTTATGCGGCGCTAGCGCTGGCCATTTTGCCGCCGGTCATTTTGCTTTTTATGGGAAGGGAGGCCGGATGGACGACTTGGATCATTCGCGCTTTGACCTTCCTTGTCATCAGCTGTCCCTGCGCGCTGGTGATCTCGATCCCGCTAAGCTTTTTCGGGGGCATTGGCGGTGCGAGCGCGAGCGGCATTCTCGTCAAGGGCTCGAACTACTTGGAGGCAATGGCAAAAACGCGTTATGTCGTGTTTGACAAGACGGGAACGCTCACGCGCGGCGTGTTTGAAGTGACGAAGATCTGCCCCGCGGCGTCTTTCCTGGAAGAGCATGGCGGGAACGCGGAATATGCAAGGCAGGCCCTTTTGGAATATGCCGCCTATGCGGAAAGCTATTCCAACCATCCCATCAGTAAGAGCCTGAAGGAGGCTTACGCGAGAACGATCGCGGAGGATGCGGACGCTGCGATGCAGGCCGAAAAGCGCTCTGCGATCCAATCGGGGGAGGCGTTGCAGCCAGGTCACGTTACGGATGCACAGGAGATCAGCGGTCATGGCGTGAAGGCCTTGGTGGACGGAAAGGAAGTTTGCGCCGGAAATGCAAAGCTGATGCGGCAGATGGGGCTCGAATATGAAGAGGCCTGCGAGGCCGGGACGGTGGTGTTTGTCGCCGTGGAAGGTGCCTATGCAGGGCATATCCTGATCTCTGACGTGATCAAGGATGGCGCGAAGGAAGCCATTTCGGGCTTAAAGGCAGCAGGCGTGCAGAAAACCGTGATGCTCACGGGAGATAATAAAGCCGTTGCGGATTCGGTTTCGAAGGCGCTTGGCATGGATGAAGTAAGGAGTGAGCTTTTGCCTGCGGATAAGGTGGCGGCCGTGGAAGAGCTGCTTGCCAAGAAAGCTCCTTCCGAGGTGCTGGCCTTCGTCGGCGACGGCATCAACGATGCGCCTGTGCTCTCTCGCGCGGACATTGGCATTGCGATGGGTGCGCTTGGTTCGGACGCAGCCATCGAGGCGGCGGACATCGTGCTCATGGACGATAACCCCGCAAAGATCGCACTGACCATGCAGATTGCAAGGAAGTGCCTGACGATCGTATATGAAAACATTGTATTTGCCCTTGCCGTCAAGGCAATCTGCCTGATCCTCGGCGCCGTGGGCCTCGCCAACATGTGGATGGCGATCTTCGCGGACGTGGGCGTGATGGTGCTGGCCGTGCTGAATGCGATCCGGTGCCTTAAGGTGCCAAAGAATTAAAGGGCAAATGGAGACGGGGAAGTGCATGGGAATGGACCAGTTATTTGAGAAAGTGGCGGAAAAGTGTAAAATGGTTGCCTTTTTGGAGAGCGTAATGAGCAAGGCACATTATGCGTCTGAGGATCGGGAACTGCTAGTTGACGTTTTAGGGAAGATATTGGATTGCATGGAAGAGGACGCCGCATGGGGCGCGAAGGACGTGGGGGCTGGCAGGGCGCAGGAGGTCGTGATGACGCTTGGCGCTGGCGTTGACAAGCTTCAGGAGGCGCTGCTTGCCGAGGGGAAGCTTTCGGAAGCATATATGGTAGAGGTGCTCGGAAGTGAGATCTTGCTTCTTGCATATACGGTTTTTAATTCGTGGGTGAAGGAGCACACGGATTTCGTGGTAAAACGGTATTACTTCCTTGGTATGGGAGAGAAGGCCGTGATCGGAGGGGCGGATGGCAAGGAAAAGGCAGCTGAGGTTGATTTAAGGCTCGCGGCGCTGCCAGAGATGCTTGAGCGGAGCGGTCTGTCCGTTGCATGCACGGAAGGATATTGTATGGTCCCGAAAAAGAGCGTTGCCTTTTATGCGGAGCTATCGAAGGATCGGGCGGTGGTCTGCGAGGGAGTCTGCCTGGGGTGCGGACGAAAGGATTGCCAAAACCGCATGGAGGCAGGAGAGCGGGCGCGGGGGAATCGTGTGTTGGATCGCCCTTTGACCTATGGATATGCAAGGATCTTTGGACTTCCCAAAGCATAACGCTTGGGAAGTCTTTTTGTGCGATTGGATCAAAATGGCGGGAGGAGGATCTGTCCGTTTTCTGCTTCCGCGCCGCCAAGGTTTCGGTGGCTGGCCGCCCGAGGGAGGGTGAGCTTCTCGGCATGGCCCTGCCGATAGCGGCTGGGCGATACGTTGTTGAACTTGCGGAACTGCCGGCAGAAATGCTCTACGTTATTATATCCACAGTCCTCTGCGATCTCGCGCACGGACTTTGTCGTGGAGATGAGCTGGTCCTGGGCGCGCTTTAAGCGCTGCAGGATCACGTCCTCCATGCAGGACGAACCAAACATGTTCTTATACAGGGCCTGCAGGTAGCCGCAGCTTAGGTGGAGCTCCTTGGCCATGGCCTCGACGCTCCAGGGGAGCTCCGGATTGTTATAAATCCGCTTATGAAGGTCCAGCATTTCCTGCGTGTGAGGATTGCCGGCAGGCCGCTGACAGCTCTCCGCGAGCTTGATGAGCAGGGCTTTCAGGAGGTGGGAGATCACCTCACCCGATTCGGAATCACCCATGGTGGATTCCCAGGTCATCAGCTTGAACAGATCATGGCAGTATTCCGCGTCGCCAGCCTGAAAGGGCTGGTTTTTTAATGGAAGCTGGTCGGCAAAGCTCTCGTCGCAGCGAAAGCGGAGCCAGTCATTCCCGTAGGTCTCCTCGCAGGCCCGATATAGGACAAAGGAGCCGGGAGTATATAATATGGCGGTGCCGGCGGGGAAACGGCGGAATTCTCCCTTGGGCAGGGCTTCGGATCCGCCGCGCCTTTGTTCCGCGCTCGCCTGATCCGTCAGATAGAACTCCGCAGGCGTGCTCGTCAGGAGCAAAAGATAGGAATCGTGTCCCTGCGGCAGGCCGTAGACAAAGCCCGCGGGATGGGTTCCGTCATATCCGATAAAATCAATTTTCAACATTTCTGTATTTCTCCATTCTTTTCTTTTTCCAAATCCAATATGAGAATAGATCAATTATTTAAAAGTATAAATCATGGAAAAAGGAGCGTCAAGAAGGTACACTAATCTTTAAGATGAGATTTATGTGCATTTTGGAAAAATCGGATTGGAGGAAAAGGAAAATGAAAAAATTAGGCTTGAATCCTTATTTGCCGTCCTGGGAGTATATTCCTGACGGAGAGCCCTACGTGTTCGACGGAAGGGTGTACGTGTATGGCTCTCATGACAAGTACAACGGGCACGTGTTCTGCCTCGGCGACTACGTGACCTGGTCGGCACCGGTGGACGATCTTGGCAACTGGAGATATGAAGGCGTCATTTACGAGAAGACGCAGGATCCCCTGAACAAGGCGGGCAAGATGTGTCTGTATGCACCTGACATGACCATTGGCCCGGACGGAAGATATTATCTTTATTATGCGCTGGATAAGCTTCCCATCATTTCGGTGGCAGTCTGTGACAGCCCTGCGGGGAAGTTTGAGTTTTATGGCTACGTGCATTATGCGGACGGCACGAAGCTTGGCGAGCGGGCAGGGGATGAGCCGCAGTTTGACCCCGGCGTGATCACCGAGAATGGCAAGACGTATCTTTATACTGGATTTTGCGGCAGAGGAGACAAGTCCAGGACCGGTTCGAGACTGCAGGTGCTCGCTGAGGACATGCTGACCATTATCGAGGAGCCCAAGACCGTGGTTCCCGGCGTGGAATATCAGGAAGGAACGGGCTTTGAGGGACATGCGTTCTTTGAGGCATCCTCTATCCGCAAGGTGGGCGAGAAGTATTATTTCATTTACTCGTCCACGCCCATGCATGAGCTTTGCTACGCAACGGCGGATGACCCGAGAGGGCCCTTCACCTACGGCGGCGTGATTGTGAGCAATTGTGACATAGGCATTTCCAAGGATAAGCCTGCGGAGCTTCCCGTGGCTTACGGCGGAAACAACCACGGCAGCATCATAGAGATCAATGGCCAGTGGTACATCTTTTATCATCGTCAGACGAACGGACATTGGTACAGCCGTCAGGTCTGTGCGGAGAAGATTGAGATCCTTCCCGACGGCCACATCCCTCAGGTGGAGCTGACGAGCTGCGGCCTGAATGACGGACCGCTTCCCGGGAAGGGAACCTATGGCGGATACCTGGCATGCAATCTCTTTACGGACAAGCCCATGCCTTACGTCGGCGGCGACGCGTTCCCGAAGATCATGCAGGACGGACGCGACGGCGACGAGGAGCCTGGATATGTCGGCAACATGAGAAATAACGCGACGGCAGGCTTTAAGTACTTTGATTTCAAGGGTGTTACGGCCATCACGATCACCTGCCGAGGTTATGCAAGCGGCGAGTTTGAGGTGCGCACCAGTCGCGAGGGCGAGGTGCTCGCAAGGATCCCGATCCAGTATACGAACGTCTGGGAGGACTATCGGAGCGAGATCAGCATTCCCGACGGCGTGGGCGCGATCTATCTGACCTACAAGGGCGGCGGCATCGCAAGCCTTCTGCAGTTTACGCTGGAGTAAGCCCGTATGGAGTAGGCTCACTTGGAGGGGGAGCACTTCAGAGAGATGGGAAGTAAGTGATTTATGAAAAGAAAGAGCATTCGGAACATAGTACTGTGTTTATGTCTGACGCTGGCTGTGACGACGGCGGGTTGCGCGGGGGCTTCGGAAGGGAATAAGGCCTCGGAGAATCCGGGGAACGTGCAGGAAAGCACCGCGTCGGAGGACGGCGGGCAGACGACAAATCAAGAGGATCAGGAGGAACTGAGTATGGATTATGCGGAAATCTTTAAGAACGTGACGCTCGCAAAGAGCTACAAGGGAGTGGTGAACAACAATCCCATCATTGAGCAGCATTATGGCGCGGATCCCTTTGCGCTGGTGTATGACGATACGGTGTACTTTTATATGACGGCGGATGCTTATGAATATGATGCCACCGGTGCGATCAAGGAGAACACCTATGGCAAGATCCGCAGCCTTTACGTGGTTTCCACGAAGGATATGGTAAACTTCACGGATCACGGCGAGATCACCATCGCAGGCGCAGGCGGCGCGACCAAGTGGGCACACAATTCCTGGGCACCCGCGGCAGCATGGAAGGAAGTGGACGGCAAGCCCAAGTTCTTCCTGTACTTTGCGGACAATGGCGGCGGCATCGGCGTGGTTACTTCTGACAGTCCTGTCGGTCCTTTCGTGGATGAGCTGGGACATGGCCTGATCCGCAGGGACATGGAGAATTGCGGCAACGTGGAATGGCTCTTTGACCCCGCAGTTTTGGTGGATGACGACGGCAAGGCTTATATCTACTTTGGCGGCGGCGTTCCGCAGGGCAAGGCGGCACACCCCATGACTGGAAGATGCGCGCAGCTCGGCGACGACATGATGAGCCTCGTTGGCGTGCCCACGACCATCGACGCGCCTTATCTGTTCGAGGATTCCGGCATTCATAAATACGGCGACACCTATTATTATACTTACTGCAGCAACTTCAGCGTGGACAAGGCTGGCACGGACGAGTATGGCTTTGAGAACGGCGAGATCTGTGTGATGACGAGCAAGAGCCCCTTAGGACCCTTCACCTTCTCCGAGCGGATCTTAAAGAATCCTGGCTATTACTGGGGCGTTGGCGGCAACAACCATCATGCGATCTTCCAGTTTAAGGGTCAGTGGTACATCACCTATCACACTCGCATGCTTGAGACGGAGCAGGGCATTGTGAAGGGATATCGTTCCACCAGCATTGATGAGTTCAACTTCAACGAAGACGGCACCATCGGTAACATCCGCATGACCAAGGCGGAGCGCAAGCAGGTTGGCACGCTAAATCCTTATGAGCCCATTAACGGCGCGACCTTTGCGGTGATGGGCGGCGTGGATACCGCGCCCGCGGATGAAGTGAGCAAGAAGTACGGCTGCGGCAACCTTCTGCTTACCGCCATTGACACCGGCGATTTTGTAAAGCTTCAGGGCGTTGATTTCGGAACTCGGGGTGCGTCCTTTGTTAAGGCTACGGTGAAGACGCATGGCAAGGATGGCGCCATCCGCGTCACCACCAAGTTCCCCAACGGCGACGTGGCCGGCTACCTTCCCGTGAAGGCAGACTCGGCCGAAACTACCGTCATCGAAGCAAAGCTAGACAAGACGATCACAGGCGTTCAGGACGTTTTCTTTACCTTCTGCGGCGAAGGCTATGAAGTAGTTGAGTGGATTTTCGAATAGGGAGAATACGAAGCATGAACATAAACGTAAAGAGCGGCGACCGGGCGTATTTCCACAATCAGGTGGACTACTGCATCGGCACCGGGAGGATGGGGCTTGCGCTCCACAAGGAATACCATGATCAGCTGAAGATGGCGCAGGACTATATCGGATTTCAGCACATCCGCGGCCACGGCCTGTTCTGCGACGACATGGGAATTTATCAACAGCACCGCGAGAATTTCTGGGATCAGAACAGTCCCTACGAGGTGGAATATAATTTCACCTATCTCGACCGCGTGATGGACGACTACCGCTCCATGGGCTTAAAGCCCTTCCTGGAGCTCGGTTTCATGCCTTACAAAATGGCCAGCGGCACACAGACGATCTTCTACTGGAAGGGCAACACCACCCCTCCGAAGGATTATGAAGAGTGGAAGAAGATGGTGCAGGCACTGCTTCGCCACCTGATCGAACGCTATGGTGAGGATGCCTATACCTTCCCCATTGAGGTTTGGAACGAGCCCAATCTGCCGGGCTTTTGGTACAAGGCGGACATGGACGAGTATTTCAAGCTCTTCAAGGAGAGCTTTTACGCCATCAAGGAAGTGAGCGAACGCTTCCGCGTGGGCGGTCCCGCAGTCTGCGGCGGCACGGACGAGAAGTGGATCGGCGCATTCATGGAGTTCTGCCACAAGAACAAGATCCCCGTGGATTTTGTGACGAGACATCACTACACCACCGAGCTTCCTGAGCGCGACGGACACTATGGCTACGCGGAGCTCATGAACGAGGAGGATGGCTTCGCAAACCTGAAGACCACCCGCGATATCATAGACAAATACAAGGAATATAAGGGCCTGCAGATCCATATCACGGAGTACAACACCTCCTACATCCCGAACTGCCCGCTGCACGACACCAACCAGAACGCGGCTTATATCGCAAAGCAGCTCTCGCGCCTGGGCGACGGCAACGAGTCCTATTCCTATTGGACGTTCGGCGACGTATTCGAGGAGCAGGGCATCCCCTTTACGCCGTTCCACGGCGGCTTTGGCCTGATTGCGAACGGCTGCATTCCAAAGCCGACCTTCTGGACCTTTGTCTTCTTCAAGAATCTGAAGCGCGGTGAAGGTGAGTGCGTGTTCAAAAATGACAATGCTGTCATTATGAAGATGAAGGACGGGTCCTTCCGCGGCGTTCTTTGGAATGACACGAGAAATCGCGCAGGCAAGGACTTTACCATGAAGCTGTCCCTGGAGACGCAGGCGGGAGAATATTGTATTCTCACGAAGCGCGTGGACGAGGACACCTGTAATCCTTTGAAGCTATGGCATGACCTTGGTGAGCCCGCAAACCCTGATGCGGCAACGACGGAGCTGATCAAGAGCGCGGCGCAGCCCTTTGTGAGAACAATCAGAAGGAAGACGATAGAAAACGTGTCAAAAAGAACCGTCCCCGTTGGCACGTTGGAGTTCGAGGTGGAGCTGAAGGAGAACGCGGTCGTATACTTTGAGGCGACCTGCGCGCCCATCAAGTCGGACCGCGGCTATCATTATGAGCACGTGACGCAGCAGGGCAGCATTAATCCGCTGACGAAGATGGATTATCCCGATCCCGACGTGATCCGCGTGGGCGACACCTACTACATGGTGAGCACGACGATGTATTATATGCCTGGGTGCGAGATCCTTCGTTCCTATGATCTGGTGAACTGGGAGCATGCGGCCTATGTTTATGATCGCCTGGATTCCACGCCCGCGCAGCGCCTTGAGGGCGAGGAGAACATTTACGGACAGGGCATGTGGGCGGCAAGCATTCGCTACCACAAGGGCACCTTCTACGTGATCTTCGTTGCGAACGACACGCACAAGACCTATCTTTACAAGGCAAAGAGCATTGACGGACCTTGGACGAAGAGCGAGATCAAGGGGTTCTTCCATGACAATTCGCTCCTTTTCGACGATGACGGGCGTGTTTATATCGTGTCCGGAAATCGCCAGATCCATTTGACGGAGCTGAATGCGAACCTCACCGGGCCCAAGAAGGGCGGCCTCGACAAGATCATCCTTCGCGACAGGGATGACGCGTACCTTGGCTATGAGGGCGCGCATATGTATAAGATCAACGGAAAGTATTATATCTTCTTCATTCACATGCCGAGAGAGACGGGGCGCCGCACCGAGGCTTGCTTTATGGCAGATTCGATCGACGGCGAGTGGACCGGCGGCGACGTGATGGGCGACGACAGAGGGTACTGTGGCAGCGGCTGCGCGCAGGGCGGAATTGTTGACACGCCTGACGGAAAATGGTATTCGATCGTCTTCCAGGACAGCGGCGCGGTGGGAAGACTCCCCATTTTGATGCCGATCATGTGGAACAAGGAGACGGGGATGCCGGAGTTCGGCTTCCGCGGAAAGGCTCCGCTCATCTTCAAGACGCCCGCGCCGAAGGCAGGCTATGTATATGAGCCGCTTGTGGGCAGTGATGATTTCAAGGATAAGGGCTCCGCGGACGATGCGGAATATGCAAGAAAGCATGCAAGCTTTGGCTTCAAGAGCCGTTGGCAGTTCAATCATGAGCCGGATCTGGCACTCGTAAAGAGGAATGCTTCGAAGGGCATCGTGACCGTGACCACGGACAAGATCTCCAAGAATCTGGTACAGGCGAAGAACGTGCTGACGCAGAGAACGACCTTCCCCGGCTGTGCGGCAGAGGTTTTGGTGAACGGCCTGGCGCTGAAGGAAGGCGATTTCGCTGGCCTCGCGCTGATGGAGAGTGCATATGCATTCGTTGCGCTGACCAAGAGAAATGGCGAGCTTTACGTCGTGATGAGAAACCGCAAGGCGCCCGACGGACTTTGGGGCGAGCGGCATGACGTGGAGCCCGGCGATGAGTGGGCGGCGGTTCGCGTGACACCTTCCATGATGGTTTCCTACGGCGGAAAGGACGGTTTCGTAAGGCTTCGCTTCGAGACGGACTTCGCCTATATGAAGGATGAGGCGCAGGCGTTCTTTGCAGACGGTGAGAAGCGAACGGCGATCGGACCTGTGTCAAAGCTTCGTTTCAAGCTGGATCACTTTACGGGCGTGCGGTTTGGACTCTTCGCGTACAGCACCGAGAAGACCGGCGGCGCTGCAAGCTTTGCGGATTTTGTATATCAGACCAAGGTTGACGGTGCTTGGGAGAAGTGCTAAGATAAGACCATGGAAAGCTTTGAAACATGATGTTTCAAGGCTTTCCTTTTGGCTATTTATGGGTGACGAGGGATGCCCAAAAGGACCTTTATGAAGAAGGAAGAAAGGGATTTCGGATGAGAGAGTTGTGGTATCGGCAGCCTGCCAAGGTTTGGGAGGAGGCGCTGCCGCTTGGAAACGGCCGGATCGGCGCGATGGTATTCGGAAATATAGAAAATGAGCGGATCCAGGTGAATGAGGAAAGCATTTGGTACGGCGGGAAAAAGGATCGGATCAATCCGGACGCGCTGAGCCACCTGCCGGAGGTGAGAAGGCTGGTCGCCGAAGGGAAGATCAGCGCCGCGCAGGAGCTCATGGGAGCGGTGATGACCGGCTGCCCTGCGAGCCAGAACCCTTATCAGACGCTGGGTGACTTAAAGCTCTATTTTAATTACCATGGCGTGAAAAAAGCAGAGGCGGATTCGCCCGACGTGACGCCCCCGTCCCTGGAGCCGCAGGAGATCTCTTATCGCAGAAGCCTTTCTCTTTCTGAGGCGATCTGTCGCACGGAATACAGCATTGCTGGCGTAAAATATGTCCGCGAATGCTTTATTTCCAAGCCTGCGGACTGCATGATCCTTCGGATCACGGCGGCCAGCCCCGGAAAAATTTCCTTTACGATGAAGCAGGAGAGAGGACACTTTTTCAAGGGCGTTGGGAAGACTTACGGCAAACAGGAAGTCGGCACAGCGACTGCGGACGGCGTGAAGCAGGGGCGTGAGGCCAACGGTATTCTGCTGAATGGGCGGCCCGGCGAGGATGGCAATGCCTTTGTGATGATGACAAAGTGTAAGGTTATCGGCGGAGTCAGGAAGGTGCTTGGGGAGAGCCTGATCGTGGAAGATGCGGATGAGGCGATCCTTTATTTTGGTGCGGCCACGCAGTATCGGCACGCTGGCGCCACTTATGAAGAACTCGAGACGATCCTTAGCGATCAGCTTGAACAGGTGATGCAACAAAGTTATGAAGAGCTGCGCGCGGCTCACGTGGCAGACTACAAGGCGTTCTTTGATCGCGTGGAGTTGAAACTTGACAATGATGTCGCAAACTCCCTCCCGACGGATGAGCGGCTTACGCGGGTTCAGGCAGGCGAGACAGACCTTGGCCTGGAGGAGCTGCTCTTTGACTACGGGCGGTATCTCATGATCGCGGGCTCGAGGCCGGGCGGCCTTCCGCTGACGCTTCAGGGTCTTTGGAACAAGGACTTTACGCCGCCCTGGGAGTCAAAATATACCATCAACATTAATCTGGAAATGAATTATTGGCCTGCGGAGACCTGTAATCTGTCGGAGTGTCACCTGCCGCTGGCTGAGCTTCTTAAAAAGATGCGCATCGACGGACGAAAGGTGGCCCGAGAAATGTATGGCTGCCGCGGCTTTGTCGCGCATCACAACACGGACATGCACGGAGACTGTGCGCCGCAGGACCTTTGGATCCCTGCGACCTACTGGCCCATGGGCGCGGCATGGCTTTCCACGCATCTTTGGACCCATTATGCCTATACGAAGGATCTGGCGTTCCTAAGGGAGGCTTTCCCTGTCATGGCGGAGGCGGCGCTTTATTTCGTGGATGCGTTGCAGCCTTGGGGAGACTATTTTGTGACAAACCCGTCATGTTCTCCGGAAAACACTTATGTTTTGCCGAGCGGAGACAGGGGCTGCGTCTGCCTTGGCCCGACCATGGACAACCAGATCCTGCGGGATCTTTTCACAAGCTGCCTGAAGGCGTATGACATTTTGCGCGAGCAGGCCCGGGCAGACAAAACGCCAGTACAAGCCGACATAACCCAGGCCACCGCTGGCACGCCCGAGGGCGCAGCCCATGTTGGCAGCGACTTTGACCACGAGAGCCTCGCACAGATCCCGGATTGCGATGACCTTTCTGACCTCATGGCACAGATCGCGGATCGTCTTTCGAAGCTCACGCCGACGAAGATCGGCTCGGACGGGCGTATCATGGAGTGGCTGGAGGAGTATGAGGAGCTTGAGCCGGGGCACCGCCACGTCTCGCAGCTTTATGGGCTTTACCCCTCCGATCAGATTTCAGCGGACGGGACGCCGGAGCTTGCAAACGCAGCGCGAAAGACCCTGGAGGAGCGCTTAAGGCATGGCGGCGGACACACGGGCTGGAGCCGCGCCTGGATCATGAACCATTATGCAAAGCTTTGGGACGGGGAGGAGGCGCACGGGCATCTGCAACTGCTCCTCGCAAAGTCAACCTATCCCAACCTGTTTGACAGGCATCCGCCGTTCCAGATCGACGGGAATTTCGGTGCGACGGCGGCCATCGCACAGATGCTGCTGCAAAGCGACTCTGACAGGGTCGTGCTGCTTCCTGCGCTTCCGAAGGCCTGGCGCAGCGGAAGCGTGAAGGGTCTCAAGGTAGTCGGAAATGCGACGGTGGACCTTGCCTGGGAAGATGGCAGGCTGACCTTTTGCGAGATCACCTGCAATGCTGACAATTACCAATCCTTGATCAAATATGACAAAAAAAGTCGAATGGTAGCTCTTACAAAAGGCGAAAAATTGTCATTTTTGCCAATGAAAAATGAAATGTAAGCAAGAAATGTTAAAAATATGGCACAATATAAGAAGCATTTTCACATGGAAAACTGTAAAATAGTAATGTTTGGGAGGAATTTCCATGTATAAATATAAGAAGAAAACGAAAATTTTGTTACTTGCTGCAGGTCTGATCATGACTGCGGCTTTTTCGGGTTGCACCCAGGAGGCGGATCCGGGGGAGAATCGCGTGATCGTGGAGCAGGAGGCACCGGAGGTAGATTATAAGCTGGCGGCCGTGGTCCGCGGGGACGTGATCAGCAGCACGGGACTGCGCTGCACCTACACGCAGTATAACGGAGCAAACCTGTCCTTCCCCATCAGCGGAAAGATGGTGTCGAAGGTGTACGTCAAGGACGGCGATACCGTGAAGAAAGGGGATCTTCTTGCGGAGCTTTCGGGCGGGAGCCGCGCGGACGAGATCGAGCAGCTGGAATATCAGATCGCGAGAAATGAGGCGCTCCTTGCACAGATCGACGACACGGAGAATTATGAGATCTCAAGAAGATGGCTGAATAAGATTTATAATCACGGCTTTGATCAGACGGGCGACATTGAGAACCTGCAAAAGAACAATGAGCGGCTGCGCCAGGATTATACGGACGCCATCGACCTGGATCGGAAGCAACTGAACCAGATCAAGACAGAGGTGCGTCAGAGCAAGCTGTATGCGCCCTTTGAAGGAACCGTGTCCATCGTGAAGAAGAACCTGGAGGGTTCCACCTCCGTTCGCGATGAGGTGGTGATGCAGGTCAAGGATAATTCCGAATGTTTCTTTTCCACGAAGACCATGACCAACCGCGACTCCATTAAGGAGGGACAGCAGCTGGACATGAACGTGGTGGCAGGCCCCGGAAAGGGCAGTTATAAGGTGGAGCCTTATCAGATGTCCCTGTGGACGGATCAGATGTTCTTCTCCATCGTGGAAGGTGCGGAAGGCGTGATCTTTGACACGGGCGACACGGGAACGGTAACGGTCATCATCGACAGCAGGGAGAACGTCCTGACGCTTCCGGTGGAGGCTGTGCACGACGCGGAGGACAGATGGTATGTCTACGTGATAAATGATGAAGGCGTCCGCGACGTGAAGTGGATCGAGGTAGGATTGACCGGCGGCGGTCTGGCAGAGATCGTTGGCGGCCTGGAAGAAGGGGAGAAGGTTATTCTGAGATGAGAAGGAAGAGCATAACGTTAATACTCATGGTGAGCATGATCCTTTCCCTGGTCGGATGTAGCGTGGGAACGGAAAAGAACCCTGCCGGTTCCTCCGAGGAGATCGAACTGATCGAGCCGGTGAACGCGGAGGTGAGCTACGAAGAAGCGGCCATCCGCGACTTGTATGACGCGACCGTCTATGCGGCCACGGTGCTGCCCGTCATTCGGGAGTATAGCCCGGAATATGGATTTACATTTGGCGCGCTCGGCGCGTCCGAGGGCGAGCAGGTGAAGGCGGGGCAGCAGCTTGTCAGCGCCAACACGGAAGCCATCGATGAGCAGATCAAGGCGAAAAAAGAATACATTGCCTCCATGGAAGAAGATTATAACAAGTACGTGGAGAAGCAGCAAAAGTCGCTGGCGGAATATCGCCGCCTGGAGGGAAATTATAAGTGGGCCGTAGGGGAATATGAAAAGGTGGAAGAGCCCAAGATGATCCCCGCGGATGACGGAAGCGACGAAATGGTGGATAACCCGGACTATCCCGAGTGGAAGGCCAGCTATGATAAATACATGGGAGAATATCGCATCTCAAAGCATGCGGGTGACATCATTGAGCTGGAGCTAGAGCAGAAAAAAGAGTTGTATGACCTGGATCTCGCACATCAGAAGTATCTTCTGAAAATTCTTCAGAGGAGCCGCCAAAATGCGATGATCACGGCTGCCGCGGACGGTGAGGTCGTTTTGGTCGATGACTTTGACGAGTATCTCCAGGCGGACGTGCCCGTGATGGCAGTGGCCGACATGTCCCAAAAGATCATGAAGTGTGAATACGTGAACGCCAACCGGATCAGAAATGCGCAGGAGGTATATGCGCTGGTGGACGGCGTCAAGTATCAGGTGGATTATCAGTCCATCTCCTCGGATGAATATGCGAGACAGTCCGCGAACGGCGGTAAGGTGTATTCCACGTTCTATTTCAGGGACGGGGCTGACGCGGTGGAGATTGGCGACTATGCCGTGATCGTGGTGATCGCGAAGCGTTATGAAAAGGTATTGTCCATCCCGAAGGGAAGCATCCGGAAGGATGAACTGGGAAGTTATGTCTATGTCTATGCGGACGGAAAGAGCATTCGCTCGAACGTGCAGACGGGCTATAGTGACGGAACCTACGTGGAGATTTTAAGTGGCCTTTCCGAGGGAGACAAGGTGCTTTATTCGGCGGCAAAGAAGCCCAACGGCAACGGCACCTTCACCCTGAAGAAGGGAGAATTCCACACGGATTTCGAGAATACTCGTGCAGAGCTGACTTATACCACGGAATATGACATCAAGAATCCCGTTGAAAACGGTACGACCTATTTCGGAGAGTATCAGGTGGAGATGTTCCAGCACGTGAACAAGGGCGACGTGATCGCAACGGTGCGCGTGGAGGCGGATCAGATCGCACTGCAGAGGAACGAGACGAGGCTTAAGCGCCTTACGGAGCGCTTTGAGGAGTATAAGAAGGAACACGAAAAGGAGACGGAGGAAGAGTATTACATTGAATCCGTCAAGAACTACGAGGAGCAGATCGCTGAGGTGAGTAAAACCATCGCGAAACAAAAGAAGGACTTTAACACCAAGGAGATCGTGGCGCCGAGAACCGGCGTGATCCTTTACCTTTATCGATATGAGACGGAATCCATTGTTCGAAGGGATGCAACCGTTGCGGTCATTGCGGATGAGGGCACCTGCTATATTCAGGTGGAGGATTCCAGCCAGATGCTGCAGTATGGCAATTACGTGACCGTGAAGTACAAGGATGCGGAAAATCAGGAAAAGGAAGTGGTCTGCAAGGTTGCGACGATGTCGAGGATCGGCGTCAGTCAGGGACTGCAGACGGATACCAAGAAGATCCTGCTCCCGGAGGATTCCGTGGAGGACATCCTGCAGGGCGCCCTTGCGGGAGATTGGTGGGATCGTTACCGCTATTCGGTGAAGGGCAAGGTCAGGACCATGGACAACGTGGTTGTGGTTCCCAGGTCGGCAGTGTATGACATCGGCGGAAAGACCTATGTCTTTGTCAAGGATGAAAATGGCAATGCGAAAATGCAGTACTTTGTGTCCGGCGGATATAATGACGGCTATTACTGGGTGGTCGAGGGACTGACGGAAGGGATGGTAGTATGCTCAGAGTAATGTTGCAAAAATTATGGCATAAAAAGTGGATGGTCATGTGCCTCCTTCTGGGATGTATCCTTCTGATCGCCACCGTGGTCAGCTTTCCGCTGTACCGAAATGCCGCCTTTGATCGAATGATCCAGGATGAATTCGATGATTATCTGTCGGATACGGGACTTTGGCCCGCGATCAATTCGATGCTGATCATTGCAAAGAATGACCGTGACGGCGCATCCATCACGACGATGGAGAACGTCATGAACGAGATGGACGGAGTGATGGGCGTGGAAGTAAAGGAGAAGATCTTCTACTACTCCCTCTCGAAGACGCCGATCAAATCACTTTGGAACCGTTCCGACCTCGGAACGGACGGCCTCAGGCTTGGCTATATGTCGGACCTGCCGAAGCACGCAAAGATGCTTTCAGGTGAAATGTATTCCGAGAGCGGCCTGACGGAGGACGGGGCATTCGAGGTCGTGGTGAGCCAGGACTGCCTTGTGAATAATAACCTTCTGGTGGGTGAGACCTTTGAATTCTCCGGCCTTGCCAACGCGCAGAAGGAGCAGATCCGGATCAAGGTCGTAGGCGTGTTCCAGGAGATGGACAGCACGGACTTTTATTGGCAGGTGAAGCCTTCTGACATGGGGATCGTCTGCCTGATGCAGGAGGACCTTTTCCGCGAGAACTTCCTCGGGGAGCATGCGTCCCGCTATTCCATCACTTGTTCTTATTATAATCTGTTTGACTATGAAAAGGTTACGGCGCAGAACGTGGAACGTCTTCTGGAGAAGACGAAGTATTACACCGAGGAGAGCCCGGTCCGCAAGACGATGTCGGAGCCGCCGTATAGGGAACTTTTGGAAAATTATTTTGCAAAGAGGACCAGGATCGAGGCGGCGCTGTTTATTCTGCAGGTGCCCGTACTGATCCTGCTGTGCGCGTTCCTGTTCATGATCTCCGGTCAGATGTATGACATGGAGCGCAACGAGATCTCCGTGATGAAGAGCCGCGGCGGCTCCAGCGGACAGATGTTCCGGCTTTATCTGTACCAGAGCACGTTCCTGACGCTCCTTGGCTCGGCGGCCGGCATCCCCCTGGGCACGCTGTTTTGCAGACTGCTCGGATCCACGCAGAACTTCCTGGAATTCAACGTGCGCAGACAGCTGAACATCACCTTTGACAGGTCCGTATGGCAATATGCCATTGTTGCGATGGTGGGATGTGTACTCATCATGACCATTCCCGCGCTGAAGCACAGTAGATTGACGATCGTAAAGCTGAAGCAATCCAATGCCATTCGCAAGCGTTCCTGGTGGGAGAAGATCTTCCTTGACGTGATCCTGCTTGGCGTTTCCCTGTATGGCTATTATTCCTTCTCGAAAAGTGAGGGAGACCTGGCGGCCACCGTCATGGAAGGGCAGTCCTTGGATCCCCTTTTATACCTGAGCTCTTCCCTGTTCATCGTCGGCATGGGACTTCTGTTCCTTAGACTCCAGCCCCTGGTGATCCAGCTGATCTACCTTCTGGGGAAGCGCTTCTGGAGACCTGCCAGCTACGCCTCCTTCATGGAGAACGTAAAGAACGGAAGAAAGCAGCAGTTCATCATGCTGTTCATGATCCTGACGATCTCTCTTGGTATGTATCATGCGGTTGTTGCGAGAACGATCCTGCAAAATGCCAAGGATAACGCGGAATACTTAGAGCCCGTGGACATTGTCATCAAGGAGGTCTGGAACAAGGTTCCCTCCAGCACGGACAATCCCATCGACCAGGCGACTGCCGCGTACGTGGAGCCGGATTATAGCAGATTCGCCTCCATGCCCGGCGTGGAAGCATACACGAAGGTGTTCCTGGACGAGCGCGGCTCCGTCAAGACGGTGGACAAGGTGCAGTCCACCTGCACGATCCTTGGCATCCATACCAAGGAATATGGCACCATTACGAATCTGGACGCGAATTTATGTGACAAGCCGTACCGCGAGTACCTGAATGAACTGGCCGTGGCGCCGAACGGAGTGCTCCTTTCCTCGAATTTCCGCGACGTCTTTGGATTCAAGGTTGGGGACAGTGTGGAATATAAGGACCATTATGGCGTGATCATCACGGCGAAGGTCGTGGATTTCGTGGATTACTGGCCGGGATATCAGCCGACGACCATCACGGTGGGCGCGGACGGAACGGCGCAGAAGACAAATCAGCTTCTGGTGATCGCAAACTTTGCCACCATCCAGAAGAACCTGGGCATCCTTCCTTATGAGATCTGGGCAAAGCTGCAGCCGGGCGCAACCTCGGACGGCATCTATAACTGGATCAAGGAGAAGGACATTCACGTCGTGAAATTTGCCGACAAGGCCAACGCCATGAAGAAGGTGGTGCAGGATCCCCTGCTCCAAGGTACCAATGGCGTGCTGACCATGGGCTTTATCGTGACCATCATCCTCTGTGCGGTGGGTTACCTGATCTACTGGATCATGTCCATCCGTTCGAGGGAAATGATCTTCGGCGTGCTCCGTGCGTGCGGTATGCATAAGGGAGAGCTGTTCCACATGCTGATCAATGAGCAGATCTTTTCCGGCGTGCTCTCGATCTTCGCAGGCATTGGCATCGGCACGCTGACCTCGAGAATGTTCGTGCCCATGCTGCAGACGGCATATGCAGCCTCCAATCAGGTGCTGCCGATGAAGCTGATCGTGAATCAGACGGACATGAACAGGCTCTACGTCGTGATCGCAGGAGTGATGGCCCTGTGCCTAATCACCTTGATCACTCTGGTGTTTAAGCTCAACGTCACCAAGGCACTGAAGCTTGGTGAGGAATAGGGATAAAGGAGCTAGTATGGGAGATAACGCGAATTACATTATCGAAATACAGAACGTGGGCAGGACCTTTTCCACGGCCGGCGGGGATTTCCAGGCGCTGAAGGGCGTGAACGCGAATATCCCTGAGGGAATTCTTACCATATTAAAAGGAAGGTCCGGTTCCGGAAAGACGACGCTGCTCAACATCGTGGGAGCGTTGGACAATCCGACGAGCGGACGCGTGATCATAGAGGGACAGGACGTGGGAAAGCTCAGCGCGCAGCAGAAGGAAAATCTGCGCCGCAAAAAGATTGGCTTTGTGTTCCAGTCCGTTTCCCTGATCCCGAGCATGAATGCGTTCCAGAACGTGGAATTTTCCATGAGGCTGGCGGGCATTAAGGGAGATCACAAAAAGCGCGTGGAGGAATGCCTGAAGATGGTGGGCCTTGGAAGCAGAATGCATCACATGCCTTCTGAGATGTCCGGCGGTGAGCAGCAGCGTGTGGCGATCGCGAGAGCCATTGCCCACAGCCCCAGCATCATCCTGGCGGACGAGCCCACGGCAGAGCTTGACAGTGCCATGGCGGCGGAGGTGACCAAGCTCTTCCAGGAAATGACGAGGAAAGAGCACGTGACCATCGTGATGACCACGCATGACGTGGGTCTGATGGACGCCGGTGACATGGTGATCGAGCTGGAAAACGGCATGCAGGTAACGCATGAGTCCGGCGCATCTGATGAGCCGAATGCGTAACGCTTGGAGGGAAACATGGCGGAAAACATGATACAGGCGGACGGCCTGGTAAAAATTTATAAAACGAAGCAAACGGAAGTGCTGGCACTGCAGGGCCTGGACCTGACGGTGGAAGCGGGCGAACTCACGGCGCTGATCGGCAACAGCGGAAGCGGTAAGTCCACTTTCCTGAACATGATCGGCGGTCTGGACCGCCCGAGCGCCGGGTCACTCCTCGTGGGCGGCAAGAACCTCTTTACGATGACGGAGAAGGACCTCGTGGTCTATAAGCGCGACACCGTAGGATTTGTGTGGCAGAACAACGGACGAAATCTCCTGCCGTATCTGACGGCCATTGAGAACGTCATGCTTCCCATGCATCTTTCGAGCGGGAGAAGAAAGCGCGAGAAGGCGCTGGAGCTTCTGGAGAGAGTGGGCATGTCCCATAAGAAGTACAGTCGCCTGAACATGCTCTCCGGCGGTGAGCAGCAGAGGATCGCCATCGCCATCGCGCTGGCTAATTCACCGAAGCTCCTTTTGGCGGATGAGCCGACCGGCAGCGTGGATTCCATGACGGCAAATTACATCTTCGACCTGTTCATGGAACTGAACAGGGAGGGACAGACGATCCTGATCGTTACCCATGACGTGGCACTGTCGAAGAAGGTAAAGCGTGTGGTTGCCATCCGTGACGGAAAGATCAGCAGCGAGCGTATCCTGAAGGAGAGCTATGCGGACCGTCTGAAGGAGGTTGCCATCGACTGGAGAAGCGAGGACACGCAGGAAGAGTACGTGGTCATGGATAAGGCGGGCCGCGTGCAGATCCCGAGGGAGCTTCTGGATGAACTGCAGCTTTCCGGGAACAAGTTGAAGCTCGAAATGCATGATGGCAAGATCATCATCACCTCTCCTGAGGCCGAAAAGACGGAGAAAGAGCCCCGGGAGGCAGAAATTTCTTAAGACTTTGTGAAATTTGGCTAATTTTTTTAAAAAGTCATTTAACAGATATTGCGATTCTTAAAAATAAGGTAAAAAAACGGTTTTCTGTGGTAAAAATGGACAAAAACAGGGCCGTTTTTTTTATGAAGTCGAATTTTGACCTGTTTTTTGGAAGAAGGAAAGCAGTAAAAGTGTCCAAAGTGCATAAGAAAAACTGGTTTTCATTGGTAGAAATAAGCAATATGTATCCTGTTTATGGCAAGATTTAGTTAGACAATCGGCACATTGAACAGTTATAATAGCATTTATGAAGGGGAGTATCTCTATTTTCTAGAACTCTAGGAGGCATGTATGAAGGACTCTGTGAAGAAACTGTTAATTTTTGTGGGCGTGATCGCGGCTTTTGTCGTATTATGCCTGCTCCTGAATCTCAGGGGGACCAAGGACTTTCATGAGAAATATGAAGGTGCCAACCTTGACATTGACATTACCGGCGCACAGCGTACCGGTACGTACAGTGGGTACCTGAGAGATCATGCGAATGCCGGCACGCCGAAGGACGACGTGGTGGTGAGCCTTTATGACTATTCCGCTCAGGGAAAGGTGGAAGTCGTAAGCAATTACAGCGGTGAAAGTCAGGCACTTTTGACCGAGGCTGACTCTGTTGTTACCTGGAAGGTAAATGTTCCTCAGAGCGGCTTTTACAACGTTTACCTAGAGTATCTGCTTCCTCAGTCCAGAGGAGTTGCTGCAGAACGCGCCCTCAGGATCGACGGCGAGCTTCCTTTTGATGACGCCGGAAACATGGTGTTCAGCCGTATTTGGACTGACGGCGGCGAAAAGAGAGTCGACAACCAGGGCAACGAGATCCGTCCTACCCAGGTCGAGATCTATGACTGGCAGAGCGCATACTGTAAGGACAGCATGGGCTACGTAGCTGAGCCTTATGTGTTCTATTTCGAGCAGGGTACCAGAGAGCTCAGCTTCGAGGCAGTCAACGAGCCCATGGTTCTCAGAAGCGTAAAGCTTGCAGCCGTTAAGGACGTAAAGAGCTATGCGGAATATGCGGCATCCCTTCCCGCAGCAAATCCCAGCAGCGTAGGCCTTACCTTTAATGAAGTGTTCGAGGGCGAGAACTCCGTACGTCGTTCAGAGTCTTCCCTGTATGCAAAATATGATCGTTCTTCCCCGACGACCAGCCCTTACAGCGTTACCAAGACGATCCTGAACTATACCGGCGGCGACGCATGGAAGTCCGCAGGTCAGTGGATCGAGTGGGACGTTACCGTTCCTGAGACCGGATATTATTACATCACCGTCAAGGGCCGCCAGAACTACGCACGCGGCGCCGTGTCCAGCAGAATGCTGACCATTGACGGAGAGATTCCTTTTAAAGAAGTAAAAGAGATTTCCTTTGATTATCAGAATGACTGGGAGTGCAAGACCCTCGGCGACGAGAATGGCGCGTACAAGTTCTATCTGACCGCCGGCACGCACACCCTGCGTCTTGAGGCAACCCTCGGCGATGTTGGTTCCGTCCTGGAAGAGCTTGAGGATTGTACCTTCCGCCTGAACAAGATCTACAGAAAGATCCTTGTTTATACCGGCGCAACCCCCGACAAGTACAGAGATTATAAGATCCAGAAGGTATACCCTGACACCATCCTTGCAATGGAGCTTGAGGCAAAGCGTCTTTACAAGGCCGTGGATGACATGGTTGCAATTTCCGGACAGAAGGCTAGCCAGATCGCTACCGCACAGACGCTGGCAACGCAGCTCGAGAGATTTGTGGAGAAGCCCGAGAAGATCACGACTGAGTTCACGAACTTCAAGGATAACATTACCGCACTTGGTACTTCCATCCTGGAGCTGAGCGAGATCAAGCTTGACGTTGACTACATCCGCGTATCCGGCGTGGATGCCAAGGTGAAAAAGGACAAGGCAGGCTTCTTTAAGAAGACCGGTCACGAGATCAAGTCCTTCTTCGCTTCCTTCTTTGTAGATTATGAAGCAGTCGGCGACGTTTATGACGAGAATGCAAAGGGCGCTGAGAAGCCCCTCAAGGTTTGGGTGCTGACCGGTCGTGACCAGGGTACCATCATGAAGGCACTGGTTGACGAAGAGTTCACTCCTCAGACCGGCATCAAGGTAAACGTGCAGACGGTACAGGCTGCAGCCGTGCTGAATGCAGTTATGGCAGGCAGAGGTCCTGACGTGCTTCTTTCCATCGGTGGCGACCAGCCCGTTAACTACGCACTCCGTGGTTCGGCGGTTGACCTGACGAAGTTTGACGGATTCGAGGAAGTGTTCTCCAACTTCACTCCCAGTTCCTACGCACAGTACTCTCTCGACGGCGCCGTTTACGGCATGCCTGAGACCCAGACCTTCAACGTGCTGTTCTATCGTAAGGACATCCTGGAAGAGCTGGAGCTGGACGTACCGAATACCTGGAAGGAACTCATTGAGATGTTCCCGACCATCCAGGGTAACAACATGAACA
>CAMZDG010000034.1 GCA_947305245.1 uncultured Lachnospiraceae bacterium
AGCTGCTGATGTGCCTCCATCAGGATCGTTCCGCCAGGGGTCTCATACACGCCGCGGCTCTTCATGCCAACCACGCGGTTCTCCACGATGTCGATGATGCCGATGCCGTGCTTGCCGCCCAGGGCATTCAACTTATGGATGATGTCGGAAACCTTCATCTTCTCGCCGTTTAAGGAAGTGGGGATGCCCTTTTCAAAGGTCATGGTCACGTATTCGCCCTCATCGGGAGCCTTCTCGGGCGTTACGCCGAGAACCAGAAGGTGATCATAATTGGGCTCGTTCGCGGGATCCTCAAGCTCAAGACCCTCATGGCTGATGTGCCAGATGTTGCGGTCGCGGCTGTAAGAGGAGTCTGCGGAGAAGGGCAGGTTGATGCCATGCGCCTTGCAGTACTCAATCTCGGACTCACGGGAATCCATGGTCCACTTGTCATTACGCCATGCAGCGATGATCTTAATGTCGGGAGCAAGAGCCTTGATGCCAAGCTCGAAACGGATCTGGTCGTTGCCCTTACCGGTTGCGCCGTGGCAGATCGCGGTAGCGCCTTCCTTGCGGGCAATCTCAACAAGCTTCTTTGCGATCAGGGGACGAGCCATGGAGGTACCAAGCAGGTATTTATTCTCATAAATGGCGTTCGCCTGCACGCAGGGAACAATGTACTCATCGCAGAACTCATCGATCACGTTCTCGATGTACAGCTTAGAAGCGCCACAGAACTTCGCTCTCTCCTCGAGACCGTCAAGTTCTTCTGCCTGTCCGCAGTCCACGCAGACACAGATCACTTCATAATCAAAATTCTCCTTGAGCCAAGGAATGATGGCGGTGGTGTCAAGTCCGCCGGAATAAGCAAGAATGACTTTTTCTTTCATAGTGAGATCCTCCTTGTAAGCATATAAAATCAAATCTGAAACCACTATACAACAGGTTTTCAAGAAAAGCAAGAATAATATTAACAAAAAACAGGATTTTTATGGATAAATATTCAATAAATATGCCATATATTTGCATATACATTGAATATAGTGCATATTTATGCATATTCAGACTAAAACGCAAAACGCGAAGATTTTCTGGATTTTTTGCTTTTTACTTGAAACACGTGGTTTACGGATCTTCCTAAAAATGATATGCTAATAAGTGGAAATAACATTTGGCCCAAAGGCCTGAAAGGAGAAATGCCATGAATTTTTACATGACCTTCTGGTCGCTGCTGCCTCCGATCATTGCCATCGCGCTCGCGCTGATCACCAAGGAGGTGTATACCTCCCTGTTTGTCGGCATTTTGGTCGGCGGTCTTTTGTATTCCGGTTTTAGCTTTGAGGGGACAATGGTTCACGTCTTTAGCGACGGCATCGTGGCCTCCGTTGCGAAGCCTTCCAACGTGGGTATTCTGGTGTTCCTTGTGATCCTCGGCATCTTGGTGATGCTGATGAATAAGGCAGGGGGTTCGGCAGCCTTTGGCCGCTGGGCATCCGAGCACATCAAGACCAGGGCCGGCGCCCAGCTTGCGACGGTTGCCCTCGGCGTGCTGATCTTCATCGACGATTATTTTAACTGCCTGACGGTGGGCTCCGTGATGCGTCCCGTCAGCGACAAGAGTAAGATTTCCAGGGCGAAGCTGGCCTACCTGATCGACGCCACTGCAGCGCCCATCTGCATCATCGCGCCCGTGTCTTCCTGGGCGGCAGCGGTCTCCTCCTATGTGGAGGACGGAAACGGATTATACCTGTTTATTAAGGCGATTCCGTTCAACTTTTATGCGACCCTTACCATCATCATGATGGTGTTTCTTGCCCTCACCAACCTAGACTTTGGTCCCATGGCAAAGCACGAGTATAATGCGAGAGAAAAGGGTGACATCTTCTCTGGCATGAAGAACGCGGCAAGCGCCGCGGACGAGGGGAGCAATCCGAAGGGAAGAGTGATCGACCTGGTGCTTCCCATCGTGTTCCTGATCGTGGCCTGCGTCATCGGCATGATCTATTCCGGCGGATTCTTTGAGGGAGAGAATTTCATTGACGCGTTCTCCAATTCCGATGCGTCCGTTGGTTTGATGTTTGGCTCTGCCGCGACTTTGGTGGTCACGGTGGTCTATTATCTTTGCCGACGCGTCCTCAGCTTTAAGGAGATCACGGGATGCATTCCCGAGGGCTTTAAGTCCATGGTTCCCGCCATTTTGATCCTGACCTTTGCCTGGAGCTTAAAGACCATGACGGACAGCCTTGGCGCTGCAGAGTACGTGGAGATGGTGGTGAAGGGTTCCGCGGGGGGCTTCAAGACGTTCCTGCCCGCGATCATATTCCTGATTGCCTGTGGGCTTTCTTTCTCCACGGGAACCAGTTGGGGCACCTTTGGCATCCTGATCCCCATCACGCTGGGCGTGTTCCCCCTGACGGATCCCCTTGGCGTTGTCTGCGTCAGTGCCTGCATGGCAGGTGCCGTTTGCGGAGACCACTGCTCACCGATCTCTGACACGACGATCATGGCGAGCGCGGGAGCGCAATGTGATCACGTGACACACGTGGCCACGCAGTTGCCCTATGCCTTAACGGTGGCAGGCGTCAGCTTTGTTGCATATCTTATCGCGGGACTGTTCCCTCATGCCGTTCTCGTGCTGCCGCTTTCGATCCTTCTGATGATCGGTACGCTGTTTGTGATGCGTAAGGTTCTGAAGAAGGAATCTTGATTGAAGCAGGATCGGATCAAAAATGGATTTGGATTCATAAATACTGAGTGACTTGTAAAAGCTGTTTTAGGGCTCGCCGGAAGCGATCCTTAAGGCAGCTTTTCATTATTATAATGCGCGACCGCATGAATATGCATGTTTCAAGATAATATGCAGGCATAAATGCATAAATATGCATATATCAAAGAATATTTCGCATAAATCTAAAAAAGTACTGGACTTTTATGCAAAGTGTGATATGATACTTTCTAGGTGTTGTGACGGACGCCTTTGTTTTTCATTTTTAAAATTTGGGAGTTGGCTGAAAACCCCTTGGCCTGGGCCATTGCATACGGCCTTTTACGAGGGGAAAGCATTGAAGGGTCAGGATGAAAAAGTACGAGATCAAGACAATGACAATTGAGGATTATGAAGGGCTGCACGCCCTCTGGATGACGATCCACGGCTTCGGCATCCGGAGCATTGATGATTCAAGGCTCGGCGTGGAACGGTTCCTAAAAAGAAATCCTTCGACCAGCGTGGTGGCGGTGGCGGAGGACGGCGCCATTGTGGGAGGCATTCTTTGCGGACACGACGGACGGCGCGGATGCCTGTATCACGTGTGCGTGCGCGAGGATTACCGCCGGATGGGCATCGGAAAGGCCATGGTGGTCTATTGCATGAACGCGCTGAAGGCGGAGGAGATCAACAAGGTGAGCCTGATCGCCTTCACGAAGAATGACGTCGGAAATGCCTTCTGGAATTGCATTGGCTGGACGAAGCGCCTGGACCTGAACTATTATGACTTCACGCTGAATGAGGCGAACATCACGGCCTTTAACAAATAACGAAACCTGCTGAAACGATTTGTGACTTAAGACAGTCAGGAGTATTTATGAATTTTTCCAAGTATCTGATGGATGATTTCCAAAGAGACGTGAATAAGACCATGGCGTCGGTCTGCCGGATCGGTGCGCTGCTGATGATCCTGGTGATCGTGCTGAACGCTTCGCGCGTTTTCGACTTGGATAACCGCGCGTACCCCGTTCTGGTGGCTTCCGTGATCGTCATGCTCATTCCCACGCTGTATTATGACATTCTCAACTATGACAGTCCGGGAATGAGATATGTCTTTCTGACCATGACGGTCCTGATGAGCGGCATTCTCTACACCATGTTTTCTTATCACGTGGTGATCATGCTGATCTTCCCCACGGTCATGTCGTGTCTCTACTGCGACAAGAGGGACGTCATCTATACGGAAGCCATTTCGGTTCCCGTGATCATCATCGCCCACCTGGGCGCGTACGTCGTGAAATACCTGGCGGACGAACCGCTGCAGACGCTGTCTCGCGTGGTTTATTTCGGCATTATCCCGAGGCTGATCGAGTTTGTGAGTATCGCGGTGCTTTGCTTTGGCATCACGGAGCGGATCCAGAAGCTCATCCGGGATCTGGTTCGAAAGAACAATGAGCTGGTGTCCAATGAACAGATGCTGATCGAGTCTCTGACGAAGGTCATTGAGCTGCAGTCGCAGGAGACCGGCGGCCACGTCCGAAGAGTTTCGGAGTACACGAAGATCCTTTGTTCGGCTTGGGGCATGAGCCCTGAGATGGTCTGGATGGTATCCACGGCGGCCATGATGCATGACGTCGGAAAGCTTTATGTGCCGGTGGAGGTGCAGGAGAAGCCTGAGAGACTCACGGATGACGAATATGAGATCATGAAGCGGCACGTGTATTACGGGGAAAAGATGTTTGAGAACTCCACCGGGGAACTGATGGAGATCGCAAAGGCCATCGCCCTGCAGCATCATGAACGGTATGATGGCAAGGGCTACCTTGGCATCAAGGGGGAGGAGATTGATTTCAATGCCAGATGCGTTGCCATCGCGGACGTATTTGATGCATTGGTATCCACGAGACCTTATAAGAAGCCTTGGTCGCCGGAGGAGGCAAAGCGTCAGATCATCTCCCAGAAGGGAAGACAGTTTGACCCGGAATTGGTTGACATTTTTGTGGCTCATTTCGATGAGTTCTTAGATATCTTCAAGAAGTATCCGGATGCGCAGGAGGAGGTTGTCGTAACGCCCACGCACTGGAGAAGAAGACGCGAACGATAAGGAGGAAAAGAGATGTATCAGCAGGTGGAAGGCGGCATTACGTCGCCGCAGGGATTTGAGGCGGCAGGCGTGGAGGCTGGCATAAAGTATAAAAACAGGAAGGACATGGCACTGGTCTATTCAACCGCGCCCTGTCAGGTAGCGGGAACCTTTACGAGCAACGTCGTGAAGGCAGCGCCGGTTCTTTGGGATAAGAATTTAGTTGAGACGGCGCCTTTCGTACAGGCGGTTGTCGTGAATTCCGGCATTGCGAACGCATGCACGGGAAAGCAGGGCATGGATGCCTGTGAGGCGGAGGCAAGATGCGCGGGAAAGCTCCTTGGCATTCCTGAGACGGCAGTTCTCATTGGATCTACCGGCGTCATCGGCATGCAGATGCCGGTGGATCGCTTAGAGGCCGGGATTGAAAAGCTGGTTGCCGCAAAGGCGGGAACGCCGGAGGCGGGACTGGAGGCGGCGAAGGCCATCATGACCACGGACACGATCCATAAGCAGATCGCAGTGGAATTCGAGGTGGGCGGCAAGAAGGCCGTGATGGGCGCCATGTGTAAGGGCTCCGGTATGATCCATCCCAACATGTGCACGATGCTTGGCTATGTTTCGACGGACGTTAAGATTTCGAAGGCTTTGCTTCAGAAGGCCGTGAGCGCCGCAGTGGTGGATTCCTTTAACATGATCAGCGTGGACGGCGACACCTCCACGAATGACACTCTGCTTGTCATGGCGAACGGTCTGGCAGGGAATGAGGAGATCGCTTCGGAAGGCGCTGACTATGACGCGTTCTGCGAGGCCCTGAATTTCGTGACAAAGTTCCTGGCAAGAAAGATGGCGGGAGACGGCGAGGGCGCGACCTGTCTGTTCGAGACGAAGGTCGTGAACGCGGATACGAAGCAGAATGCAAGGATCCTTGCAAAGTCCGTGATCTGTTCTTCCTTAAGCAAGGCAGCCATCTTCGGACATGACTGCAATTTCGGCAGATTCCTTTGTGCGCTGGGCTATAGCGGCGTGCAGTTCGATCCCGACAAGGTGGATCTCTTCTTTGAAGGAAACGGCAAACGCATCCAAGTTTTTGGCGACGGCGCGCCGAAGGCATACAGCGAGGAGGAAGCAACGGAGCTTCTTTCCGCACCCGAGGTAACGGTCTACGTAGACATGCACGCCGGTGACCAGGAAGCTACCGCGTGGGGTTGCGACCTCAGCTATGATTACGTGAAGATCAACGCAGATTATAGGAGCTAAAAGACTCGAGGGGAAAACCATTCAAGTTTAGCCCCGAGGAATGTATAATATAGCGGAGAGGATGGTTGGTGACATGGAAAAGGATATGGAGCAGGTTTTGCAGAAGGCGGAGGTGCTGATCGAGGCGCTGCCTTATATTCAGAAGTTTAACAGAAAGATCATCGTGGTGAAGTATGGCGGAAGCGCGATGAGTAATGAGGAGCTTCAGAAGAACGTGATCAAGGACGTGACGCTCTTAAAGCTCGTTGGCTTTAAGCCCATTATCGTGCACGGCGGCGGCAAGGAGATCAGCAGATGGGTCGGCAAGGTCGGCAAGGAAGCAAAGTTTGTGAACGGGCTTCGCGTGACCGACGCAGAGACCATGGAGATCGCCGAGATGGTGCTTGGCAAGGTGAATAAGCAGCTGGTGACCATGGTGCAGGAGCTTGGCGTGAAGGCCGTCGGCATCAGCGGCAAGGACGGCGGACTCCTTCAGGTGCAGAAGAAGTATTCCGACGGGCAGGACATCGGTTTCGTCGGCGACATCACGAAGGTGGATCCCAAGGTGCTCTATGACATGCTGGAGAAGGATTTCCTTCCCATCGTGGCACCCATCGGACTCGATGATCAGTTCCAGACCTATAATATCAATGCGGATGACGCGGCATGTGCGATCGCAAAGGCCGTTGGCGCGGACAAGCTGGTGTTCCTCACGGACGTGGAGGGGCTCTATCGCGACTTTAATGACAAGTCTTCCTTCATTGGCAGACTGACCGCCAGCGAGGCGGACGAGCTCATCGGCGGCGGATACATTGGCGGCGGCATGCTCCCGAAGCTTGCGAACTGCACCTCCGCCATCAAGAACGGCGTAAACCGCGTGCATATTCTGGATGGAAGAATTCCGCACTGCCTGCTCCTGGAGATCTTTACCAGAAAGGGCGTCGGCACGGCGATCATCTCGGACGACGAGAAGCTGGAGCCGTAGGTTTTCGGGTGCGGCTTTATAAAATGATTTGACTGGAGGAAAATGACTTGAGCATCAAGATATTTATCGACGGCAGTGAGGGAACAACGGGACTGAGGATCCATGAGCGCATGGCGGTCAGGGATGACGTGGAGCTTCTTTCGATCGATCCGGAGCTTCGAAAGGATCCCGCGGAGAGAAAGAAGCTGATCAATGCTTCCGACGTGACGTTCCTTTGCCTTCCGGACGCGGCAGCCATCGAGGCCGTGAGTCTGATCGATCCGGAGAACGACCATGTCTGCGTCATCGACACTTCCACGGCGCACAGGACCAATTCGGACTGGGCCTATGGCTTCCCGGAGCTTGGCAGGGCGTTTCGCGAGAAGATCAGAAATAGTAAGCGGATCGCGGTTCCCGGATGTTATGCTTCCGGCTTTATGATGATGGTATATCCGCTGCTTCAAATGGGAATCCTGGGAACGGATTATCCCGTTTGCGTGACGGCGCTTTCCGGCTACAGCGGAGCGGGAAAGAAGGCGATCGCTGTCTATGAGTCGGCGGACAAGACGGAGGATCTGTTTGCCCCCAGGGAATATGCGCTCAGCCAGCAGCATAAGCACTTAAAGGAGATGAAGCTGATCTCGGGTCTTACCAGGGAGCCGCTGTTCACGCCGGTGGTGGATGATTATTACAGCGGTATGATCGTGTCTCTGCCCCTGTATGCACATCTCATGAAGGAGAAGGTGACCCCGGAGGAGCTTCAAAAGAGGTTCGCGAAGTATTATGACGGTGAGCCTTTCCTCAAGGTGATGCCTTTTGGAAGTGAGGCGGAGGGCAATGGCTTCTTTGCGGCGAATGCCATGTCCGGGAAGGATGACGCGCAAATCTACGTGACCGGTAATGAGGACAGACTTCTTGTCACCGCAAGGTTTGACAATCTTGGCAAGGGCGCATCCGGCGCGGCGATGCAGTGCCTGAACATTGTTCTTGGATGCGACGAGACGAAGGGCCTGGTTTTATCCTGAAGTCGTAGCCGACTTTCAGGAAGAAGTTTATGCTATCCAGAAACGGAGGAATTGTGATGGACATGAAAGCATATATCGAGGAGGCGGAAAGCGCCCTCCTTCATACTTATAATCGTTTTCAGATCGTTCTCGACAAGGGCGAGGGCGTGCATCTGTATGACGCAAATGGCAAGGAATACTTGGACTTTGTGGCAGGCATCGCCGTGTTCGCGCTGGGGTATGGCAACAAGGAATTCAATGACGCCTTGAAGAATCAGATCGACAAGCTGATCCACACCTCGAATTATTATTACAACGTGCCTGCCGTTGAGGCGGCAAAGAAGCTAAAGAAAGCATCCGGCATGGACCGTGTCTTCTTTACCAATTCCGGCGCGGAGGCCATCGAGGGTGCCATCAAGACGGCGCGCAAATATGCCTTCCTGAAGGACGGAAGGACGGATCATCAGATCATCGCCTTAGAGCATTCCTTCCACGGACGCACCATGGGCGCGCTTTCCGTGACTGGCAACCGTCATTATCGCGATGCGTTTGAGCCCATGATCGGCAACATTCGCTTTGCTGAAATGAATAACCTTCAGAGC
This sequence comes from uncultured Lachnospiraceae bacterium, assembly GCA_947305245.1. Lineage (GTDB taxonomy): Bacteria > Bacillota > Clostridia > Lachnospirales > Lachnospiraceae > Acetatifactor. Next base: position 8,576 of record CAMZDG010000034.1, read on the forward strand.
GTGCTGGATCAGGTCAATGACAAGACCTGTGCGATCCTTCTTGAGACCGTGCAGGGCGAGGGCGGACTTACGCCGGCGACCAAGGAATTCCTGGAGGGGATCCGCAAGGTCTGCGACGAGAAGGACATTCTCATGATGCTGGATGAGATCCAGTGCGGCATGGGCCGTACCGGAACCATGTTCGCATGGCAGCGCTACGGTATTAAGCCCGACGTGATGACCAGCGCAAAGGCGCTTTCCTGCGGCGTGCCCATGGGTGCCTTTATGATGACGGAGAAGGTTGGTCAAAACTCCCTGGTGGCAGGCGATCACGGCACGACCTACGGCGGAAATCCGCTGGCAGGCGCGGCAGTCAATGCCGTATTCGACCAGTATGAAAAGCTTGGCATTCTGGACAATGTGAACCGCGTTGCGCCTTATCTGGAAAAGAAGCTTTATGAAGTCATGAGCCGTCACGCATGCATCAAGGAGCATCGCGGCATAGGGCTCATGCAGGGGCTTTTGTTCGAGCAGCCCGTCGGCCCCATCATCAACCGTGCGATCGAGAAAGGACTGCTCCTGATCAACGCAGGTCCCAACATCATCCGCTTCGTGCCGCCTCTGGTGATCACGGAGAAGGAAGTGGATCAGATGATCGAAATCTTAGAGGAATGTATCGAGGAATAATTCATGCATATCAAACGAAGACTGATCGCCATTCTTCTGACCATCGCCGTGACGGCGCTCGTGATCCAGGGAGGTAAGGGAGAGATCCGCTTTCCGGGACAAGAGGGGCAGGAGGAAGAGGCGACCTGGACCAGTAAAAAGGAGACCATCTATGTCTGGTACACGGACGCGGCGCTGGAGAGCTACGTCAACAGCGCGGCCGTGAGCTTTGGAGAGGCGGAGGGCGTCAGGGTGATCCCGGTGCTCAAGAACACCTCCAATCTGCTTGAGGACGTCTATGATGCCACCATGGATCCGGAGAAGCAGACGCCGGATGCCTATGTCATCAATAATGATGAGCTCGGTCAGGCTTATCTTGCGGGACTTGCCACGGAGATCCAGAATCGCTCCGGCATGGTGAATGAGGGATGGTATCCCCTGACCGCACTGTCCGCCGTGACCTATCGGCTGAAGATGGTGGCATATCCATTCTATTATGAGACCAGCATCCTTGTGTATAACAAGGATTACATCGAGATGTGGGTAAGGCAGCAGGAGGACCATGCGAACCTTGTCGCACAGGGCCTCGAGGAAGAGTCGGAGAGTGAGAACACGTGGTCGGAAAACTGCATTGACGAAAACGGCATCCCGCTGACGGTGGAGGGGCTGCTGAAATTTGCAGACACCTTTGACGCGCCGGAGGACGTGGACGGCGTCATGAAATGGGACGTCGCGGACATCTTTTATAATTATTGGATCGTGGGAAATTACCTGAACGTGGGCGGCGACTGCGGAGATGACGACACGAACGTGAACATCTACAGCGACGAGACCATGGAATGCCTTAGAACCTATCAGGAGCTGAATCAGTTCTTCTTCATCGAGCCGGAAAGCGTGAACAGTGAGTCAGCGCTGCAGGACTTTATGGAGGGGCGGCTGGTGTTCACCATCGGCACGACGGACGTGGTGCGGCGGCTTGAGGAAGCGAAGGCAGAAGGCGTGTTCCTGTATGATTATGGCGTGGCGAAGCTTCCGGACGTCAGCGAGACCTTAAAGAGCAGAACGCTTTCCGTGACCAACGCGCTGGCGATCAACGGATTTTCCGAGCATAAGGACCTGGCGAACCGCTTTGCGGAGTACATGACCAGGACTGCCATGGGTGATTTCTATACGAGGACGGGGAAGATGGGAACGGCGCTGCAGGCAGACCACGGTGATAAGATCCTGGCTGCCTTCCGCGAGCAGTACGCGAACAGTATCTCCCTTCCGAAGCTGATGGAGATCGGAAATTTGTGGCTTCAGCTGGAAGCATTGTACGCAAAGGTCTGGAGCGGGGAAGAGATCCTGCCGCTCGTGAGGGCATTGGAGGAACAGATTTCCACCCAGATTGGGGAAGAGTGAGCCTAAAAATGCATAAAAGAAACCGGACAGGGCATACTGATCCTTGAAAGAGGGGAGGGTTGTCATGGCCGGTTTTTTGATTGCGCTTCTTTCGGGAGCGCTCATGAGCATTCAGGGGATTTTTAACACACAGGTGACGAAGGCGTCCGGGATCTGGTCCGCCAGCGCGTTCGTACAGCTGACGGCGTTCGCGGTGTGTATGGGAGCATGGTTTGGCTTGGAGCGAAAGAGTCTTTGGAAGGTGTTTTCCGTGGAGCCGAAGTATATGCTTCTCGGCGGCGTCCTCGGCGCGCTGATCACCTTTACCGTCATAAAGAGCATGGACCTTCTCGGCCCGGCCAGGGCCGTGCTCCTGATCGTGGTGGCGCAGCTGGCCGTGGCATATCTTTGCGAGTTGCTTGGCCTGTTTGAGGTGGAGCGGCAGCCCTTCGAGTGGCGAAAGGCGATCGGCATGGGCATTGCCATCCTGGGGATCATCGTATTTAAGTGGAAATAAGGTCTTGTAAAGGAGGCCATTTTCGCTTACAATAATGCTATCGACAAAGCGGCGTTCCATAGATCGGCAGGGCGTTATCACGCGGACGAGGAAAGCAGGATTTATGGAAGGATCAAAGGAAGGGACTGTGCGAAAAGCAGTTCGAAGAAAGCAGCGGGGCCTCTACTTCGCGGGAGCGGAGACGGCGGCCGTGCTGTTTGCGTGCGTTCTTTTTGCGGGGGCGCTCTCGGGATGTCAGGCGGACCGTGCGATGACGCTGGAGTGGAAGGAAAGCGGCGCGCAGGGCGAAGCGGGAGGCGGCGAAGACGCCAGGACGGACGGCGCGAAGGAAGGATTGCCCGGGGACGGCGCGGAGACGGTGGAAGCAAGGATCTTCGTGCATGTCTGCGGCGCGGTCAGGGATCAGGGTCTGAAGGAGCTTCCGGCGGGGAGCCGCGTATTTGATGCCCTGGAGCTGGCGGGGGGATTCGCTGAGGATGCGGATGAGGCGGCGGTAAACCTCGCGGGATTCTTAAAGGACGGGCAACAGCTTTATTTCCCGGCCGTAGGGGAGCAGGTGCAAAGTGCCGCCGCGGAGGGGAAGCTTGACTTAAATCAGGCGGATGAAGCAGCGCTTCGAAGCCTTCCCGGCATCGGGGAGAGCCGCGCCAAGGCGATCTGCCAATATCGCAGGGAGCATGGGGATTTCACGAAGGTGGAAGAGCTGATGCAGGTGCCGGGCATCAAGGAGGCGATCTATTTGCAGATCAAGGATCTGGTGACGGTGCAGTGAGCATCCGTGAAATCACGGAAATGACAAAGAACGCGTAAGAAATAAAGAGTGTTCATAAATTTAAGACGGATCAAGAAGGAAAGACGAGGGAATGACAATGGCAGACAAAAGAGTACTTGTCGTAGATGATGAAAAACTGATCGTAAAGGGGATCAAATTCAGCTTGGAGCAGGATGGCATGGTGGTGGACTGTGCCTATGACGGGGAGGAAGCCCTGGAGCTGGCAAAGAGCAATCAATATGACATGATCCTGCTGGACGTGATGCTTCCGAAGATCGGCGGTTTTGAGGTCTGCCAGCAGATCCGTGAGTTCTCGGACGTGCCGGTGATCATGCTGACGGCGCGCGGCGAGGACATGGACAAGATCCTCGGGCTAGAATATGGCGCGGATGATTATGTCACGAAGCCTTTTAACATTCTGGAGGTTAAGGCGAGGATCAAGGCGATCATGCGCCGGATGGATAACCGCAGTGCCGAGGCCGGTCAGGGCAAGGTGATCGAGAACGGGGACGTAAGGCTCGATTGCGAGGGACGCCGCGCTTACATAGCTAACAGGGAGATCGGTCTCACGGCGAAGGAATTCGAGGTGCTTGAGCTTCTTATGCTCAATCCCGGCAAGGTGTATGGGCGTGAGAACCTCCTGAAGCTGATCTGGGGAACGGATTATCCCGGGGACGTCAGGACTGTTGACGTGCACGTGAGGAGACTCCGTGAGAAGATCGAGGCAAATCCCAGCGAGCCGCATTACGTCAGGACGAAGTGGGGCGTTGGTTATTATTTTCAGGGTTGATCGGAGAGGGTAGAAGGTGAAGCTGCCGGATTACGTGAAAGAAAACTTCAAACAGATATTGCTTTTGCGCAGCTTCCGTGCCAGAATCTGCCTTCTTGTGCTGGCGGTCGGCATTCTGACGAGCGTTATGATGCGGCATGCCATCATGTCCACCTATCAAAGACGCGCCGTGCAGCAACGCACTGAGACGGTGCAAAACCAGCTGCTCATCGTGGCAAAGCACCTGATCAGCAACAATTATTTTGCGACCTATCGCATGCAGGAGCCAAGCATGGTCGCGTCGCGCCAGGGGATCAACGCAGAGCTGGAGACCATCTCCAATCTGTACGGCGGCCGCGTCATGGTCATCGGAAAGAACTGCAAGGTCATTCGGGACACTTACGGCATCAGCGAGGGCAAGACCATTATCTCCGAGGAAGTGATCCAGTGCTTCCAGGGCCAGAACATTTCCCATTATGACGAGGAACACGGATACATAGAAATGACCATCCCCATTGCTTCCACGGGGACGGACGGAAAGTCAAGCATTGTCGGCGTTATGCTGACCAGTGTTTCGGATGAGACCATCATCGAGATGATCGATCGGATGAACCGCGCGGCGATCACGTTGGAGTTCTTAATGATCATGGGGATCGTGGTGGCGTCCGTGCTGCTCTCCGGCGTTCTGACCAGACCTTTCGGAAAGATCTCAACGGAGATACGAAAGGTGAAGGAGGGGACCAGCGAGAGGGCCATCTCGGTTCCGGATTATATCGAGACGGAGCATATCGTGGATGCCTTCAATGACCTTCTGGGAAGGATGAACGCGCTGAACGATTCCAGACAGGAGTTCGTGGCAAACGTGTCGCATGAGCTACGTACGCCGATGGCTTCCTTAAAGGTGCTGGCGGATTCGCTGCTGGCGCAGCCCGACGTGCCCGCGGAGCTCTACCGCGAATTTATGACGGACATGGCGTCGGAGATCGACCGCGAAAACCGCATCATCACGGATCTTTTGGCACTGGTGAAAATGGATAAGACCTCACAGGACCTCAACATTGTAGCGCTCAACGTCAATGACCTGGCAGAGCTGACGCTAAAGCGTCTCCGCCCCATCGCCAGAAAGAAGGACGTGGAGGTGACCTATGAGAGTATGCGTCCCGTGATCGCTGAGGTGGACGAGGTGAAGATGACCCTGATCATGACGAACCTGGTGGAAAATGCCATCAAGTATAATCGGGAGCATGGCTGGGTGAAGGTGGTATTGGACGCGGATCACCAGTATTTTACGCTGCAGGTCAGCGATTCGGGCATTGGCATTCCGGAAGAGGACCTGCCGCACGTCTATGAGAGATTCTATCGGGCAGACAAGTCGCATTCGCGTGAGATCGGCGGAACGGGACTTGGACTGGCCATCACAAAGAGCGCCGTTCTCCTGCACAGAGGTTCCATCAGCGTGACCAGCAAGCTAGGAGAGGGCAGTACCTTTACGGTGAAGATCCCGCTGAATTACATTGCGCCGGCAAAGACGGCGGAAAGACGATAGCATCGTCGGGGAGAGAAATTTGAAACGCATGGCTGAAGGGAAACAGAAAGGAAGAAGAGTGCTTGCCGCACTGATGCTCGCGGCAGGTCTCCTTTTGATGCTTTCCGCCTGCGGGGAGACGGAAAGACATGAAGGGCCCACGGTGCAGGTGAATTATGTCTCGAACACAGAGACGAAGGTGGAGATCCGCGAGGTGGACAAGCCGGTCGGATCCACGGAGGAGCAGATCAAGATCCTCATGGCGTATTTGTCAGCGGTCCCGGAAAAGCTGACCTACAAGGCGCCGCTGGCGATGGGGTTCGAGGTGCTGGGCGTGGAGTATCAGGACGGGAGCCTGGTGCTGAACATGGATGAAAACTATTCTAAGCTGAGTTCTACGACGGAGGTTTTAGTGCGCGCTGCCATCGTAAGGACCCTTCTGCAGGCAGACGGCGTGAACCGCGTACAGATTTTGGTGAACGGAAGCACGCTGATCGACGGCGCGGGAGATTCCGTGAACTGGATGACGGCGGATCAGTTCATCCATAATGACGGGAGCGAGATCAATTCCTATGAGCAGGTGCGAGTGAAGCTTTATTTCGCGAATGAGGAAGGAGACCGGCTGATCGCGGCGTATCGTGAAAAGTTTTACTCCACGAACACGCCCCTGGAGAGATTCGTGGTGGATGAGATCCTGTCTGGTCCCAGCGGAAAGATCGCGGGATTGTATGCGACGGTCAGCCCGGACACGAAGATCCTCAGCGTTATGTCAAAGGATGGGATCGTCTACGTAAACTTTGATTCGAATTTTTTGAACGTGGTGGGAAACGTCACGACGGAGGTGGCGATCTATTCCATCGTCAATTCCTTGACGGAGCTTCCTAACGTGCATCATGTTCAGATCCTGGTGAATGGTGAGATCCCGGACATATTCACGCAGGCCACCTTTGAGAAGAACATGGACCTGGTGACTACGCTGGAGCAGACATCGGAGTCGGCCGGCCAGTGAGGAAACAGGAGACTTCATCAGTTTTGAATACTATGGAAGGGAGATGCGAGTATGAAAAGACCCTTGTTTTGGGTCTGCGTCGCCCTGTCGCTTGTCGCCGTGCTTCACTTCTTTTGGAGCGGTGCGGCAGACCGGGAGGGCATCCGCGCGTCAGTATGGGCAAATCCTTCTGACGCCCCACCCTGGGGAGAGGAAAGGATCCTTTTTTCAGGCAGGGTGTGCGGAAAAGAATTGCGAGAGAATTCTTCTTATTTTCTTTTGACGGAGCTTTCCGTCATTCAGGATGCCGCAGCATCGCGGCAGATCATTTCCATTTTAGGTCAGATGAATACGGACCAGATCCAGTGCTTCCCGGAAGGAGAGGCCAATTTTTCGTTCCCAAAGATCGGCAGCGAGGTCATCGTTTCTGGTGTCTTTTCCTTTTATGCGGAGGCGACGAATCCGGGAGAGTGGAATACTGCGGAGTACTATCAGGGACGGCAGATCGGAGGGAGGCTGACGGAGATTTGCGTTCTCTCCCAAAGTGAGAGGTATGATCCGCTGGGAGAGAGCCTTGCTGCCCTGCGGGAGTACTTTACGAAACGATTGGAGAAGGTGTTCCCTGCCCGGGAGGCCGGGATCTTGAAGGCCATGCTTCTCGGAGAGCGGGCGACGCTGGATCCAAAGATCCGGGAGCTTTACCAGGACGGGGGCATTCTTCACGTGCTCAGTATCTCAGGGCTTCACGTGTCACTTCTCGGCCTTGGATTTTATGAGCTGCTTCGCCGCATGGGAGTTTCAGTGAAGCCTGCCGCGATCCTGGCGGGGATGGTGCTGGCTCTCTACGGCATCATGACGGGCATGAGCGTGTCCGCGTGCCGTGCCATCGGCATGTTCCTTCTTCGCATGCTGGGCAATATCTGCGGGCGGACCTACGACATGTTGACGGCTCTCGGGGTCATGGCCTGTCTCATGCTGTGCATAACTCCCGCGTCCGCCATGAATTCCGGCTTTTGGCTCTCCTTTGGCGCCATGATTGGCGTGGGTGGGATCCTGCCGCTCTGGGATCGCTTTGCGAAAAATCGAAAGGAACGCATTGCAATGGAGCGTCTGGAGGCAGGGCGGCTTACCGCCGGGCGCGGCGCGGCTGAAAAATATCTTTCCAGGCTGGAAAGGATGATCTGCGCAAGCCTTCGGACGAGCGCCTCCGTGCTTCTTGTAACGCTCCCGATGTTGCTTCATTTCTATTATGAGGTTCCTGTCTATTCCACGCTCATTAATCTGATCGTCATACCCGTCATGGGCCCTGTTCTGGTCTTTGGCTTCCTTGCCATGGCCGTGCCTGGCCTTGGGTTCCTTGGGACGGTCGACGTGGCGGCGTTTCGCCTCTTTGAGGCGCTCTGCCGCGTGACGAGGCGCCTCCCCTGGGCCATCTGGAATCCGGGCTGCCCCGCAGCCTGGCAGATCGCGGTATATTATGGCGCGCTAGCAGCTGTGCTGGCATTGATCTGGCGGAGCGTGGAAGGCTTCAGAAAAGGCGGCTTTGCGACGCCGGAGAAAGGAATGGAGAGCGTGGAAGGCTTCAGAATAGATGCCTTTGCGCCGCCAGCGAAAGGAAAGGAGGGCGGGAAGGCGGAGAGACTCTGGCGCAAGGGGAAAGAAATGCTTGGAAAGTGGGGAACGATAGGACTGCTCCTTCCGATCCTGCTATTTTTGATCCCTGCGCATCGCATGACGGGCGTCGTATTCCTGGACGTGGGGCAGGGGGACTGCGTCCTCCTTCGGCTGTCCAACGGGCAGACCTGGTTATATGACTGCGGCAGCATGAGCAAGAAAACCGTAGGGGAGAGAGTCCTGATCCCTTATCTTAAGCATGAGGGGATCCGCCGGGTCGACGGGATCTTCTTGTCCCATGGGGACATTGATCACACAAGCGGCGTGAAGGAGCTCCTCTCCTGCGCAAAGGAAGAAGGGATCGAGGTCGGAGGGCTCTACCTTCCCGTGACGGGCGAAGCGAGCGGGGAATTCTCAGAGGTTTTGAAGCTGTGGGCTCAGATGGAAGAGAAGGGCAGCGCTTCAAAAAGAAATGACGTGCAGTACCTCCGCGCGGGAGACCTTTTGGAGGGAGAGGGGATTTCCATGTTGATCCTGCATCCCGGGCCGGGAATGGAGGGCGGGAACGAGGCGTCGCTTTGTCTGCTCGTGACCATCTCCGAAAAGACCAGAAAACAAGGCACGCTTATGGGATCAGAAGGTGATACTTTTGAAAAAGGGAAGAACTGGACAATTCTGCTCACGGGTGACGTGGAAAAAGAAGGGGAAGAGGAGCTTTTGAGGGAATGCGAAAAGAACGGGATCCGTGAAGTAACGATCTTAAAGTGCGCACATCACGGCTCTCGAAACGGAACCTCCGATGCATTTCTTATGCAATTAGACGCCAAGGTGACGGTGATCTCCTGCGGGAGAAAGAATTCCTACGGACATCCGCACGAGGAGACGCTGGAGCGCCTTTTGCAGGACGGAACAAACCTGTTTCGGACGGATCAGCTGGGGGCCATTATGATACGGCGGCGAGGGAGTGACCTTCTGGAAATCCGGACGGGCGATAAATAACAGATGATATTATTGAGATTTTTTCTCAGGAGCACGCGGCGCTTCCAGAAAAAGCTCCACCAAGATCAGGTAGATGCACAGATTCTCCCAGATGAAAATGGTCTCTTCAAACCACGGCCATTTCATGACGAGGAGGGCAAATATGAAAAAGAGCGCGTAGACGAAGGTCGCGATCGCAAAGATCCGCTGCCCCCTCCTCTTGGCGAAAAAGCTCGTGAGAAGAAAGGAAAACGAAGCGGAAAACATCAGGCCGTAGGAGCACTTCAGGTGAATGCTCGTCACGAACACGCTCCATTCCTTGTTGGAGGGAAAGATGGAGCAGCCCCACACGCTTAGGAACACAATATAGTACACGATCTTTTTGATCAGTGGCATTTGAAGCTTATGAACATAGGTCACGAGGAGCAGGAACATGATCGTCGCGCAGACGAAATAAAATACGGCCGTCCATTTCCGGAATGCGATGTAGGCGGAGATCGTTCTGCTAAGGTCATAGCGGTGGAGGCCGATCGCCCATGCCGATGAGACGATCAAAATCCATGCAAAACTATAAATAACGCATGTTATTACTGCTGGTCTATTGCCATTTGTCACATATTGATAATATTTCTTCATCTTTTGTTCCCCCTTGCAGTTTCATTATATACAGAAACGAAAGAAACGTAAACAGAGGCCGTTTGACTTTTTCGCCGCAGAAAGGTATAATATGAATTGGCCGGCAGCTAGTCAGGTTTACTTCACACATTGGATTAATCTGACGATATCGCCGGCTTTTTCTATTTGTTATTTTGGAGATCAACTGAAGGAGAAAGCGATGGAACGGGTCTTTCAGGAATATTTGTTCAAAAAGCACATTTTCGTCAAGGCAAGGGACCAGGAGGAAGAGCCCCACGCGTTCGAGGTCATCTTTTCCCTGGCCAGTCTCTTTGGCATCCGCATCACTGCAGGACAGGAGATGGCGCAGCAGGAGATGATCACGCTGGCGTCGGAGCTGCTAGGTCAAAATGTCCCGCTGCCCTTTTATAAGGGGTTTCCGGACAGTGTCAGGAAGCTTTCGCCGGAAGCCCTCCTCTTTGACCAGATGGTGCACTACGCCGTGACCTATGGCTTCGGAAATTTCTCGGTGCCAGGGCATTCCATGCTGGAAGAACAGGTAGAGCGGCTGGCGTTCAAGGAAGATACGGAGGTGAAGGAATTCGTCATCCTGAGCGAGGAGGAGACGATCCCGATGCTTCAGGCTGCTTTCGAGGATCTTCTGCGCAGCACCAGGCCCTTAAATGATCAGCAGTTTTTCTTCGTGCTCCAGGCGATCTGCCAGTATGGCTTTCGCCCCAAGCACTGTGCCTCCAAGAATACGGCAATGCGCCTTGCGGTGATGCTGTTAGATCCCGGATATTCCAGGTTCCTTGTGCTTTCGGACGTTCCAAAGCTTGTGGAGGAGCTGCAATACCGCTTTTACGGGAAATGGGAGATCAACAAGCTCAACCTGAAAAATCGGGACCGCAAGTTCCTGACTGCCGTTTTGGACCGGCTTTTTGAGTCCGGGCGGGTGGACGTCGCGAACTGTTATGAGCGTAAGGCGCAGTGGTGCGGTCTTTTGCATCACCTGCATTATCATGCGAAGAATGAGCAGGCGGAGCAGTTCTTATATGCGATGCGTAATCCAGGGAACCTTTCCGTCTCCTCCCAGTTTGAGAAGGCGATGGATCAAAAGGACGTACGCCGCGCCGCCGAGATCCTCTTGGAATCCAAGGGAAGCGGCGCCCTGCTTCGGCACTTAAATTACCTGATCAGCCGGACCTCATCTCCGGAGGAGTTGCAGTTCTTGCTGGATCACCTGGAAACAAAAAACAATATCATACTCATGCAGCTTTTGTTAAATTACGGGAAGGCGCCGCTCCCGGGTTCAGGAAGGGCTTTCGTCTTTACCAAGCACAATATGCTTCTTGTTCACGCGGAGACGCCCGAGGAATGTGAGCGCAGGAAATCCTGGATCACGGAGGAGCAGGCTGCCGCCATCTCCAGCTTCCTTCGGGAAAATCTGGAAAAGAATCTGAAGGGAAGGGTCGGAAAGGTCTACCTGGATGAGGACATGGCGCGGATCGCCCTGCCTCTGCAGGAGACGACCTCGCAGGGAGGATATGGCGTTCTCGCCAAGGGCTCCAGGCTTCCCATGCCAAAGGCGAAGGTGCTCCGCGCCTTTACCTATTGGGAGAAGGTGAATGACATTGACCTTTCCGTCATTGGAATGGACGAGGAGGGAAATCAGATCGAGTTTTCCTGGCGCACCATGGCGAATAACCAGTCGGAAGCGATCACCTATTCCGGAGATGAGACCAGCGGGTTCCATGGCGGCTCGGAATACTTTGACATCAATCTGGATGCCTTTCGGGAGTGGTATCCCAAGGTAAGATATTTGGTATTTTGCGACAACGTCTTTTCCAGCGTGCCTTTTTCTGGACTGGTTTGTCGGGCGGGTTACATGCTGCGGAACCGGATGGGAAGCGGTGAGATCTATGAGCCAAAGACGGTGCAGTCTTCTTTTACCATCAACTGTAACAGTACCTTCGCGTATCTCTTTGCGCTGGATCTCAACAAGGAGGAGTTCCTCTGGCTGAACATCGCCAGGGCAGGCGGCGCCATCGTGGCCGGGGAGACTGATCTCAGCTTTCTTTTCCCGTATTTCGAGATGACAAAGACGCTGAACATGAAGAAATTCTTTGAAATGGCGGCGGAGGAGATCGTTTCGGATCCGGCCGAGGCGCAGGTCATTGTCTCTGACAAGGCAGCGGACTTTGAGAAGGCCCGCGCGGGCAGCGGCGATCCGGAATGGATCCGCAGCTTTGATTTTGAACGGATACTGGCATTGATGAATTAGTTTCTTCGAGTTTTCATTGTAATAATGACATGAAATTCGTTAGAATGATTATGAAGGGGTTTGCAAAGGAAACATTGGCGGGGTAACATAAGGGGTTTAACATGGAAGATCAGGAAATCATTGAGCTTTTCTTTCAACGGTCCGAGCAGGCGATCGTGGAACTGTCTTATCAATATGGAAGCATGATGCGCAGGGTGTCTTTCGGGATCCTGCAGGATTTCGAGGACGCCGAAGAATGCGTGAATGACGCGTATCTGGGCGTTTGGAACAACATTCCGCCGGAGAGACCCAATCCTCTGGCCGCATACCTTTGCCGCATCACGAAGAATCTTTCCCTGAACAGACTACGCTATCAGCAGGCAAAGAAGAGGAACCTTTCGATGGAGAGATCCTTAGAGGAGCTGGAGGAGATTGAGGGAAGCCTTCCGGCAGCAGGCACGCCGGAGGAGGCATGGTCAGAAAAAGAGCTGACAAAGGCGATCGAAAAATTCTTAATGGGCCTGGATCAGAAGAGCAGGATCCTGTTTGTGAAAAGATATTGGTTTTTGATTTCGGAGGAGGATCTCGCCGATGAGATGGACATGCGCAGGAACGCCGTGGCGGTGAAGCTCTTTCGGATCAGGAAGAAATTGAAGGAATATCTGAGGAAGGAGGGAGTGACGATATGAAATTATCAGATGCGATCGACGGATTAGATGACTCCTTCCTGACGGAGTCGCTCGAATATGATAAGAAGCGTAAGGAAGAAGCACGCGGCGAGCTCAAAAAGCATTGGAAGAGGTGGGCCGTATTGGCGGCAAGTCTTGTTTTCGTGCTGATGATCGCAGGCATCATGGTGTGGGGAAGGCTTCACGCGCAAGGCGGGAGTCTGCCAAGCGACGGAAAGACGGAGGAGATTGTCACGCTGATCGTTGACGCACGCACGCTGATGTCGGGGAAAAGCGGAGAGATGCCCGTGGAGATCAAGGCAGAGGCCGTAGGCAGTGAGGAGAATGCCACGGAGCCAAAATCGCGGGTGACCGTGACCTGGGTGTATCCGTACTATGGAGAGGAACTGGTCTCCAAAAAGACGGTCAAGGAGATCAATCGAAAGCTGGAAGAGGATGGATATTACTTTAACGTTCGCTTCGAGGCGATCAAGGGATCTGGCATTGGCGGCATGATCCTTGATGACAATGAAGAGTATCAAAAGAAGCTGTTTTCCGGCGACGGCGACATTGCGTTTTCGGGCTTTTGCGGCGCGGGAGAGTATGTTGTGCAGGAAGCAATCCGCGATGGGAAATATGCTCCCTTAGAGGCATATCTTGAGGATGGAACGGCATGGGACGTGTTGCCTGAGGTCCTTTGGAAGACGACCTCATATCAGGGGCATGTCTATTTCTTCCCGAATGAGGTCGCGCAGGACCGCGGTAATTCCCTGTATTTTCGAAAGAAGTCCTTTTCCAAGGCGGAGTTTGCGTCGTTTGACGGAGACCTGCTTTCCGTGGAGAAGTACTTGAAGGAGGGGAAGGTTCTGTATTATTCTTGCTCCGGTTTTTCCTTTGCGGAGACCTTCGGCTATTCCTATTATCAGGGAGTATTGCTCACAAAGGACGGGGAGCTGGTGAATCCGCTGGAGGAGGAACGCTGCATTGCGTGGCTTCAGCTTTTGAACCGTTATCAGGATCAGATCACCCAGGATAGAACCGCGAATTGGGACATTGCGTTTTCGAGGAGCTTCCCCGGCACAGGCTACGGAGAGGAGAACCAGCCGGAAGGGTCTTATGCATATACCTGGAAGGGCTATGCCGTTCCGAGGCTGAATAGCCAGACGGGAATCCTTGCGAGCTCCGGAAAGAAGCAGGAGGCTTACTTTTTCCTGGAGCTACTCCGCACGGATCGCTCTTACGCGGAGCTGCTTTTGTTCGGAAAGGACGCTGTGGACGGCAAGGAGGAGAAACATGTGTCTTTCGCGAAGCAATTGATCCTGGGGCTGGATACCGGGCTGGTGACGGACCGCGGCAATGATTATATGATGCAGTGCTTTGCTTCCGCGCAGGAGAAAAAGGAGTATTATGCGGAGAATATTCTGCCGTCGGCGGCGCTGGAGCTACAGACGCCAGAGGCGTGTGGGGAGATGCTTGTGGTGGAGGAATATGCCGCGAAACTGATCTATACGGCGGACTTTGACGCGGTGCTGAAAAAGGGGCAGAAGAAGGCCGCGGAGGCGATGAAGTGGGTGAAGGCGAGGGTGAAATAAAGCCAAATGAGAAAAACTCGGAGGCTGTGGTTTGGACTGCCTTCTCAGGCACGTTCGCACTATGAGTGCAGCGTAGCGGTACTAAGTTGTCGCTGGCCGAATCCATTAGAGGGAAATGGATTCGACCGCATACGACAACTAAGTACCGACGCTTGGCACACATGCCTGAGGAAGGCAGTCCAAACCGCCTCCTCGAGTAACTGGAAGTTTGGCTTTATTTCATCGTATGAGTTGAGGAGAGTGTGCAATGGGGGAAGGGTTAAAGAAGTGCAGGAGATGTTTATGTGCGGTTTGTTTGGTATTCGCTTTGCTTATGGCGGGGTGTAATGGGCCAGGGGGGAAGGCAGGCGAAGAAAGCAACGGCGGAAGCAGTGAGGGCGGCGACGGCGCGCCGGGCAGTGTGATCGCGCAGGACGCCAAGGTCGCTATCATGCCGGAGGTGGGGGAGCTTGCGTATGTGGCGGAGGAGGTAGAGCTATGTGCGGAGGCGGACGTGTATACGGTCCGCGGCGTGACAAAGGATGGGAGTCTTTTCGGCATCAGGGATGACGGAAGTCTTTGGGGGACGGAGGTACTTGCTGATGCGATCGCTGCTTCCGGGCAGGATTTCGGGGATGCCAGGAGCATTTTGATGACGGGGGATCGGATTTATGCCGGCTTTATGGCGGAGCTTACGCAGGGGAACTATGAGGTGACGCAGCTTCGCGTCTTTGATCTTCAGGGAAAGATCCTTGGCAACGTGGGGCTGGAGGATTCCGCCGTCATCTCCCTGGGCGAGGGACCCTATATCATCAAGGGGCAGGGAGAGTATTATGCGCGAAAGAGCATCTGTCTTATCGACGAGGAGAAATTTGCGCTTTCTAAGGAATTAAAGGATTTTCCGGCGGAGCCGAGGGGCGTTTTCCTTCGGGGGAGCACGAAGGAGGATCTGTATTTTTATACGGCGGACGCTGCGTATCGCTATTCTTGGGCGGACAACGTGTTCTATCAGTTGTTTTCCTGGACGGACGTTGGAATTCTGGGAAGCAACGTGGGTAACGTGTGGAAGCTCCCGATGGGTGATTTTTACGTGCAGTCTTATGAGAACGGAACCAAGTTTTATCATCTGACGGCAGTATCTAAGTATGATCTGCCGGAGAAGAACGAGCTAGTCCTGGCGGTGTTAAGTCAGAATTCTGACGGGAACCTGCAGCGCTTTGTGACGGATTTTAACAAGTCGCAGACGCAGTGGCACGTGACGATCCGGTCTTACGTACAGACGGCAGACATGTCTGATTATGATGAGGCGCAGGCGCGGATGAACGCAGACTTTCTTTCCAACAATCCGCCGGATCTGGTCTGCCTTTCCAATCTGCATTCGCGGGAGGACTTGGCGCGGAACGGATATTTCATGGATCTAACGCCTTTTCTTGACGCAAGCGAGCTCATAAGCAGGGAGGATTATTATCCGCAGGCCCTCGAACATGGCATGTATGGTGACACGCTTTATACCATTCCATACAGCTTCAGCATGGAGACGCTGGTTGTTCCCTCTGACCTTTGGGAGGGAGATGCCGGCTGGACTTACGATGAGATGATCGATTACCTGAGGGCTCATAATGAATATAGGCCGCTTCGCAGTTTCCTTTACATTCAGATCTTTTTGCTCAACTATACCATGGACTATTTTTGGGACGGGGAAACGAGGGAATGTCATTTCGACGGCGACGAATTCAAAAAGCTCCTGGAGTATTGCAAGGAGTGTAAGGAGCGGGAGCAGACGGAAGGCTATGAGGAGGACCGGCCCTTCGTTATGGCATGGATCTCCCCGGGCTCACTGGATAGTTTTGCGAGGGTGGCCAAGGAAAAGAATCAAAAGATCAAGGTAATGGGATGGCCGAGTCCTGACGGAATGCCCAAGACAGTCATGAACGCGACCTCGGAGTTTTCCATTCTTTCGACTTCAAAAAAGGCAGAGGGCGCATGGCTTTTCATGGAAAGCTATTTGGCAACGGAGCCGACGGATGATCATGGCATCCCGGGATTTAGCATGTGGTCGAACCGGCACTGGATGCAAAAGATCATCGACAAGGAACTCGCCCTGTATGGCAAGGATCATGAGGACATTCTCGATGAGGATGGGAACGTGGTCGGTGCCCACTATCAAGAGCATATCGTGGATCAGGAATGCGTGGATCAATTCCTTGAGGCGTTGGAAAGCGTAAGGAAGC
This sequence comes from uncultured Lachnospiraceae bacterium, assembly GCA_947305245.1. GTDB lineage: Bacteria > Bacillota > Clostridia > Lachnospirales > Lachnospiraceae > Acetatifactor. The sequence continues at coordinate 25,112 of CAMZDG010000034.1, forward strand.
TGCCGCCCGGATATATGGACGTGCGAAAGATCGTCTTTGAGGAGGCGGACGCTTACTGGGAGGGGCAAAAAAGCCTGGAACAGGTGACGGACGTCATTCAAAAGCGCGTAAAACTCTTCCTTGCGGAGCAGTGAAGTGCGGACGGCAAGGCGGAGGTCGAGCTGGTGACGGTCGTACGAAAGCTATTATGAGGATGGTAATATGGAACAATATCAAGTGACGGGTATGAGCTGCGCGGCCTGCAGCGCAAGAGTGGAAAAGGCGGTGAGCGCCGTGGAGGGCGTGACAAGCTGCTCCGTGAGCCTGCTGACGAATTCTATGGGCGTGGAGGGCACGGCGGATCCGGACGAGATCATCCGCGCCGTGGAGAAGGCCGGGTACGGGGCCAGAAGGAAAAAGACTGGCGCGCCTGGCTTGGAGCGGGACGGAAAAGATGGAAGAGGAGCCGACGGGCAAGGGGGCGACGAAGGCGAAGCCGACTGGCGTGGAAGCGAGGCGAAGCTCGCTGATTTGGAGACACCGAGGATGAAGAGGCGCCTGCTGACATCAATCCTATTTCTTCTGCCGCTAATGTATCTCTCCATGGGGCACGTCATGTGGCACTGGCCGCTTCCGGGCTTCCTGGAAGGGAATCCTGCGGGCGTGGGTCTCATGCAGATGGTGCTGGCCGGCATCGTTCTTGTGATCAATCAAAAGTTCTTTGTGAGTGGATTTCGGGGTGCGTTGCACGGCGCACCTAACATGGATACGCTGGTGGCCTTGGGTTCGGGTGCTTCCTTTCTCTATAGCGCCGTCTGTCTTTTCCTGATGACGGGCGCGGCAGCAAGAGGAGATGCCGAGGGCGCGATGGAATTTCTCCATGGGCTGTATTTTGAGTCAGCAGCCATGATCCTGACGCTGATCACGGTGGGGAAAATGCTGGAAGCCCGTTCGAAGGGGAAGACGACGGATGCCCTAAAGAGCCTGATGAAGCTGGCGCCGAAGACGGCGGTCCTTCTCGTGGACGGGAAGGAGACGGAGGTGCCCATCCGCAGGGTGCGGGTTGGCGACCTGTTTGTGGTTCGGCCCGGGGAGAGCATCCCCGTGGACGGCGTAGTGAAGGATGGCATCAGTGCCGTAAATGAATCAGCGCTGACGGGAGAGAGCATCCCGGTGGATAAGATGCCGGGGGATCAGGTATCCGCGGCGACCATCAATCAATCCGGGTTTCTGACCTGTGAGGCGACCAGGATTGGGACGGACACGACTCTTTCTCAGATCATTCAGATGGTGAGCGACGCTGCGGCGACGAAGGCGCCGATCGCAAAGATCGCGGACCGTGTGTCCGGCGTGTTTGTGCCGGCGGTCATATTTGTTGCGCTGGTGACCTTCGGGATCTGGATGCTTGTGGGGCAGACCTTTGGCTATGCGCTTGCCAGGGCAATTTCCGTGCTGGTGATCAGCTGTCCTTGCGCGCTGGGACTTGCAACGCCCGTTGCCATCATGGTGGGAAATGGCGTTGGAGCAAGAAACGGGATCCTCTTTAAGACGGCCATCTCCTTAGAGGAGACGGGAAAAACGCGGATCGTGGTCCTGGATAAGACGGGTACCATTACCAAGGGAGAGCCGGCCGTGACGAAAGTTCATCCCGCAGAGGGAGTGACTCAGGCAGAGCTTTTGGAGACTGCGCTGGCGCTGGAGAAAAGAAGCGAACATCCCCTGGCGAAGGCCGTCATTGCATATGGGGCAAAGATGGGCCTTGAGCCCATGGAAGTCACGGAATTTCAAGTGGCCCCGGGAAATGGACTGCTAGGAAGGCTTGGCTCGGAAGAAGTGTTTGGCGGGAAGCTGGACTTCCTAAAAAATATGTGTGGAGGCCTGGCGGCATCCGAACGTATCGCCGAGGAATTGGCAGATCAGGGGAATACCCCGATGTTCTTTGCGAAGGGCGGACGGATCCTTGGCGTGATCGCCGTGGCGGACGAGATCAAGGAGGACAGCCCTGCGGCCATTCAAAGAATGAAGGACATGGGACTTCGCGTGGTCATGCTCACGGGTGACAATGAGCGCACTGCGAATGCCGTGGGAAAGCTTGCAGGAGTGGATGAGGTCGTGGCGGACGTGCTTCCGGAGGGCAAGGAGGAGGTTATCCGAAGGCTGAAGGAGCAGGGGAAGGTTGCCATGATCGGCGACGGTATCAATGATGCCCCGGCCCTGACGCGCGCGGACGTCGGGATCGCCATCGGCGCGGGGACGGACGTGGCGATCGATGCGGCGGACGTGGTGCTGATGAAGGGGAGTCTTATGGACGCGGCGGCGGCCATTCGTCTTAGCCGGGCGACGCTCCGCAACATTCATGAGAATCTTTTCTGGGCATTTTTCTATAACGTGATCGGCATTCCGCTGGCGGCGGGGCTATGGATCCCCGTCTTTGGATGGACGCTCAGTCCCATGTTCGGCGCTGCGGCCATGAGTCTTTCAAGCTTTTGCGTCGTGTCGAACGCGCTGAGACTCAATCTTTTGAAGCTAACAGACGGGAAAGAAAATGAAACGGCAACTGAAAATAGAGAATTGGAAGGGAGCAAGGAAATGGATAGGGAAATTACGATCAAGGTAAAGGGAATGATGTGTGGCCATTGTGAGGCGCGGGTAAAGAAGGTGCTGGAGGCCATCGACGGAGTGAAGAGTGCGACGGCGGACCATGAAAAAGGCATCGCCGTGATCACCGCAGAAAAGGAGATTCCTGAGGAGCTGATCCGGGATGCCATTGTGGCGCAGGATTATGAATATCTGGGCATGGAATGATGACATTATAGTGAGTATCTCTGCTTGGAATGATGGCATTATTGCGCGGACAGAATGATCAGTTCCACGCTCATTTTGTCATTCATGAGGCCGGTCTTTACGTCCTGATCCGCCTGCGCGCAGCGCTCTAACGCATTTCGCAGCTCGGAGGACTTGTATTTGCTGGCCTGTGAGAGATATTTCGAAACGACGAAGGGGGGAACCCCGATCTTGGAGGCAATCTCCCGGTCGGGGACTCCTCTTTTTTTCAGCTCCTTTGCCTGGAGCATGAGATTATACTGCCTTGAAAGCATGGACAGGATCTGCAGGGGGGAAACCTTCAGGGCAAGCAGATCATAATAGAGGCTGAGCGCCACAGAGGTCTGCTTTCTTGCCACGGCCTCCGTCATGTCAAAGATTCGGTCCTGGAGCCTTGTGGTGCAGATGGTCTCTACGTCCTCGGAGGTTACGACGCCCTTGCCGAGGCAATAGGAGATGAGCTTTTCCAGCTCCGTCTGGATGTTTTCCATGTCGGTTCCGGTCTTTGAGAGGAAAAGAAGCACGGTACTTTCCGTGATCTTCAGGCCTTCCTTGGCGAGAAGTCCGCCGATCCAGCGCTTTAGGGTGGTTTCGTCCTGCGCGGTGAATTCCACGGCGCAGCCCTTCGAGGAGACGGTCTTAAACAGCTTGCTGCGCTTGTCGACCTCGCTCTCCGTAAAGACGAAGAAGGTGGTCTCGTTCGGCGCTTCGAGGTACTGGGCCATCTGCTCGCCGCCGGACTTAAACAGACCGCTGTCCGACAGGAAGATTACGCGCCTTTCCGCAAGGAAGGGCATGGTCTCGGCGAGATCGATGATCTCGGTCACGGGCACGTCCTTTCCCTCATAGAAGTGCACGTTCATGGTATCATCGCCCACAAGGGCCTTTTTTAGCTTTTCCGTATATTGTCTTTTTAGGTAACGCTCCTCCCCGTAAAGGAGGTAAACGTTCTGAAAGTTGTTTTCCTTAATGTGGGACAAAATGCGCTGCATGGGTCATTTCCTTCCGCTTGGGATCTGCGGTCTGATGCCGCAGGTGGTTTCCTTTAGGTTGTGAACTTATAGGGTTAGTATACAAAAAATTAGAAGGATTTTCAAATAAAAAATATTGAGGTAACTTCGAGAGTGTGATATGATAAACAGGGAGCGCGGGGAGAGGTCCGCACGCTCTTTTGAGACGAAAAACATACAGTCAAAAGAAGAATGGAGGAGAGCAAAAATGAGCAAGGGGAATGGTTTTTTTGCAGAGTTTAAGAAGTTTGTTTTACGCGGAAACGTAATGGACATGGCAGTCGGCGTGATCATCGGCGGTGCCTTCACGGCAATTGTTACGTCGCTGAACAATGACCTGCTTTCACCGATCCTGGGCCTGTTCGGCGGCACGGATTTCAGCAATCTGTTCATCCTGTTGTCGAAGACGGATCAGACCTTCGCGTCCGTTGCGGAAGCAAGAGAAGCCGGTGCGGCAGTGTTTGCATACGGTAGCTTTATCACCGCAGTGATCAATTTCCTGATCACCGCTCTTGTGATCTTCCTTCTCGTGAAGGCAGTGAACAAGCTGATGGCTGCAGGAAAGAAGGAGGAGGCTCCCAAGGCTCCCACCACCAAGAAGTGCCCGTTCTGTAAGACGGAGATCGCTCTGGATGCAACCAGATGCCCTAACTGCACTTCCGTTCTGGAGGACACTCAGGCATAAGGAAACCCGCTGACGACAAGACTGGCAAGCTTTGCTTGCTTAGGAAAGGTACGAAAGGCCATGCGCGGATGGAGGAAATGCGGCATCTGCCTTGCCCTTGCGCTGATGATGAGCCTGCTTGTTGCCGGATGCGGCGGCAAGATGGAAAAGATCAAGGAGGCCATGAGCCTCATTGAGGCAATGGATTATCAGGGAGCGCTCGCGGCATTTGAGGAAGCTGCCGAGAAAAAAGAAGACAGCCGGCTGATCGCCCGGGGCATGGGGATCGCCTACCTTGGTCAGGCCAAGTATGACGAGGCCGTAAACTGCTTTCTGGAAGCTTTGGCAGGAAGCAACGGTCTTTTGCAGGACGTGGACTATGACTTGAATTATTATCTGGCATCTGCCTACGCAGGCGCCGGTAAGTTCGAGGAGGCCAAGGAAGTATACAATTCCATATTGGCGCTGAAGCCCCAGGAGAAGGAGGCTTACTACCTTCGCGGCGGCGTGGAGCTCGAGCTCGATCAGTTCAACGAGGCCAAGGCCGACTTTGACAAGGCCGTCTCCATGGACCCGAAGAATTATGACAGGCTGTTTGCCATCTATGAGGAATTCGCGCATTATGGCTATAAGGCGGCGGGGCAGGAGTACCTGCAGACGGCGTTGGACAATGGGGCGAAGACCTTAAGTTCCTTTGACAAGGGTCGCATCTATTATTATATGGAAGATTATCAGCAGGCCTACGTGGAGCTCGAGGACGCAAAGCTGGATGACAAGGCGGAGAGCAGCCTCTATCTCGGAAAGGCCTATGAGGCGACCGGAGATTATAATTATGCATGCAACGTATATCGTTCCTATCTGGATAAGCACGGTGACAGCGCGGAGATGTATAATCAGCTCGGCATCTGTGAGATCAAGAGGGGAAATTACGAGGCGGCCCTGACGGCATTCACGGCGGGCATCGCGCTGCAGGACAAGGAAATGCTGCAGGTGCTTTCCTTTAATGAGATCGTTGCCTATGAATTCCTAGGGAATTTCCAGAAGTCAGAGGAGCTGATGAAGGCGTATCTGAGGCTTTATCCCACGGATGAGGAAGCATTGCGCGAGCAGATCTTTTTATCCACGCGTCAGGGAAATCAGTCTTCGGCGGAATGATCAAAGAAATCAGCAAGAAGGAGAAACGGACATTCGGAAACGAGTGTCCGTTTTTTGAATTGTCGCATTTATTCATACCATTCAAACCACAATATATAAGATGTACGTCAAAAAAATAACACAATATCTTGTGGATAGGGCATTGACAGACGGAAGGGAAAAATGGTATCATGTTATTGTTCTTCGGGATATCGGAAAGAGACAAAACGGACCGAAGATAATATTAGGCGGGATAGCCATTTTGGAGGGGTTTTAGGATGTTACAGATCATTAAAAGAGATGGTTCTAAAGCAGATTTTACGTTGTCAAAGATCAATGATGCCATTATGAAGGCATTCAATGCGACGGAGATGAGCTACAACAACGATATTGTTGACCTGCTCGCACTTCGCGTGACGGCTGACTTTCAGTCGAAGATCAAGGACAATGCCGTTCAGATCGAGGACGTGCAGGACAGCGTGGAAAAGGTTTTGGGACAGGCCGGCTACGAGGAAGTGGCTAAGGCTTACATCTTATATCGCAGACAGCGCGAGAAGATGCGTGCCATGAAGTCCACCATTTTGGACTACAAGGACGTGGTGAACAGCTACGTAAAGGTAGAGGACTGGCGCGTAAAGGAGAATTCCACCGTGACCTATTCCGTGGGCGGACTGATCCTTTCGAACAGCGGTGCGGTGACTGCAAACTATTGGCTTTCTGAGATTTATGACGATGAGATCGCGGACGCACACCGCAATGCGGACATTCACATTCACGACCTGTCCATGCTGACCGGTTACTGCGCTGGATGGTCCTTGAAGCAGCTGATCCAGGAGGGTCTTGGCGGCATTACCGGAAAGATTTCCTCCGCACCCGCAAAGCACCTTTCCGTGCTCTGCAACCAGATGGTAAACTTCCTTGGCATCATGCAGAACGAGTGGGCCGGCGCGCAGGCATTCTCTTCCTTTGATACCTATCTGGCTCCGTTCGTCAAGGTGGACAACTTAAGCTATGCTGAGGTGAAGAAGTGTATCGAGGCCTTCATCTATGGCGTAAACACGCCCAGCCGTTGGGGCACCCAGGCGCCTTTCTCCAACATCACTCTGGACTGGACGGTTCCCGAGGACCTGGCAGAACTCAATGCCATCGTCGGTGGCAAGGAGATGAACTTCAAGTATAAGGATTGTAAGAAGGAAATGGACATGGTGAACAAGGCGTTCATCGAGACCATGATCGAGGGCGACTCCCATGGCAGAGGCTTCCAGTATCCCATCCCGACTTACTCCATCACCAGTGATTTCGACTGGTCCGACACTGAGAACAACCGTCTTCTGTTTGAGATGACCGCAAAGTATGGTACGCCTTACTTCTCCAATTATATCAACTCCGACATGGCACCCTCTGACGTGCGTTCCATGTGCTGCAGACTTCGTCTGGACCTTAGAGAGCTCCGCAAGAAGACCGGCGGTTTCTTCGGATCCGGCGAGAGCACCGGAAGTGTTGGCGTTGTTACGATTAACATGCCCAGGATCGCTTATCTTGCATCCAATAAGGCAGAGTTCTATGCGAGACTTGACCGCATGATGGACATCGCCGCAAGATCCTTAAAGATCAAGCGTGGCGTCATCAGTAAGCTTTTGGAAGAGGGCCTGTACCCTTATACCAAGAGATATCTTGGCAGCTTTGACAATCACTTCTCCACCATCGGCCTGATCGGCA
>CAMZDG010000035.1 GCA_947305245.1 uncultured Lachnospiraceae bacterium
CTGGTAAAGGGCATTGAGGACAATCGTGACAACCTGATCGTGATCCTGGCTGGATATTCCAAGGAGATGGAGCAGTTCCTGACTTCCAACTCCGGATTAAAGAGCCGTTTCCCGAACGTGATCCATTTCCCGGATTATACGGGAGAAGAGCTGCTTCTTATCGCAAAGTCCATCGCGAAGTCCAAGGGATATACCATCGACGAGGGCGCGGACAATGGACTCCTGACTTACTTTAATGCCGTACAGGCCGTTCGCGCGGCGGATGCAGGCAATGGACGACTTGCGAGAAATAAGATCGAGGAAGCCATCCTGAACCAGTCCAGAAGACTGGTGGCAGAGCCCGAGGCAGAGCTTTCCGTGCTGCTCTCGCAGGACTTTGACCTGACGGACGTGATGAGTGACACGAAATAGGAGCGTGAAAATGAACCGAAAAATGTTGCGCAAAAGACTTGGCGCGTTTCTGCTTGCCGCCTGCGTCCTTATGGGAATGGTGCTTGGCGGCTGCGGTGAAAAGCCAAAGGACGAAGTACTTTTGGAAAGCTCCATTACTGAGCTGACTCAGGTTTTCGCCTCGAGTGAAGACGGAGGGAAGGAATCAGACGCTGAGTCCGGCACCGAAGAGGAGAGGACACAGCGTCCGGTCTGGGAGGATGAATCGACCATCGTCCTTAGCGAGGACGGCGCCGATCTGTTCCATTCGATCGAGGGCTGGGACTTTTCTCTGGAAAAGTCAACTGACGCCTGGATCGATCTTTCCGTAGATGCCTACGGGCGATTTACCGGATATTCCGAACGGTATGACAGGAATGATTCCGGCGAAGGGTATGAGCGAGGTACCTACTATTATTGCAACTACGAGGGGATTTTCGGGGACGTGGTCAAAACCTCTGAGTTCACTTATGAGGTGACCGTTGCAGACCTGATCTGCGAGGAGCAGGCAGGCAAGGCTGAGATTTCTGACCAGCTAAGAAGACTTTCTTCCGATGCATTCGGGATCGCAAAGGCGGACAAGCTGGAGATCTATCTGCCGGGAGCGAGGATCGAAGGCCTGCCCAAGGGATTTCAGGATTCCATTCCGGACGATGCGTTCGGAACCTACGTGCTCTCGGATTATTACGTGGACGTTCCGCTGGAGCTCCCCTTCTGCGGGATCTACAATCCAAAGGAGAACGTGGGCCTTTGTTCGGAGAATGTCTCCGGAAAGAACCTGATCTACTTTACCAACAAGGGGAATTTTCCGGGGCTGAAAAACAAGAGCCTGACGATCGATGAGGCGCAGGGCACTTACAGCTGCTTCGACGAGCAGGAGCAAGGGCGCTGCGGAGTCTTTAACCTGTGCTTCAAGCCGGGAAAGAACTATGACCGATATCATGACGCGGAGGAATTCGTTCAGCTTTGCGTCTCCCAGGTGACGGCGAACGTGGACTTTGAAGAGGTGTACTTTCTCGAGGCAAGGGACGGGATGACCTCACCGAACCTCCTTTACGTAAACGGTGACGAGACCTTTTATGCCGGGTGGAGCGCAGGGAGCAAAGGCAGTGAGAGAGACTACTACGCGAGAATGCTGCAGCGCGGCGAGTATGCTTATATCTATGGTTATTGGACGACGGAGGAGGATGAGTACTTTTATGGCGTTGCCGGGTCGTTCTTCCTCTCATCGCTGACCTTTACGGGGAATCCGAAGAAGATTTCCTCTGCGGATCCGGATCACGCGGTGCGCAAGGCGTACGGGATCGTCGTTCGAAACGGCGCGGATCCCACCAGCATTCTGGTGGACGAGATCCGTTGGTCGATCGAGAATTATGAAAGCGGCGTTGGTTCCTACTGGGTGCTGACGGGGGACGACGGAAATTATAAGACGTTTCAGCTCAGTGAGTCCTGTTCCATTTATCTTTTACAGCCTGAGGAGGGGCGGCTTTGGTCCTGGCAGAGCAAATCCGCCTTTCACGAGAAGCTGAAAAAAGAGGGACGGTTTTATTTGATGGAGTTATACCTTGACGAAAATGATCAGGTCACGTTCCTCTTTGAAGAGGATCGTACCTAAGACTTAAGGCGAGGAGGAAGGATATGAAAAAGCATAAGTTTATCATTACCTTGAATGCACCGGTGACGCTGGGATTTGTGTTTATCTGCTTTGTTGTCACGCTGATCGGAATTCTGACGAAGGGGGCATCCACCAAGCTTCTCTTTATGACTTGGCATTCGTCCCTGCTCAATCCCTTGACCTACCTGAGATTCTTTACGCACGTGTTCGGCCATGGCGGATGGGAGCACTTCATCGGGAATGCGATGTATCTTTTGATCTTGGGTCCCATGCTGGAGGAAAAGCATGGCTCGGTGACGCTTGCTGAGATCATCGGCATCACGGCCGTGATCACGGGCATCATCTCCTATATTTTCTTCCCGGACGTGCCGCTCTGCGGTGCCAGCGGCGTGGTGTTCGCCTTCATCATTCTGGCATCCTTTACGGGCTTCCGCGAGGGGGAGATCCCGCTGACCTTTATCCTTGTTGCAATTCTTTGGATCGGCCAGCAGGTGATCCAGGGAATCACCGTGAAGGATAATATCTCTCAGATGGGACACATCATCGGCGGCGTGGTCGGCGCGGTGATCGGCTTTATGCTAAACAGAAAGAAGGGTAAGTCTTATTAAATAAATATGGTCAAAAATTGAAACGTCGGATGGTTTGCACCTAACTGCTCTGAAAAGGAGGGCTGTTTATGGAGAAACTGAATGCGAGGGATAAAGAAAGACGCAGGACGCATAACAATAAGATCAAATGGATCCTATTGCTCTGCCTTTTCGGCTTTGCCCTAAATCTGGCTTGTAATTTTGTGGTGACCATGCTGGGATTGCCGCTTTACATGGACACGATCGGCACGATCCTGACCGCGTGGCTGGGAGGCGCATTGCCTGGCATCTGCGTGGCGCTTGCCACGAATTTTGTCCTGGGCTTTGGAAATCCGGAATCCATCTATTTTGGGATCTTGAATGTCCTGATCGCGGTGGTGACGACCTTCTGGGTGCAAAGCTCTAAGAGAAGGCATCGCATCAAGTGGCTGGCGTTTTTGGCATTCATCTTTGCCTGCATCGGCGGCGGTCTCGGAGCGATCCAGACCTGGGTGTTCGACGGATTTTCCATGGAGGGAGCAAACGGCTCTTTGATCCGATTCTTTTATGAGAGGATGCATTGGAGCGCGTTTTGGGCGCAGTTTGCCGCGGCATGGATCTATGATCTGATCGATAAGTGCCTGTCCGTGGCGGGTTGCTGTCTGATCCTTCGCACCATGCCGGATCACGTCAGGGCGAAGCTTCGCCTGACGGGCTGGCGGCAGAATCCACTGGTAAAGGAAAAGCTCGCGGAGGTGCGCGGAAGGCAGTTTCGAAGCATTTCCCTTGGCACCAAGATCATCGCCGTCCTCATGCTGGCGTTCATCGTGATCGCCGTTGTCGTGACCGGGATCAGTCTGGTACTGTTCCGGAATTTCTCCAAGGATCAGCATGCGGACCTGTCCAAGGGCGTCGCGAAGATGGCGGCAGGCGTGATCGATGCGGACAAGGTGAAGGAATACCTGGAAAAGGGCGAGGCGGCCGAAGGATATCTCGAGACCAAGGCGCTGCTGACAAGTATTCGCGATACCTATTCTGACGTGGAATATCTCTATGTCTATCAGATTCGGGAGGACGGATGTCACGTGGTCTTTGACCTCGATACGGAAGAGCTTCCGGGAGAGGCACCAGGCACCGTGATCGACTTTGATCCTTCTTTTGAACCGTATTTAGCTTCGCTGCTAAGGGGAGAGGATATTGATACCATCGTGTCGGATGACACCTACGGGTGGCTGCTCACGGAGTATGAGCCCGTTTATGATTCGAACGGAGAGTGTGTCTGCTATGCGGCGGCGGATGTTTCCATGAGTGACGTTCGGCGATATGAATATGATTTTCTGACCAAGCTGACATCCCTATTTTTGGGATTCTTTGCGCTCCTTTTGGCCATCGGCATTTGGCTTTCCACGTATCACCTGATCTATCCCATCAACTCCATGGCACAGGCAGCCAGCGCGTTCGCCTACAACAGTGAGGAAGCGCGGGAGATGAACGTGGAAATGATCCGGGAGCTGGACATTCATACGGGAGACGAGCTTGAGAACCTTTATAATGCGTTCACGAAGACCACGGAGGACAGCGAGCGCTATTTCGCGGAAATGACGCATAAGACGGAGCTGATCTCTCAGCTGCAGATCGGCCTGATCATGGTATTGGCTGACATGGTGGAGAACCGTGATCATTCCACGGGAGACCACATTCGAAAGACGGCGGCCTACACGAAGATCATCATGGAGAAGATGCGAGAGCTTGGGTATCACAAGGAGCAGCTGACGGATCAGTACATTCAGGACGTGGTGAAGTCAGCGCCCCTGCATGACATCGGTAAGATCCAGGTGCCGGATGCCATCCTGAACAAGCCAGGAAGGCTGACGGACGAAGAGTTTGTGATAATGAAGACGCATCCTTTGGTAGGCGAGCGGATCATCCAGCAGACCATCGAGGCCATGCCGGAGGCGGATTACCTGAAGGAAGCGCTGAATCTGACGACCTATCACCATGAGAAGTGGAACGGAACAGGATATCCCTACGGCCTCAAGGGCGAGGAAATTCCGCTGTCGGCCAGGATCATGGCAGTGGCGGACGTGTTTGACGCGCTTGTTTCCAAACGCTGTTATAAGGAGCCCTTCACCTTTGAAAAGGCCATGGACATCATCAGAGAGGGCATGGGAGCGCATTTTGATCCCGAGGTGGCGGAAGCATTCCTTGCGGCTTCGGAGGAAGTGCGCAGGGTGGCTGAGAGATTTGAGGGAGTCGCTTCCGTCAAGGAAGAAGTGAAAAACACGCTTGCATAAGCGGGGAATGGAAAGGGAACGGAAGTGAGCAAGAAATATCCCATTATTTATCTTCTGGAGATACCGGTGAATTTTTTCCTGTACGTGATCGTGATCGAGCTGGGAGCAAAGTTGGACGCGATGCTGTTTGGAGCGCAGTATGCACAGGACGGTAACACATTTCCGGTTTTAACGATCGTGATATTCGTGCTCGCCACGCTGGCCCTGATCGCGGCGACCGTCTATTCCATCGTGAAATTTGTTCGCGCGGTGATCAAGAAACAACAGAAAAAGAAGGCCGCAGAGAAGGCCATGCAGGATGCGCCGCAGTAAATCGCGGAATGATGAAGTGAGGTTATCAAGGTGGGAGAGGAAAACGCACAAAAGAAAGTCGGGAAACGGAAGAAAGTCAAGCTGACGGTGGTCAGCATGTACCATTACGTGAGGCTGATCGCCCGTTCCTGTACTTTTCTGTATCTGCTTGTCTATTATATTATCTTTCGGGTGAATGGCGGGATGGAGATCGAGGAAGTCATCGAGAGTCATCCGGGAATGCTGATCTTTATCTGGGCATTTTTCATCGTGGAGATGATCCTTCGGTTTTTTCCTTCGAGATTTGAAAGCCCCGGCTGCCAAAAGCAGTTCGCGAGAAATTACGTTAAGACGGGAGAGACCAAGATTGAGATCCAGGACAATAACGCCGTCATGCTCGCCGCACTGATCTGGGTGGCATTTAACGGAGTCTTTGGAGCACTTTACATGAAGGAGATTTTGGACGACGGGATCATGATCCTGCTCTGCTCCTTTTATTCCGTCTGCGACATGATCTGCATCTTGTTTTTCTGTCCGTTTCAGTCCTGGCTTTTAAAGAATAAATGCTGCTGCACCTGTCGCATCTACAATTGGGACTACGCGATGATGTTCACGCCTCTGTTTTTCGTGGCAAAGGCTTATACCTGGAGCCTCCTGGTGGTTTCGGTGGCGCTCCTTGCGCGGTGGGAGATCACCTTCTTCCGGTTCCCGGAGCGATTCTCCGAGACGACGAACGCGTATCTGCGCTGTCAAAACTGTACGGAGAAGCTCTGCACACATAAAAAACAATTATCATCCTTGTGGAAACAGATTGCAGAGTACACGCAGGAGCGGATCAAGAGATTAAAGCTATAGTCGGAAATCAAAAAAGTCGGCCGCTTGCCGACTTTTTTCTTGCTTATCTTTCGCAGCCTAAGATGATGCCGCCGCGTTCCGCATAGTAGCTGCAAAGTCCCCTGGCGGGGATGATGGAAAGATCGATCTCGCCGAAGGCTTCACGCAGCTTTTCCGCGATCTGATCGGCGAAGGCGGGATTTTCCACGTGACAGATGCGGACCTTGCCGCCTTGATAGCCGCAGGCGCGGATCTCCTCCACGAGCTTTTCGAGCACCCGCCTGTCGCCGCGACACTTTGCCACGGGATCAATGGTGCCCTGGGGGCTGGCGGTCCCGAGGATGCGCACGTTCATAATGCCGATGGCGGAGGCGATGAGCTTGCTGACGCGTCCGTTCACGGCGAGATTATGAAGGGATTGCAGTGCAAAGTAGAGCTTTAAGGATTTTTGGTAATTAACGATCTCGCTTTCAATCTCTTCGAAGGTCTTTCCCTGCGCCTTCCACTCTGCGATCTTCTCGATGAGAAGCACCATGCCGGGGCCGGTGGAGAGGGAGTCCACGACGCAGATCTTTACGCCGGGATGCTCGGAGAGATACTGCTCCTTTGCGGTATTGGCGCTGGAATAGGTTCCGGAAAGGCCGCTGGTGATGGTCACGACATAGATTTCGTCCGCGCCTTCAAAGGCATCCAGCCAGCTTTGCGTGGAGGGACAGGCGGTATAGGAACGGCCGTGGTGGGAATAGAGGTAATCGAGAACTTCCGTCACGTTTAAGTCCAGGCCATCCACGTAGCTTCGCTCGTCCGTGGAGAGGGTCAGGGGAACGGTCTCGAAAGAAAGATCTGGGAAACTTTTGAGATCACAGGACGAATCCGCTACAATTTTTACCATGTCGACTCCTTTGTTTTGCATTTTTATACACATAGTTTTCATAACCACGTGATATTGTATTATAAAACCATGAATCTTACAATAGACAAAAAGGCCGTTTTTGTCTATTTTGGGCATTGCAATCTGGACGAAAATCGGCGAAACTAGAAGAAGGGGATCTATGGACCTGGAAGAGGATCCGGGGAAGGATGGGGAAACGATGATCATACAGTCGACGACGAATCCGAAGACAAAGTTTACGAGGGCCTGCATCGGCGAGGCCACCTTGGCGCTCCTGCATGAGGAAGAGTATTCCAAGGTGCGCGTCTCGGACATTGTGAAGAAGGCGGGCGTGGCGAGGGCCAGCTTTTATAAATATTATGACTCGCCCTATGCGGCGCTGTCCGATTATATCCAGATCCTCATCTCGGAATATATGGAGGACACGTTGGGGATGCAGCTGCGGGACAAGTTCATGGAGCGGGATCACATCCTGTATTCCCTGCAGTACTTTGACCGCTATGCGGACTGCTTTTTGACCTTGGCAAGGCGCGGGCTTCATGGTATTATGTTGGAAGGCGTGAACCGCTTCATGGAGGAGAACATACAGACAGCCAGAAAGGTGTCCGTCTATGAACTGTATTCCTATGCAGGCGGGATGCTCAACACCTTCCTGAAATGGGAGCAGGAGGGCAAGAAGGACAGCGCGGAGGACGTGGCAGACATGCTGTATGACCTGTACTCCTATGAAAAGAGAGCAAAAGTGCAGAATACCTGATATAAAATCGACGGAGGATGGAAGCATGAGTTTTGAGGATGAGGTAAGGGAATTGATCGCAAAGGGACCGGGAGAACTGACGGATCCCGCATGGCGTTTTGACGCATTTACGAATGGCGAGGTGCTGCTCGGAAAGAAGAAGGGGCATCTCCCCGCCATGGGATGGAATAGCTGGAATGCCTTTGGAAGCGGCAACACGGAGGCGCTGACTGTTGCCATGGCGGAAAAGATCAAGGAGCTCGGCCTGGATCAGCTGGGCTACCGCTACGTGGTGCTCGATGACGGCTGTTATCAGCCCCAGAGGACGGACGGCAGGATCGTCAATGAGGAGACAAAATTCCCATCGGGCTTTCGCGCACTTGCAGACCGGCTGCACGGCATGGGCCTGAAGTTTGGAATGTATAATGACATCGGAACAAATCTGTGCGCAGGCGCTGCCGTGGGAACCTGTGGACATGAAAAGACGGATGCTTCGTCCTACGTGGAGTGGGGCGTGGATTTCCTGAAGGTGGACAACTGCTATTATCTTTGGGACAATGCGACCTTCTCTGACGGCGCGAACGCGAGATATGTCTATGCGCCCAACGTGGCGAAGGTAAGCCTGAAGGGCGAGGGCATGGATATGACGCTGGATGCCGTAAAGGACGGGATCCTTTGGGGCGAGCGCGCGGAGAAGAAGGAAGCTTACGTCACCGCCATCGGAACCTTTGACGGGACGGGGCCGTTTGCTTCCCCCGTCGGCGCAAGGAGCGGTGAGCTTCGCTTTGTCATAAACGCGCCGAAGGAGATGGACTGTAGCCTTACCGTGACCTATGCGACCGGGAAGGAAGAAGGCGTGGGCGCATGGCTTCAGGTGGCACTTGGAGAGGGCAAGGACGCGGCGCTTTTCCTGGACGGATTTCTCCCTGAAACGGATGGACCGGAGGATTTCCGGGAGTCCGCGCCGATCAAGATCTCGCTGAAGGCAGGGGAGAACGTGCTTCGGATCATGAACCACAGAAGACAGGAGAACACTCTGCATTCCTATGCGGCGATGCTGGAGGGACTGAATCTGGCAGATCCCGGACATGACGTGATCCTGTCCATCTGTGAATGGGGAAAGACGCATCCGCAGAACTGGGGCTGGAAGGTCGGCGATTCCTGGAGGATCCTGAATGACATTACCTTCCGCGTGGGCTCCGACGGAAATCCCGGACATGCGGACTGGGAGGCAGATTATACCACCAGCGTGACTTCACAGTATAACAAGGCCGTGATCATGGATGAGTTCGCAGGCCTTAATAAGGGCTGGAACGATCCCGACATGATGATGATCGGGCTGGAGGGCCTTACGGATACCATGTGCAAGACGCACATGACCATGTGGTCGATGATGAATTCCCCGCTGATGCTTGGCATGGATCTTCGGGACGTATCGCGCGGAGATGCGATCCATCAGATCATTTCCAACGAGGGCATCATTGCATTAAACCAGGATGCGCTGGGCATTCAGGCGAAGAGGATCTATGCTTCAAAGCTGACGGACTCCAATGGAAAGGAGGGCCTTGGGCCGGATCAGGCGTACGTGCGCGATAATGAGCGTGTGGACGTACTGGCAAAGCCCCTTGCCGACGGAAGCGTAGCCCTTTCCTTCCTGAACCTGAGCCAGAAGGAGAAATCCGAACTGGCGGAAGTGGACGTGGCTCTGATCCTGCAGTATCTTGGCGGAAAGATGAAGGCGAAAGAGGCCTTTGAGAAGGCGGAAAGCTATACCGTGACCGATCTTTGGACGGGAGAGGTGACAAAGAACCTGACGGGTCGCTTTGCCGCGCAGGGTCTGGAGCCCTGCGACAACCTGACGATCAAGGTGACGCCGAATGTGTGAGGCGGTTTCGCATCGTGAATTTGTAGAGCTTCTCTGGAGGGCGTTCCTCGGAGGGCGAAAAGAGTGGGCAGACGGCATGGAGGCGGCGCTTCGCCACGGCTGGCTGCAGCCGCAGGACTTAGCCGTCTGCGAAGAGCCGATCCGCAGGAACTCCGCGGCGAGGATCTTACATGAGTTCCTCCTTCGGGAGCTCGGAGAGGCCGATGTGTCCGACTGGAGTAAGGCCAAGGAGCTAAAGGATCTCTATGACTGCCGCACCTGCGTGAATCACGTGGCGCAGACAGTTTGCAAAGGGATCATGCTCCCGGACGGTCTGGTCTTCGGAATGCAACGGACCATCTCGAGGCGGGAAGCGAAGGAGATGATCGAGCGGGCACTCACGCCAAGAAAGAGGGTGGGCGTTCCGAAATGCAAATTGGATGCGGGAAGCATGCCAAATGCAGCGCTTCGGGTGACCAAAGAGGAGGCTCAGGCGCTGCTGCGATCAGGAGAGAGGCTTTCCTTCTACGATGTTCGCACCAAGGGCGAATATGACCGCTCGCACTTGGAAGGAGCAAGGAATCTGCCGCTCCTTCGGCTCCTTGCGGATCCAAAGCTTGCGGGAGAGGACAAAGGCGCTCTGATCTTACTGGGGTGCGACGGCGGATATCGGAGCGAAATGGCTGCAAATTGCCTGGCGCAGGCAGGCTTTCGGAGGGTACGGTATTTCGGCTGGGAGGAAATGTCTTGTGCCAAAGACGATTCTTTGTTATAATGATTGGGTTGTCGGTAAATATAGAAAACGAAATCGAGGGTGATCGAAAGTGAGCGTACAAAACTGGGAAAAGAATGTCAGGAAGGTCGTGCCCTATGTGGCAGGAGAGCAGCCTGAGAATAAGAACGTGATCAAGCTAAATACCAATGAATGCCCCTATCCTCCGGCGCCGGGCGTGCTGACGGCGAAGGAAAAGATGGATATGGGGGATTTGAGATTATATCCGAATTCCAAGTCAGAGTCGCTGGTGAATGCGCTTGCGGAGTATTATCACGTAAAGCCGACGCAGGTTTTCGTGGGCGTGGGATCGGACGACGTGATCTCGATGGCATTCCTCACTTTCTTTTATGGCGGGGAGCCGATCCTGTTTCCGGACGTGACCTATTCCTTCTATGACGTCTGGGCGGATCTCTATCGGATCCCGTATAAGACCTGTGCATTGGATGAAAACTGGCGGATCGATCCCGCGGATTATAAACAGCCGAACGGCGGCATCATCTTCCCGAACCCCAATGCGCCCACGGGCGTGTTCGAGCCGCTTGAGAAGGTGGAGGAGATCCTGAAGGCCAATCCGGACGTGGTGGTGATCGTGGATGAAGCTTACGTGGATTTCGGCGGAGAGAGCGCTCTTTCCCTGCTGGATCGGTATGAAAACCTGCTGGTGGTGCAGACCTTCTCGAAGTCCAGATCCATGGCGGGCCTTCGCATTGGCTTTTGCATCGGTAGCGAGAAAATGATCGCGTATCTGAATGACGTAAAATATTCCGTGAATTCTTATACCATGAATTATCCCGCGCTGCAGCTCGGCGTGGAGGCGGTGAAGGACGAGGCCTATTTCAAGGCGACGACCGCGAAGATCATCGCGACCAGGGAGCGCGTCAAGAAGGAGCTCTCTGAGCTCGGCTTTACCTTCCCGGATTCCAAGACGAACTTTATCTTTGCTTCGCACAAGTCGGTTCCCGCAAAGGAGATCTTCCTTGCGCTGCGTGAACATAACATTTTCGTCCGCTACTGGGAGAAGCCCAGGATCAACAACAGCCTGCGCATCACCATTGGAACGGACGAGCAGATGGACGTGATGATCGCGTTCCTGAAAGAATACTTAAAAGATCGATAGAATAACTTATGTAGGGGAGAATGGAAATGTCTGAGACGCTGTTACATTACCTGATCGTATTTTTTATCTCGATGGTTCCGCTGATCGAGCTGAGGGTGGCCGTACCCATGGCGATCAACGTGTATCACCTGCCGGTGCTCATGTCCTACGTGGTCTGCGTGATCGGCAACATGCTTCCGGTGCCCGTGATCTTTTTCTTCGCGAGAAAGGTTTTGGAGTGGGGCGCTGACAAGCCGGTCATCGGAAAATTTTTTACCTTCTGTCTGGAGAAGGGACATAAGGGCGGCGCAAAGCTTCAGGAAAAGACCGGACGGGGCCTTTACGTTGCACTGTTTTTGTTCGTTGGCATTCCGGTTCCCGGAACGGGCGCATGGACGGGAACGCTGGCGGCGAGCCTTCTGGACATGGATTTCAAGAAGAGCGTTGTCGCCGTGATGCTGGGAGTGATCCTTGCAGGCCTGATCATGGGCGTTGGCGTGACGGGCGTCGTGGAACTGTTTCGGCAGATTTTCGCTTAAGTGCGGGAGGGTAAGCCATGGCAGAGGCGTATTCGGACTTTGCGTCCGTCTATGACGAACTGATGGATGACACGCCCTATGAGGCGTGGAGAGAGCGGATCGTATCCCTGATCCGTGAATATGGCGTTTCGAAACCAAGGAGCGAGTCGAAGGGTGATGCCACGTCGGAAGAGGAACTGCTCGCTTCGGAGAGGGATCTGGTGGTGGACCTTGGGTGCGGCACCGGCACGCTTTCGGAGATGCTCTATCAGGAGGGGTATGACGTCATCGGCGTGGATTCCTCCGAGGCAATGCTCGCTAAGGCAATGGAGAAGCGGGACGCGAGCGGTTCGGAGATCTTATATCTTTTGCAGGACATGCGCGAGCTCTCCCTCTATAGTACCGTTGGAACCGTGGTCAGCGTCTGCGACTGCGTGAATTATATCTTAGAAGAGGACGAGCTGCTGGAGGTGTTTTCCCTGGTGGACAATTATCTGTTCCCGGGGGGACTTTTTATTTTTGACTTTAACACGGATTATAAATATCGGGAGGTCATCGGGGATGCAGTCATCGCGGAGAACCGGGAGGACTGCAGCTTTATCTGGGAGAATTTTTATGACCCGGAGGGGCGGATCAACGAGTATGACCTGACCATGTTCCTTAGAAGGGAGGGTGACCTCTTTGAGCGGGTGACGGAGACGCACCTGCAGCGGGGATATGAGCCGGAGGAGATCCGAGGCCTTCTGGAGCAGGCGGGGCTGGAGGTCCTTCTGATGCGTGACGCGGATGAGGACGGAGAGGTGACGGCGGAGTCAGAGCGGGTCTACGTGGTCGCGAGAGAAATCAAGAAACAAAGCAAGCCTTAGCAGGCGAGGAAAAGAAACCAGACGAGCCTTGGCAGGCGAGGAAAAGAAACCAGACGAGTTTTGGCGGGGCGCGGAAAAGAAATAAGACAGGCCTTGGCAGGGCAAAGATATCTTTCAAGGACTTTGGAAAAGAGGAATTAGAATGGCAGATTACTTAGTCAGGGCAACCGCTGCGGATGCCCAGATCAGAGCCTTTGCATGCACTACCAGGGACACGGTGGAGGCGGCGAGGGCGGCACATAACACCAGCCCCGTGATCACGGCGGCGCTGGGCAGACTTCTCTCGGCGGGCGTCATGATGGGCTCCATGCTGAAGGGGGACGATCTGCTCACCCTGCAGGTCAAGGGCGACGGCCCCGTGAAAGGGATCACCGTGACGGCGGATTCCATGGGACAC
The DNA here is from genome assembly GCA_947305245.1 of uncultured Lachnospiraceae bacterium. Lineage (GTDB taxonomy): Bacteria > Bacillota > Clostridia > Lachnospirales > Lachnospiraceae > Acetatifactor. The sequence continues at coordinate 13,174 of CAMZDG010000035.1, forward strand.
GTGAAGGGATATCCGATCGTGCCGGACGTGATCCTTCCCGCGAACAGTATCGGCAAGCTGGACGTCTCCGGCGCCGTGGGAGCGGGCACGCTGACGGTCATCAAGGACATGGGCCTGAAGGAGCCGTATTCCGGGCAGGTGGCGCTGCAGACGGGTGAGATCGCGGAGGACCTGACCTATTATTTTGCGGCCTCGGAGCAGGTTCCCTCCTGCGTGGGGCTCGGCGTTCTCATGGAAAAGAATAATACCGTCCGCCAGGCGGGGGGCTTTATCGTACAGCTCATGCCCTTCGCGACGGAGGAAGTGATCTCAAGGCTGGAGGAAAACATAAAGGGGCTTCCCTCCGTGACGACCATGCTGGATCAGGGAAAGACGCCGGAGGAGATCCTTGGCACCGTCCTGGACGGATTAGACCTGCAGGTGACGGATCAGGGCCTCGCCGCCTTTCAGTGTGACTGCAGTAAGGAACGCGTGGAGCGCGCCCTGATCAGCATTGGCAAGGCGGAGCTCCAGAGCATGATCGACGACGGGAAGGAAGTGGAGGTCAGCTGTCAGTTCTGCGGCAAGCAGTATTCCTTCCAGCCTGAAGAACTGATCAGTTTGCGGGAAAGGGCGACCAGGGATTAGGGCTTTCCCTTTTCCAGACAGTCCTCGATGGCCTTAAGGAGGACCAAAGAGGTATACTTGGCGCCGGACTGCGTCGTGACGCTCTCGAGGGATTGCGTCTGACAGAGCTGCCCTGCGATCTCATCCAGGGTGGGCTCGAGCAGGGGATAGGCCGTGGTGACGGCCTCGTCAAGATTGACCAGGCGGATGGAAGCGATCCGATCCTGCTCCAATATGGTTTCAAGCTCGACGGTCTTTCCGCCGAGGGTCAGTTCTGACTTATAAATTCCGGGACGATGGCAAGGGGCTTTGGCCTGCGCGGTCGTCTCTTTTTTTGGCGCAAGGAGCAGGATCAGGACAAGGAGCAAAACTAGCCCAAGCACCGTCAGAATGCCGGCTAAGATCAGTTCCTTCGCGTACACTACGATGATTTTTGTTTTTGCGCTCATGCGGTTCTCCTTTTCGGGAAAATGGGATTTCCTCTCACTTTTTTATATTCCGCGGCAGGTCTGTTTATGACTTTTTTCATTGACAAGGCAAGGGAAAAAATAGTATCATACAAATAGTGGGACGAGGGCGTTCTTACGGTGAGTAAGCACGCTTTTTGGTTGTAGGAACGAATGACTTAAATAATATTTTTACGGGAGGTTACGACATGAGAAATCTAGCGCAGGAAGACATTGTGTCAATCGTACAGGAAGAGGACGTGGAATTTATCCGCTTACAGTTTACTGACGTTTTGGGGAACCTGAAAAACATGGCAGTGACTGCCAGCCAGCTGAGTAAGATCCTGAAGAACGAGTGCAAGTTCGACGGTTCTGCCATCGAGGGATTTGTCGGCGTGGACGAGCCGGATTTGTATCTCCATCCCGTTCCCGGCACCTTTGAGACCTTCCCCTGGAGACCTCAGCAGGGTAAGGTTGCAAGACTGATCTGCGACGTGTATCAGCAAAACGGCGAGCCCTTTGAGGGAGATCCCCGTTACGTGCTTCGCCGCGCGGTAGATCACGTGAAGGAGATGGAGTATGGCATTGAGGTGGGACCGGAATGCGAATTCTTCCTCTTCAACACGGATGAGAATACCTTGCCCACCACGAAGACGATGGAGCGCGCCGGATTCTTTGACGTGGGACCTTTGGATCTGGGCGAGAACGCGAGAAGAGACATTGTGCTTGCCTTGGAGGACATGAACTTTGTGGCTGAGAGCTCTCATCATGAGAAGTCTCCCGCACAGCACGAGATCAGCTTCCGTTATGACGAGGCGCTGACCACCGCTGACAACATTATGACCTTTAAGCTTGCCGTGCGCACCATCGCGCGCAGACATGGCCTGCATGCCACCTTTATGCCGAAGCCCCTGGAGGGTGTCTGCGGTTCCGGCATGCGCCTTAGCATGAACCTGACGAAGAATGGCTTAAACATTTTCCGTGACAGTCAGGATCCCACCGGCAACTATATGTCAAAGGAAGCCTATTATTTCCTTGGCGGTCTCATGAAGCATGCCAAGGGCATCACCGCGGTGGCAAATCCGTTGGTGAATTCCTATAAGCGCCTGGCAGCGGATCAGGACGCATCGCCGTTTATCTCCTGGAGCAAGGCGAACCGCACGACGCTCTTTAGGATCCCGAACATTCGAAGGGGTGAGGCGACCAGGATCGAGATGATCTCCCCTGACAGCGCAGCCAATCCTTACCTGACCATCGCGCTTTGCATCGAGGCAGGCCTGGACGGCATCAGGAATCAGATCATGCCCCCTGAGAAGATGGAAAAGAATCTCTTTGAACTGACCGACGCACAGAGAACCGAGATTGGCATCGAGACCCTTCCGAAGACCCTCTCGGAAGCATTGGATGAGCTGGAGAAGGACGAGATTTTGATGAACGCCCTCGGCGAGCACGTAGCGAAGCAGTATATCGCAATGAAGCGCAAGGAATGCGAGGACTATGCAAAGCGCGTAACGCAGTGGGAGATCGACAATTATCTTTATAAGTATTGATGACGCTTAAGACCTGAGACCTAAAGCGGGAAAGGGGGAGAGACATTGGTCAACGTTATCGTGGCACTCCCCAAGCTGGAGGAAGCAAAGACCTTAAAGAGCATATTGGTGCGAAACGGTTTCCAGGTGACAAGTGTCTGTACCACCGGATCCCAGGCGATCAGCCAAGCCGACGGATTGCATGACGGCCTCGTGATCTGCGGATATAAGCTCGAAGACATGCTGTATGATGAACTGAAGTATTCCCTGCCACCTGGCTTTGAACTGCTCCTTCTGGCATCCCAGAGGATCCTGGCAGAGGTCTACGGCGAAGGCGTGCTCTGTCTGGCAATGCCGCTAAAGCTCAATGACCTGGTCAATACCGTGGGCATGATGACGGATGACATCGCCCGCCGCAGGAAGAAAAAGGAACAGCTCCCGCAGAAGCGCTCCGCACAGGAAGAGCTTTTGGTGAAGGAAGCCAAGGAAGTGCTGATGGACCGAAACAATATGTCGGAGGAGGAAGCGCACAGATTCCTGCAAAAGAGCAGCATGGAGAGTGGAACGAGCCTCGTGGAGACGGCGCAGATGGTGCTCATGATGTATCAGCAGTGATCCTAAGTGATGATTTTACGCCCGCATTCATACAATTTGAAAAAGTATGGATGCGGGTATTTTTATGCGCTTTACGAAGATGCAGGGGTGCGGGAATGATTTTGTGATCTTGGAGGAAAGTGAGATCCGCTCGCGAAGGGAGCGGCGCAGCGAGCTGGTAAAGAGCCTTTGCGACAGGCGATTTGGGATCGGGGCGGACGGCGTGCTCGTCCTAAAGGCGGGGGCGCAGGAGCTCTTCGAGATGGAGGTGTATAATGCGGACGGAAGTCAGGCGGAAATCTGTGGGAACGGGCTTCGGTGCGCTACTGGATGGCTTTGGACGAAAGGACTCGTAAAGGAGAGGAGGTTTCGCATTGCATGTTCAGGCGCCGTGAAGACGGTGGAGGTACTGGAGGACGCAGGTGCGGTGATCTCTTGCGGCGAGACGCTCATGCCCGCGGATCAGGCGCGGCAGAGCCTGATGATCCGCGCAGAGATGGGAGCAGCGGTCTTTTCTGGCGCTGCGACGAAGAGATCAAGGAGTGGGCAGGGGGAGGACGATCTCATGGAAGAGGCAGAGCGGATCGTCCTCGGCTGGAAGGTGCACTGCGTCTCCATGGGGAATCCACATGCCGTGGTGCTTCTTCAGGAGGATGAGGACTGGCCGGTCGAGGAGGCGGGACCACGCATTTCACGGGCGGAGGAGTTCCCGGGAGGGACCAACGTGGAATTTGTGAAGGTGCTTGGCCGGGGCCGGATCGCCATGCGAGTCTGGGAGCGCGGCGTCGGGGAAACCCTTGCCTGCGGGAGCGGTGCCTGCGCCGCGGCGGCAGTTTGCATGCAAAAGGGTTTGACGGATGAGAAAATAACTGTTACACTATTAGGCGGTACGTTATTGGTTTCCAGAGAAGGGCCTTCGGGAAGCATTTTTATGACGGGGCCGGCAGCAGTGACGTTTGAGGGAGAAATCTTTCCCTGACGGGGGAGATAGGCCTTGCGGCGCACTGGGGCGGGAAGCCGGGACGCAGAGGAACGGAGAGGAGAAAGACCATGGCAAAATTAAATGACAATTATCTGAAATTACCCGGAAGCTACCTGTTTTCCACAGTGGCGAGAAAGGTGCGGGAATATCAGGAGGCACATCCTGACAAGAAGGTGATCAAGCTGAGCATCGGCGACGTGACGCAGCCCCTGGCGCCTGTGATCATTGAAAGCCTCCATAAGGCAGTGGATGAGATGGGAAAGGCAGAGACCTTCCGCGGCTATGCCCCCGACCTGGGATATGAGTTTTTGAGAAATACCATTGCACAGAAGGATTATCAGGCGAAGGGATGCAACGTGTCCGCAGACGAGATCTTTGTTTCTGATGGCGCGAAGTCGGATTCCGCGAATATTCAGGAGATCTTCAGCCTCGATAATAAGATTGCCGTCGGCGATCCCGTATATCCCGTTTACGTGGATTCTAATGCCATGGCAGGCAGGACCGGAGAGTTCGACAAGGTGACGGGTACCTGGAGTAACGTGATCTACATGCCTTGCCTTGCGGAGAACAATTTCGTTCCCGAGATCCCGATGGAAGTACCTGACCTGATCTATCTTTGCTTCCCGAACAACCCGACCGGCGCGACCATTAAGAAGTCGCAGCTGCAGGAGTGGGTGGACTATGCGAACAAGGTTGGCGCCGTGATCATTTATGACGCTGCCTATGAAGCATACATTTCCGAATCCGACGTACCGCATTCCATTTATGAGTGCGAAGGAGCAAGGACCTGCGCGATCGAGCTTCGTTCCTTCTCCAAGAACGCAGGATTTACCGGCGTGCGTCTTGGCTTCACCGTGGTTCCCAAGGATCTGAAGGTGGACGGCGTGGCTCTGCACGGCCTTTGGGCGAGAAGACACGGCACCAAGTATAACGGCGCCCCTTACATCATCCAGCGCGCCGGCGAAGCGGTTTATTCCGATGCTGGGCAGGCACAGCTGCGGGAGCAGGTTGCTTATTACATGAAGAATGCAAAGTATATTTATAACGGTCTGAAGGAAGCCGGCTATACGGTTTCCGGCGGCGTGAACGCGCCTTACGTATGGCTGCGCACGCCGGGCAACATGACCAGCTGGGAGTTCTTTGATTATCTGCTTGATAAGGCAAACGTGGTGGGAACGCCCGGATCAGGCTTTGGCCCGAGCGGCGAGCATTACTTCCGCGTGAATGCCTTCGGAAGCTATGAGAACACCGTGGAAGCCATTGACAGGATCAAGGCATTATAAGATTGACAAGACAGCGGGGAGATCAATGTCCGGTAAGGCATTTGACCTCCCCGCCCGCGTATTGCGGGGGAATGGGTGGATAAGAAGCGGGAGGCATGGAAGATGAGCGCCGTGATCAAGGAAGGATTGCTGGATCGGATCTGCGCCCTGGCAAAGCTTGAGCTGGAAGAAGGTGAGCGGCAAAGGGCAGGGGAAGAGCTGGAGCGGATCATTGCATACGTGAACCAAATCGGGGAGTTGGATACGGAAGGGACGGAGCCCCTATATCAGGTCACCCTGGAGGAGGACCTGGAAGGGAACGTACTCCGGGAGGATGAAGTGCGAGAGGGGCTGACCCTGGAGGAGGCGCTGCAAAACGCGCCAAAGCGAGAGGGCGACTTTTTTGTCGTGCCCAAAACCTTTTAAGGCTTATATTAGGGAGTACGCAAATGATCTTAGAGTTGACGGCATTGGAATTAAGTGAAAAGATCCGGCGGGGAGAAATCGGCGTCTGTGAGGCCTTAGAAGCGGTTTTTCGGCGCATAGACGAGCGGGAAGACGCATTGCACTGTTACATTACCCTAAACAGGCAGCAGGCGCTTTGGGAGGCCAGAGAAGTGCAAAAAAAGGTGTCTTCGGGAAAACTGACGGGCCCTTTGGCCGGCGTCCCCATAGCCGTGAAGGACAATCTGTGCACGAAGGGGCTTCGCACCACCTGCGGGAGCAGGATGCTGGAGAGCTTTGTGCCGCCGTATGACGCGACGGCCGTGGCAAGGCTTCGAGAGGCCGGCGCGATCCTGATCGGGAAGACCAACATGGACGAGTTCGCCATGGGGAATGCCACGGAGAGCTCTGCCTTTGGGTGTACGAAAAATCCCTGGGACGAGGCGCGGAGCGCTGGCGGCTCCTCCGGCGGAAGCGCGGCGGCAGTGGCGGCCAGGGAGTGCTTTGCAGCCCTTGGGACGGATACGGGCGGCTCCGTGAGGCAGCCGGCGTCGCATTGCGGCGTCGTTGGCCTGAAGCCCACCTACGGAACGGTCTCCCGCCACGGACTCATCGCCTACTGCTCCTCCATGGATCAGGTCGGACCCGTCACGAAGGACGTAAGGGACTGCGCGGCGCTACTTACCTGCATCGCAGGCCTGGATGAGAGGGATGCCACCTCGGTAAGACGAGAGGGTGTTGACTATCTCGCCGCACTCTCTAAGGGAGGGGAGGCGGCTTTGGGACTTCGGATCGGGATCCCCCGGGAGTACTTTGACGAGGGAGCGGACCTGGAGGTTTTGGAGGCCGTGAGAAAGGCGGCAAGGCGGCTTAAGGAGCTGGGCGCAGTCACCGAGGAGTTTTCCCTTGGCCTTACGGAATATGTCGTGCCGACCTATTATACGATTGCCTGCGGCGAGGCCAGCTCGAACTTGGAACGCTATGACGGCATGAAGTATGGCCTTCGCGTGCAAGGAGAGGGCTTAAACGACACATACTTAAGGACGAGAACGCAGGGCTTCGGGGAGGAAGTAAAAAGAAGGCTCCTGCTCGGCGCCTTTGTCCTGAGCGAGGGCTTTTACGACGCCTATTATCTCAAGGCGCTCAAGGTGCGCAGAAAGATCCGGGAGACGCTTACTGAGGCTTTCCGAAGCTATGACCTTATCCTCGGCCCGGTGGCACCGACCGCGGCGCCGCTCCTTGGAGAGGCGGGGAAGGATCCCTTGAAGGCATGGCTGGCGGACGTCTACACAGTGTCTGCAAACTTAACCGGCATGCCGGCGATGAGTCTTCCCTTCGGCAGGACCGCCAAGGGACTACCTGTCGGGGTGCAGCTGACGGCAGCGCCCTTTCAGGAGGAAAGGCTTCTGCAGGCGGGATTGGCCCTCTCGCAGGAATGACCTGCGGATCAAACGGTAATTACGGAAATGAGTGGAGCACGCATGGGAAAAACATATGAAACTGTCATCGGGTTGGAGGTTCACGTGGAGCTGGCCACCCGCACAAAAATATTCTGCGGCTGTAAGACGGCCTTTGGTGCGAGACCGAATACGTTAGTCTGTCCGGTCTGCCTTGGCATGCCGGGGACGCTGCCGGTGCTGAACCGCAAAGTGGCGGAGCTCGCCGCGTCCGTCGGGCTCTCACTCCACTGTGAGGTGAACCGGGTGACGCGCTTTGACAGAAAGAATTACTTCTATCCGGACAATCCGCAGAACTATCAGATTTCACAGCTCTATCTTCCCATCTGCCGGGACGGGAGGCTTACGCTTTCGGAAGGCAGGACGATCCGCATTCATGAGATCCACGCGGAGGAAGATGCCGGAAAGCTGATGCATGAGGAGAGATCGGGGGAAACGCTTGTGGATTATAATCGTGCGGGCGTTCCGCTGATCGAGATCGTCACGGAGCCGGATTTCCGAAGCGGGGAAGAAGTGATCGCTTTTTTGGAACAGCTAAAGACGACGATTGAATACCTGGAGGCCAGCGACTGCAAGCTCCAGGAGGGGTCCCTGCGGGTGGACGTCAACCTCTCCATAAAGGAGCAGGGATCGGAGCGGCTTGGCGTCAGGACGGAGATGAAAAACCTGAATTCCTTCCACGCGATCCTGCGTGCCATCAAGGTGGAGGGAGAGCGGCAAAGAAGGATCTTAGAAGACGGCGGAAGCATTTCCCTAGAGACGAGGCGGTGGGATGACGCAAAGGGAGAATCCTTTCCCATGCGCTCCAAGGAGGAGGTGCGGGATTACCGTTATTTTCCGGATCCCGACCTGCCTGCCGTTCACCTTTCCGAGGCGTGGATCGAGACACTTCGTTCAAGGCTCCCGGAGATGCGCAAGGAGAAGAAAGAGCGCTTTATTCTGGAATATGGGGTGCCTGAGTATGACGCGGAGCTCCTGACGGGGTCAATATACCTTGCAAGGCTCTTTGAGCGCACCGTGGCGCTTGGCGTTCCGCCAAAGAAGGTGAGCAATTTCCTGATGGGAGAGGGACTGCGCCTTTTGCGGGAAAAGGAGATGGACGCGAAGGACATAAAGCTCACGCCGGAGGGCTTTGCGCGGCTGATCGCGATGAATGAGGAAAAGCGGATCACCAATGCGGTGGCGAAGGAAGTGTTTGAGGCGGCGTTTGACAGTGGGATTGACCCGGAGGCGTACGTTGCCGGGCGCGGGCTCATGACGGTGAGGGATGAAGACCTGCTTCGAAAAACGGTGGAGAAGGTCATCGCGGAGAATGAAAAATCCGTCCGGGATTACCTGGGCGGAAAGGAGAAGGCATTGTCATTCCTGGTGGGACAGACAATGAAAGCCATGAAGGGACAGGCGGAGCCTGCGACCGTCACGGCTTTGCTAAAGGAACTGCTTTCAGTTTAGTTTTCGGTAACGTATTCCAGGAACAGGTGGCTTAATTCGGGGCGGCCACTGTTGACGATGAAAGCAAAGTAGATATTCGGAGCGTGCGCATAGACCTTATCGAACTTCGACGTCTCAGGCAGCAGGATCGCCATCGGGACGGGATCTTTCATGGTCTCGGGATCCATGGGGTTTGCCGGGTAATCTACGGTGGGGTCATCCTCCAACGCTTCGAGCACGGCACGGTCCATGTAGTAGAAATAGGGTTCATACTTACGATATTCTTCTTCCGTCAGGAAGTCCCGAAGGTCACTGAGCACGCCGTTATAGGAATACAGGTTGATGGCTTCGAGGTCGCCTAGCATGACGTCGAGGTCCTTGGCCGAGATATAGACCATGATCTTTTGCGTGGTCTGCGTGGTGACGTCGTCCATGGAGGAGAGGTCTAAGTGCATGTCGACGTCAAAGTAGACGGTCGACTTCTGCAGGTCAACCTCGCCCCGCCTTGCGAATTCCTCTTTGTATTCGGTGGAGGAGGTGATCTCCGCCATGTTGATCAGGGCGGCGTAAAAGGCGGTCTCCTTACGGCTTAAGATGGTGTGGACCAGGGAGAAGACTACGAAGACGCAAACCACTCCTGCGATCACGTGCCATTTATAATAATCCCAAAAGTAGGACATTTTTTCTTTGAAACTGCGATTCTTGACAAGATCTCGTTCTTCCTTGAACTCATCCATTAAAGGCATGAAAATCACCAAACCTTTCTATACGTTCATGACATAAGATATCATAATGTTTTCCCCTAAAGATGTCAATGAAAGCTTTCTAATCTGATTCTAAAAAAATTGTGAAGACCTTGAAACTTAAGACCCAATGAGCTATGATAGTTTACATAGGAAAAATAGCGTCGGAGGAAGGACAAAATGAGTGATGCATATGTTGAATGCCTGGTAAAGGCGAAGGGTTCCGTGATCTTTAAGATATTGAGAGTACTTCTATATTTCTTGGCAGGCGTCGGATTTGTATCCATGATGCTCGGAACGGGCGTGATCGGCGTGATCCTTGGCCTGGCGCTCGGCGCAGGCGGATATTACGTCGGCATGCTGGGAGAGGTGGAATATGAATATCTCTACATGGACAAGGAGCTTTCCGTGGACAAGATCCTGGCCCAGAGCAAGAGAAAGAGAGTGGCGACCTATGCCATGGAGCGCATGGAGATCATGGCGCCCGTGAAATCTTACCGCCTGGATAATTATAAGAATCGTCAGACGAAGAACGTGGATTACAGCATCGGCTACGAAGACCAGCCGGACAAGCGTTACGTCTTTTATTACGAGGGCGGGGAAAAGGTCCTGATCAGCCCCTCCGAGGACATGATCAAGGTCATGAAAAACGCAAATCCCAGGAAAGTTTTTTCGGATTAAAAATTCGAAACTAAAATTTTAAAATGGGTGTTGACGTGAGGCCAGTTCTCTGCTATCATCAGTGGATATAATTTCAAAAGAATAAATAAAAACAGGAGGAAAGAAAATGGGTAAGATTATTGGTGAAGGCATTACCTTTGACGACGTACTTTTGGTACCTGCCTACTCTCAAGTGATTCCGAATCAGGTTGACCTGACAACCTGGCTCACAAAGACGATTAAGTTGAACATCCCCATGATGAGTGCCGGAATGGACACCGTTACGGAGCATCGCATGGCAATCGCGATGGCCAGACAGGGAGGCATCGGCATCATCCACAAGAACATGTCCATCGAGGCACAGGCTGAAGAGGTGGACAAAGTAAAACGTTCTGAGAACGGAGTTATCACAGATCCATTTTCTTTAACACCTGAACATACGCTGGCTGACGCGGACGCCCTCATGGCAAAGTTCCGCATTTCCGGCGTTCCCGTAACGGAAGGCAAGAAGCTTGTAGGCATCATTACCAACCGCGATCTCAAATTCGAAACCGATTTCACCAAGAAGATCAAAGAGTCCATGACCAGCGAGGGACTGATCACCGCTCCCGAGGGAACCACCCTGGAGGAGGCAAAGAAGATCCTTGCGAAGGCACGTAAGGAAAAGCTTCCCATCGTTGACAAAGACTACAACTTAAAGGGTCTGATCACCATCAAGGACATTGAGAAGACCGTGAAGTATCCTTTGGCAGCAAAGGATTCCATGGGCAGACTTCTTTGCGGCGCCGCAGTCGGCATCACCGCAAACGTGCTTGACAGAGTGGCAGCACTTGTGAAGGCAAAGGTGGACGTGGTGGTTCTCGACTCCGCACACGGCCATTCCCAGAACGTGATCAACTGTGTAAAGATGATCAAGGAAGCATATCCTGAGCTTCCCGTGATCGCAGGTAACGTAGCAACCGGAGAGGCTACGAGAGCACTGATCGAGGCTGGCGCAGACGCAGTCAAGGTTGGTATCGGACCTGGTTCCATCTGTACGACCCGCGTGGTTGCAGGCATCGGCGTTCCTCAGATCACCGCTGTCATGGATTGTTATGAAGTGGCGAAGGAGTACGGGATTCCCATCATCGCTGACGGCGGCATCAAGTATTCCGGAGACATCACGAAGGCACTGGCGGCAGGCGGCAACGTCTGCATGATGGGCAGCATGTTCGCAGGATGCGAGGAGAGCCCTGGAGATTACGAGCTCTTCCAGGGAAGAAAATATAAGGTATACCGTGGCATGGGTTCCATCGCAGCCATGGAGAGCGGCAGCAAGGACCGTTACTTCCAGGAGAATGCAAAGAAGCTTGTTCCGGAAGGCGTGGAAGGCCGCGTTGCTTACAAGGGCAGCGTGGAAGACACCGTGTTCCAGCTGATGGGCGGCCTCAGATCCGGCATGGGATATTGCGGCGCACACAACATTCAGGAGCTGAAGGACAACGGAAGATTCGTAAAGATTTCCGCGGCATCCCTGAAGGAGAGCCATCCTCATGACATTCACATCACGAAGGAAGCTCCCAACTACAGCGTGGACGAATAAAGAGTCAGGTAAAAAGTTCAGACAGATCAGAAACAAAAAAGCGGGCGTGCCCTTGGAGGCATGCCCGTTTTGATTTTCCTATGTTACTTAAGTTTTGACCCTGAATGCTTCCTGCTTATGCGGGGGAGAGCTTTACGTCATATACCAGATCCATCACCTTGGAGATCTCCCGGATCATGCGCGCACAGGCGCTGTTCTCATCCTTGAAGAAAAGGGTGCCGATCTTTTTTTCCTGATCACAGAAGAAAACTTCCCAAATGCCATTCACCTTTTCGAGACAGATGCGTCCGTTGGATTCGCCGCCGATCTGATATAATTTCGAGGGCACCAGGTGCTCGGTCAAGTAATTTTTCAGCTCAGGTATCGTCATAACGCCACTTCCTTTCCATGAGTCGATAGATTATTTCTACTTTATGAAACAAAGAATAGCTCACATGTAGTTTTTGAAACTACATTAAGTATATCCTAATGTTGCATGAAATGCAATAGGTTTTTTGAAATTCTTTACAACTCTTCAGTTTTTTACTATAATAGTCTTGTAGGGATAACTGGCTTACTTCGAAAAGGAGGTAAGGTATGGGGAAGAAGATCATTATCAAGGAAGTGCATCAGCCAGTTCGGGAGATGGAGCTGGAGTCTGATGACGGTTTCATGGAAGAGGTCATTTCTCCGCTGATGGCCTTTCCAAACGACGTAAAGTTTATTTCCCTGAATCGCCTCAGCACCATGTTCCTTGTGGTGAACGGCATGTCAGCCATTGAGCTGGAGGATAATTTTCTTTACGTGGAAAATGACGGCGTGATGAAGGACGGACTGCTCCCTCAGGTGAAGCCGGCGAGGGGAACGGCCTACTTTGTCCGAGTGGAATGGGTGAAGGATGGTTACAAGAAGCGCGCAAAGCTCACCAGTATCACTTCCGATGACTTTATCTATGCGCGCAATTTCATGACGGACGTCTATCAGAGAAAGCTGAAGGGGTCGCAGTATCCGATGCTGTTCTCCTAGATGGGAAGGAAAAACAAAAGAAGAGATCAAAAGGGATGGCTCATTTGAACCATCCCTTTTTCTTGAATATGATCGCCCAGATGGCGACTACGATGATGCATACCGCAATGACGAAGAGGTAGCCGTATTTCCAGGTGAATTCCGGCATCTGCAGGTTCATGCCGTACCATCCCGCGATGAGGGTCAGCGGGAGGAAGATGCTGGTGACCAAGGTGAAGATCTTCATCAGGCGGTTCTGCTCGATGTCGATCTGAGCCTGATAGGACTCGCGCACCTGCACCACATATTCCTTCAGGTTTAACACCTGTCGTACCAGCCGCTCACATCGGTTGTTCAAAATGTCGAAGTAGTTCAGATAATCATCACTGATGATCCCGTTGTCATTGTCGCAGAGTTCATCAAAGATCTCCTCAAACTGCTCATAATATTTCTTCAGGCGAAGCACGTCGTAGCGCGCATCCAGGATCTGTTCCCGGGTGGCATCGCTGCTGTCATGGATCACGGCGTCGTCCAGGTTGGAGATGCGATCCTCCAGTCCCTCAAGGTTTACGTTGTCCCCCTTAATGAGATTCTTAAAGAAGAGATACATGGCCCTTTCATTCGCAGGCGCAGGCGTAAAGCACTTGGAAGCCTCTGCGAAGCTCGCCTCATTCTCGCAGATGATAAAGAAGTCATCCCTGTCGAGATAAAGGAGCATCTGGGAGGGATCCGCCTCCAGGTCCTTAATGTTGTACCAGTCGAAGGCCACGATGCTGAAGGTATCAAAACCTTCAAAGGTCTCAATCTGCCCCTCTTCGATGTAGGTGACTACGGCAGGCTCCATCTGCTGCACGTAATTTTCTATTTCTGACCGATAGATCACTTTTTGCATGAGTTCATCCTTCTTTCGTCATATTGTCATCAGACCGCGCGGGCGTGCTCTCCGAAGGGGCGGCCGCGGATTTCTTTGGAAACAGGCCAAGGATCAGATGATCCAGCTTTTGGATCAGCAGGGATGCCGGAAGGGAGGGCACGAAGGTCACCAGCACCAGGAGCGGGACATTCTTTAGGTAATAAAGGCTTCGCGCCACACCGTCGAAATCATAGGCGAAGAGCCCCAGGAACAGCCCGTGGATCAGGTAGAATTCCATCGTGATCGTCCCCATAAAATACAGAAAACGATTGCCGATCCGTATCTTCATGCCGAGCAGGAACACCCAAAAGACAAAGGCACAGGATGCCAGGACCTGAGAGAGCAGAGTGACCCAGCGTCGGAAGACCTTGTCGGGCGCGCCCCAGGTCTCTCCATAATAGGAAAAGACTCCCTGCGCATAGGTGGAGACAAGATCCAGCGCCAAGACTCCTATGGTGAGGAGCACGAGGTAGAGAACGTAATGCTTCCTGAAATGCGCCTTGATCCTTTCCTCGTGCATTCCAAACAGGACACCGATCACAAAGAAGTGAGCGGAATTGTACCACCATTCGCCGCGCATCCAGTAATCATTGTGATCGATGAGCGTTCCGAGGAGCACGTAGCCGAAGATGAAAAGGCTGAGGCAAGCCGCTGCCGTACCTTCTTTTTTGCAAAAGCGAAAGGAGGTCCAAAAGAAGAGGTAGAAAAAGGGCAGCGCGATCATAAACCAGGCATTGGGATCACTGAGCTGCAGGCCGGAGGCGTAGCAGAAAACCTTCCAGGCACTCAGGGGCTCCTTTAGGAGAATGCGGACCAAAAGGAAGCTCAGTCCCGTCACGTAAAATGCGATGACCAGGGGAAGCACCTTTCGCCGTCCAAAGCCGTTTAAGTAATTCGGTTTTTTCTTGTAGCTGACATATAACCCGTAGCCGGAACAAAAAAGGAAAATCCCGACGAAGTAATATCCATACGGAACGAAAAGCTCCAGGCCCGGCATGATGAGCCACGGGGAAAGCCAGCTGGCGCAGGTCTTTTGCCCTATGTGGTGCAGCATGATGCAGATGGCAAAGAAGCCTTGCAGGGCCTTGGTCTGCCGAAGGGAAAAGGCCTCCTCGTTCCACTCGCCGCGCTTTGCCGCCTTCGCACCCCAAAACAGCACGCCTGCCATCAGGGGATAGATCAGATAGATGATATATTTCATGTTCATAACCTCGCAAATCACGCCTATGTACCATGTTAATCAAAAGGGGGCAGGCCGTCAAGAAAATCTTTTCTCTCCCAATTTTAAAAAAATATGGATTTTTTTGAAACTTGCAAGAACCTTTCCGACGAGAGGGCGTCTCATAGTGTAAGAGCGCTTCGAAAAAGAAATGAAAACAAAGACACTATGCAAGAAAATAAACGCGAAAGCGGGGAGGAATCTTATGAAAAAGAAAATTGTCAGCATTATCTTAGCAGTTGTACTGAGCATTAGTCTGATGGGATGCAGCGATCAGGGAACGCTAAAACGCGTAGACCCGGACGTAAAGACCGTTACCACACAGGGAGGACCCGACGTAGTGACCGGCGAAAGAGAAAGCGTACTGGATAAGTTCCTTGCCGGGGATTATGGTGAATTCAAGACTGACTCCAGCGAGAGAAATTATGAGTATAGCACGGCTTATGCGACGGAAGCAGCGGATTGTGACGGCGGAATGTACCTGATCATGCCGAACAGCGTCAGCGCATCCAAGGCGACTACGGGCGGCGAGATCCAGATCATCGACTGGAACACGGAGGAATACAGCTATCTGAGTGAGAATTCCTGGATGAATGCAAAGGTGTCTCCGTTCTCTACCTTTGCGGCAGACGTGGACACAGCATCCTATGCGAACGTGCGCCGCATGCTGAGCAGACGGCAGACCGTTCCGGAAGGCGCGGTCCGCATCGAAGAGATGATCAACTACTTCCATTACGACTATGCGGAGCCCAAGGCGGGCGAGCCCTTCTCCGTGACGACGGAAATGGCACCTTGTCCCTGGAATGATGATGCCAAGCTCCTGATGGTCGGCCTTTCCACGAAGGCGCTTGACAACAGCGAGAGAGCGAATGCAAATCTGGTATTTCTGATCGATACCTCCGGCTCCATGGAGGGAGAGGACAGACTGGGCCTGGTACAGAGATCCTTTAAGCTCCTTTGCGAAGAGCTTAAGCCGGGTGACCGCGTCTCCATCGTGACCTACGCAAACGGCTCCAGCGTGGTGCTTGAGGGCGCTACCGGGGATGAGAAGGCAAAGATCTGTGACGCGATCGAGGACCTGTTCGCAAGCGGCGGGACCAATGGCGGCGAAGGCATTCAGTCGGCATATCGGATCGCTGAGGAGTACTTTATCGAAGGCGGAAACAACCGCGTGATCCTCGCGACGGACGGCGACCTGAACATCGGCATCACCAGCGAGAGCGGCCTGACCAAGCTGATCGAGGAAGAGGCAAAGAGCGGCGTGTTCCTTTCGGTTCTTGGCTTTGGCTGGGGAAACATTTCTGACACGAGAATGGAAGCGCTGGCTGATCACGGCAATGGAAATTATAGCTACATCGACAGTATCGCGGAGGCAAGAAAGGTCCTCATCGACGAGATGGGCAGCACTCTCTTTACGGTGGCAAAGGACGTAAAGCTCCAGGTGGAATTCAATCCCGCACTGGTAAAGGGCTACAGGCTGATCGGTTATGAAAATCGCGTGATGGCGGCAGAGGATTTCGCGGACGACACCAAGGACGGCGGCGAGATCGGCGCGGGCCATCAGGTGACTGCCCTGTATGAAGTGGCACTGAAGGATTCGAAGCAGGAGATCCCCGAGGTGGAGTCCAGATATGGCGCGGACAATGCAGAAAGCACTTTGGCAAACGCGGCACAGGAGTACCTTACCGTGAACGTGCGCTATAAGGAGCCGGACGGCGACGTAAGCAAGCTCCTTGTTTATCCCGTGACGGAGGCAAGCTATCATGAGACCATGAGCGACAATCTCTCCTGGGCAGCAGGCGTGGCGCAGGCTGGCATGCTCCTGAAGAAGTCCGAATATGCCGGAACTTCCAACATGAAGGGCGTGCTCGACAGAATGGCTCAGATCAAGGGAGCGAACGATGATGAGTATAGAAAAGAGTTCCTGTACCTCTATTCGATCGCTGAGATCGACTGAGGAGACGGTTTTGCGGAAACACATGAGAAGAAAGCGGTAAGAAGGAAGCAGTCATAAGAACATAAAAAGAAAGGCGGGTTGCGTGTGCAACTCGCCTTTTGAAATGCATGTTTTGAAATATGTCTTGAAGTATCAGGCCTGCTTTGGATTACTTGAGCTCGATGCCCTGCTCCTGCATCTTCATTGCGCGAACCTTGCAGGACAGACCGAAGAGATTGATGAAGCCCTCTGCGTCATGATGATCATAGAGATCACCGGTGGTGAAGGAAGCGATCTTCTCGTTGTACAGGGAGTAAGGAGAAGTGGTGCCGGCCTTGATGATGTTGCCCTTGTAGAGCTTGAACTTTACTTCGCCGGTGACGTACTCCTGGGTCTTCTCGATGAATGCCTGCTCTGCCTGACGAAGGGGAGTGAACCACTTTCCTTCATAAACAAGGCTTGCAAAGCGACTGCCCATTTCCTTCTTCATTGCATAGGTGTCACGGTCAAGAATGAGCTCCTCGAGCTGCTGATGTGCCTCCATCAGGATCGTTCCGCCAGGGGTCTCATACACGCCGC
>CAMZDG010000036.1 GCA_947305245.1 uncultured Lachnospiraceae bacterium
AAGCAAGAAGGCACGGCATCGGAAAAGAGGAAAATCAAGAAATCGATGCCAGGCAGGCAAGAGCTTGCATCTGAAATAGGTCACAGAAGATAGCTAGAAAAGGAGGAAGACAAAAATGATTTGGTATGTGGATGCAAAAGCGGGCAGAGACGGTAACGGAACGAAGGAAATGCCTTTCAAGAGGATCGGCGACGCGGCGAAGGTTGCAAGACCTGGAGACGAAGTGCTGGTTTACCCCGGCACGTATCGCGAGTACGTGGATCCCAGGCATGCGGGCACGAAGGACGCGCGGATCGCATATCGGAGCGTGGAGCCGCTCGGCGCGCATATTACGGGTGCGGAGCTTCTGACCGGCTGGAAGAAGCATGAAGGCACGGTGTGGACGGCGAGCGTTGACAATGGGATTTTCGGGAATTATAACCCGTATACGACCTATGTTTACGGCGACTGGTATTTCGCGGGCCGTTCCAAGCATACGGGCTGCGTTTATATGAACGACAAGGCTTTCTATGAGGCGGCGAGCATCGAGGCCGTGATCAAGGCGGAGAAGTCGAAGACTTCCTGGGTGCCTGAGGATTCCATCTATCAGTGGTATGCGGAGCAGGCGGACGGCCGCACGGTATTCTACGTGAACTTCCAGGACAAAGATCCCAATCAGGAGAAGGTTGAGATTAACGTGCGCAGGGAGTGCTTTTTCCCGTCGAAAACTGGCGTTGGCTATATCACGGTGAGCGGATTTATGATCAGCAAGGCGGCAACGACATGGGCACCGCCCGCAGCATTCCAGGACGGCATGATCGGCCCGAACTGGTCGAAGGGCTGGATCATTGAGGATTGTGACATTAGCAACAGTAAGTGCGCCGGCATCTGTATCGGAAAGTATTATGATCCCGCGAACGATCATTATTTCACCTTTAAGCATGTCAAGAGCCCCACGCAGATGGAGCGTGACGCGGTATGCCGCGGCCAGTATCACGGCTGGCTGAAGGAGAAGGTGGGCAGCCATATCATCCGCCGCAACAACATCCATAACTGCGAGCAGGGTGGCATCATAGGCCGTATGGGCGGCGTGTTCTCGATCATTGAGGATAATCACATTCATCACATCAACAACATGATGGAGCTTGGCGGCGCTGAGATCGCTGGCATCAAGCTGCACGCGGCGATCGACGTGACGATGAGAAGAAATTATATTCATCATTGCACGATGGGCATCTGGACGGACTGGGAGGCACAGGGCACGCGCATCACGCAAAACCTGCTGCATGACAATCAGCGGCCTGACTTTGCGGAGCAGCTGCGGGGCGGCATGATGAGCCAGGATATTTTCGTGGAGGTGGGTCATGGCCCGACCCTGATCGATAATAATCTCCTACTTTCCGACGTATCGCTTCGCATGGCGACGGAGGGCGTGGCAATGGTGCACAATCTGATCTGCGGCAGCTTTACTTCCGTGGGCGCAGGGTGCGACAATATCGTGGAAGGCAAGCTTCGCCAGCGTTACACGCCTTATCATATCCCGCATCGCACGGAGGTTTGCGGCTTTATGACCATCCTGCACGGCGATGACAGGTTCTACAACAATATCTTCCTTCAGAAGTGGCCCGGAAATGACGTCACCATCATGAGCGACAGCCAGGCGGACGTGAAGTTCCAGGAAAACCGTGAGGTTGGAACGCACGTGTTCGACGAATATCCGAGCTATGACGAGTGGATCTCCTGGTTTGACATGGACACGGAGACGCCTGACATGGGCAAGCTTGACAAGTATCATCACAGCCACCTCCCCGTATGGTGCGAGGGCAATGTATTCCTTAACGGCGCGAAGGCCGGAAAGCATGAGAAGAAGGGCCTGGTGAACAATACGGACGCAGCGTTCGTGGAGATCGAGGAGAACGGTGGCAAGCCCATCATAAAGACGAATGTCTATGATCTCATCAAGGATTTCACCTGCAGCATGGTGAACACGGACGTGCTCGGCAAGGCCTTTGAGCCGGAGCAGCCGTTCGAGAACCCTGACGGAACGCCGATCACCTTTGATCGGGATTATAAGGGAGATTCCAGGGGACTGACCGTTATTCCGGGACCTTTCGCGGAAGGAGCGGGCGTTATCGAAGGACTCTGGTGATCCTTCTAAGATAGGGCCTTCCTCTTGCGTTATGCGGAGGAAGGCCCTATAATAGCTTTAAAGGGGGTAATGATCGATGGCAAAGGAAGAGCAGGCCGTTTGGAAGGCGGACAGTAATAATATATATGAGCGTTTCATTGAGCAGTTGGATGAAGCCATCAGCGGCGAGAGGGAGCTGACTGAGGGCGATCAGGACACGCGGTATGCGTTAAAGCTCCAGCAGGAGCGCCTCGCGGAAAAGGGGGCGAGGATCCATTGCAAGATCACGCCCAGGGGCCATATGTCGGACGGGAGAAAGCTTTCGCGAAGGTGGAAGGACAATCACTACGTCAGTGAGGTCGCGTATTATACTTCCATGTGGGAGCGCGACATTACGGTCGGAAGTGAGAGGCCGCATCGGCAGAAGAGCAAGATGACGATCTATGAGACCAAAACGGACGTGATCGGCGGCGAGGACGTCGGAGACGATACTTATGTCTGCCCCGGGTGCGGCGCGCCCTCGAAGATCAAAGAGCTTTTGGACGGGTGCCCGTACTGCGGCTCAAAGTTCCAAATGAGCGAGCTCTATCCGAAGATCACGAGTCATTATCTCGTCAGGGATCTTTCGTTCACCAACGAGGAAATGAAGGTTTATCTCATGAAATTTATGATCGCTACCGGGATTGTTATTTTCCTTGCGATGGCGATCGGCATGGCCTCCCGGGGAGAATTATTTCCGCTCGGCATCGCCAAGCTCATTGTATTACTTCTGGGATCGGCGATGTTTGGCGTCGTGATGGGATATTTCATTGCCAGCATTACGCTGATCGGCAAAGTCACCGTGGCGGCGGGACAGACCGTGCCCATGTTGGGAACGATCGGGGCCGGGAAACGGTTCGAGACCTTAATGAAAAAGCACAGTCCGGACTTTTCCTTCGAATATTTCTCGGGAAAGACGGTCGCGCTTTTGAAAACGATCCTGTTCGCAAAGGATCCGCAGGAGTTGCCGATCTACTTGGGAGGACCTTTGGACGAACACTTCCGCGACGTCGTGGACATATGGTTCCTTGGCGCCATGGGCTTTAAGGGAATGAAGGAGAAGGACGGATATCTTCACGTGACGGTGTACGCCTTTCTGGAGAATGCCTACGTGACGAATGGAAAGGTCAAGGCGGGAAAGAGAGAGAAGATCCTCATAACGCTTGTGAAGAATCTAAGCGTGCCGATCCAGTATAACTTCTCCATCAAAAAGCTGGAGTGCCCCAACTGTCACGGCAGCTTTGACGCCACGAAGCATACCAGCTGTCCCTATTGTGGCAGCACCTATCGCATGGAGGACGTTGACTGGGCCGTGGAAAGCATCGAGCTTGATTAATCCAAAGAAAGCAGGCAATCACTAAGAGAAACATTAGAAAAACAAAAAAACAAAACGGAAGATAAAACACATAGAAAAAATCTTCAGCAAAACAAAAAAGCAATCAAATCATAAAAACGGTCAGGAATGGAACAATGGATAACCTAAGCAATGCAAAAGTAATACTGAAAAAGGGAGAGGGCCGCACGATCAAGGCGGGCGGTGCCTGGATCTACGACAATGAGATCGAAAGGATCGAGGGTGAATTCGAAAACGGTGACGTGGCGGAGGTGCGTGACTTCGACGGCTATGTCATGGGCAAGGGGTTTGTCAACACGAATTCCAAGCTGACGGTAAGAATGCTCTCGAGAAAAAAGGACGCGGTGATCGATGAGGCGTTCATGGAGCAGCGAGTGAGGGATGCGTGGAACTATCGAAAGGAAGTCATCGACACCTCGAGCTGCCGCGTGATCTTTGGTGAGGCAGATTTCCTGCCTGGCATCGTCATAGACAAGTTTTCGGACGTGCTGGTGGTGGAGTCGCTGGCGCTCGGGATTGACAGGTGGAAGCTGGTGATCATCGACGCACTAAAGAAGGTAATGGCGGAGGACGGCATCACGATCCGCGGCGTCTATGAAAGAAGCGATGCGAAAGTTCGCCTGAAGGAAGGCATGGAGCCAAGCAAGGGCTTTCTTGGAGATGCGTTCGACACCAAGGTTGAGATTGTTGAGAACGGCGTGCATTATATGGTCGACGTGGAGGACGGTCAGAAGACGGGCTTTTTCCTGGATCAGAAGAATAACCGAGCCAGCATTCATAAGCTCTGTAAGGGGAAAAAGGTGTTGGACTGCTTTACGCACACGGGTTCCTTTGCGCTGAACGCGGGGATCGCGGGAGCGGAGAGCGTGCTCGGCGTGGACGCTTCCCGGCTGGCCGTGGACCAGGCCACCGAGAATGCGGCGCTGAATCACTTGGAGGACAAGGTGGAGTTCCAGTGCGCTGACGTATTTGAACTTCTGCCGGAGCTTGAGGCAAAGGGAGAAAAGTTCGACGTCGTCATCTTGGATCCTCCGGCATTTACGAAGTCCCGTAATTCCATCAAGCAGGCCGTGAAGGGGTATCGCGAGATCAATCTGCGCGGCATGAAGCTGGTGAAAAACGGCGGATATCTATGCACCTGTTCCTGTTCTCATTTCATGGATCCGGAGCTTTTCGCAAAGACCATTCGCGAGGCGGCCGTCGGCGCGCATAAGCGACTTCGTCAGGTGGAATTCCGCACCCAGGGACCCGACCACCCGATCCTTTGGGCGGCGGATTCCAGTTATTACTTAAAGTTTTATATCTTCCAGGTTGTGGAGGAGAAATAAGGGTTTTTTACGCAAAAGAAACGGGGAAGATGCCCCTTTGAAAATGGTCATACCATACCAGGCCTGCTCATACACTGTACAAACGTCTTTTCCAGAGGGTTACGGTGAGGGATTATATCGAGGAGCGGGCCATCAGCATCGCTCATTATATCATTGAGCACCAGACGACGGTGAGGCAGACCGCGAAGGACTTTGGAGTGAGTAAGTCGACGGTGCATAAGGACGTGACTTCACGCTTAGAGCACGTCAACGCGGCCTTGGCAAAGGAGGTCCGAAGGGTGCTAGAAGTCAATAAGTCTGAGAGACATATCAGGGGTGGCATGGCGACGAAAGAAAAGTATTTGCATAAGCACTAGATCGGTGAGTCGGCAGAGGGAGGATTTTCCGCTGCCGACTTTGAGGAGAGACCATGGCAGCTGGAAACGGTAAGCGGGCAGAAGAATTGGCAATGCAGGTGATGCGGCTTTCGCGGGATGACCTGCTGATCCATTTGCGCTTTTTTGATCTGGCGCTGGCGAACTTAAAGCTGGAGCAAAGGGACATGCCGGAGGAGGCTGGCATGCGTAAGGCGCCCTTTATGATGACGAACGGCGCCGCGCTATATTATGATCCTGAAGGCGTGCTCCGGGCTTATATGGCGGATCCAAGACTTGTCTCAAGGACGCTTCTTCACGTTTTGCTCCACTGCGTGTTCTTTCACGGGTTTCAATATGATAAGCTCGAGCCGGAGCTCTGGGACCTGGCGACCGACATTGCGGTGGAGAACGTGATCCAGGACATGCAGCTTGGCGGCGTGGCGCTCGAAGAGGATCAGGACCGCGCAAGGAAGTTTCGCGTCCTTCGGGAGGACTGCGGCGCGCTGACTGCGGAGAAGATCTATCGATATTTTCGCCTGACTCCGCCGACACCGGGCGAGCGGGAGGAGTGGATCAAATTATGCCGGCGGGACGGGCACGCGCTCTGGAAGCCGGCTGAGGAGCTTTTGATCACGCAGGAGCAGTGGAAAAAGATCAGTGAACGCGTGAAGGCGGACCTAAAGTCCTTTACCAAGGGAAAGGCCGGCGCGGAGACGCTGGAAAAGAACCTGGAGGAAGCGACCAGGGACCATTATGATTATGGGGAGATCCTTCGGCGATTTACCGTGACTGGGGAAGATCTCGCGGTCAATGATGATGAATTCGATTATATCTATTATACCTACGGCCTTCGGACCTATGGGAATCTGCCGCTGGTGGAGCCCCTGGAGTATAAGGAGGTCCATAAGGTGAAGGAGTTCGTGATCGCGATCGACACTTCGGCGTCCTGCCGCGGGTCGGTGGTGCGGGCGTTCCTAAGAAAGACCTATTCGATCTTAAAGGGGACGGAGAATTTCTTTCACAAGGTCAATGTCCACCTCATCCAGTGTGATCAGGAGGTGCAAAGTGACGTGAAGATCACCTGCGATGATGATTTCGAGACCTTTATGAAATATGGGAAGCTGAAGGGCTTTGGCGCGACGGATTTCAGGCCGGTCTTTACTTACGTGGAACAGTTGAAAGAACAGGGAGAGTTTGAGAACCTGAAAGGGCTGATCTATTTTACGGACGGATATGGGATTTATCCGGAAAAGAACCCCGGGTATGACGTGATCTTTGCATTTCTCGAGGAGGACGAGCATCGCCTGCCGGTGCCGCCCTGGGCACTGAGGGTGATCCTGGAAGAAGAGGGAATGGAAGCGGATCCGGGAGAGGATTTGGAGGACGAAGGATGAATATCAAGCAAGCGAAGGAATATATCAAGAATTCGGTGAGTCTGTATCTAAAGAAGGATGAGTTTGGGGAATATCGCGTGCCGGTGGTGCGCCAACGCCCCATTTTCCTTCTGGGAGCACCCGGCATCGGCAAGACCGCCATCATGGAGCAGATCGCGCAGGAGCTTGGGATCGCGCTCGTCGCGTATTCCATGACGCATCACACGAGACAGTCTGCGCTGGGCCTTCCCTTTATCGAGAAGAAGACGTACGGCGGCAGGGAATATCCTGTCTCAGAATATACCATGAGCGAGATCATCGCGTCGATCTACGACACCATGGAGGAGAGCGGCATCAAGGAGGGGATCCTTTTCCTCGATGAGATCAACTGTGTGTCGGAGACGCTGGCGCCGTCGATGCTTCAGTTCTTGCAATATAAGGTCTTTGGGCGACATGCGGTGCCGGAGGGCTGGGTGATCGTGACGGCCGGAAATCCGCCCGAATATAATAAGTCTGTGCGTGAGTTCGACGTGGTGACCATGGACAGACTGAAGGTTTTGCCCGTGGAGCCGGATTATCGCATCTGGAAGGAGTATGCCGTGGAGCGCGGCGTTCATGCGGCCGTGCTGAATTTCTTGGACCTGAAGAAGGATGATTTCTACGTGATGGAGATGACCACGGAGGGAAGGAGCTACGTGACGGCCAGGGGCTGGGAGGATCTTTCGGAAATCCTAAAGCTCTATGAGGAAGAGGAGCTGAAGGTGGAGGAAAGCCTGGTGGAGCAGTACGTCAGGAACCCGAAGGTAGTCAAGGAATTCACGGCCTATTATGACCTTTTCAACAAGTATAAAAAGGATTATCGCATTGAGGAGATCCTGGCGGGAACGCCTTCCGTGCAGGCGCTCGCCCGGGCAAAGGAGGCTTCCTTTGACGAGCGGCTGAGTCTTCTTGGCATGCTCCTCGATAAGGTGCAGGGCGAGATGAAGGACGTGATGGAGCAGGCGGCGTATCTTTCGGAGCTGCGCACGCCCTTAAAGCTGATCCAGGGGAAGCTGCAGGCGCCTGACATGCAGTGCGACGTCATAGCCATGCTGGATGCCCAGATCGAGGGAAGAAAGAAGGCGCTGTTCCATCTTCAGACGGCAGGGTCGCTCTCCGATGAGGACCGCCGGAAATATAAGAGGGTTCTTCGGTTTTTGGAGGAGAGGCGGAAGGAGTTGTTCCTCAGGGACTATCCGGGCGCAGAGGAGCCGAAGGACGCGGCAGCGGCGCAGGAGGCGGCTTTCGCATGGATCCGGCAGAAGTATCAGGGAGAGATCACCCGCATGAAGCAGGAGACGGAGCGCGCGGGAGCAAGGCTCCATTCGCTCTTTGCCTTCGCGGAGCAGGCGTTTTCTTCGGAGGCGGGCGGCGACGGAAATGAAATGCTGATCCTGGTGACGGAGCTGACGGTCGGCAAGCATTCCTCCGCATTTCTCGCCACCTTTGGAAGCGAGGATTATCGAAGACATAACGAAGAATTGATGCTCAGCGAAAGACAGGGCGACTTAAAGAGCCAGATCGCGGAGCTTGGTTTATAAGACATAAGGAAGAATACCTAACGCCGCATCGGCGTAAGAAGGCAGGGTTTTGTCATGAATGAGATCGTATTGGAATTATCTGCATTATGTATAGCGCTGTTTTGTCTGTGGGATTGTCTGCACCACAGAAGGAACATGTATCTTCCCTTCCCGAAGGGGATCGGCGGTAAGATCAGGGATCAGCATTTCATCTATCTGCTCCTGATGGGCACTTCCATCTTTTCAGCCATCTTCTCCGCGGCATCGAGCATTCTGGAGCGGTACGTGCCCTATCGGAGTGAGCTGTCCATGGAGCTGGTCAATGAAGCGTATTTTCTGTTCCATACGTTTCTGATCTTTCTGTTCCCGCTCTACGTGCTGGACATGACAGGCGCTGGAAAGGAAAGGGGCAAGGGCTTTTTCGTCACTTTTCTGTCCCCGTTCCTGCTTGTGGAGCTGATGGTCATCCTGAACCCGTTTACGAAGATGATCTTCTATGTCGACGAGGGCATCGGGTATCACCGCGGTGACTATATCTGGATCCTGTATGCGATCAGCGCGCTCTATATTCTTCTTGGCGTCACCTTCTTTATCATGTATAAGAACAGGCTTTCCCGGATGGACCGCGGCGCCACGCTGATCCTGATCTCCATTGCGGTGCTTGGAATCTGCATTCAGGGCATCTGGTCGATCGCGGTGGAGCTGTTCTTCGAAGCCATCGGATTTCTCGGATTCATGCTGCTTCTCGAGGACCGCACGGAGTTCGGCGGGACGAGTAAGACCAAGAGGATCAGCCGCAATTTCATCGTGGTCATTGCCCTGATCTTTGTGGCGGTGATCTTTACGAACATTCACCTGATCTATCAGACGGGTACGGATCAGACCGGCAAGATCGGTACGATCCAGCTCGATAATATCAAGGGAAACCTGCAGGAGACCATCTCCGACGCGGAGGGGAACCTTCTTCGCTTCTCCATGGGCATGGAGCAGCTGATCAATGACTCTGCGAGCATGGAGGAGATCGAGGCATACATCCGCGAGCAGAAGACCTATAACTATGACCTGACGGGCGGCAACTGTTATAACGTATACGCGGCGTCGACGGAGTGGACGATCATCCCGGATTTTGACATGCCGGAGCATTATCATGCCGTGGAGCGCGTATGGTATCTGGGCGCAAAGAAAAATGCCGGAACGATCTACATTTCGGAGCCGTACGTGGATGCGGCGACGGGGGATCTTTGCTTTACGCTGTCGAACCTCCTCTCGGACGGGGACGTAGTGACGGCGCTGGACTTCACACTTTCTCAGGTGCAGGCCAGCGTGCTGCAGATGAGCGGGGAAGAAGAGCAGACGGCCCTGATCGTCACGAAGGAAGGCACGATCGTCGGAAGCTCTGACGTGGACGCGCAGGGGAAAAAGCTTCTGGACGTCTATCCCGAATATGAGGACGTGTTTGAACGCGTGAAGGCGTCCAATGAGCACAGAACCTTTTCCACCAAGGTCGCCGGAAAGAGCAAGATCATATTCAGCAATGAGATGAGCAATGGATGGCAGCTGATCCTTTGCGTGGATTCCAATGCATTCTATGCGGACATCTACCGGCAGATGATCATGCTCGCGGCCGTGGACCTTCTGATGGTGGCCGTGATCGTCGTGTTCTACATGGTGAGCGTAAATAACCAGAACAGGGCGGAAAATGCTCTGGCCGCGACGGAAGGGTTCATCTCGAATCTTTCCGAGAAGCTAAAGAGCCCCGTGAATGAGATCGTAAAGACGAGCGACCGAATGCTCCGGGAGGAGGATCAAAACAGTGAGGACGCCATGCGTGACATACGCGAGATGGGAAAGCGCATGCAGGAGACGATCGACAACCTCCTGTCCTTCTCGAGCATCCTAAAGAGCCGCGTGGATGAAGATGCGAAATCGAGGAAGCGCGTCCGGGGAACCTCCGCGTCCAGCAGATACATTCGAAACGGCATCATCGGCATTCTTGTCGCGGCGATGCTCACGGGTCTGTTCCTCAGCATCGGCACTGCTGCCAGGTGGGGCAACAGCCAGATCGGAAGGGAAGCGGACAAGTATAACGCGGAGCTGAACCGCTGGATCCTACAGCAGCAGAGTACCTTGAGCATGTTCACGAACGTCATCATCGCGGATCCTTCCGTGCTGGATGATTATGACGATGCGGTCAAGTGGTTAAATGACATCGCGCAGAACTACAGTGAAATGTCCTTCTGTTACATGGCGAATCCTTATAACGTGGAGCACCCCGTCATCATGAATAACGGCTGGGTGCCGGAGCCCGACTATCACGTGGAGGAGAGACAGTGGTATCTCGACACGGAGCGCTCCGGCGACGGATACAGCATCTCGGCGCCTTATTATGATTCTCAGACGGGCCTTTACTGTATTACCTTTTCACAGATCGTTTACTCCAAGGAGGGAGAATTCCTTGGTATTTTCGCCATCGACTGCTTTATTGACAAGCTGATCGACGTGCTGGACGACAGTTACTCTGAGGAGGGATATGCCTTCCTGGTGGACCAGGACGGGACCATCATCAATCATCCCTACAAGGCCTATGAGATGGACGGGATCGCCATCACGAACATTGAGGACACGGAGTATGCGGAGGCTTACCACGACGGAAGCCTGTTTGGCATGCGGGATTATGACGGGAGATACGTGTCCTGTTATGCGGAAAAGAGCACGAATTCCGGCTTCACCGTGGTCGTGGTGCAGAACTGGTGGGGCGTCTACGGAACCGTGCTCTTAGTGGGGCTGATCTTCCTGATCATGCTGGTGGCTTCCATTGTTGCCGTGGCAACCCTGATCAGCCGCTTCATCAATTGGCAGGAGGAGGCCAACGAAAAGCTCGTGGAGGCAGCGCAGGCCGCAGTCTCCGCAGGAAAGGCGAAATCGCAGTTCCTCGCGCAGATGTCGCATGAGATCCGTACGCCCATTAATGCCGTGCTGGGCATGAATGAGATGATCCTGCGGGAGAGCGACGATCCCTCCATTTTGGAATATTCCGGAAACATTCAGGCTGCCGGCAGGAACCTGCTCGGCCTGATCAATACCATTCTAGACTTTTCGAAGATTGAGGAAGGAAAGATGGAGATCCTTCCGGTGCGCTACGACGTGGCAACGGTGATCGACAACATGGTGCTTTCCATTTCGAATCGCGCGAAGGACAAGGGACTGACCTTTGAACTCCACGTGGATGAGAACGTGCCCACGGCCCTGTACGGAGATGACATGAGAGTGTCCCAGGTGGTCATGAACCTGCTGACGAATGCCGTGAAATATACGAATAATGGCAGGGTGGATCTCTTCGTGACGGCCGAAGCGCGGGATGCGGAGACCGTGAGTCTCGGATTTCGCGTGAAGGATACGGGCATCGGCATCAAGGAGGAAGATCAGGGCAAGCTGTTTGAGTCCTTTACGAGGCTGGAGGAGAACCGTAACAGGAGCATTGAGGGCACGGGCCTTGGAATGGCCATCGTGAACAGGCTTCTCGCCATGATGGGTTCGAAGCTGGACGTAAAGAGTGAATATGGCAAGGGCTCGGAATTCTCCTTCGCCGTGGATCAGACCATCGTGGATGCCACGCCGATCGGAGACTTTAAGCAGAAGGCGAAGGCCGCGGCGGAAAAGAGAGAGAATGAAACCTATCTTTATGCGCCGAAGGCGAGGGTGCTTGCGGTGGATGACAATGAGATGAACCTCAAGGTCATCAAGAACCTCCTTAGGCTCAGCGGGATCACGCCGGACCTTGCGGGCTCCGGCGAAGAGGCGCTGCGGCTGCTTGCGTCGAAGAAATATGACATTGTGCTCCTCGATCACATGATGCCGAACATGGATGGCATTGAGACCTTAAAGAGGGCAAAGGAGCAGGGCCTTCTGCGGGAGCGCACTGCAGTGGTTGCCCTGACCGCGAACGCGGTGGTCGGCGCGAGGGAAGGTTATCTCGAGGCCGGGTTTGATGATTATCTCTCCAAGCCCGTCGAGATCAAGGCGCTAGAGCGCTCACTCGAAAAGTACCTGCCGCCCGAGTACGTGGAACACAGGAAGAAGACGAACAAACAGGGCGCGAAGGGAAATGTGGAAGAAATCTATGGCGCGGTAGGCGCAGTCATTTCAACGGATGACGGAATCGTGGAAATCAAGTCGACAAGGCTTCTGACGCAAGACGGAGAGGAGTTCTTTGAATTTGAACCCGAGAGCGAAGCAGATCTGCAGTCTTCACCGAAGGAGGATCGTCCGTCCGGGGCGGAAGCGTTGAAACAATTGGATCAGCAGGGCTTCCGGACGCAGGAAGGACTTGCGTACTGCGCGGGGGATGAGGAGTTCTATCGCGAAATGCTCATGGACTATGCAAACGGTGCGGAGGATCGTCGCAGGGAGCTGGAGGAAGCGTTCGCTGCAAAGGACTGGAAGACCTATGGCATCAAGGTGCATGCCTTAAAGAGCGTTGCAAAGACGGTGGGCGATGCGGAGACCTTCGAGGAGGCAAAGGCGCTGGAGGCAGCGGCAAAGAGTGAGGACGCCGCATTCGCTTTGGTAAATCATCCGAAGTTGATGGAAGAGTACCTGCGGAAGGAAAAGATCATCCGGGAGACGATGTAAGTACTTTGTTTGCCGGGGAAAGGAGTGCGAAGGGTGGAACATGCGATCCCTGAGGGGAGTCTTACTTATACAAGGCAGGGCCAGGGGCTGGAGATCACGCAGTATCACGGGCTTGCAGGGCAGGTCGTGATCCCGGAAAAGCTCCCCTGGCATGCGGAGACGAATCTAAAGCTTCACGCAGCGGAGGAAGGCGGCACGGGAATGAACCTGGGATCAGGTGCGGCGGAGAAAGTGCTTCCCGTGCGGCAGATCGGAAAGAAGGCGTTCCTGAGCAAGAAATATTTAAGGTCCGTGACGCTCCCGGCCTCCGTGGAAAGCGTTGGTGACTGGGCCTTCGCCTATTGCGATTCCCTCAGGGAGATCTGCTTTGAGGGGCGGGACGTAAGCTTTGGAAAGGCCGTCTTTATGGAGTGCCCGAATCTTCGGTGCATTCGATTTCTGGAGGGCGTTCGGGAAAGCGACACGGAAGACGCGGGAAAATGCGAGGGCGTTGGCGCCTTGTTGGCAGCAGCCGTGACGCAGATGGAAAGTCCTTACCTGCTGGATGCAAAGGAGGCGGGAAGCAGGGAGTGGCTTGGAAAATGGGATGCCAGAATGCTGGCGATCTTAAATGCCGCGGATGACGAGGGGTATTCCAAGCAGATCCTCTGCGGCGAAGAGGATTATGAGAGCGCGGACCTTGAGACCTATCTGAGAAACAGCAGGAAAAAGAAGGTGCGACTTCTCTTGCTCCGGCTTCTTTGGCCCATAGGGCTGGACGCGTACACCCAGCGAAGGCTGAAGGACTATCTGCTCGCTCATACCGTGGGATGCGAAAGCGATGAGACCTGGCAGGTCGTGCGGGAAAACTATGGGGACAGGAGAGAGTTTTATGAGCTGTTTGCCTCCCTTGGTTGTCTCACCAAAGAGAATGCGCCGGCCGTGATCGCACAGGCGCCTGAGGATCATCCGGAGATGAAGGCATTCTTCCTGCGGTGGCAGGCGGAGCATTTTGAGGCGAAGAGCTTTTTTGAGGATCTGGAATTGTAGCAAATTCTTAACTTTTCTTAAGGTCATCTCAATAGAATATTAAGTTGTCGAATCCAAGGAAAAATGATAAGATGTTAAAAGAATGTCGGTGCCTGCCAGGGCATTAGGCAGTAACAGGAGGACGAGAAGTTATGGCTATGACTTACGAACAAGTAAAGGCAAAGGTTGAAAAGTACGGACAGCAGCAGGTACTGAAATACGTGGATGAGCTGAGCGATTCACAGAAGGAAGTGCTGTTTGCGCAGATCGAGGCGACGGACATGGACGTGATCGCATGCTGCCAGCATAAGGAGGACATGATAAAGCGCGGCGTGATCTCTCCGCTTGGCGCCATGGAGCTCTCCGAGATCGAGGCAAATCGTGAAAGCTTTACCAAGACGGGGATCGAGGCCATTCGTGCAGGCAAGGTCGGCGCGGTGCTTCTTGCAGGCGGCATGGGCACGAGACTGGGCAGTGATAACCCCAAGGGTATGTACAACGTAGGCATCACCCGTGACCTGTATATTTTCGAGTGCCTGATCAATAACCTGCTCGACGTGGTAAAGCAGGCTGACGCATGGATCCATCTCTTTGTGATGACCAGTGACAAGAACAATGACGCGACGATCGGGTTCCTCACCGAGCATGAATTCTTTGGCTACAACAAGGATTACGTACATTTCTTCAAACAGGAGATGGCGGCTGCGACGGATTATAACGGAAAGATCTATCTCGAGGAGAAGGGTAAGCTTTCCACCTCTCCCAACGGCAACGGCGGATGGTTCATTTCCCTGCAAAAGAATGGCCTCCTGGATCTCGTACATGAGCAGGGGATCGAGTGGATCAACGTGTTCGCAGTGGACAACGTGCTCCAGAGGATCGCAGATCCCTGCTTCATCGGCGCGACCATTCAGAAGAACTGCGTGGTTGGCTCCAAGGTAGTGCGCAAGGCCGCTCCCGACGAGAAGGTTGGCTGCATGTGCTTAGAGGACGGAAGACCTTCCATCGTGGAATATTATGACATGACGCAGGAACTCATGGATGCGAAGAATGAAAAGGGTGAGCCCGCTTATAACTTTGGCGTGATCCTGAACTACCTCTTCTACGTGCCCGATCTCGAGAAGATGATGGAGAGCCTGCCGCTTCACGTAGTGGAAAAGAAGATCCCTTATCTGGATGAGAACGGAAATCTCGTGAAGCCCGAAGCGCCGAACGGTTATAAGTTCGAGAGCCTTGTTCTTGACATGATCCATCAGCTCTCTTCCTGCCTGCCCTTTGAGGTGGTGCGTGAGCATGAATTCGCACCCATCAAGAATAAGACCGGCATCGACTCCGTGGAGAGCGCAAGAGAACTCTTAAAGAAGAACGGCGTGGTACTGTAAAGCTGAGGGAGGAAGGAAGCATGGGAGTGATCAGATATACTTTCTACTCAAAGACTCTGGGCGAGCAGACGAATATCTGCGCGATCGTGCCGACCTATGAGGTTTGGCGCGACAAGATGGACTACAAGGATTATTATAAAAACTATGGGCAGAAAAGGCTGCTGTTCGTGATGCACGGCGGATCGGATGACAGCACGCTGTATCTGCGCAGGACGCGGATCGAGGAGTATGCATATGAGCGGGACATGGTCGTGATCTTCCCTGAGGTGCGCAACAGCTTCTACAGCAACATGGTGCACGGCAAGAAGTACTTTGACTATATTTCCAAGGAGCTTCCGGAGATGGTGATGAACATGTTTCCAGTGTCCAGGGAGCGTAAGGATCACTATGTGCTCGGCAATTCCATGGGCAGCCACGGCTCGTTTAAGTTCGCGCTGAACTGTCCCGAGTTCTTTGCGGCGGCGACGGGCATGTCCGGCGCGGGCGATCTCGAAGAGCTTGGCTTCTACAGCCCCATGTCCGTGCGCGTGAACAATTCCTTTGGTACGATCGAGGAGTATCGCGGAAGCATCAATGACTTCAAGCACCTCTATCGCGAGATGCTAAAGAACGGGACGGAGTTCCCGAGATTATATGCCTGCTGCGGTACGGAGGACGGCTTCTATCCCGGCGCGAAGAAGTTCGCGGAGGATGCCAAGGCGGCCGGCGTTCCCATTGAGTGGACGGAGAGCCCCGGAAAGCATGAATGGGTCTATTGGGATGCCATGCTGCCGATCATGCTGGATAAGATGGTAAAGGGGGTGTAGGCGATGGGAATGATGCATTTTGATTATCTGTCAACGGTGCTTGGTTATCACACGAGCGTCTATTATATCCTGCCGGCCTGCACGCATGAAGGAAAAGAGCCCAAGGCTACGCTGTACCTCTTGCACGGCGGCGCGGGGAACGGCCTGGACTGGATCCGTTATACCTCCATTGAGCGTTATGCGGATGCATTCGAGGTGGCAGTGGTGATGCCCGAGGTGGACGGAAGCTGCTTCTATGCGGACATGAAATATGGTTATAATTACTATACGTTCCTAAAGGACGAGCTGATCGCGGTGTCGGAGACCTTGCTCCCCGTGAATAAGAGCGCGGAGAAGCGCCTGGTGGCAGGCCTTTCCATGGGCGGCTACGGCGCGTTTAAGTGGGCTTTTAATTGCCCTGATGACTTTTTTGCGGCGGCAAATCTGTCCGGCATTTCATCGATCGTGGACCTCTTTACGGATCCGTCCTCCTTTGCGTCAAAGAGCGTGGACGATCCCTGCGGCGTGGTGGCGCTGGACTTTGGCAGCATCGATGAGCTGCGCGGCAGTGAAAGTGATTCCAAGGCATGGATCGACAGGGCGGCAGCTGAAGGGACAAAGCTCCCCAAGCTGTTCGCAGGCATCGGAACGGAGGACTTCAGCTATCAGTTCGCGGTGGATTATCTGAAGTATTGCAAGGAAAAGGGCGTGGAGATCCATTATGAGGAGATGCCCGGAGGACATGAGTGGAAGGTCTGGGATGAGATGATCCAAAGATTCCTCGCTTGGACGGTGGGATGATGCTCCGTTTGACTTATCTGGGAAGGCGACAACTTAAAGATTGGAGAATGATATGAACATTTTAGTGACGGGCGGCGCCGGTTTCATCGGCAGCCATACGGTAGTGGAATTACAGAATGCGGGATATGACGTGGTGGTGCTGGACAACCTCAGCAATTCCAGCGAGAAATCCTTAGAGAGAGTTGAGAAAATCACGGGAAAGAAGGTTCCCTTTTATCGGGCGGACATTCTGGACCGCGAGGCGCTGAATGCGATCTTTGACAAGGAAAGCATCGATGCGGTGATCCATTTCGCGGGGCTGAAGGCCGTCGGAGAATCCGTGGAAAAGCCGTGGGAATATTATGAGAATAACATTGCGGGGACCCTGACGCTGATCGACGTCATGAGAAAGCATGGCGTAAAGAACATCATCTTCTCCTCCAGCGCGACCGTGTACGGAGATCCCAAGATCATTCCGATCACGGAGGAATGCCCGAAGGGTCAGTGCACGAACCCTTACGGCTGGACGAAGTCCATGCTGGAGCAGATCCTTTCCGACGTACAGAAGGCAGATCCCGAGTGGAACGTGATCCTGCTTCGGTACTTCAATCCCATCGGCGCGCATAAGAGCGGTACCATCGGAGAGAACCCCACGGGCATCCCGAACAATCTGATGCCCTACGTGACACAGGTTGCGGTTGGCAAGCGTCCTGAGCTTGGCGTATTCGGTGATGACTATGACACTCCGGACGGCACGGGCGTGCGTGATTATATTCACGTAGTGGATCTGGCGATCGGACACGTAAAGGCGCTCAAGAAGATTGAGGAGAAGGCAGGCCTGAAGATTTATAATCTTGGCACCGGCACCGGCTACAGCGTGCTTGACGTCGTGAAAAACTTTGAGGCGGCGACCGGAGTTCACGTTCCGTACAGCATCAAGCCCCGTCGCCCCGGCGACATTGCGACCTGCTACGCGGACGCATCCCTCGCAAAGAAGGAGCTCGGCTGGGAAGCCAGGTATGGCATCAAAGAGATGTGCGAGGATTCCTGGAGATGGCAGAAGAATAATCCGAACGGTTATGACGAATAAGTTATTTACAAAACCCCGAAGAAGTGATACTGTTTCTTCAATCGGACCCTCTCCGGATCGGAGAGGGTATTTTTATTCATTGGCTGCATCCTTTTCTTTTATGGGGAACTGCAGAATGCGATTTAGGCAGATGGCAACTCCCGTAAACATCAAGGGCATCAGGTTGAAGATCTGATGATGGCTTGTTTCCATAAGCATCAGGAACAAAAAGTAACCGACGAAGGACAGGGAAATGATCTGACATAAAAGAGAGATTTCCTGTTTTTTGCGCTGGTCCCGCAATTCAAAAACCAGCCCGATAATAAAGATCAAAAGGATCGATCCCAGATAGGAGGCAGACAGATCCAACACCGTCGCATAGGTCTTTTCATATTTGCTGAAATACATGTAAATCCTGTTATATTCATGACCGGGCGCGCCCGTGACCTCATATTCCGTGATGCCGAAATCGCATAAGCCATAAACCCGTTCCGTTTTTTTGACATAATGCATTGGATCAAAAAAGACGGGCCAGTTTTCTTTGATCAGTGCCTTACAATAGGCATCCTTTTCTTCCTTCGTCTCGTAATCATACATTCCCTTGATCGTTGTGTGATATGCTTTTGCAAAGCTTCCGTTTTCACTCATTCCGGTGAGGATCCACGCGGAGGAGGGGTTTTCCGTCTTTTGACATTCCTTCATGAAATCATGGCTCTGTATATAGAGCTTTCCGCAAAGCACGCCCAGGCAGCAAACCGAAGCCAGGACCCACAGCCCCATCTTTTCCTTGCGGAGGAAGAAAATGATGAGAAGGGCGATCATGGGGATGATGACGGTAAACTTGACCAGGATCCCGAAAGCCAGGATGAGTCCTGCCAAGGCATTGAGCAGGGAAGCTTTGGTCTTGCTTTTATTTTGGCGTGCGATCTTCATGAGTGCGAACGTAACTGGGATCGTGCAGAAGGTCATCATGTCCGTATATAGGAAGGGCATGAGCGCATACATTGGCAGGAAGCATCCCAGCGCGATCATGGCCATGATCGCATCATGTATTTTTTTCTGATGGGAATAAGCCAGATAGGCAACGGAGAGCATTGTGATCGCCTCGATGATCGTGGCGATCGCGGCAAAGACATAATAATAATCCTCAACGTGTAACAGCCAAGACAACTTGATCAGCCATGACAGGACAAAGGTGACAAAAATGTTGACGGTGAAATTGCTGAAGTAGGAATAATCGAATTGATTGCCAATTCTCGCATATTCCTCTGCGGCATCCACGATAAAACCATAATCTATGATGGAATTATAATCGTTCTTACAGGTGAAGTTTAAGTAGAGGCACAGGGAAACAAAACCCAAAAAGATCACAAGAAACAGCGCTTTCATGAGAGATTGAAAACGCGACAGGAATCTTAACAGAAGGTAGATGCCGCCAAGCGTTACTGCTCCGAGGAGGGAATAAAGAATGATCCTGAGGGAGGTAAAGCAATGGTACGAGTATTCCATGGCACAGATATAACAAAATGCAAACGTGATAAGGCATATTCCAGTGATCAAGGGGGAAAAGATCTTTCTAATCAATGACATAAGCGTTTCCTCACATGGCAACTTAAATTCGACCGTTTCCATTCTATCACGTCATGAAGGGCCGTGACAACACTTTGATGAAAAACAAGTTACCATGCGGAAACGAGAGCGCTTTATGCCACGAAGAAATAGGTGAAGACATAGTGGCAGAGGCTTCCGCCAAGGACGAAGAGGTGGAAGACTTCATGGGAGCCAAAGTCCTTATGGCGGGAGTTGAAGATCGGGAGCTTTAGCGCATAGATCACGCCGCCAACGGTATAGACAACGCCGCCGCCGAGGAGCCAAAGGAAGGCGGGAAGGGACAGGGCTTCAAACAAGGGGCGCACCGCGAAGAGGATCACCCAGCCCATGGAAATGTAGAGGACTGAGGAGACCCATTTCGGACAGGTCACCCAAAAGAACTTAAAGATCATGCCGAGGGCGGCGATGGCCCAGACGACAGCGAGCAGACGATATCCCAAAGGCTGTGGCAATATCAGCATACAGGTCGGCGTATAGGAGCCGGCGATCAGGACAAAGATCATCATGTGATCCATCCGCTTAAAGACCTTCAGCGCGTCGCCGGTCAGATTGACGCTGTGATAGGTGGCGCTTGCGCCATAAAGCAGGATCATGCTGGCCATAAAGATGCTCATGGCGATGAATTCGTAGGTTCCGCCGTTTAGCGCTCCCTTGATCAGGAGCGGAACGGAACCAAAGATGGCAAGCAGCATTCCGATCAGGTGCGTGCCAGCGCTGCCGGGCTCGCGGATCGTGATCTGTAAAGGTTTTTTCTGGTCCAGGTTCAAATCTATTTTCGAGGTATTCTTAAGCATAGCGTGATTCGCAACCATTTCCATCTGATCTCCCTCCATTCCATTCATGACAGAGTTGTTATAACCAAAATTCACATAAAACACAACACGTAAATTCGCAATCACATCATGTAGTAATCAAAACTATGTGATGAGATTATAATATGCCTTTTTGACAAAAACGTCAATAGGAAAAATGGATAAAGATGGAAGAGTTTCCGAGATCAGTCTTCTTCAATCACCTGGATTTCCAAGTAATCAAAGTCGATGGTTTCCATGAAGTTGTCCTGATAGAAACGAGTCTTTGCGAAGCGCTTGAAATCTGAGACGGTCTTGTCCAGCCAGATGGGGGAACCAAGATCCATTTCATTGCAGGCCTTCTGCAGGGCGCAAAACACCTTGTGCGTTCTGGTGTCCGTCGAGGGATCCTCAATACAAACGTCCTTGACCAGATGCGTATTCTTAAATGTTTTCGCCCAAAGTCTGAACATGGCAGCCGCTCCTTTGTCTCAAGTGATGAGGTCAGTATACCACGTGCCCGGAAGACCATGCAAGCCGGAAGGGAAAATTTCACGGGAAGGGGCACTCGTCATATTTCCTAATTTGGCTGCATAGATATAGATGAGAGGGGAGCCCATGCTACTAGAAGTTGTGATTGTGAACAATAAAGTGTAAAAATTTATAAAAAAACTGTTAAAATTATACATTTTTAGACAGGTTTATGTTATACTGTAAACAGAGGCAGTGGGAAACGGAAAGGTATTTTTCGTTTCCGAATTTGAGGCTTGAAAGAGTAAGGAGTTATCATGGAATTTATGCAAAACGGCCAGAATTTGGGCGAAGGGATAGAGAGCTGGAACGAGGTAATGCTGGTTTATACGGCTGCGCTAAAGCAGGTGCAGACGAAGATGGAAATTTTAAACGACGAGTTCCAGCACGTGCATCAGTATAATCCCATTGAGCACATCAAGGCGAGGATCAAGACGCCTGAGAGTATCGTGAAAAAGCTAAAAAGGGCGGGGAAGGAATCCACGATCCAGAACATGATCGAGTACGTGAATGACATCGCGGGCATCCGCGTGATCTGTTCCTTTTCCTCGGATATTTATCGCATTGCTGACATGATCAAGGAGCAGAAGGACATCAAGGTGCTCCTGACGAAGGATTACATCACGTATCCCAAGGCGAGCGGCTATCGAAGCTATCACATGATCGTCACCGTGCCGGTGTATCTGTCGGACCGCATTGTGGACACGAAGGTGGAGATCCAGATCAGAACGGTCGCGCAGGATTTCTGGGCAAGCTTAGAGCACAAGATCCATTATAAGTTTGAGGGAGAGGCACCGGAGCATATCCGCAGTGAGCTCGTGGAATGTGCGCGCATGGTATCCGACCTGGATGCCAGGATGCTTGCACTGAACGAAGAGATCTTGGCGCTGAGTCAGAAGGGCTAAGACGCAGGGAGTTTTTTCAGACGATTATTTTCAAAAAGAGTACATAACAAGAGCCGCAACCCAAAGCCTGGGATGCGGCTCTTGTTGATTGCTCGAAATAAAGCAAAGGGGGAAATTGAGGAGTGCCCGACGTACCTAACGTGCGGGCGATTATGAAAAATTGTTCAATCTTCACTGACACTGTCAGTATAGCAGTGAAATATGAACAAAATATGAACAAGAAGTTAAAGGTTGGTGAATGTGCCTCGTGTAAACAAAATTGGGGAGTTGCGGTTTACGCCAATAAATGTTACAATAAGCGAGGGTTATGTTTTCTATCAAAAATAGAAGGTAGTCTTACTATTGGGAAGCTTCATGGAGGAAAAACTATGGATGGGTTTTTGGATCAGTTGGCGGAAAAGATGAGTGCTCAGGATATGATCCGGGCAAATACTGCGGCGGAAGCGCAAGAGTTCGAGAACGTAAAGGATCAGGTGGAAGACGTCAAGGCATGCATGAATGAGATGAAGGCCAGCACGGAGCAGATGAAGGTCGGCACGCAGCAGACGCAGGAGGCGGTAGATCGCCTGCGCGAGACGGTGATGCAGGTGCACGACATGATCAAGTCTAAGCCTGAGATCGATGCGGACATTGTATATATTGTTGAGGAAGAAGTGGTTCAGCTCGGCAAGGATATCGGCGAGGTGAAGGAACAGATCGCGTCTTTGCGAGATGGCTTAAAGAGTGGCGTGGCTTCGCCCGCGCCCGTGTCAGCACCCGCCGTGTCAGCACCCGCAGTTGCACCTTCGGCAGAGCTTGAGAGAACCGTTGCAGGACTGCAGGAGAATTCCGCGGAGCTAAGGAGCGGGATCGCGGGACTGCAGGAGAATTCTGCGGAGCTAAGAAGCGGGATCGCGGGACTGCAGGAGGATTCTGCGGAGCTAAGAAGCGGGATCGCGGGACTGCAGGAGAATTCCGCGGAGCTAAGGAGCGGAATGGCTGGACTTCGGGAGAATTCCGCAGAGCTTAAAAGCAGTTTGGACGTATTACAGACAAGC
The DNA here is from genome assembly GCA_947305245.1 of uncultured Lachnospiraceae bacterium. Classification (GTDB taxonomy): domain Bacteria; phylum Bacillota; class Clostridia; order Lachnospirales; family Lachnospiraceae; genus Acetatifactor. The sequence continues at coordinate 22,648 of CAMZDG010000036.1, forward strand.
CTTGCAGCCGTGGATCTGGAGATCGCGAGACTGCAGGAGCGTTTTATTGGTCACGGCGAGGATTCCGCACAGGTGAGTGATAAGCTTGCCGCAGCAGAGAGCAGTGTGGCGGAGCTGAAGGATCAGATCGGTGAACTGAAGGATCAGGTTGGCGAAGTAAAGGACGGATGCCTTGATCTGAAGGACGGCATCCTGGAAGTAAAGGACAGCTTCCCTGAGATCAGAGAGGGCATCGCAGAAGTGAAAGCGGGCTTCCCTGAGATCCAGAGCAGCATCGCGGAAGTGAAGGCAGGTTTCCCTGAGATCCAGAGTGGCATCGCGGAATTAAAGGGCAGCATTGCTGAACTGAAAGACAGTGATTCTTCGGAAGCCGTGAAGGATGGCGTGGATCAACTTGGAAATTTGTACCGCGGCCTTCAGGAAGATCTTAGCGGCATGAATGACAGTCTGCTTAGTCTGCAGGATGGCCTGATCGGGATGCATGCAAAATTTCCCGAGATCAAGGCTGACGTTACGGAAGTGAAGGAGAGCTTCCCCGAGATCAAGGCCAGCATTGCGGAGGTGAAGGAGAGCTTCCCTGAGATCAAGGCCGGCATCGCGGAAGTGAGGGACAGCTTCCCCGAGATCAAGGCTGGCATTGCGGAAGTGAAGGAGAGCTTCCCCGAGATCAAGGCCGGCATTGCGGAAGTGAAGGACAGCTTCCCCGAGATCAAGGCTGGCATTGCGGAAGTGAAGGAGAGCTTCCCTGAGATCAAGAGTAGCATTGCAGGCTTGCAGGATGCAATTTCCGCAGGGCAGAAGGCATCCATGGGTGATCTGCTTAAGGAACTGACGAGAGCGTCAGAAAAGGTCGGCGCTGAGAGTGAGAAGAATGCTGAACGCACGGCGGACAGCATTGACGCGTTAAAGAACTTCCTGATCGGGCAGCTTGATCAGATCAAGCAGGAGCAGAAGGCCGGCGCAAGCTCCAAGGTGATCGAGGAAAAGCTTCAGGCTCTGAGCGATCAGTTTAAGACGAGCCAGGAAGAAGAGCAGAAAAAGTTAGAGGAAAGACTTACCAACATGCATGAAGGACTGCGTGAAGGGTATCATAAAGAGTGTGTGAAGGTTTACCGCAACGTGCAGGCGGCGTTCACTGAGGAGAACGAGCGTCAGACCGCGACCATGACCGGTGAAGTGGGAAAGATCGGCGGTAAGAGTACGCTGACGCTTGTGTTCGCGATCCTTGCGTTCGTGATGAGTCTGGGCAGCCTGGCATTACAGGTTCTCACGATGCTGAAGATCCTGTAAGGAAAAAGAGAAATAGGAGCGAAGATCATGGCAAAAGAAATCTGGAAGCCGGGAAACATGCTGTATCCCCTGCCCGTAGTCATGGTGTCTGTGGCTGACGCTGCGGGAAAACCGAATATTATCACGGTGGCCTGGGCCGGAACCATCTGTAGTGATCCTGCCATGGTCTCCATCTCCGTGCGCCCTGAGAGATATTCTTATCAGATCCTGAAGGACACCGGAGAATTCGTGATCAACCTTACCACCAGGGATCTGGCATATTGTACGGATTATTGCGGCGTAAAGAGCGGCCGCGAGGTGGATAAGTTTGCGGAAATGCATTTGACGGCAGTTCCTGCGTCCATTGTGAAGGCACCGCTGATCGGGGAGAGTCCCGTCAATCTGGAATGCCAGGTGACGGAAGTGAAGGCGCTTGGTTCTCATGACATGTTTATGGCCAAGGTGGTGGCAGTGCACGCCGATGAGAAATATATGGACGAAAACCACAAATTCCATCTGGAATGGGCGGATCTTATCACGTACTCTCACGGTACGTATTATACGCTTGGAGAACGCCTTGGTACGTTTGGATATAGCGTGAGAAAAAAGTAGGTTAGTGACATTCATGGCAAAACGAGTTCGCAAAAGAAGAAAAGAGCATAAATATATCAAGTTTACTTTTATCAAATATTCCGTATTAACCATATTCCTTTGTATGTTGTTTGTTCGCGGTTACGTGCCTTTCGAAAAGGAAGGGGAGAACGTATGGCGCGTTAAGGTCAACGGGGTCGAAGTCGGCACCGTGGATGACCCCGCCAAGGCAGAAGAGATGCTTTGGAAGGCCCGTTATCAGATCCAGTCCTCGATGGAAGGCTTTATCTTCCTGGAGGCAGAGCTGGAGACGACGGGGGAAGAGATGTTTTGGGGCTATGTCGATGACGAGACTTTCGTCAGGACCAACATGATCCGCGTGCTGCAAAGCTCCGTCCAGACGGCGCTTCAGAGAAGCTATACCGTGAAGGTGAAGGATTATCTTGTGAACCTGCGCACGCAGGAAGAAGTGGAAGAATTGTTCCAGGCGGCCATTGATAAGTATGATGATTCCGGGGAATTTCAGGTAAGACTTGTGCATGATCCCAAGCGCGAGTTCAGCGTGTTTACCACCGTGGTGGATCAGAAGGCTGAGGAGGACGAGGCATCCGTGCAGGCGACCAGCCTCCCGGCCGTTGGCGTTGCAACTTATCTGACCAGCGAGGGAAAGGCGTTTGACGAGCCGGAGGAAAAGGATTTCGACGACTTTTATTATGGCGTGCTGGAAATGGATCTCGCCGAGTACGTGGAAGTGATCCGCGCGTATATGCCGGCGAATCAGGTAAGTCCCGTGGACGAGGCCATTGCGCGGCTTGTGACGGAGCAGGAAGTGCCCGTGGAATACACGATCGTTTCCGGAGACACTCTGTCGGAGATCGCGATGAAGGTCAACGTGCCCATGGACCGCATCGTAGAGATGAACAGCGATCTTTTGGATTCCGTGAATACGCCCATCCACGTGGGGGACAAGCTGATCATCACGGTTCCCGAGCCGGAGCTTTCCGTGACGAGAACTGAGACAAAGTACTACGAAGAGATTTATGACGAGGATACCATTTATATTGAGAATGAAGCGTGGTTTACGAACCAGCAGGTCGTGCGGCAGCAGCCGTCCTCGGGATTTCGAAAGATTTCCGTGGAAGAGTATTATCTCAATGACACGGTCGTGGAGCGTGTCATTCTGAAGCAGGAACTGATCAAGGAAGCCGTTCCCATGATCGTGGAGCGCGGCACCAAGGTTCCGCCCACTTATATCAAGCCTTTGTCCGGAGGAAAGATCAGTTCCGGATTTGGCAGACGTAGCTCACCGACCAAGGGCGCAAGCTCGAACCACCAAGGCGTGGATTGGGCAACTCCCATCGGAACCTCCGTTGTGGCATCCTGCGGCGGTACCGTTTCGAAGGCGGGCTGGGCAAGCGGCTATGGCTACTGCGTATTCATCGAGCATGAGGATGGAAAGCAGACGAGATATGGTCACCTTTCCAAGGTTCTCGTGAAGGTGGGACAGAAGGTGAAGCAGGGCGAGAAGATCGCGCTGAGCGGTAATACGGGCGTGAGCACCGGACCTCACCTGCACTTCGAGATCCGTGTGAACGGAACGGCCGTCAATCCCTTGAATTACGTTTCAAAATAGCATAAAACACAAGATATGGATTCCAGTTTTGTAAGCTACGCAAGATACATTTGAAAAACGAATGTGCGTTCGGTTTACAAAACTGGAATTCTGTGCTATGATAACCATAATATGGCGTAGTGTGGGTTATTGGGTTTGGGAATACTCTAAACAAAAAGAGGTCATTCAGTTATGAAACAATATGCGATCAAGGGCGGAAATCCCCTCGTGGGAGAGGTTGAGATCGGCGGAAGCAAAAATGCCGCGTTGCCGATCCTGGCTGCAGCCATTATGACGGATGAGACAGTTTATATAGATAATATGCCTGACGTGTTTGATACGAACGTGTTGTTGGATGCTTTGACGACCATTGGAGTCTCCATTGTCCGCACCGGCAGGCACAGCGTTACCATCAACGGCGGTAACATTTTCAGCAAACAGATCGAAGACGATAACATTAAGAAGATCAGGGCAGCGTATTATCCCGTGGGAGCGTTGCTTGGAAAATACAGGGAGGCGATCGTGCCGCTTCCCGGCGGATGCGACATCGGATGTCGCGCCATCGACCAGCACATCAAAGGATTCCGGGCACTCGGCGCGGAAGTGCTGATCGAGCACGGATATATTAAGACCAGGGCAGACAGACTGGTAGGAACGCATATTTACATGGACTGCGTCAGCGTTGGCGCGACGATCAACGTCATGATGGCAGCCACTTTGGCAGAAGGTACCACCATTATCGAGAACTCCGCAAAGGAGCCGCACGTCGTTGACGTGGCGAACTTCCTGAACAGTTGCGGCGCGCACATCAAGGGCGCAGGTACCGACGTGATCAGGATCAAGGGCGTAAAGAAGCTTCACGGCGCGGAATATACCATCATTCCGGATCAGATCGAGGCCGGAACCTTTATGTTTGCCGCAGCAGTCACCAAGGGCGACCTGATGGTGAAGAACGTGATCCCGAAGCACTTGGAGTCCATCACCGCAAAGCTGATCGAGATCGGCTGCGAGGTGGAGGAGTTTGATGATTGCATGAGAGTCGTGTGCTCCAAGACCTTGAAGCCCACGCACGTAAAGACCCTGCCGTATCCCGGATTCCCCACGGACATGCAGCCGCAGATCGCCGTGGCACTTGGCCTTGGCGAGGGAATCAGCATTGTGACGGATACTATTTTCGAGAATCGTTTCAAGTACGTGGATGAGCTGACCCGCATGGGCGCGAACATTCGCGTGGAAGGCTCCACCGCCATCATCAATGGCGTGAAGAAATATACCGGTGCAGGCATTTCCGCTCCGGACCTTCGCGCAGGCGCGGCGCTGGTAACGGCAGCCCTCGCGGCAGAAGGCTATACGCTTCTCGATGAAGTGCAGTATATCCAGAGAGGCTATGAGGATTTCCACTTAAAGCTGAAGGCGCTGGGCGCGCAGATCGAGCTGGTGGAGGATCAAAGAGAGTTCCAGAAGTTTAAGTTAAAGACCGGCTGATGCGAGAAAATGAACTTTTTCATCAATTGGGGTTTTCCTATTGACAAACAAGTTCTCTCGTTGTAATGTATGTTACTGTAATGGAAATTTCATATTTGATTTCTCTTATTCAGAGTGGTGGAGATACATAGGATCGATGAAACCACGGCAACCCCAGATCATGGAAGGTGCCTCCCTGAGCGAAAGAAATTTCGAACAATAAGAGGATTTGTTATCGAAACCAAGTCCGCTTATTCCAAGCGGACTTCTCTTATGCAAAATTTTAAAGGAGATACCATGGAGAAAAGATTATTTACTTCCGAATCCGTAACTGAAGGCCATCCCGACAAGCTCTGCGACGCAGTCAGCGATGCAGTCCTGGATGCCTTGATGGAGCAAGACCCCTACAGCCGCGTGGCCTGCGAGACCTGCACAAAGACTGGTTTCGTGCTTGTCATGGGCGAGATCACGACCAAGGCGAACATCGACGTGACCGGCATTGTTCGTAAGACAGTGACCGAGATCGGATATGATTCCTCTGAAAAGGGCTTTGACGGCAACACCTGCGGCGTCATCGTGGCACTTGAAAAGCAGAGTCCCGACATCGCAATGGGCGTTGACAAGGCGCTTGAGGCAAGAAACGGCGAAAAGGGCATGAACGATGAGCAGCTTGACGCGATCGGCGCAGGCGACCAGGGCATGATGTTTGGCTATGCGACCAATGAAACGCCCGAGCTGATGCCGTTCCCGATCTCTCTGGCGCATAAGCTGACCAGAAGACTGACCGAGGTTCGTAAGAACGGAACCCTTCCGTACCTTCGTCCCGACGGAAAGAGCCAGGTTTCGGTGGAATATGATGAAAACGGCAAGCCCTTCCGCCTGGAGGCAGTGGTCCTTTCCACGCAGCATGACGAGAGCGTGACGCAGGAGCAGATCCACAGAGACGTGAAGAAATACATCTTTGAAGACGTGCTTCCGAAGGGAATGGTGGACGAGAACACCAAGATCTTCATCAATCCCACGGGTCGTTTCGTGATCGGCGGACCTGCCGGCGACAGCGGTCTGACCGGACGCAAGATCATCGTTGACACCTATGGCGGCTATGCGCGTCATGGCGGCGGAGCCTTCTCCGGCAAGGACTGCACGAAGGTGGACCGCAGCGCGGCTTATGCGGCGCGTTACGTTGCAAAGAATGTCGTGGCAGCAGGCCTTGCGGAAAAGTGCGAGATCCAGCTTTCTTATGCGATCGGCGTTGCAAATCCCACCTCGGTCATGGTGGACACCTTTGGAACCGGCAAGCTTTCTGATGAGAAGCTTGTGAACGTGATCCGCGAGAACTTTGACCTTCGTCCCGCAGGCATCATCAAGATGCTTGACCTGAGAAGACCCATCTACCGCGCAACGGCAGCGTACGGTCACTTTGGACGCACGGACGTTGACCTGCCTTGGGAGAAGACCGACAAGGTGGAGATCCTGAAGAAATATTTATAAGAAATAATGCGAAAGCCAAAGCGGGCGAGGAGAAGACCTCGTCCGCTTTTTGCGTGATAAGGCCGACTGGTGTTTGCCGCAGAATTCACGTGACGTTCGATTGTAAAGCGCCCATAAACGTGGTAGGATAGAAGTGGTCGGCACTTTCGAAAGATTTTGCCTGTGAGCTAAAGAACGGGGTATGGGTTATGGCTTTTGTACATTTACACGTCCACACGGAATATTCGCTTTTGGACGGGGCAAATAAGATCAAGGAATATGTGCAGCGCGTGAAGGAACTTGGCATGGACAGCGCTGCCATTACGGATCACGGCGTGATGTATGGCGTGATCGATTTTTATCGCGCGGCGAAGGAGGCGGGGATCAAGCCCATCCTTGGCTGCGAGGTTTACGTGGCGCCGAATTCCCGCTT